>NC_009615.1:3412500-4101250 GCF_000012845.1 Parabacteroides distasonis ATCC 8503
TTGCCGGCGTACTCCCCAGGTGGATCACTTAACGCTTTCGCTGTGCCGCTTACAGTGTATCGCAAACAGCTAGTGATCATCGTTTACTGCGTGGACTACCAGGGTATCTAATCCTGTTTGATCCCCACGCTTTCGTGCATCAGCGTCAGTAATGGCTTGGCAGGCTGCCTTCGCAATCGGGGTTCTGCGTGATATCTATGCATTTCACCGCTACACCACGCATTCCGCCTGCCTCAAACATACTCAAGCCCCCCAGTTTCAACGGCAATTCTATGGTTGAGCCACAGACTTTCACCGCTGACTTAAAAGGCCGCCTACGCACCCTTTAAACCCAATAAATCCGGATAACGCTCGGATCCTCCGTATTACCGCGGCTGCTGGCACGGAGTTAGCCGATCCTTATTCATAAGGTACATACAAAACGGGACACGTCCCGCACTTTATTCCCTTATAAAAGAGGTTTACGATCCATAGAACCTTCATCCCTCACGCGACTTGGCTGGTTCAGGCTTACGCCCATTGACCAATATTCCTCACTGCTGCCTCCCGTAGGAGTTTGGTCCGTGTCTCAGTACCAATGTGGGGGACCTTCCTCTCAGAACCCCTATCCATCGTCGGTTTGGTGGGCCGTTACCCCGCCAACTGCCTAATGGAACGCATGCCTATCTATCAGCGATGAATCTTTAGCAAATATTCCCATGCGGGATCCCTGCTTCATGCGGTATTAGTCCGACTTTCGCCGGGTTATCCCCCTCTGATAGGCAAGTTGCATACGCGTTACTCACCCGTGCGCCGGTCGCCGGCGGTGTATTGCTACACCCCGCTGCCCCTCGACTTGCATGTGTTAAGCCTGTCGCTAGCGTTCATCCTGAGCCAGGATCAAACTCTTCGTTGTTTAAATTGTTTCTTAATATCCTCGCTCCGGAATCCGTTTATCGTAGTCCAAAGTCATACTTCTTTTGACGGTATCGATCCGGAAAATTTCTTTTCCTAATACTTGTACTACTTGTTGAATTATGTAAATCTCTCAAAGAACTCTTGTCGCTATCGTTTCTCGATTGCGGCTGCAAAGGTAAGGACTTTTTCTTAACCTCCAAATTTTTCGGTGAAAAATTTTCAAGTTTTTTTCTCAAGCCGATCTCCGGGCGGTTGGAAATTATCGCTTGGCCCAGCCAACCTCATCCCCTACCCAAGGATACCTCCACGTTTTCATCATTTCTGAAGCGCCGTTCTCTCTCGAAAGCGGGTGCAAAAGTATACGCTTTTATTATAACATCCAAATTTTATAACGACTTTTTTTGAACTTTTTTACGCCGATGGGGATCGGGTACATTATAGTATAGGATACCCTATTTAAAGTCTAAATTCATCTAAAATAATTAAGTTCGCATCCAAATAGAGATGGAAGAGAGAGTCGAATTTCGTTTTCGAGTTTGTTAGCCGAACCTTAAACCTACTTCTTCATCCCTCGTACGGGAGAACGAACCGGAATGCCACACAAAATTTTTAAAATTATGTCGAGACCAATCAAAAAGGGATTAAGCTATTTTCCGCTGGATACCGATATACTGTCCGATCGAAAAATACGTCGCTTATTTCAAAATTATGGATGCGAAGGTTTCTCCACCTACATGGCGATCCTGTGTGAAGCGTATGGAACCACGGGCTATTACGTCCGATACACGGACGATTTCTGTTTTGATATCGGATTTACGCTCAATCTGAAGGAAGAACAGATCCGTGAGATCATCGGATTTTGTGTTGAGATCCGATTATTTAATCAAGAACTATTCGCCCTGCAAGGAATCCTCACATCTTTCGGAATCCAATCCCGCTATCGGGTAATCAACAAGCGGAGCATATCCCGTATCTCCCCCGAATGGGAACTCCGGGAAGAGACCGCCCCTATTTCTACGGTAGAAATATCGGTTCCTGTTACAGAAACCCCGGTTTTAGCGACAGAAACAACCCCAAAAGGAAAAGGAAAAGAAAATAAAACAAACACGGTAACAAAAATTCAAGCTAGAAATGAACATTCGACCTCAAACGATAACGGAGAGGCAGGCCGCAGAGCCGAGCTACTCCAAATGGCAGCCAACGCCACAAGCGCTAGCCGACATGCGTAAACGATACGGAGACGCCCAAGGTTTCCTATCGATATTCACCCCCGATCTACAGATCGCCGCCGCCCGTCACCCGGAGCGGACCTATACGGGCACGGCCCCTACGTTGGCCACGATAGCCGTCGGCTACGGCGAACCGGTAGCTATCGTATGGATCTGCATCCAGCTGGAGAACGTAAACCTGTTCGCGGGGGTAAAAGAAAAAATGCCCGTCAGCCGCCAAAAAGAGCTATCGGTCTTGATTCTCACAGAGTACCCATTTTTAAAAGCTTCCGAGATGCTCTTGTTCTTCCACCGGCTGAAATGCGGGCGGTACGGACGCTTCTACGGATCGGTGGATGCCTTGACCATCACCACCTCGCTCCTGCAATTCATGGATGAGCGACGGAAGGAGAGCGTCCGCTACCGGCAACCGGACACGGCAGCTCCCGCCATTACCACCCCCTCCTCGAGTGGTATCACGTATGAAGAGTATTTAAGATTAAAAGAACAAAAACAGCAACATCATGAACACGAATAGAATCTATGGCCATCAAGAGTTGGCCCTTTTATATTTCCCGAACGTACTCCCCTCCTCGGCCTCCACGCAATTGACCCGTTTCATCCGCCGGGACCCGGAGCTACTGTCTGCCCTCGAAGCCATCGGCTATCGTAAAGGCCTCCGCCTCTACACGCCCTTGCAAGTGCGGACCATCGTCGATCATATGGGCGACCCTGAGAATTGGAACCTTTAATTTCCAAGCCTCAATTATTAACTTTCCAGTATTAACGGCATGACGGTGATTTCTCCCGTAATCCAACTCTTTTTCTCGAGCGAATCACGGCCGTAGATGTTCTCAAAAAAACACGTACATGTTTTGCGAAAAACACGTACGACTTTTTCCGAAAACACGTACGTCTTTTTTTCGGGTACAAATCCCGACATTGACCGACACTGGCCGACTGCCCTTTTTTCGGCCTCTTACCTTTGCGGAAAAAAGAAGCATATGAATAAACTCGCATGTATCGGGCTAATCACCCTATCCGTATTATCTTGCTCCGTTTCACGAGATAGTAAGCAAAGACTGTATAAACAAGAGAAAGGCTCCATCTCGGCGATCCGTATCGACCATCTCTTTCATAAAGCCGGAAGCGACAGCCAGAATCACCTATCGGCAACCTTGCGCCAAGTGACCCTCTCCATCCCCGACAGCACCGGACGGCAATACCCACTATCCGTGACTACCGCCACCCTGCGGCAGCGATCCCGGCGATCGGCTACGGATACCTCTTCCCGGTCCAGCGCCCAACGATCCGTACAAACCGGCACCGCCACACACGTATCGCAAAAGAGCAAGGAGCGAAAAAGACAGGCGGTTCCTTGGTGGTTATGGCTAGCACCGGGCCTTGCCCTCATCGTGATTTTAAAAAAAACGACCTCAACAAAATAAAAACTCATCTATGAACCATAAAAGAAATAAGTATCAGAAAAGAATAAATATACAATTAACAGTAGCCGTGATGTTATGCCTAGCCGGCCTCTCGCTGCTGTTCATGGGATTCTGGTGTAGCCCCACGGGAGAGATCCATAATTCCGTATTAATCGGCTTCGGTGAAGTCTCCACTTTCGCCGGCGCCCTATTCGGGGTGGATTATAAATATAAGGAGAAAAGGAACTATTAAGAAAAAAATAGAATTTCGAAATGCTAAACAACACTATTACGAAAATACCGGAGATATTATTTGCTTATATACAGGAAGAAGTATATGTTTGTTGTGAGGACTCTGTAAATACAAATCATCATTCCATTATCATGGAATGATTCAACTTGTGTAATATTCATTGTTTAAATAATAAAACGCATGAATAAAATCATATATCACGTATCGATCACGTTACTAACGGTTGTTTCCTCATGCGGAAATAAAGAGACAAATGTATCCAGAAAGTTGACCTTGGATAATTGCCCGGTCATAGCACAGGTTATTAATCTGCAAGGAGATCCTGTGACTAATTTAGACTTTTCTTCCGTAAAGGATACATTCAATTTATCGCTAAGCACCTTGCTATCTTCCTTTCAAGTTATTCGCCTAGAAAACTCGGAAGACGCATTGACCGCCGCAGGACAAGATACCCATATAGCCGTGAGTGACCATTATATTTTAGTGAAATCTTTTAGGGCAGGCTCTTCATGTAAGCTCTATAACCGTAATGGGGATTTCATCAGAAAGATCTCCTCCCAAGGACAAGGGCCGGATGAATATAACCTATTTATTTATGATCAGTATTTAGATGAAAGTAATAATAAAATCTATCTAATGGAGATTCGTGCCTCTAAGATATTAGTGTTTGACTTCGACGGGCAGCCACAAAAACACATTCCTCTGGCCTATATAACCCATAAAGGACGGTTTGTCATCAATACCGAGAAAAAAACAGTAACCGTCATGTGCATACCTTTTCAGGGAACTCCCACCGCATTGATCTGGACGCAGGATTTCGAAGGCAATATCATCCAAGAATATCCGGTCTCCGACCAATTCATGTTGATCCCAAGCACTTACGATTATGAGGTACGGGAATCCTTGAATACCACCGCTTCCGACTTCTATCTTCATAATTGTATAGCCTCGCAAGACACACTTTATCATTATGACATAGACTCGAATACGCTACACCCTGTTTTTACGATGCATACGGGTCATGAGCCGATCTGCCATTATTTCACGGAGCTGCCCAATCACTTTCTAGTCACTTGGTATACACAGACCTCATGGAATAATGAGTTACCCCGTTTCCCGAAAATCCTAGTAGACAAACAAAGCCTTAAAGGTTGTTTCGTGAATTTGAAATGGAATATGCTAGGGAATATAGACGGACCTACCAATCCGTCCTTCAACCGAGGTTATTTCACTGCGATCATGGAACCTTACGCATTAAAAGAGCAATTGGAAAAGGTTTTGACTTCCACTCAAAAACTATCTCCGGAGGTATTGAGAAAAGTAAAAGAGTTGAATAATCGAATTACCGATGATGATAATTGTATCGTCTTTATAGGGAAGATCTCCAGAAATTGGCAGAAGAAGATAATCCCATCATAATATTAATGGAATAATTTTTGGTGGTACGAGCGAACTGTGTCAACTAAATATTTTTCATCCGTTGTCATATCCGGCTGAGCCAAATAGACATGAACCTATCATACACGATATACCCATCCGGTTGCCTCAATATAAACTCCTTATCTATTAATATCCTTAAGGAAGTATTCACGTTACTCACCGCCTTCAAATCATACTTTTTGATGAAGGCGGCAGCATTGACCTCCCGGACGATCCCTTCCTTGGCGATCGCTTTCAATAGCTGGATTTGATTAAATGTCAACAATTGGAAATAAGTCTGGTAGGTATATTCTTCTTCCTGTAGGATCTCCATCATGAGAGAATCAAGAAGCTCCGGAGAAAGTGTTTTTTCCGGTAAAGCGAAGAGACGGTTCAAAAGATATTGCACATACCAAGTATGCCCATCTACCCATGTGTACACCTTATCAAATATTTCTTCCGGAAGCTCCTTCCCTTCCTTCTCGAAGAAAGAATGGGCAAAGGAAAAATACACCTCCTTGCTGATCTTGTCTAAAAATAATTTTGGGGTGGATTGATAGAAGGGGCGCTTGATTGAGAAGAATATATATTCCATCAAGTGCTTTTTACTCCCCGAAAAGATAAAATGAACATTCGGCAAAAATTGAATATAAGAACGCAATAGGCCTTCCACCCCTTTCTCAGGATATTCCATGATTTGCTGGAACTCGTCAATAGCCAGATAACATTCTCTTCCAGACTGCCGCAAGTAGTCGAAAATCTCCTTCAACGTAGATTGCGAGAGGTTATCCGGCTTACCAACGTGATATTTCTCCCATTATGAAGAGCGGATAAAATCACTTCTGTCTCTTTCTCCCGATCACAAAAATATTCTGGACCTTGATAACCAACTATTAAAAAAGGATTATTCATATTCAGCATCTTATCTGCGTTACGCAATTCACGTAACGCAAATTACGTAATAAAAAACCAGAATAACAAGTAAACCGACTACTACTTACATATCCCGACACTCACCGACACTCGCCGATTCCCGTTTTTCAGAGGGTCTATCTTTGCATTGTCATTAGTAATTAACCTTTTAAAATTCAAAATTATGGCAGTGAAATTTAAAGTAGTAAAGCGTAAGGTATTGAACGGCGCAGAGAAAGACTCAGTAAAGAACTACGCGATCGCTAAAACATCGGGGACTTCGGACCTCAACAAATTATGTAAACTGATTTGCTCTCGCTCCACGCTTTCGTCGGCGGACGTGAAAGCGGTGCTCGATTCATTAAACTGGGCGATGGATCTGGAACTGTCCTCCGGCAACGTGGTGCAATTGGGAGAATTTGGAAACTTCCGTATGTCTATTAACTCCGAAGGAACGAATACGCCCGAGGACTTCAACGCCACCAAGATAAAGGGGGCACGTATTATCTTTTTCCCGGGCTCGGCCCTGCGGACTACCCGCAATGAGGTGAATTTCGAGCCTCTGGAGGTTACGAAAAAGAGCGCAGGTTCTGATAGCGAAAGCCCGGACGAGATATGAGAAAAATTGACCTGATCGTGATTCATTGCTCGGCAACCCGTGAGAATACGGATTATAGCCCGGAGCAACTGGAGAGTGACCACAAGGCACGGGGATTCCTCCGTGCCGGTTACAACTTCTACATCCGTAAATCGGGAGAAGTGGTGAACCTGCGCCCGCTAGAGCAAATTCCGGCTCATGCGAGAGGACACAACAAACACAGCATCGGGATTTGCTACGAGGGTGGACTGGACATCACCGGACAGTCACGGGATACCCGCACACAGGCTCAAAAGACCTCGTTGTTACGTTTGATCCGGCATCTCTTAATCTGCTTTCCCGGCTCATGGGTCTGTGGGCACCGGGATCTCTCGGAGGACTTAAACGGAGACGGGACGATCTCGCCGGATGAATGGATCAAACAATGCCCCTCATTCAACGCAATCTCCGAATACAAAGAACTCGTGTATGAGCTACGAAAAAAATAAGTAAAAAATCCATGCTCCCACTAAGGGTTTTCAAATTTGGTTGCGACTATTAGTATAGAAACAACTTAAAATGGAGAATAGCATAGATCATATTATCACAAGGATATTAAGTGGCAACAGCTCCTCGGAAGATTTTCTTTCGCTGAGCGAATGGCTGAACGCAGACGAAAAGAACAAAAAAGAATTTCGGTTGCTAAAGAGTTATTGGGATGCGGAAGTCTCGTTCAGCCATTCCTTAATGCCTAATGTGTCCCTCGATAATTTGAGAAAGAAGATCGACGATCAAAGCAGGCAAAAGAGATTGAGGCTGATCCGTTTCATCGCTACTCCCATTGCGGCGGCAATCGCCTTTCTTGTTCTGTTTTTCGCGACAATACACTTAAATACCCGGGAAGCTAAGGTTCAGCAATTCTATACCTATATAACCGATAAAAATAAATCTCATTTTACGCTAGATGATGGTACGAAGATCATTTTGAACCGGAATAGTCGCTTTACCTACTCTGACGCATACGGTACGGATCAGCGAAAGATTAATTTGGAAGGAGAAGCCTATTTCGAGGTGGCGAAAAATCCGGAAAGACCTTTCATCGTCGATATGGGAAATGCCTCCATACGGGTATTAGGTACGACCTTTAGTGTAAAAGCCGATAAAGGGAAGGATCAGATCACGGCCGTCCTGCTGGAAGGGTCTATCCGTTTCGAAAGCCCGACACAACAAGTCTTACTCGCTCCCGACCAGCAACTTACATTCATCCGTTCAACGAACAAGATTGATATCCAATCCGTCAACGCAAAAGAAAATCTGGCATGGAAAGACGGCTTGCTAAAGTATAAATCAATAGCGCTTTGTACCTTGCTGAATGAGCTTGAGAAAAGATACGAGATTCCGATCCATATAGAAAACAAGAGATTGCTGGACCCGAATGTCACTGTATCCGGAACATTCAGTGAGGATCAATCTTTAAAGGAGATTTTACAAGTGATCTCTCGTAGTTTGCCGATCAAATGGTCACAAAGAGATGGAACTTACTATATTCAATAAAATAAAAATATCAACACATCTTAAAAAACAAGCAATGCCTATGAGATAACACGGATCCTATCTTTCAAAAAAACAAAACCGGCTGCAAAAATACAGCCGGCCCCATTAAAAAGAATTAATTCCTGCTTCTGCTACTCCACGACCAAATTTTGTGGCAGACGCATATTATCAACCTTTTATCAGTACAAAAATATGGAAAATGTTTCGTATTATAGGTCTTTTAGGTCCAAAGACTTAAAAAAAATGCTCTCGGTCCTAAAAATGTCCTTTATTTTACTTTTCTTGACACTGTTCCAAGCGGTAGCGACTAATTCCTATTCACAATCTGTAACGATTTCCGTGAAGACGGATCAAGCCCCGCTAACCGATCTATTCGCTATTATAGAAAAACAAAGCGATTTCTTATTCTTCTATGTGGATTCTGACGTAAAGAACGTAAAAGTGAGCGTGAACGCAACCGATAAGTCCATAGAAAATATCTTATCGCAAGCACTACGCAACACGAGTTTGAAATATTCGATCGAAGGACGAAATATCAATGTATTTAATAAAAACATTGTTGCCCAACAGACTAAGAAACGCATCACCGGTGTCGTTAAAGACCCGGAAGGAAACGCTATTATCGGTGCTAACGTAGTCGAGAAAGGCACGACCAACGGCACGATTACAGATCTGGATGGTAAATACGTTATGGAAGTATCCTCAAACGCAACTCTCGAGTTCTCTTATATCGGTTACATGACACAGTTGCAACCGGTAGGCGGCAAAAACGAGATCAATGTAAACTTGAAAGAGGACACTCAAAAACTGGATGAGGTAGTCGTAGTGGGTTACGGTACGCAGACGAAACGTGAGATTACCGGTTCTATCACCAACGTGACCGCTGAGGATTTCAACCAAGGTCTGACTCGTAACGCAGCGGATTTGTTGCAAGGTAAGGTGGCCGGTTTAACGATCAATACAGGTTCCGGCGACGTAACGGGCAACTCGACGATTCAATTAAGAGGTCTATCCACTTTGCAAAACGACCAAGGCCCGTTAATCGTTATCGATAACGTGCCGGGCATGGACATGTCTACGGTTAATCCGCAGGACATCGAATCTATCTCTATCTTGAAAGATGCCTCTTCAGCCGCTATCTACGGTTCCCGTTCAGCGGGTGGTGTTATCCTTATCACGACTAAGAAAGGTTACGCCAGCAAACCGACCATCGCTTATAATGGAGCGTTCGGTGTATCTACCTTGGCTAACAAGCCGAATCTGCTAACAGCGGACCAATGGCGTAGCTATACTTCCTCTACCCCGGGTAAGGACGGTAAGGATTTTGACATGGGAGCGAACACGGATTGGTTCGACGAGATCACGAGAATCGGTTTCCAACAGGATCATGCCGTGTCTTTATCAGGAGGTGGTTCACACCATAACTATAGAGGTTCCCTTTCTTATATGCAACGTGAAGGTATCGCACGCGATAACTCCATGAACCGTTACAACGCCCGTTTCCAATTCTCCCAACGTGCTCTGGAGGATCGTTTGAAAGTAAGCATCACCGGCGTGGCTACCGTTACAGATAACGCGCCGACCAATGCGACCAATTTCTTACTTGCCTACAATATGATTCCCGTTCGCCCGGTTAAGCTAGAGGATGGATCTTGGTTCGACACACGTGAATACGACCAAGGAAACCCGGTACGTAACCAGAAAGAGAATACACATAAGAACCGCATCAATAATTTCTATGGAACCGCTGATGTCGGTTATACGATTATCGATGGCTTAGAGGCTAAAGTTCTTTTAGCTAAAAGCCGGAATACGGAAGATGAGAGCAAATACAACAGTATCGAGTCTCAAGCCGGTTACAACGATGGCGGTAAGGCCGAACGTTGGTCCAGACTACGTGATAAAGACTTGATGGAATGGACCGCCAATTATTCAGCTGAGTTCAATAAGCATAAGATCAATGCCTTGATCGGTTACTCTTGGGAAGAAGAGAATTATGAGGAGACTCACGTACAGACCCGTGGTTTCGTCACTGATTTATTAGGTGCTAACAATTTAGCCGCGGGACAAAATCTGAATCCGGGAGACGCAGAGTCTCAAAAATGGCAAAGTCGCCTGATCTCTTTATACGCAAGAGCCAATTATAGCTTCAATGAGAAATATATGTTGACAGCTACCGTACGCCGGGATGGTTCTTCTAAATTTGGAACGAATAACAAATGGGGTACCTTCCCTTCCGTTTCCGTGGGTTGGAATATCACCCAAGAGTCATTCATGGAAAAAGTAAACTGGCTTAACGACTTAAAGTTAAGTGTCGGTTATGGTATCACTGGTAATCAAACAGGATTGGACCCCTACAAAACCCTCGAGCTTTACGGCACAGATGGTGTATATTATGATACCGGTTCTTGGCTACCTTCTTATAAAATCAGCCAAAACGCAAACCCAGACTTAAAATGGGAACAGACAGCGATGTTGAACATCGGACTTGATTTCTCCGTATTGGATAGCCGCCTAGGTGGTCGTATCGAATGGTATAACAAAAAGACCTCTGACATGCTTTATACCTATCCGGTGCCAACCCCTCCTTACCTATATAGCGAGATCATGGCTAACGTGGGCGATATGCGTAATACGGGTATCGAGTTGAGTTTGAACGCAGACGCTATCCGCACGAAGGATTTCGATTGGAACATCTCCTTAAACTTGGCTCATAATGAGAATGAAGTGACTCGTCTATCCAACGACGTATTTACAATGGATAAGATCTTATTAGGTGACGTATTCATCCGGGGTGGAAGCTCCAGCGGTACACACGTATTGGAAGAGGGACGCCCTATCGGACAATTCTATGGCTTGGTTTGCAACGGTATCGATGAGAACGGCAGATATATCATGGTAGATAAAGACGGTGACGGCGAGATTTCCGATCCGGCGGATTATGACTACATCGGATCCGCTCAACCGAAACTGACATATGGTATCACCAATACTTTCCGCTACAAGAATTTTGATTTGTCATTCTTCTTGCGTGGAACGATCGGTAATGATATATTGAACGCGACCCGCATGGCATACGCTCAATCCGGATTCTTGCCGGGAACAAACGCATTGGATGATCCATTGACCTATACGTTAAGCGAAACTCCAAGATTCTCCAACTATTACTTAGAGAAAGGTTCTTTTATGCGTCTCGACAACTTGACTTTAGGTTATAAGATCAAAGCATTGAATGGTATCCGTGTTTATTTCACGGCGCAAAACCTATTCGTTATCACGAAATATAAAGGTCTTGATCCCGAAGTTCCTATGGATTCAGGAGACGGTTTAACCCCGGGTGTAGAACCTCGTGAATTTTATCCGAAGGCACGCACATTCTCTGTTGGATTAAACTTGAATTTCTAATACACAAACAGTAACGATCATGAAAAGATTATTCAAAAATATAATATGTGCCGTACTCGCTCCGGTAGCACTTGTCTCTTGCATGGATTTGGACGAGAACGTATACGACAAGCTTCCTACCGACGAATTCGGGACAACAGAAAAGCAGATTAATGCGATCATGGCTCCGGCATACCAATCCCTAAAGAACATGCTGGCTTATGACGGTCCTTGGGGAGCGGCCGATATGACAGCCGATATCTTGATAGCACCTACACGTGTAGGTGGCGACTGGTGGGACGGCGGACAATACATGGAACAATGTATGCACAGTTGGAAACCGAACTCTTACTCCGTAGAGAATTGCTGGACATATTGTACGGAAGGTTTAACCACAGTTAATTCCGTATATAATATTATAGAGAAAAGCGAGGCGATGAGCGATGAACTTAAGCTTCAATACTTGTCTGAGCTAAGAGGATTACGCGCTTTCTGGTATTATGTAATCGTAGATATTTTCGGTAACGCTCCATTAGTGACAGATTTTGAGGATACCTCCTTGCCCTCCATCACGAGCCGTGCGGATCTGTATAAATACGTGGTGAAGGAATTAACCGAGATCATCCCGAACCTGCGCTCCGATGTATCAGACGCCAGCTACGGTAAGTTCACGCAAGGGGCTGCCCGTATGGTATTGGCAAAGATGTACCTCAACGCCGAGGAATGGATCGGCGAGCCGAACTGGAAAGGTGTAGTGGAGCAGTGCGACGAGATCATGAAACTCGAATATATCATCGAGCCGAATTGGAAAACCAATTTCGAGGTTCATAACGAGGTATCACGAGAGATTATTTTCCCGATCTGCTACAAGGCATCTGATGCTTGGGGTAACTCCATTCATCTTTGGACATTGCATTATCTGGATCCCGATGTATTAGGTTTCACCGGCGGTATGTGGAATGGTATCAACGCCCAGCCGGATTTTGTCCGCACATTTGATACGGAAGATCCTCGTTACGAAGGTTCGTTCTTGATTGGCCCGATGATCGACCCTAGCACGGGAGAGATTTTGAAAACGACCCTAGGACATGACTTGATCCATACGATCGACTTAAATGTGGTACCGGGAACTGAGAAAACCGATGCGGATGGTAACTTAACCCCGTGGGGCGAGGTTCACCAAGAAGACGGCGCACGTATCAATAAGTGGGTATATGAGAAAGGCATGCAAAATACCAATATGGAGAACGATATCGCTATCTTCCGTCTGGCCGATGTATACCTGATGAAAGCGGAAGCCTTGGTTCGTATGGGCGGGGATCTCGGTGAAGCTACTCGTCTGGTAAACGCTATCCGGGAAAGGGCTTACGGCAATTCCGATCATAATTACACGAGCGTGACATTGGACGATATCTATAACGAGCGTGGTTATGAGTTGGCATTCGAATTTGTCCGCCGCCAAGATATGATCCGCTTCGGGACTTATCTGAAACCGAGATATATGAAGCCGAAACAGACTCCGGAATATCGTAAGATCTTCCCGATCCCGTTCAAGGCTTGGCAGAAGAATAATAATTTGGTTCAGAACCCGGGATATCCGGCATTCTAATCATATCAGTCTGTTTTTAATATCAATTCTTTAGACCCCAATTCAATTATTAATCATAATATGAACAAATTTATGAAAGAGGTAAATAAACAATCCTGTCCGACTGGAATCTCGAGAAGGGAATTCCTTGGGATGGCAGCCACAGGTGCTGCCGCCCTTACGATCCTGCCCAGTTTTACCGTAGCGGGATTAGGACACGTAGCTCCCAGCGATAAGCTTTATATCGCGAAAATAGGCTGTGGCGGTATGGGAGCCGCCGATTTGGGTAGCTTGATGAATACGCCGCACAAAAACGCAGCGATCACCTGTCTGTGCGACGTAGACGACCGTCAGTCTGCCGACGCTCGTAAGAAATACCCGAAGGCGAAGTATTTCAACGACTTCCGTGAGATGTACGACAAGGAAGGCAAGAACTTCGATGCCGTATGTATCTCCACCCCGGATCATAACCATGCGATCCAAGCTTTCGGCGCTATGCGGATGGGTAAGCACGTATATCTGCAAAAACCGATCGCGCACGATATTTACGAGGCACGTATCCTTACCGAGGCCGCCAAGAAATACAAGGTCGTGACCCAAATGGGCGACCAAGGTAACTCTTGCGACGGTATGCGTACCCTTCGTGAATGGTTCGAGGCAGATCTGTTAGGTGACATCCAGAAGGTATATTGCTGGACCAACCGTCCTGTATGGCCGCAAGGTATTCCTTGGCCGAGCCAGAAGCCTGAGGTTCCCAAGGGATTAAATTGGGACTTATGGGTAGGTACCGCCGAGTATGTGGATTATATCGATAATCTTGTTCCGTTCAACTGGCGTGGTTGGTGGCGTTTCGGTACAGGCGCTCTTGGAGATATGGGTTGCCACATCATCGGCCCTCCATTCAAATTGCTTCAATTAGGTTATCCGACTGAGGTTTCTTGCAGCACGACCAATGTCTACTCCGGTATCTTCGAGGAGGCTTATTATCCTGAGAGTTGCCCGGTAGCCAGCTCGATCCGTTATAAATTCAAGAAGAAAGACGGAAGCGACCTGAATCTCTATTGGATGGACGGTGGTATCATGCCGGAGCGTTTCGAGGAGATCGATCCGGATGCAGACATGACCTGCACGATGGGAGACTTGGATATGATGGACGTAGAAGGCGCAACCGTATTCGTAGGTACGAAAGGTATGGCTTCTTGCGGCTGGGGCGGTTCCGACCCGAGATTCTGGCCAAAGGGACAGAAGGCGAACAAGAAACCGCTGTTCGACAAGGACGTGAACATTCCTCATAAATACAAACGTATCGAAGGCGGCACGAACGGTCATTACTGGGCGTGGATCGACTCTTGTATCGCAGGATACGACAAGGCGGACGTAGAATCACCATTCGAAGGTTACGCCGGTCCGTTGACGGAGACCGTATTGATGGGTAACCTGATCTTACGCAGCTATAATATCCGGGAACAAGTGAAACATAACGACTCGATCTACGGAGAACGCGAGGGCTTTATCTATCCGGGAAGAAACAAAACTTTCCAGTGGGACGGAGCGAACATGCGTATCACCAACTTCGAGCAAGCGAACCAATTCATCAAGCGGAAATACCGCGATGGATGGGAAGATCTCAAGTTATAAAAGCGAACAACAATGGGATGAGACGGGGCACACCCCGTCTCTACAACTAGATAATTTACTTAAATAACTATACAAAGATGAAAAAGATTTATAGCAGTATTATGGCCGTAGCCTTATTCGCATCGGCTCTATCATGTACCTCTGGCAACAATAACAATACGAACAATGCCGGAACGCAAACCGCCCAAACCCAAGCCCTCGATAGCGATGGTATCCCTACGGGAGGCGAGTGGATCACCATGTTCGACGGGAAAACCTTGAACGGATGGCGCGGCTATTGCCGTCAGGATGTACCCCTAGGTTGGGTGGTTGAAGACGGATCGATCACCTATAAAGGTAGCGACAATAAGGCAGACACGGGCTTCGGCGACTTGATCTACGACAAGAAGTTCAAAAATTTCGTTTTCGAGATCGAATGGAAGATCGACAAGGCCGGTAATAGCGGTATCTTCTATACTGCGCAAGAAATTGAGGGTACACCTATTTATTACTCCAGCCCAGAATATCAGTTACTCGACAACGAGAATATGCCGGACGCATGGGAAGGTTGCGACGGTAACCGTCAGGCCGGTGCCGTATATGACATGATTATGCCGGATCCACAACCCGTAAAACCGTACGGAAACTGGAACAAGACGAGAATCGTTGTCTATAACCAACGCGTGATCCATTACATGAACGACGTGAAAATTCTGGAGTTCCAATTTGGTACCCCGGTATGGCGCGCGTTAGTGGATCATAGTAAGTTCAGCAAGTTCAGCACGAGTCCGGAGAAATGCCCGGAAGCTTACGACTTGATGCTACAATGCGGAAAACAACCGGGTTACATCGGTATGCAAGACCACGGTTATGGTGTTTGCTTCCGCAATATCCGAATCAAAGAGCTCTAAAATCGTATGAGAATAGAGATTTGTCAATCTTATGAGGCATTAAGCCTTAAGGCAAAAGAGATTGTTACCTCAGAGTTAGGGCAGCACAAGGCACTTACGCTTTGTGCCGCCACTGGGGGCTCTCCTACCCGGATGTATGAGTTACTGGTAGAGGAAGCCGGTCGCCAACCGGAATTATTCTCCCAATTCACGGTACTAAAGCTCGATGAATGGGGAGGAATCCCGATGGATCACCCGGGTACGTGCGAGTCGTATCTACGGAACTATTTCGTAGGTCCGCTTCAAATCCCGGAAGACCGGTATATAGCGTTCCAAAGCGATCCGGAGAACCCTGAGGCGGAATGTGAGCGGATCCAACAGATACTGGACCAAAAAGGCCCTATCGACATTTGTATATTAGGAATAGGGATGAACGGCCATATCGCCTTGAACGAGCCGGCTCCTTCCTTACATACGAATTGCCATGTGGCTCATCTGTCCCAGAAATCCTTGCAACATCCCATGATCGCCGGGGATATGGAGAAACCGGGATACGGACTGACATTGGGCATGGCGAATATCTTTCAGTCACGCCTGATTATCCTTCTTATCAACGGGATAAAGAAAAGGGAGATTACTCAAGCTTTCCTTGAACAGAAGATCTCGACGGAGTTGCCGGCCTCCTTATTGTGGCTGCACCCGAACGTGATTTGCCTGATCGACAGGGAAGCGGCGCATAGTTCTAATTAAGCTTTTACAATTATCATGAAATACGCTATCGCATTAGACATTGGAGGAACAAGCATAAAATATACTCTTGTGAACCAGAATGGCGACATTCTTTACGAATCGTCGGAAACCACACAATCAAAAGAGAATCCACGCCCATTATCCGATACCATAAAAAGTATCGTACGGAAAATGACAGACTACGCCCGTTCCCGGGACTGGGGGATTTACGGAATTGGCATAGGTGTACCTTCCGTAGTAGATAAGGGGGTGGTTCTCTTTGCCAATAATCTTCCTGAACTGGACAACCAACAATTGGATCTTGCGTTAGCGGAATTTAATCTACCGGTATTCATCGACAACGACGCAAACCTTATGGGGTTGGGCGAGGTGATATATGGGGCGGCTAAGGGCCTCTCCGATATCGTTTTCTTGACGGTGGGTACCGGCATAGGGGGCGCCTTGTTCTTGAACGGCCGGCTTTATGGCGGCTACCGGAACCGGGGCACCGAACTTGGGCACTTAATTATTCATGGTCTGAATGGGAATCAATGTACTTGCGGAGCGTCCGGTTGCCTAGAGGCACACGCTTCCGTAAGTGCGTTGATCGCCTTATATCGGCAATTATTGGAGAAGAACGGACGGGAGATACCTTCCCGTATCGATGGAAAATATATAGTAGAGCGCTATAAAGCTCAAGAGAAAGAGGCCGTACTCGCTATGGAGGATCATTTCCGGAATCTGTCCCTAGGCGTAGCGAGCCTTATCAACATTTTCGCTCCGCAAAAGGTGATTATCGGCGGAGGCATTTCGGAATCCGGAGATTTCTACATTAATAATATACGGGAACAGGTCTGGAAATTCGTGATGAAGGAAACCTCGTACTTCACGACTATCGAACTTGCCCGATTAGGAAATAAGGCCGGATGCCTCGGGGCGGCGGCATTGGTGTTTAATCATTGAATCTATCTATCATGAATAAGAATAATTGGATCGTACTCCTCATCTTGTGTATTTGGTTTGTCATTTCTTTTGTTACCAATATATTAGGCCCTATGCTACCGATGATTATCGATAGTTTTGGGCTGAGCCTGACATTGGCCGCATTCTTGCCGTTCTCGTTTTTCTTGGCATATGGCATCATGTCCATCCCGGCAGGAATGATCATCGAGCGTTTCGGGGGAAAGATTTCCTTATTGGTCGCTTTCAGTCTGACGTTTTTGGGTGCGGGGCTTTTCGTCATGTTCCCGACCTACCCTATCGTATTGACCTCCCTTTTCGCTATCGGTCTGGGCATGGCGATGCTACAGGTGATTATATTGCCCTTGATGCGTGAGGCGGGCGGAGAGAAAAAATATGCCTTTAATCAGGTATTGGCCCAGATCGTATTCGGGGCCGCTTCTTTCATGAGCCCGTTCGTCTTGGCCGGGCTTATGCGGAAATTAACCGGTGAGGATCCGGCGAACGACTTCTTCATCCGTTTCCTCAAAGGGATAACGCCGGAGAGCTTACCTTGGAGCTCGCTCTATTTTATCTTTACGATTGTTTTTGTCATCATGTTAGTGGTTATCTCTTATGTCAAATTCCCGAAAGTAGAATTAAAGGAAGATGAGAAGGCGGGAACGGTACAGAATTATAAAGAATTACTCAAGCAAAAACAAGTTATATTCTATTTCTTGGGGATTATCGCTTATGTGGGAACCGAGCAAGGATTGGCGAATTGGATGAGTCTTTTCCTGAATATGTATCATGGGGTCAGCCCGGAAGGAGCCGGGGCTACTACGGTTGCTTGGTTCTGGGGATTGATGTCCATCGGCTGCTTGTTGGGATTGGTGATCGTAAAGTTAATCGACTCAAAGCTGATGTTACGTATTTTCTCGATGATAGCGATCCTTAATTTATCGATAGCGCTCTTCGGTCCTACGCAAGTAGCGATTATCGCTTTCGCTTGTTGCGGCTTCTCGATCTCGATCATGTTTTCGGTGATATTCGCCTTAGCCCTTAACTCCGTGGATAAGCATCATGGGGCTTTTTCCGGTATCTTGTGTACGGGTATTTTCGGTGGGGCATTGATTCCGTTCATCATTGGTGGACTTGGAGATCTGATCGGGTTGCGCTATTCCATGTTTTTCCTATTTATCACGCTGGGCTATATCTTGAGTATTTCCTATTGGGCAAAACCATTGGTCAAGAATGAGACCGTCAGTCTTAAGGAATTGTTGAAGTAGTTAAACCGTACAAAATAAATATGTATATCTTTGGCCTATAAAATTATCATCCATGAAAAAAGAATCAATCTACCTCGTTCTGGCATTTTTTATACTTTGCGCTCACTCTTTATATGCGAATAAAAGCGTGCGGTTGGCTTCTCCAAACGGAAAGATCAAGTTTTCCTTGGCTTTGGATAAGAATAGCCCGGTATACAGCGTAACATTTAATAAGCAGACCTTGATCCAAGACTCCCCATTGACGCTGACTTTCGATAATGGGGCGTTCGGGGAAAATGTAAAGATCAACAAACCCGTGTTCAGTACGAAGGAAGAGACCTACGAATTGATCGTTGGTAAGGCGAAACATATACATAGCCTTTCCAAAGAGGTAATCATCCCGCTAGAGGAAACCGTTCAGCCTTTTCGCAAGATTAATCTGGTCTTGAGGGCTTTCGATGACGGTATCGCCTTCCGCTATGAGTTTCCGAAGCAAAAAGGATGGGATTCGTATATCATGTATGACGAGGGAACCACCTTCAACCTACAAGGGAATCCGAACGTAACCACTTTATTCCTCCCCAACTACCAAAGTTCCCACGAAGGTAAATATACGGTCACAGATTATGCCGACATGGATAATAAACGATTGATGGATATGCCCGCCCTATTCTCTTTCCCGAACCATGTTTATATGGCGATTACCGAGGCGGCGGTTCGTGATTACGCCGGTATGTACCTATGGAAAGAAAACGGGACTCTTCTCGGGAAACTATCACCTAAACTGGGACAAGAGCGTATCAAGGTAGAGGCATCCCTACCCCATCAATCTCCTTGGCGGGTCTTGATGATCAGTGATCAAATCGGTTCCTTGATAGCGTCCAATATCCTTACGAATCTCAATGAGCCTTGTAAGATAGAGGATACGTCTTGGATTAAGCCGGGTAAGACTACTTTTACGTGGTGGAACGGAAATGTCGTTCCGGATACGACTTTCCTTGGCGGAAACAATTTCCCCACGAATAAATATTACATTGATTTCGTAGCCCGTAACGGATTGGATTATCACTCGATCTACGGGAACGCCGAGCAAGCTTGGTATGACGAGGATGGAGCCGGATTCGGTTCTCCGGGTCCTAAAGCGGACATCTTGAAAGTCGTTCCGAGCCTCAATATGCAGGAGATTTGCGATTACGCCAAGAGTCAAGGCGTACGTATCCATTTATGGACCAACTGGAAACCTCTGTACGCAAAGATAGACGAGGCTTTCGCCCAATTCGAGAAATGGGGAATCGCCGGCATGATGATCGATTTCATGGATCGAGACGATCAGGAGATGATCCGCATCCAAGAAGAGTTCTTGGCGAAGGCGGCTAAGCATCATCTATTCGTGCAATTCCACGGAGCTTGCAAGCCGTCTGGATTGAGCCGTACCTATCCCAACGAGTTCACCCGCGAGGGTACGCTTAATTACGAGCATTGCAAATGGGATAAGGATACCGACGCAGATCATGACATCCATATGCCTTTTACCCGTTTATTAGCGGGAGCGACTGATTATCATTTAGGAGGTTTCCGCTCTTTGCCAAGGGATAAGTTCAAGAACCAAGAACGTAACCCTTACGTAATGAGTACCCGCTGCCATATGTTAGCGATGTACGTGGTATTAGAGAGCTATCTCGGCATGATTTGCGATACGCCGGAGGCTTACGAGGGACAACCGGGATTCGAGTTCCTGAAAGCCGTGCCTACGACTTGGGACCAAACAGTCGTTCCGAACGCTTCCGTCAATGAATACGTAACGATCGCCCGCAAAAAGGGAGAGGATTGGTTTGTCGGTACGATCAATAACAGCCACGCACGCAGTATCGATGTAGACCTCAAGTTCTTGGATAAGGACAAGAAATATAAGATAACGATCTATAAAGATGCTGAAGATACGAATATAGACTCGAACAAACTCGTAAAAGAGGTTAAGGAGATCACCTACAGGGATAAAATCACCCTTCCGCTGGCCTCCGACGGAGGATCGGTCTTTCATATTCAACCCATCTGACACAATCCACCCACTGCAACCCGGGTTGCAGTGGTACTGCAAGGCTGATGCAGTAATACTGCAACGCCCATACAGTAACGCTGCAACGCCCGTGCAGTAACAAGACACAAAGCTTTCGGATAAAAGCAAGTATTGGAGGAACCGGAACAATTGATTACTTTTGTGCTCAAAAATAGATAAATGAGTTACAATTGGAATACACGGACGGAACTTTTGTTCGGAGCGGAGCGTATGGAGCGCTTATCCCGTAGCCATGTATTGGTAGTTGGCCTAGGAGGTGTGGGAGCTTATGCCGCCGAGCAGATTTGTCGGGCCGGAGTAGGAAAGATGACGATCATAGACGCCGATACGGTAAACGAGAGTAATATCAACCGCCAATTGCCCGCCCTTCATTCCACCCTAGGGATGCCGAAAGCCGAGGTCGTGGCCAAGCGTTTGCTCGATATCAATCCCCAGTTGCAACTAACCGTCCTGAATGAATTCCTGCGAGACGAGCGGACGGAGGAGGTACTCCTATCGGCCCCTCTCGATTTCGTGGTAGATGCCATCGATTCCCTAAGTCCCAAGGTATACCTGATGTACCAAGCATATATCCATAAGATCCCCATCGTGTCCTCCATGGGGGCGGGCGCTAAGGTAGACCCGTCCTTGGTACGGATTGCGGATATCTCCAAGACAACCAATTGCGCCCTAGCGAAAGCGGTGCGGAAACGGTTGCGTCCTCTAGGCGTAAGCAAGGGGATTCCCGTCGTATTTTCCACCGAGTTCGCCGATCCGGACGCCGTGATCGAAGTTGAAAACGAAACATGTAAACGTACGACCACGGGAACGGTCTCTTATATGCCGGCAACGTTCGGTTGTTTCCTTGCCTCGCACGTTCTAAGAAACTTGATATGATACAAACCGAAGGAATAACGAAAAGTTTCGGAGCCTTACAAGTATTGAAAGGCATCGACCTCACGATAAACAAGGGCGAGGTTGTCGCTATCGTAGGCCCTAGCGGGGCGGGTAAGACAACCTTGTTGCAAATCATCGGCACGCTCGACGCACCGGATAGCGGGCGGCTGGTTATCAATGGCACGGAGACAAGACGATTGGGCGATAAGGAATTGGCGGCTTTCCGCAACCGGAATATCGGCTTCGTCTTCCAGTTCCATCAATTATTGCCGGAGTTCACGGCCTTGGAAAACGTGATGATCCCAGCCCTGATCGCCAAGGAGAAATCGGCCATAGCCGAGAAGCGGGCGAAAGAGATGCTGGACTTCTTGAAACTCTCCGATCGTATGGCACACAAGCCCGCCGAGCTATCCGGCGGAGAAAAGCAACGGGTAGCGGTAGCCCGTGCGCTTATCAATAACCCGGCGGTTATCCTCGCCGACGAACCTTCGGGAAGCCTCGATACCAAGAACAAGGAAGAATTGCACGCCCTCTTTTTCGAGTTAAGAGACCAGATGAACCAGACGTTCGTCATCGTGACGCATGACGAACAGCTGGCCACAAACACGGATCGGGTGATCCATATCAAGGATGGAGTGGTAGAAACGAACTAACAACAAGGGGGTGCGGTTCTAAGTGAACCGCACCCCCTTGTCTATTATAGCGGGTTTATTTACAATACCCGTAGTTTCACCGTCTTTTGGTCGTGGGCGATTTCCGCACGGATAATGTAGATGCCTGCCGGGAGATCGAACGTATAAGTCGGACGGGCGGGATATAAGGTACGTACCAAACGACCCATCGGCGTAAACACCTGTATCCGCTTCAACGCCTCACCGGCACCGGCCACCACCTTGCCCGGCACGGCCGAATAGACGGAGATAGACGCGGCATCGGCTATCCGCTCATTGCCGGTAGGCAGACCGGAACGCAAGAAGTAACGTCCGTGGCTGCCGCCATCCAAGCGGAGGGTATGGCTGTCGCCCGTCAGCTCCGTACTCTTGCGGGTCACGGCATCGTACAGGTAAAGCGTCTCCACCCAATCGCCGATACCCTCTATCGTCAGCGTGACCTCTCCTTTTCCCTTGCCGGCATATACGCCGAGGGGCACCAAGTCGATCTGTCGCGCCACGTTCACGCCTACGGCACGAGTCCCGGCGATGGTGTACACCTGCGGGATCTCCTCCAGCTCCGTATCCAGCAAGATCACGGCATCCTTATCTGCCTCATAGCTATTCGTAGCATCATCCTGCCGCATCAGCAAGGCCGTGCTACGATATGCATCCCGCTCCGCTGTCAGCCTCAATACCGGGTTTTTGGCCGTAGCGGTACGTAAGGAAGAAGAGACCTTCTCCGACTCTCCTTGCATCATGGAGGGATCGAAATGAACCACCTTCAGATCGGCACCGGTTGCCGTACCTTCCGCTTTCGTTTGAGCCGCATCTTTCAGCTCTACGAAGAAGGCTTGCATGGAGGCGATAACGGCTCCGGATGTAGCATCAGTAACATTTCCACCTTCCCATGCCACATCAGGTGTACCGACAACAAGCCCCTCCTTCACATCCAATGTCCAATATTTTTGCTCTAAGATAGCCTCATTCTCTTTCAAGAAACGAACGATATCCAACGGATACATATAAGGATTACCCAACAGGAAGTGCTTGCCGTCACCATCAGCAATAACACGGACGGTTCCATTATCCGTATTCCACCAATCTTCCGTTCCATTCACATCTGTCAATACCACCTTGATCGACTTGTTATCTGCCAGTTTACCAGCATTGATCCGATTTGCTAAAGTCGGGGCTTTGGTCATGGCGGCTCTCAATGTAGCGCTTTTCGCATCCGGTTTCCACGGTTCATATTTGTAGGAGTCATCCGCTTTCGGCAGGCGTACCAATACTTTCTCACCTAAGCCGGTCGCATTCTTCTTTTCTACGCTGGCATAGAATCCCTTTCCTAAAGCGTAGGGCACATTCACATCGTTATATTCACGGCTCCAGTTGGATTGGACTACCTCGTAATGAGTTGTATCCAAACCATTCTCCGGAAAAGAAACTATTTGATCTGCTTCGCTCTTCGGCACGTACATCGTGATCGCCTTGTCCCAAGCTTTCTGGTAGAAGGCTGGGGCTTGGCGGTCGTTGTCAGCCGTGCTGTAGGTGATATCGGCGAAAGCATAGGTGTTCTGACGGCCCGTGTTCTTCACGGTGTACATATCGCCGGCGAATACGCTTTGCAGGGGCGATGCCATCCAATATTTCGCGTCAGGTGTCATCTCGAATTCCACACGGGCAGTGTCGTACGTCAGGAATTGCTGACGGCGTAACTGCGCCTCGGGTTTGAAATAGATAGCCTTTACCTTATTTATATAGTACGGAGCTACGATAAGTCCTTTATCATTCTTATTTACCGCCATATCGTATTGGATATATTGGGTAGCCTTTGTTTTAGATGTCGTATCAATTCCTTGCAGTAAATTCTTATCCTCTTTCAAGTCTTCCAATTCCAGTGTCTGCCCTCCCGGGATCGTGATACGGGTGAAATGAAGCGGGGCGAAGGCGGCAGTCACAAGATCATTACCGTTGGCATCCTTTTTGCTTTCTCCCGTTTGATCTATATACAAATCCCCTTCCGTGGATTGCTGCCAGTTCGCATCATTATACCATGCCTCAGCATCCTCACCGATGTTCTTACCCGTCCAAGTCAAGTATTCCGGTACGATCTTGATAAGTAAGGTCGCATATCCCTCGCAAGAGCCTTCTACGAAAGTTCCATCCTTATATTCACCGAATGGAATATAAAGTGAATAGATTTGGCCTTCGGCGAATTTTTCATAGGCACCCTCCTTAAAGGTCATCGAGAATAACCCGCCGCCATTATCTGTTTCAGTTTCAGCTTTCGCAGACAAAGCCGTCAAATCACCTACCTCTATATAAGTCTGCCCTTGCCGCAAGAATATAGTCGTAGCGTTACCGTTAGGCTTACCCAATTGGTTAGATTTTTTCATACCCATTGTCAAGCCTTCTCCTTGAATAGGAATATCGTTTATGCTTCCTTCTATGATATTCGGCAAGCCGATACGCAGGGGCACATTGGGATAATGAGCCATTTCTTCCGGGTATTCCACATCCGGAAAACCGACTAACAGTGTCGGGGCGGGAGCGGCTTCCAATGTTTTTTCCTGAGGTCTTTCGCAAAAGAGCCATTTGCGTCGATCACTCTCAGTAATACTCTCTGGCAGATAAGGAATCGCTACCACTTTTTTTACCCAACGGAATTCCGCATATCCAAACTTCCCGCCAATCACTAATTTTGGCTCTGTGTCCACATCACCTAAGAGCAGTGTCTTCAATTCCTCAATTAAATCAGGCTTATCTTTATATTTGTCTTTACAATACTCAATCAAAGCTTCTGCCTGGAAAGACAAGGCATTCTTTTCATCAGGAAGTTGATTTCTATAAGACCTCAATATATCTTCTAATGATACCCCATGCCTCTCATGGAACGCCGCAAATTCCAGCGAGTCGCCCAAGAACCAATCGAACGTATATGAATAATTCTTGAAAGCTTCTATCTCTTCAAACTTATTCAGTTCCCCTGTCAGATTTTGGTCATCATCCACCTCTTCAACCCATACGGTCGCTTCCTCGATCTGACTGATCCGTCCCTCGCAAGCGATCATGCCCTCCGGCAAATCACTTTTGGTATTCGCTACGACCGTGAAGGAAGGGAGTACGGTGAAAGGGGTAGTCAGCAAGCAAGGATCTTGGAAACTACTTCCCGCATAGGCATTCGGGAAATCCACGACTTTATCGCTAGTAACTGTCGCGGCCGCACTAAAGATTACCACATCATACTTACCGGAGGCAGGCTCTACCTTCGTCCCGCTTCCGTAAGGTCTCTCACCTTTATATCTCAACTCAGTCTTGTCCACATCAATGGCACTCAAATGGATGGTATTGCTATTTCCTTCATCCCACCAAGGCACACGAGGACGAGAAATACCCATCACGGAACATACGGCTCGTATCAGTTCTTCATATTTATTGTCATATCCATCCATTATTTGATCTATCTGACTCTCCATGTCTTTCGGATCAGGAATCTTATAGTTCCACTCTGATCCTGATTTGTCACAAAGATCTCCCAAATTTTGTTTCAAATATGCGATATACTCTTCTTTCGGGAACGGATCCCCATTTGTTTTTTGGGCATGCGCGTCTATGTCTTCATCCCAAACTCCTTGCTCAGCTACATCATATAAGAAATCATTGATCATACGCAGGTTTACGACAATTTGTCGTCGCATCGCAGTTTCATAATTTGTCAGATCCTCAAATCCTTGATGCTTTAACCCATCTTTAGTCGGAACGATAATACGATACACCTTGCTTCGGTTGTTATAGTTCTCATTCTTATAGTCCTTCAAATCCGTATTCAATGTAATCCAATCTTCAGGCTTCGTTATATCCCCATTTTCCTTTTTATCGGTAGCTCCAATATAAACGTTTCCGATCGTTTCATTAAGATTATCATTTCTTTTCGTTGGATCTCCACCCATCAAACCATAGCGGTATTTCCATATATGCTTTGAATCTTCCGTTATTCCATCCCCCATATTCAGATCGGACAATACATCCGGATTAATGCTCCAACCCATATTCTTGAGTAGAAGTTCGTAATCCGTGGCAACGGTTAGACTGGCAGAGGAACACACGTCCACTCGCTTTACGTCAATTTTCGGTATGGAGCGATAAATACGCAGACCATCGATGGCGTAGTCCGCACCATATGAATGGATGGCGTTATTTTGCACCTCCAAATAATATTCATCAAAGTCATTAGATCTTTCAGAGAATGAAAATGAATACATTAATTGCTGCCATTTACCAATGTATTCATTAGTTTCATACCCTTGATATGCTTCGCGCATTGTATAATTTGTCAAAGCATCTCCAGAAGTAAACCGATGAAGAATCACATCGGCTCCATTTTTCCTACCTATAAAATTTATATTAATATTAGGAGGAATAGGTTTGCCGGCTTTCGAACCTGTAGAAGTTTCATTCGCTCTTGTAGTCATATCATTTACCCAAAAATTCACCAAAATACCCGTATGACTACAAACTATTCCGTCTAATTTAATCTTCACCAAACGTCCCGGCAGATTCGCAGCATCTACATAATAGAAAAATCCCAATTTTTGGTGATTTGTATTATAATATGTTCGGTCATATATTGTCCTTTGCGCAACAGAACTTCTTTTAGATCTATCATTATTAGGAGCATTCTCTCTTAAAGTCGGAAACCAGTAATACTGCAAATTCGTAGTTTTCTTTGAGCTAAAATTTTCATATGAAACAATAGTTGTAGCCTTCTCTGCTCTTGTTTCAGAAACCTCTAATAAATTGGCAGTACGATATAATCCATATTGATTTTGCAATGGAGTCAAACGTCCACGTGTACGATGATAATCCAATGGCGCATAGCCCGTAACATCTGGCTCCAACCACATTCCCTTATCAGTATCTGCCATAGGAAATTGAGGTTTAACCATATTTAAAGTATAATTATTCTTTAATTGTTCAAGTGTAATTGAATCTCCCCGGTCAAAATTTATATAACCAATCATTTCATAAATATCTGGATGTTCATCCGGTTTCCGCTTTGGATCTGTTATTGTATTCAAATTATCCTCTAATACAAATCCTGCGCCGCTGATCGGTATCAACGTGTATTTATAAAGTAAAGGACTCCTCTTTCCTCCTGTTTCATCAACAGCCCAAACCTCCAATATAGATTGTTCTGTAATATTTAAAGAATCAACTATTTGCTCTAATGGTTTTAATTTACCAGTCTTAGTACTATTACCACAAACATATTTGTACGCATAGGTCTTTCCTTTTATTATATTTTCACCCTCATACCACGCATAATTATTTGCGATCGAACCTAGTTGTACATTAAAAATTTCATTACTCTGCGACGTAAATATATCCTCTTTTATAAATGCATTGGATTGATCCGCACCAGAACTTCTTATTTGTCCAGCAATAACACTTGCTGGACGAATAACAAACTTATAACGTATAGAGAGTGTCGGTTCTATAATTTCATTTGTTCCAGATCCCACAAGGTCTGTATTCAGACTCACATCACAAACCACTACGTCATTTTCTACAGTATTGACCTTATATTTGACAGTAGAAGCTCCCGTGGCACTAGCAGACTTCCGCAATTCCTCATTGCTTCCACTTGGATTATAAAAAAAATCATATGCAAAAAGAGATTTGCCATCACTGGTTGATTTCAATGTCTTTTGATAAGTAGCAGCACTAAGAACCGTACCTCCTAATACTGGTGGATGATCCTCGTCAAAAGTAATATCTGTCCCTGCGATCTTGCCCTCTATAGACAGCATGTTTTTATTCCCATCCTCTCGATACCAACGCACATACCATCTATAATATGGATCCGATACACCATCATTATTCCTCAACTCAGGAATAAACAACTCCCTCTCTTCCCCATCTGCCACATACACCGTATCCACACGTTCGGTAATACCGGTTTGGGGTGAACCATTCTTATAATTGATCGTGTACGTCTGCCCCCACGCCGGCACAGCCACACCAGCGGAAAAAATTAACAAGCAAGTTAATAACAAGGATTTATATCGTAGGTTGATTGATGGTTTCATCCGTCAGGTCCTCCTTTTTTAGTTTATTGTTGTTATATTATGGTTGTTATTTGTAGTTTCTGATCTTGATGGTGTAGGGGATTTGCATCTCTTGCTTCTCCTGACCCACATAATAGTTTATAATGAGCGTGAGGATGACTGTAGCATCCACGTTTCCACCCAGTTCCCGAGTGCGGATCGTGAAGGAACCTTTCTTTCCTTCCTTGATCGAAGCCTCGGGAAGGTAGAAACGCTGTTTCTTGTCACAATCCTCTCCGTTTACGGCCGTAATGAGACGTTTCTCGTCGCTTTTTACTTGGATCGAACTGATTTTCGCTGTTTCCGTAACCGTTCCCTCCTGCGGGAGACCTTTGATCGTGAAATCTCCTGTCACGCCTTCTATGCTAGATATCTCGAAACGGATCGACAAGTCGCCGGCGGCTTGCAAGGTATGCTCAACAGGCGTCAGTATTTGCACGCCCGTCTTCTCACCATAGACCAAGGCGGTCGGGTAGACCCCGATGGGGAGGCGTTGCTCGGCTACTTCCAAATTCGTCGTGATGTTGGTTATCAAGACAGGGATGACCAGCAGGTCATTGCGGCGTACGAAGTCGAAGCCCGTGAGGTGCTCCGTACGAGGGCGGCCTTCGATCTCTACACCGAGGTGGATGCCACCGCCGTTCTCTCCGACGGCTGCATTGGTCTCAGGAATGTAGCGAATATAAGCTCGTTTACTACCGTTCTCGCCGTCCACAGGTTTGGCTTGTATTTCTTTTTCATTATCACCGGGTTTGATAGATTCAGTATAAAGATCCTCTAGACTTACTACAGGAGGATTCGCATCTTTCGGAAAAGATGGAGCCAAAGGCTCTTCCAAGTCCTTGTTATCCTTAAACTCCAAATAATTCTCATTTCCCCAAGGCAAGAGCCAGATCGGCAGGCTTCCCTTGCGGAGGTTCATGATGTCCAATTGGTTTACGGTTATGGATTTATCTAAGTTATTGGTTATCTCCACTTGCACCTTGCCGATCATGCGGATCAAGGGAATCTCGAATTTGTTCTCTGCCGGAGCGGGCAATACCGTATGCTTTTGGGCGTAGCTGCTCATAGGAATACGCTTTCGAGACGCTTCCTCGCCTCCGAATTTACCTTTTTTCTCCTCATTCCTTGTATCAATACTCGTTCCCGAGTCCAATATCTTCACCTCCGACAGTTCCGCCAAGGAATGGGCTTCGGTAATTTTTTGATACAACGATGTACCGTCTTCCAACGATTGTAAATTGGCGAACGCATAAAAATGGTATGTGCCAAAGGGTAGTTTCATCTCCACCGTAGTACGAGAATCCTCATTACTGATATCCGGAGTCCATGTTCCATCTTTGCCGGATATATATCCGGCCAAATCCGCATTCTCATCATAGGCCACCACCAGCCAGTTCGTGATGTCTCGCTCGTATTCTTCATCTTTTGCCCAGAAATCCGTCTCAGTAGTTTCATCCGCCTTCGTCATCATCCCTCCGGCCTTCGTCTGCGGCGGGCGTACCGAACGGGATGTCCGCAAAGTGATAGTTACAACACAATGGTTCGGGTCGTCATCCGGGAGATCGCCCCCCCGGTCTTCACCACAAGCCATAAAAAGCCAACAGAGGCAAAGACCAGCGGCGACCGCCGTCAATCGGTTATATATGGTATAGCGTCTCATCATTAGCGATATTTAATAAATCTCTGTTTACAATATGCCATCGTTGATACGAATCACCCAATCCTTCACCTGTATCTTGAAGCAGGCGTACCCCACGATCGTAGGGTCTTCCGGATCGGGACCATCCGGGTTATCCGGATTGTCAGGATTGTCAGGATTATCAGGTCCCGGAGGATCCGGAGGCGTAGGCTTATCCGGACAATCGGGGCATACCTTCGGTGTAAGGAAGAAGATGATAGAATACTCGTCCTGCCGGTCCAGATACTCCTGCGAGGAGATACGGTGCCCCTCCATCTTGGTGAGCAGGAGGTAATCGTTGAGGTTCACGTTCAGCACATCCTTCTCCCATCCGTGGTGACGGATGATGAGACGGTAGTTGCGGCCCGCCATCAGGCGCATGGTGTTCATCTCGGCCACGGCCACGTATTGCCCGCCCACGGTAGCGCCGGGGGGCGGGTCGGCTCCCAACTCCACGTTCTCCGTATAATAAGGCAGGTAGTGGATGGTGGGATCTTGCAGCAGGGAATTGTCGTAATCCATATACCCGTTGTCGGCCACGATCCGGAAGGAGAAGTTGTTCACATCCATGTCCTCACCCATCACGTTTTGCAGCACGACCCGCAGCTTGTTGGTATTCTTGGCGAGGCTGATCACCTTCTCCTCGGGCATGTCGCGCGTCACGGTGAAGGTATCGAGGCTATGCCAAAGCGGGTGCAGCTCGTTGGGCTGTGTCGTATTGGCCTCGCGCAAGGTACGTACCTTGACGTCTTGCGCCCTCTCGACAGCCTGCGACGTCTCGGCAGGGTCGTTCCATGCGTAACTGCCCTTGTCCAGCCCGGCCCAAGTGACTACCTGATAGGTACCCGGCTCCATGTCGAGGGCGATGGAGTTCCGCTCGTCCAGCTCGCTCTTCTCGATCCGCCGCTGGAAGAGGAAGTTTCCTTCTTGGTCGCAGAAGAAGAGCGTAACGAAGTCTACCTCATGCTGGAAAGCGTCGGCGAATTTCATATTATAGTCGTACTTGAAATACAGGCGGAACTCGCAAAGCGGCAGCGAGCCGTCGTGTATCCAATCGCAAGTGTATAGCCCCACGGACAAGGCAGCTATGCCAATCAACTGTTTGCAGGTATGAAATAAACGGTTCATAATCATTTTATTAAGATACACAGTAATCCTCCGCCCGTACTACCGGAAATGGAGGTAAACCATGATGCCCATTATAAGGTTCTTATGATGGGCATCGTAAGGTTGCTTGGATGGGCAGCATAAAGTGCTTACAATGCCCATCGTAAGAATCCCCCGAAGGGTAAAGTTATAGGATAATGTCTTTGTTCGTACGTTTTACCCAATCCTTCACGTAGATAGTCACGTCGATAGTGACATCATCACTCTCATCCGGCGTACCGGGATCATCCTTACCCGGGGTATAAGGTAACGGATCGCCCAAGCCACGAATACCTTTCACATACAACTGGTACACGTTATTGCGTACGATACAGAATTCCATCACGCCCATCAGACCATCGTTTCCGTTATCGTTATGACGGATCCAAAACTTGTGATAGCTTCTTCCGCTTTTGTATAGGGAAACATTATAGTATTGGTATAAATTGCCGATCTGCTCTGAGCTGAATTGAGATACAGGGGTAATATTAGAAGGAAGATGCGAAGCTTGTCTCCTAAAAGCCGCATAAGTCAATTTCTGTTTAAGATCCTCATCAAGAGTTGCTTTACCAGTCAAAATCCCATCCAAATATTCCTTAAACGCGCTTTCTAATCCATTTTGAGAAGACATATCTTGAACCGCCTTCTTCACAGCATTGACATCCGCAGTTATATCGTCCCAACCATCCATAAAGCCTTTCAATAAATTTTTCTTGTCGTTTTCCAAATTGAACGCACGGGCGGCAACGCTCTTCACATCTTTATAAACAAGACGTGACACAGAACCATTACTATTATAATGAGCCGCGGAAAGAAACGTTTTATCACCATTAGGCAAATTCACAGACTTGATCTCCCCATTTTCATAGGAACTCACCTTAAAGTCGTTACTCGGAGTAAATTCAGACTCGAAGATTACACCAGTAGTATAGCCATGTACCTGCGAGTTCAGATCCAACGTATTTTCCTTGGTATAAACAACCGGGTAATATGTCCGACTATCACCACTTACTTCCTGTGTATAGCTTAATCCAGAAGTAGGCATAGACACCATCTTATCCAAGTTATTCAAATCAGTTGAATTGCTCGGATTAAAATAATTAACATATGAATCTTTAAATTGATCCCAAGAAGAACTTTCCCCTTCCGGCAATTTCTTTTCCCGGATCTTCGGATCTAACACATAATTGTACGATCCGGCACCAGTGTCATTATTCCTCCATATCCATTTCTCATCACCTAAATATCGAACAGGATCGTTGGTACCATCTGCCGGCAATACCGCATTAGCACCATAGTTATACTGTACCGTAGGAGAAACTTGCTTAAAAAGATAACTCTCGCCCTTCCACTGATTCACTACCTTATACCTCTTCAACGTGAACGTACCCTTATTCTTTACAGGAGAAGTTCCCGGTATATTAGTCAGATCTAAATTCGAGGAGTATGCCAAATCAATACGAGCGGCTAAACGTTCTACGAACACCGTTGTCTGAGCCGGATTTGTCTCATCCATATTCGCAGCAGAAAGTTCAACGATAGAACTGCCGTTAGAAGGAATAGCACCACTTATCATCTTATGTGTAGACATTACAAAATGATGGTACTCCGCCATATTACTAGCAGGAGTCCACAATGCCCTATCGTTTGCGGCAACTCTATCGCGCAAGTCTGCCAACGTACTAATACCGGTCAACCTTCCTCCCGCATTAATAACGGCAAATACCTGATAATTGCTCTTATCTTGTGTCAGAGGATTCTTCATGGTTACTTTCATCGTAACCTTTCCGTCACCATGACCAGGCTCAGTTCCACCTAAACTCGCATCAATACCTTCCAGATTCGAATAATAACCTTGGCCTGCGATCTGTATACTACTACCATTGTCAGTATTTAGTAACTCTAGCTGATTGCCATCCCCCAAAGACTCTTCATCTGTTGGCATCAAGAATATATTAACATCATATACCATACCCTCCTTAGAGCCGGAAAGCTCACCTAGAGAACCATTACCATCTTCGCCCCAACCGGCTCCCCCCGAATTAGGATTAGAAGGAGTAGGATCTGCTTTCGTTAGCGTTCCTTGCGAAACCGTAGAGACGTTCACCGTCATATAGACCTTCTCGCCATCCTCTTCCGCCCCGGTGTTATTTTTTCCGTTGTCGAGATCATCGGAACAACCGGCCGCCAATAAAAGTGCCGTTGCCATCGCTATGTACCATTTTTTCTTTTTCATAATATTAAAATTTTTGTCTGTTATCTTATCCTATTTTTACTCTTGCCGTTTCTCTGCGATCTGCCTCAAGTTCTCCTCCACCTGCGAGGCCATGGAAGGATTGTCCGACAACTTACCCAGCAGGGCCTCCGCCTCGTCCAAGCGGTTCTCCAGCATGGCGATGGCCGCCTCCGCCAAGGTACGCTCCGCAGAATTGGAAGTCTTCGCCAAATAACGGCGGGCCGATTCCAAGCGACCCGCGTCGATCGCCGTAAGGGCGGCGTTCAGATTCGACACCGGATCCTCCGGATACATACGCACGGCAATCTCGAAGACCTCGCGGTAAGCGTCGCTACCCGGTTCCATCGTCTGCGCCACCTGAAACATCTCGTTTAGACTCAACTGCCTGGGGTCCGAATAGATCAACTCACGGGCCTCCTCTACCGTAAACGAACGGATCGTGTAGCGCACCGCGTAATCCGAATGGCGCAAGGCGGGATAAATATCACGCAAGAGTACCCGATACGAGGCCCCCCCGTTCAACGCCTTCAGCTTCGCCTCGCGGCGGTCGTAATCCTTCGGTTCGTCCGCTCGGATAATGGCCAGCAGCTCCTCCTTGTCCGCAAGCGAGGAGTTCTCCACCCGTTTCTCCAATCCGGCCCAGTCCTCCGGCTCGAAATCCACCGTGAAACGGGCCTGCTCAAAGTGGTAAAGGCCCTTCACATATTCGATCAACGCCTTGGCGCGGTGCTCGGCCAGATAAGTGTTATGCTTATAGGTACCTTCCGGCGATGCGAAACCCTTGATATATACCTCCGTGATGGTAGCGTAAGGATCATCCTTCACCGACGAGACGGTCTCGAGGATCTTGCGCAACTCCGAGGGATTGTCGCGATACTCGGGATATATCTCCGTGCGGTTTACCGGGAAGTCGAGGAAGGCGCTTCCTTCCTTCACACGCTCTTTCACACGCTCTGCCTCCGGCGTGACGTAGGCCAAAAGCGGCCGCAATACCACAGGCTCTGCGATTCGGATCGGGAAAAGCGGTGACTTATCATTACTCAACGCCTCCCAGCCGCAACCGCAAAAATCGGCTACCAGCGACACCTCCGAACGCTCCATCCACTTAACGAAAGGAATGGAGGCATGGTAATCGAACGTCTGCTCCTTCCCATTGTGACGGCGTAAGACAAACTCCCCGTTCGCCGTCGCATCACGCTTGGATCGCTCGTACTGGATCTGGCGGTTGCGCCCGTTCACGATCACGGGAGGCAAAGCCCTTACGCTATCGCCCCGCTCGATCAGCGGCGTACAGACCAAACTCCGGTTGGCAGGTAGCGACAACTCGTCCAACGCTAGTTTCATATCAATTATCAAGCGATCGCCCACATGCTCCACCAACCGCTCCTTCACGACGATGGCGGTAGCCGTCTGCTGCGCCTGTACGGGAATCGTAGTACCCACACAACCGGCCAAACAGGCGATCCCAAGTATCATCCATCCTTGTAGATTCTTCATTTTTCAGTCCTCCATCGATTAAAATTGGTAAATGAGATTGATCGCCGCCTGCGTAGGCCCGAAGTAATGCTTCTTGATCCCTTCTTGCTTGCGGCCGCAATTTGCGCAGGGATACTTGTCCGACTTCAAGTACAGATAGCCCACGCCCACCGTGGCCTCCAAGTTCCAATGGCGAGACAGCAGCCACGAGTATCCATAACTGATACCGGCTCCCGCGCCCCATCCCTGGTGACGCTCGCCCTCTGTACCCAGCCATTTGATATCGGCTACATTATATAATAGGTACGGAGTATGCACGCCGAGGAAATGGCCGTTAAACGTCTCGCAAAACCAATACCTCAACTCCGGGTGCAGACGCAAATGCTTCAGTGAACGGCCATAACTCCCATCATCGTTCTTGCCGCTGAACGGATTCAAGCCTGCCTCCAACTCAAGCGTCCAATGACGGGCGAGATAAACTTCAGCCCCCAAATTAAACGTGGCAGTAGCCCAATAAGAAATATTACTCTTGATCCCAATCATGGAGCCTTTCCCTTCGGCCGGTACCCCCTGCGCTCTCGAAAGAAACGGGACTGCCAACAAGAATAGCATGAAAATCGTCTTCTTCATTCTTTCTTATTCATTATGGTTGTTAATCTTATATCTTCTCACCCTTCTGCCCCCTCAAGACCCAACTTCCTAAAATCAACTAACGGCAAGAATGGCCCGTGGACTTATTTATGGAATAAGGTTTAGCGTTTCAAAAACGTCAGCGGAGAATAAACGTTAAACAACATTTTATTGTCGTTTATATAGTATATCAATAGACCACACGGAACGTTTCAGAAAAACATGTACATGTTTTCCTGAAAAGACGTACATGTTTTTTGGAAAACACGTACATGAAATCCAATAAATATTATGGTGTTTCTATACAGCTGCCAATCAATGGCTTACATATAGGCCTATCCAAACGAGCTTATTGTATTATTTGTTTTTGATATTCAGGAGGAATTTGTAGAGTATAGAAATTCCTCTTTAGTTGAGAGAGTGAATCAATAAAGGTGAATATGGTTCATTTTAAAGACATAGCTTCCCCTAAATTCCTTATTTGGTGAAAAGAACTTGACAATTTTAATGCAGAAAAGTTGTGATAATAAAATATTTATTATGTATTTTTGTGAACTAATAGGGAGAAAGTTACTATTTTAACGCTAAAACTCCTTATTCCATAAATAAGTTCACAAACCATCCATCCTTTTCTCTAAAATCCGATTTACAGAGCCTATCACCTTCATGTTCGCATGAGCCAAACGTGATATATCCAATTCTTCCAGATAAAAACGAGTCGTTTTCTCCGACGAGTGCCCCAACGCCTGGCTGATCAAGGCCATCGGCATATCGCAACGTAAAGCTTCTGATGCCCAGCTATGGCGAACAACATACGACGTAAACGGATTCGGTAACCGTAAAGTTTGCCCAATCCGTTTCAGCCGGGCATTATGCTGAGCCAAGCTACGCTTATACCTCAAATGGTCCGGATTCCCGGGCGGAAGAATCGGGAACAAATACGACGATCCGGTCGCTCGCTGCCGATCCGCATATTTCCGGATCAATTGCAACATACTACTGGTTATCTCCAACCGGATCATACGTCCTGTCTTATGACGGTGATATACCAACTCATTCCCCCGGATATTCTGCCTCGTCAAGTACGCTATATCCACAAAAGGCATCCCGCAAGCCATAAAACTGAATAGGGAAAGATCTATCGATAATTCCACTTGCGGGTCATCCGCCACCTTGATCTGAGCGATTTGCTGGAACAAAGATGCGGGAATCGCACGCCTCGCCGTCATCGCACGCCGGAGTTTCAAATTCTCAAACGGATAATATGACGCAGGAACCAACGACTCTTGGCAAGCCGTATTATAAAGCGCCCGCAAACTACTGATATACGTATTTACCGTATTAGTAGCTAATCCTTTTCCCTGAAGATACGTGATGAAATCTATCACCAACGCACGATTCAAATCGGCCAAACAGAACCCCGGGTTCTTCACGAATCTTAAAAAATGCCTTACGGCCACCTCATACAACTCAGCTGTCCCTTCTTTCTTTAACTGCCGTTTCATGTCTCTTCGTTTTCCCATATAATCCATCAATGAGATTGCTAACTTTTTCTTACGTCCTCGTTTCATACTCCTTTCACTAAATTATTTATACTTTACACGAACAAATTAATTCAAATTATTACTTTTGTTCCCGAAAATAAGAAAATAGGTAACAATTAAAAGCATAAAAGCAACAATAAATAATATGGCAAACAATCGAGTCACATTCGGTAGTAAATTGGGCGTAGTACTAGCTACCGTAGGATGCGCCGTCGGATTGGGAAGCGTATGGCGCTTTCCTTATATGCTAGGAGCGAACGGAGGTGCGGCATTCCTACTGGTCTACATACTTTTCATGATATTTCTAGGCATTCCGGTAATGATAACCGAGTTTTTCATCGGCCGGCATTCCCGCAGCAATACGGTGGGTTCTTTCAAGAAAATGGCTCCCGGTACAAAATGGTGCTGGATTGGGTACAACGGTATCTTGGCCGCGTTTTTGATCTTAAGTTATTACTCGGTCGTCTCCGGTTGGACGCTTGAATATGTTTGGCAAACGCTAAGTGGCCGTTTGTATGGACAGCCGGATATAGACTATACGGCCGATTTTCAGGATTTCGCTTCCAATGTCTTCCGTCCGATCTTTTGGATGGGCGCTTTTATCGGGTTAACTCACTTCGTGATTGTCTCGGGTGTAGAAAAAGGTATCGAACGGGCCTCTAAGATCATGATGCCGCTTTTATTCTTGATCTTGCTGATCATGTGCGTACGTTCCGTGACCTTACCGAACGCTGAGGCCGGATTGCTTTTCCTTTTCAAGCCAGACTTTAGCAAATTGACTTCCTCAGTGGTCTTGAGCGCACTAGGACAGGCTTTCTTCTCTTTGAGTTTGGGTATGGGCTGCCTGATCACTTACTCCTCTTACTTCGGGAAAGATACGAATATGCAGGCCACCGCTTGGCAGGTGACAATCATTAATACGCTTGTCGCCGTATTGGCAGGTATCATGATATTCCCGGCGGTATTCAGTTTCGGCATCACCCCTTCCGCTGGTGCGGAACTCGTGTTTATCACGTTACCGAACGTATTTGGGCAATTACCGCTGAGTGGCTTGTGGTCCTGTATTTTTTATATCTTGCTAGCGATGGCAGCACTGACTTCCACGATCTCTTTACATGAGGTAGCTACGGCCTACGTTCTTGAGGAGTTCCACATGACACGCAAGAAAGCGGCTTTGATCGTTTCCTTAGGGGTATTTTTCTTAGGTATTTTCAGTTCTCTCTCATTCGGGGTGATGAAAGGATTCACGGTTGGAGGCTTGGCCTTTTTCGATGCGCTGGATTACTTGACCGCCAAGATCATGCTACCGCTGGGAGGTATGCTCACTTGTATTTTCGTAGGTACACGTGTCGATAAAAAAGTATTGAAAGCCGAGTTGACCAATGAGGGGACTCTTAAGTTCCGTCTTTTCGGCGCTTACGTATTCTTTATGAAATACGTGGCCCCAATCGCCATCGGTATCGTATTCTTGAACGAATTAGGTATCTTGAAATGGATCACCGGTAAATAATACCGAGAATTCCTTGTCAATAGAAACGGAACTTCTACCTTTGTCGGTGGAAGTTCCACAAATCAAAACATAAGACTATGAAATGGCATGATTTACTTTATTTCTCCAAGGGGGAAAGGCAGGCTCTTACCCTACTCCTTTCCTTAATAGCGATGGCATGGATCGCAATTATCGGGACGGATTTCTACCGTTCCCAATTTCAAACAGTTCCATTGGTAAACACCGGAATCAAACAAGATTCCTCACAGATCTATTCGAATAAAACACCTTCAAATTCCATTCGGAAAGAAAAAGAATCCCATTCGAACGAAACTAAAATCCCTTCCGAAGGGAAATCCAAACGCATCCGAAGGGAATCAAAGCCCCATTTTCCCTCTTATCCCAAAGCAGAAAAATGGCCGCAAGGAACGGTTGTCGAATTAAACTCGGCTGATACCACCGCCCTTAAAATGGTTCCGGGAATTGGTAGCGTTTTTGCCAAGCGGATCATTAAATACAGGGACTTATTAGGAGGATTTTATTCCGTAGAACAACTAGGAGAAGTATATGGTATTGACGAGGATCGTTATGAAGCGATGAAATCGTGGTTTTCCGTGGACCCGTCAGTTATTAGTCATCTATTTGTCAACCAACTGTCAGCTAAAAAACTAGCCAGTCACCCATATGTCAGTTATAAACAAGCTAGGATCATCGAAAAAATGATCCGGAAAAAAGGGAAATTACAAGGTTGGGAGGATTTATCCCTATTGGAAGAGTTTCCGGAGCACGAACAACAACGATTACGATATTATCTTTCATTCCATTGATATTTTCACTATGTTTGTAACAAAACATATTCTGTATGATCTATCTGAAGCAAGTAAAATTACTGGACCCGGACTTGGTAGCCGGCGATCCCGAGGAGCTAAAGTATCCTTATAAAGCTCCGGCAGTACGTTTCACGGAATCATTCATTTTCCGCAAGCCGGTCACTTTCCTTGTCGGGGAGAACGGGGCGGGAAAATCCACCCTGCTGGAAGCGATGATGAGTAAATACGAGGAAAGGGATGAGGAAGAACCGGGTATGCTATATGACGGAACCGAGGCATACAAGATTTACGCCAATGTCTTACCCGAGCATATTAAACTGATCGAGACCCAAAAACCGGAAAAGCATTTCTTCTTCCGGGCAGAATCCTTTTTTAACCATGCGGCCGAATTGGATAGGCAAGCCCAACTGGAATTACGTAAGTACAGCCGGATCTACGCCTATAAAGCTTACGGTGGCAGGAGTTTATTGGAGCAATCGCACGGCGAGAGCTTTCTCAGCGCTTTTCTGAATTATGCCAGCCGCAATACATTATTTATATTAGACGAACCGGAAGCCGCACTCTCCCCACAACGGCAGCTGGCCCTTTTAGTGCGTATCCACGAACTGGTGAATAACGGTTGCCAACTGATTATCTCCACGCATTCCCCGATCCTGATGGCTTATCCGAATGCGGACATTTATGCCATCGATGATACCGGAGCGCATGTCACCCCGTATGAGGAAACCGAGCATTACCAACTCACTAAATATTTCCTCACGCATACGGAGCAAATGATGAAAGAACTGCTTGGGTGATATTATTTCTCCCAAGCATTCAAGATCTCGGCAATGTAAACGATATGCGCATTACCGTTCTTCTCATCATACCAACGAGGGAAAACGGTAGGATCTAAAAACTTGGCCTCCTCGATCTCGGACTTATAGACCACTTTGCATTCCAACGTAAGGCGAGCTTCCTCGAATACCGGGTTGCCGGCCTCCGTAAAGAGCGGCGTCAACCCCGTAGCGGCCACTTTATCAATCTCCCGTCCGGATTTAGAGCCACAAATGCTATGGGCTTTCCGGTGCTCCGGTCCTAGGAAAGTAATCGTGAATTCATTCCTAGCATCGATAAACTCACGGGTATAACGCTCCGGACGAATAAAGGCAAACACCACCGGACGGTTCCATAACACTCCCACGCCGCCCCAACTGGCAGTCATCATATTAAACTTCTCCTTATCACCGGCGCTTACCAGCATCCACTCCTTACCAATCAACTCGATAAAGTTGTCTTTGATCTCATTCGGATTAATCGCTTTCATATCTCATTTTATTTTTCCTCAAAGATATAAAATATTCCCTTACTTACCGGTACTCATCACACCGGAGTCATTATCAGCGTTATTCACCTTCTTCTGGCCGGCGCTGAACTTACGGCCGAAGGAGAAATTATAGGAGATCGTCGCGATGAATAAGCGAGAACTTTCCTTGATATAATTTGAACGGCGGAAAGAGGCGTATTGGTTCCAGTTCTCCGTCTCCTGCTTATAATTATCCGTAAACGGATTGATGACACGCAGGCCAACCATCAAGTCCTTATGCCGATAACCGAGTTGAATTCCTTGGATATTCTCACCCCCACTCATCGTCTCGCCCTTAAACCAGTTCCAATTTGTCATTACCATATACCAAAGCGACCATTTCTTCCATGTAGCGGAAACATTCGCCTCGCACCACCAGTTCGTATATCGATGCGTGTAGGTATTACCGTTACTCATATAATGGTTCATACCACCATTGACAGAAAATTGCAAGATGTCCTTGATCGGACCGACCCGCAAATTGGCAGACGCGACAACCCGTTGCCAGTTTTTCTGATTATCCCAAGTCTGGATGATCTTATTTCCTTCCAGATATTTCTCGTCCATGATAGCGTCCGGCTGATACTCATAAGCGCCCAAGGCATTCACGTAAAACAGACCTTTGCGAAACTCGTAATTCAATTCCGTATAATAACTCATATAAGACTTCAGGTTGGGATTACCCCGCTGTATTTGCAAGGAATCGATCACTTGGTCAATCGCACTCAACTCACCCAAAGAAGGAGTCACATTCCCCATCGTTGATTTCAAACGGATGGAAGACTCCCCGGGCAAAGCATAAAACAAGGTCAACCGGGGACTCACCGTATAACGTTCATAATCCGCATCCTCACCCCGTTGACTATAAGACGAGCGATTCACGGTCACACCCAACGAGTAATCCAGTTTTTTCACCTTTCCCTTGAACTCCGCATATACGGAACTCTCCATCTGTTCCATATGCGTCTTATAGTTATGCCCATTGATATAACTGTTATCCGAGAAAGATTGGTTATGGCGTAAACCGCCGCTCAACCGATTACCATTCGTTAATTTCTTCTCATAGATAGCCTCGCCGATAATCGAGTATTTATCACCATCCACCACATTATTTACATCAGTCAACAATTGTTCATGTTTACTCTCTTGATAGATACGGGTCGATTTCGTTTGGTTATAAGTCCCTACCACGTTAAACACCAAGGTCTGGTTATGCTTCAAATCCCGTTGGTAATATAAATCCAGCGCAGGAGCTTGATAGGCTGATCCCGATAGATCGATCATATCCACTTTATCCTCCGGATTCGCCTTATTCATCAAGACTCCTTGATAATCCCAATGCGGTTGATGATTATTCCGGTAGCGGAACGTGGCGTTAAACATATACTTATCCGGCTTTTGATAGCTATAGTTCACATTCAGGTTATGCATGAACAAACGAGCGCGCGAAGGTTCGCCTATTTCCACACGGTTCAAGGTCGTTCCATTCGCTAAATGGAACTCTTCCTCGTTATTCCGTTTCATTCCATAGAAATCACGAGGACCGATCCGATAAGAAGCGCCCCATTCCGAGTTCTTATGATTGATCTTTCCCCAAGCATTATGTTCACCCCACATGGAATTGATACCTTGCGCCATGTCCAGACCAAAACTACCTCCCGTATCCGGCCGGCGAACAATATAATCCAGCACGATATCGGCATTGCCGTAACGTAAGCCCGGGTTATCATGATATTCTATACGGATGATATCCGAGGGATTCAAGGCCTTGATCTCATCCTGTTCCACCTTCACGCCATTGATACGCACTTGGACTACCCCATTTCCCGTGGCCTTGATCTCGTTGTTCAACAAATCCACCTGCACTCTCGGTAGCATCATCTGCTGCAACAAATCCATACCGTTTCCCGAAGCCTTCATCTGGCGATCCGATGGGAAGACCACTTTTTTATCGGCATGGCTCGTCTGGGCAGAGGCGCTAACCGTCACCCCGTCTAAGGATACCGCATCATCATTTAAGGATATTTCTCCCAAAGAAATATTCTTGGACAAGCCTTCCAAGGAAATATACTCCGTCTTAAAGCCTAGACTAGAGACAGATAGAATATAACTCCCTTTTTTAATCTTATTTAATAAAAAATGCCCCTTCATATCCGTAGTCGTACCCGCTACAAAAGAAGAGTCCATTGTTTGCAATACCACATTTGCAAATTCCAAGATTTCTTTGTTGCGAGCGTCCCGCACCATTCCCTTTATCTCCAAGTTCTGAGCAAAAGCTCCCTGTACCATACCGCCTAGCAGTATGATCCAAATCATCATCCGTTTCATTTTTATCGTATTTTTTCCGAATATAGCAGGGTGGCCTTTCCCGCTTATCATTTGTTTCTAACTATAAGACGACAGCCGTTTGGAAAACGTTACAAGAAAATGATAAAAAAATAATATTTCGATGAATTTGCTTCGTAGATACGTATCTTTGTAACCAAACAACAGATTATAAATCATGGAGCTATTGAATAATTGGATCAACGGAGTCAACGATATATTATGGTCATACATCCTTATTATCATGTTATTGGGATGCGCCGTATGGTTTACGATAAAAAGTAGGTTCGTGCAATTCCGCATGATTGGCGAGATGATCCGATTATTAGGCGATTCTGCCGGGAAAGGAGAAAAAGGGGAAAAGCATATCTCCTCTTTCCAAGCCTTCGCCGTATCTTTAGCCAGCCGTGTAGGGACCGGAAACCTAGCCGGTGTAGCGACAGCCGTAGCGATCGGCGGACCCGGATCCGTATTCTGGATGTGGCTGATCGCTTTACTTGGTTCTTCCAGCGCATTCGTGGAGTCTACGTTAGCTCAATTATATAAAGAAAAAGGGAAAGACTCGTTCATTGGCGGTCCCGCTTACTATATGCTACATGGTTTGGGGTTACGATGGATGGGGGTATTATTTGCCGTATTGATTTCGATAACCTTTGGCTTTGCCTTTAATTCCGTACAAAGCAATACGATCTGCGCAGCTTGGGAAGGCGCTTTTGGCATCGATCATGCTTGGATCGGAGCGATTCTTACGGTACTTACGTTAATCGTCATATTCGGAGGTATTCAGCGCATCGCAAGAGTAAGCAGTATTGTCGTACCGGTCATGGCATTAGGATATATAGCATTGGCGTTGGGAATCGTACTGTTTAATATTACCCGCCTACCCGCTGTTATAGAAACCATTCTGTCAAACGCTTTTGGTTGGGAACAGGCGATAGGCGGTAGTGTCGGAGCGGCGTTGATGCAAGGGATTAAACGAGGTCTATTCAGTAATGAGGCCGGTATGGGATCGGCACCGAATGTAGCGGCTACGGCGCATGTCTCCCATCCAGTCAAACAAGGATTGATCCAAGCATTAGGCGTATTTACCGACACGCTGATTATCTGTACCTGCACGGCGTTCATCATCTTGTTTAGCGGAGCGCCATTAGACGGCTCCATCAATGGAGTCCAGCTCACGCAACAAGCTTTGAGTAACGAGGTGGGTAGCATCGGTAGTACGTTTGTCGCTTTAGCGATCCTTTTATTCGCGTTCAGTAGTATTATCGGTAATTACTATTACGGAGAAGCGAATATTCGTTTTATCACGTCCAAGAGAAGTGTCTTATTTATTTATCGTATATTAGTCGGTGGAATGGTCATGTTCGGTGCGTTGGCTAGTTTAGACTTGGCTTGGAGCCTAGCGGACGTGACCATGGGACTGATGACGATCTGCAATTTGATCGCGATCTCATTGTTGAGCCGTCAAGCGTTCCTATTATTACAGGATTACGTAGCCCAAAAGAAAGCGGGTATTAAAAGCCCTGTATTCGATAAGAACAAGATACCCGAGTTGAAAGACAAAGCGCAGTGTTGGTGATCAGACAAACGTATTGAAGTATGATAAAAAGCAAGATGATAAGCTTTTACATAGCGGTCATGATGATATGGACCTGTACGGTAAAAGCTCAAGATGATGATAAATCCATTATCCACAAAATAGGATTCGACGTACGTCCCTCGTATGTCGCCCCTACTAGTAAATTCCTCAAAGATGACGGCTATGGAAACGGGCTTACTTTACGTAAGGCGGCTTCATTCCATTTGAAATACGGATTCCAACTGAATCCTAACTCTAAGGAGGGCCAGCTTTATCCGCACACTTACCAAGGAATAGGCGTCTCTTATAATACCTTTGGAAACCGGCAGGAAGTTGGTAATCCTTGGGCGGCGTATGTTTTCCAAAGCTCCCGCATCGCCAAAATTTCTTCCCGGCTATCCTTCGATTATGAGTGGAATTTCGGAGCCTCATTTGGTTGGCATCCGTATGATGATAACAATAATTACCGCAATAAGATCATCGGTTCTAAGATCAATGCCTATATCAATCTGGGCTTTTTCCTCAACGCGAAACTATCCCGTTATTGCAACCTGCTTGTCGGGGCGGATTTAACGCACTACTCAAACGGAAATACTCATCTTCCGAATGCGGGATTGAATACGATTGGTGGCCGGATCGGACTCGTCTACACGCTCAATCCTATCGAGGAAAGCCATCATGAGATAGGTACCGCACGTTCCTTACCGGCAAATCAATTATACCTCTCCAGCTTTTGGCAACGTGTCAGTTACGATGTCATCCTATATGGTGCGACCCGTGCTAAGGGGGTTATGCTAGGTGATGAGGCCCATATTTTTCCAGGTCAGTTCGGCATCCTCGGATTCAACCTCAACCCGATGTACAAATTCAACCGGTTCCTAAAAGCAGGTATCTCCCTAGACGGCCAATATGACGAAAGCGCAAATATTTATTCCGACGAGATCATCCAAGTCGGCGAAGAACCCCGATTCTACCGCCCGCCCCTCCATGAGCAAATCGGTATCGGCCTCTCTGCCCGTGGCGAATTCACCATGCCATTCTTCTCGATCAATATAGGAGTCGGACATAATTTATTTTACAACAAGGGCGACCTGAAAGGATTATACCAGATCCTAGCCCTCAAGGTATCGGTTACACGAAATTTATTCCTGCATGTCGGATACCAACTGCACAAATTTCATAATCCGAATAACTTGATGTTGGGGGTTGGGTATAGGTTCCATAATTAGCCTCACTCATAAATCAAGCAAAACAACCGTTCCGGAGCGAACACCTCATTCGCCACGTCTAGGATTTGCCCGGCGGTTATTTTCTCGATCTGGGCGAATACTTCAGGGAGGGTGTCGTAACGGTTGTAATGGAGGTAGCTTTTTCCTAAGCCAAGGAAAAGACCCTCCCGGTTATCGCCCGACACGCCCAGTTGACCGATTACCTGCTTCTTGGCGGCGGCTAATTGAGTGGCGGACAGCTTTACGTCACGTAAACGGGCCAATTCCTTATGCACCAAACGCATCGCTTTCTCACGGTTCTTCGGGTCTGTCCCGAAATAGATACTGGCTAGTCCGGTATCGGTATAAGAGGTTATATTGGATTCTACGTTATAGACCAAGCCATGCTTTTCCCGCAAGGAGACATTCAAGCGGTTATTCATGCCCGGACCACCTAAGATATTGTTCAACAAGAACAAAGGGATACGTTTTTTGTCGTGCATACTGAAAGCCCGGCCACCGATCAGTACATGGGCTTGATGGGTATCTTTATGGATCTGGCGTACGCAAGCCTCGATGGGGTCCGGAGCTTTCCGGATCCGTTCAGCCATCGGGAAAGAGATATCGCTTAAAGCGGATTCCGCTGATTTCAAGATATTCTTGAAGTCTTTTCGTCCCATCGAGAAGAACACCATATTCTCCGGGGCGTAGAAACGACGCATGAAAGAACGACCGGACTCGGAGTCAAAGCGAAGAAGAGATCCCTCATCCCCTAAGATATTATGCCCGAGGGCATGACCCTTATAAAGCAAGTTCTCAAACTCGTCGAATATAAGTTCCGAAGGACTATCCTCATACGAATTGATCTCATCCAAGATGACATCTACCTCCTTCTCGATCTCCTGTTTGGGGAATTGGGAATGGAAAACCAGATCGGTCAATAGCTCAAACGCCCGGCCAAAATCCTCCTCCATAAAAATGGAATAAACAAAGGTCTCTTCCTTCGTAGTATAGGCATTCAACTCCCCTCCTACGTTCTCCATACGATTCAGGATATGCCACGCTTTCCGTTTCTCCGTACCTTTGAAGATCATGTGTTCAACGAAATGCGCCAAGCCAAATTCATCCTCGTTCTCATCCCGTGTACCGGCGTTCACGGCGAAACCGCAGTAAGAAACCGGGGAATTAACCGGGAGATGTACCATGCGAAGTCCATTCGGCAATGTATGAGCGATATAATCCATTTTCCTTCTTGTTTGTATCAGCCCGCAAAGGTACGAAAGACTTTCCGGAAAAACATGTACGTCTTTTTCAAAAAACATGTACGTGTTTCCGGAAAAAGACGTACGTGTTTTTTTCGATCTATTTGCCTCCTTGGAAAAAATACCTACATTTGTGTAAATTAAACAGATAAGGCTATGGGAAATATCGTCCGAAAATTACCGATAGGCATACAGAGTTTTGACAAACTACGTACAGAGAACTATTTGTATGTTGACAAGACCGAGTTCATTTATCAAATGGCATACCAAGGTGTCCCTTATTTCCTAAGCCGCCCCCGGCGATTCGGGAAAAGCTTGCTGCTATCGACATTCAAGGCTTATTTCGAGGGGAAGAAAGAATTGTTCCGGGGATTAGCCATAGAGAAACTAGAGACCGAGTGGAAAGAGCATCCGGTACTTCATTTCAGCCTCAACGCCGAGTTGTACGATAGCCGCAAGGCATTGGAGAATATGCTGGAACGCCAGTTGAGGGAATGGGAAAAAATATATGATACCGGAGGTGAGGGTATCACCTATTCCGGACGGTTCATGACCATCATACGAAGGGCGGCGGAGATAACCGGAAGGAAGGTGGTCGTACTGATCGACGAGTACGATAAGCCATTACTTAGGAACCTGCACAACGAAGAGCTACAGAACGAGTTCCGGGAATTATTGACCGCTTTCTATACGGTCCTCAAAGATGCCGATCCTTGGCTGCGCTTCGTATTCATAACCGGTGTCACCAAGTTCGCGCAAGTCGGTATTTTCAGCAACCTAAATCATTTGAACGACATCAGCCTAGCCCCGCAATACGCGGCCCTTTGTGGCATGACATTGCCCGAGATCGAGGCGACTTTCCAGCCGGAGCTTTATGCCTTGGCCGAGGCGAATAAGCTTTCATACGAAGATACCATCGAGAAAATTACACGCCGATACGACGGCTACCATTTTGATTTCCGCAGCGGTATCGCCCTTTATAACCCGTTTAGCGTATTGAACGTGTTGAGTAAACAGGTCTTTTACGACTATTGGTTTGCTTCCGGTACCCCGACATTCTTGGCGGAGATGTTACGGAAAACGAATTACGATATACGGGAGCTGGACGGGATAGAGGTATCCGAGGTATCCCTTTCGGACGATCGGGCGAACATCAATAATCCCGTGCCCATGATTTATCAAAGCGGATATTTGACAATCAAAAGCTACGATGAACGTTTTCGGTTATATACGTTAGGATACCCGAATGAGGAAGTTAAATATGGATTTTTGAATTTTGTTGCCTCCATGTATGCGCATTTACCGGAAACCGAGACTCCCTTTTATATCGGAAAGTTCATTCAAGAGCTGGAAAGCGGAAACACCGAGGCTTTCCTCACCCGCCTAAAGGCTTTCTTCGCCGACATACCCTACGAGCTGAATGACCGGACCGAGCGTCATTACCAAGTGGTTTTCTACATCGTATTCAAGCTACTAGGGCAATTCACCGAGGCCGAGGTACGTTCGGCCCAAGGACGTGCCGATGCCATTGTAAAAACTCCTCGCTACATCTACGTATTCGAGTTTAAGCTGAGAGGTACGGCGGAAGAGGCGATTCGGCAAATCGACGATCGAGGCTATCTGATTCCTTATACGGCCGACGAACGGGAAGTAGTCAAAGTGGGGGTCGCTTTCGACGCAGCCACTCGCAACTTAGGTGAATGGCTGATTGAAAAAACATTGTAATTCTATGAGAAACATGAAAATAATAACCTGTTTACTAACAATCACTTCCTTGGTTTTTACCGCTTGTGGAGGAGGAAGTAATGATATAGAGAAAGCGAAAAGCGTAGCGACCACGGAACATTTAAAGCGATACACCGAGGCCATCTCGCATGACTCCTGCCAAGGCCGTAAACCATTCTCGGAAGGGGCCGACCGTGCGGTGAACTATATCGCTCACCAAATGAAAGAGGTTGGGCTGAAACCCATCAACGGCGATTCTTATTTCCAACAGGTTAATATCATATCCTCACGCACACGATGCCCGGACCCGATGGTCCTAAAGACCCCGAAAGGGAAAATCCCCTTAGATTGGTTGGAAGGTTACACCGCTTTCTCCGCACGGATCGAGCCGGAGATCGATATAGACAACGCGGAACTGGTATTCGCCGGCTATGGGATCGTAGCCCCCGAGTATGGGAAAAATGATTTCGAGGGAATCGAGAACCCGCAGGATAAAGTAGCGGTCGTTATCGTAAATGACCCGGGACTCGGAAGCGACAACACGGATTATTTTAACGGTGATATCATGACCTATTACGGTCGTTGGATGTATAAATTCGAGGAGGGCGCCCGACAGGGATTAAAAGGAGTTTTGATCATCCATGAAGACCGGGGAGCGGGCTATCCTTGGTCGGTCGTACGAGCTTCCGCCCAATCTAAGATGTATGTGGACAGCGATAGCGATGCCTATCATTGCCCGCTAAACGGCTGGATCCAATTCAATGCCGCCAAGCAATTGCTGGCCGATAATGGCTACGACATTGACCAACTAATCGAGCAATCTAAATCGCCAGACTTCAAGCCCATCTCCTTGAAATCTACGGTAACCGTCTCGATGAGGAACACCTTCGACCGCCAGCAAAGCCCCAACGTAATCGGTTATATTCCCGGTAGCGGGAACACGGATGAGAGTGTTATTTATCTAGGCCATTGGGACCATCTAGGCTATGGAGCACCGATCAACGGCGACAGTATCATCAACGGCGCTACCGATAACGCCGTAGCCATCGCATGGATGCTCGAGATGGCACGTTGTTTCAATGTCTTGAAAGAGAAACCCCGCCGGAATATCGTCTTCCTCTCCCCTACTTGCGAGGAGACCGGATTCCTCGGTACGAAATACTATGTGGAGCACCCGTTGTTCCCGATTGATAAGATAGCCGCCGTAATCAATCTGGATGTCTTCCCGCTATGGGGCGAGAACAACGATGTCACGATCACCGGATACGGCAACTCCGAGCTGGATGATACCCTAGCCGAGCTAGCGAAGAAATACAACCGTTACATCATGCCCGACCCCGACGCTTATAACGGGATGTTCTATCGCTCCGACCATTTCCCTTTCGTACAAAAAGGCATCCCGGCCATGTTCGCCAAAGGTTGGAACGACAACCGCAAACAGGGTAAGGAGTGGGCCAAAGAGCATATCGCACATTATTGGGCGGAAACTTACCACAAACCGACCGACCAGACCCATCCCGACACGGATGATTACAGTGGTCTGTTACAAGAAGTACAATTATTCTTCGACCTCGGTTATAAACTGGCACAAGATACCGGATACCCGAAATGGAAGCCGAAGTCCGAATTCGCAAACGTCTTAAAAAGATAAATTGTCTGAAATAGATGATGCCAATATCAGTAAATATAAATACTTTCGCGATCGTTATTCAGGCAGGAATGCCGTAAAACAATCAATCAACAATATGGTAAACGAAAATATCACCTCTTTATTGGAGCAGGAAGCGGAAGCGGTTCGCAACATACCCGTTACACCCGGATATGAGGAAGCGGTATCGCTTATAGTGAAACATGTACACGACCTAGGTGGAAAACTGATCATGAGTGGAATGGGTAAAGCCGGGCAAATCGCCTTGAATATCGCTACCACCTTTAGCTCGACCGGTACACCTGCTTTTTTCTTACATCCCAGCGAGGCACAACACGGAGATCTGGGAATCGTATGCAAGAACGATATCATGTTATTGATCTCCAACTCAGGAAAGACACGTGAACTGGTGGAATTGGTAGATCTCACGAGGGGTTTGGTGCCAGACATGAAATTTATCGTTATCACCAGTAACCCGGATAGTCCTCTAGCCGCCGAGGCGAACGTATGCCTGTTGACCGGCGCTCCCAAGGAAGTTTGCCCGTTAGGCCTTACGCCGACTACCTCCACGACCGTCATGACGGTAATAGGCGATATCCTCGTGGTCGGAACCATGAAGCGTATCCATTTCACCAACAAGGATTACGCCAAGCGCCATCACGGGGGCTACTTAGGCTCCAAGAGCCGTGAGCTAAGCAAGAACGAATAACAAACCAGTATATAGTCATGAGAAAAGTCTTTGGTATAGGAGAAACCATCCTCGATATCATTTTCAGGAACGACCAACCACAGAAGGCCGTTCCCGGTGGCTCCGTCTTCAACGGATTGATATCATTAGGTCGATTGAATGTCCCCGTATCCTTTATCAGCGAGCTGGGCAACGACCGGGTTGGCGACATGATTCGGGATTTCATGGAAGATAACCACATCACGACCGAGTTCGTAGACCGTTTCCCCGATGGGAAAAGTCCTATATCACTCGCTTTTCTGGACGACGATAAGAACGCTAATTATATCTTCTACAAGGATTACCCGGCGCAACGGCTGGAGGTGCCCCTGCCTAAGATCGAGAAAGACGATATTTTCGTGTTTGGCTCTTATTATTCCCTGAACCCGGTCTTGCGGACTCGTATGGTAGAATTTCTGCAATACGCCCAAGAACGGAAAGCGATCATCTATTACGATCCCAATTTCCGCAAGGCACACGCTCATGAGGCGATCCGCCTCATGCCTACCGTACTGGAAAATCTGGAATTCGCCGACATCGTCCGGGGCTCGGACGAGGACTTCCAGAACCTTTATGGCAAGAGCGACGCACAGGAGGTTTACAAAGAGCATATTCAGTTTTATTGTGATCGTTTCTTAACAACTCACGGGGCAAACGGAGTCAATCTCCACACCCGTAATTTCACACGACATTTCGATTCCCCGCAAATCCAGCCGCTTAGTACCATCGGCGCCGGCGACAATTTTAACGCGGGTATTATCTACGGACTTCTAAAGTATGACGTACGCCATGCCGACCTTCCCTCTCTGGATCAGGATACTTGGGGAAAAATCATCCGCTGCGGAATGGACCTCGCCTCCGAGGTTTGCCAAAGCTATGATAATTATATATCCAAGGAGTTCGCGGCGAAGTATGTTAGTCAGTCTTAAATATCATTAATGAAGAAGCGGGAAAAACTTGTTTTACTATCTTTGTAAGGAAAGCTTATTATCATAGAAGACAATGTTAGGAAAGATTCTCTCTCTATTCGCCAGTGTGATCCTGTTAGTGGGTTGTTCCTCTAACGCACCCGACATACGAGCTATTTGCCTACGTGATGACATCGGAAATTACGTGATAAAATGGGAAACCGATCCGGTAATGGAGGGGATTGTCAAGATGACCGTGTCCGACAACCCGGATCTTTTCACCAACGAGTCCCCGATCATTTACGCCAACATCAAGGATGGCGTAGCTACTTACATCACGAACGATAATATATCACGTAAGTATTTCCGCCTTTCTTTTAATGATAAATACCCACGGATCATCGGGGCACGCTCGGCGGTTATGGATAGCGTACAGAATTTCCGGGATCTAGGCGGTTATACCTCTACAAACGGGAAGACGGTGAAATGGGGCAAGGTATTTCGCTCCGGCGAGTTAAGCAGCTTGAGCGAATGGGACTCCATCCGATTGGATAATCTAGGGATCAAGACCATCATCGACCTCCGTACGAACCAAGAAACCCTCACCGCCCCTATCAAATATACGAAAGCAAATATCCTGCAAATCCCCATCTCGGTCGGCAAGATCGCCGATGCCCCCCAACGTGTTATCGAGGGACGAATGCGGAAAGGAGACGCCGGGGTATATATGGAAGACGAGTACCTGCAATTCGTGACAGATAATACCGATCAGTTCGCCAAGGTACTGGAACAGTTCCAGAACGAGGATAATTACCCCATTCTCATCAGTTGTTCCTACGGAAAGGATCGTACCGGGTTTCTCACCGCCATGTTACTCGCCGCCTTGGATATTCCCCGGGACGCCATCATGGAAGACTACTTGACATCCAATCAATATATCGATACGAGTCATTTAGCTGATATCGTGAAACATCTCTCCACAGACGCCCAAGAAAGCATTACGGTCTTCCTTACGGCCAACGAGGGGCTCATGGACCTAGCTTTCCATAAAATCAAGAAAGAGTACGGTTCCACCGAGAAATATTTGTCGAAAGGATTACGTCTTACTGATAAGAAACGTGAAAGGCTCAAGGACATATTACTTTATTAAGAAAAAGAGCCACCCGGAAAAGATTCACTTACCCGATGGCTCTCGGTAATTCTCCACGTTTATGCCTGTTCTATTTGATAATTAATTGTTGAGTCAGCTTCTTGCCGTTCACAAAAACCAGCACAAAATACCTTCCACTTCTCAATTCCGATACAGGGATTTCAACTATAGGACGATCGAAAGTAAATTGTTTCAACAAGCTTGTTTCCGACCAGATTTGTACTTCATACTCACCTCCATTTTCTGTCGTAAACATAGGTTCCATACGTGGACTAGGCGTATTTACATCATTTAGAGTTAACGTTACTAGGCTGGTGGCAGGGTTCGGTGTCAAAGAAAAGCTATAATTTGAGGAGCAATCCACAGCCTCTACCTCACCAGTAGTTACCCAATCTCCATTCTTGCATCCCAACAAACGAGCTTCCATTGTATACCAACCCGGAGAGAGCATATTAGTCAGATCATTATCACCTTTCGAGGCGGTCCTCGTCATAACCACATTCAACCCCGGATATCTCAGCAACCGAACCTCATAAGAACTCAAATTATAATCAGACTCGATGGTGAAGATATTTCCGGAATGGCTCGTACACCATGTATCGTTTCCATTCACAGTGTTCCGATAGGTGATCATACAAGAGGTATAGCCTCCACTAATTACTTTCCGCTCTTGATTGTGGCTTTCAATACGGCAGGTCCGTTACCGGTAGAAGAGACCGTACAAGAAGTATTGCTTTGCGAGGTTATTCGCAAAGGCCCCGTGCATGACCAAGTAACTGTGGAGTTTGGATAACTTACAGAGAATGTTGAAGAAGAACAGACTTGGTCTGAACCACCGGTGATGGATATGGGATAGTAAGGAAGGAGGAAGTCGAGGAAGGAGGAAGATCGAACATACGCACAATAAGCTCTCTGAGTACTAGGATTTCCATGTACAGTTCCAATTACAACATGTCTCTGTAAAGAAGAATCCCAAATTGTCAATGCTCCACCACTATCACCTTTAGAAGGACTATGCTTACCATCATATGTAATAACAAAACTATTAGCAGCTCCTATAGTAGAATTTGAAACAATAGGAAGATCTACCTTTTTTAAATCATCTGACATTTTCCATTCTTTAAAAGGATCATCAATCACAAGAAAAGTAATCCCCCAACCTGTAACTCGAAGTATATTTCCTACATTATAATAAGAAGCCTTATTAGCTGAAAGAATATCTATAGCTTTTACATTTGTAGAATAAGACAAAGGCCTAGACAATATTAATAAAGCAATATCCAAAGAAGGGTGATAAACAATATTTGAAACAGAATACCAATTCGCACCAATATTTGAATATTTAGAACTACCAACTCCCACTTTAACCTCTTTTGCAGTATATTTTTCCACCACATGAGCAGCTGTTAAAATCAAGTTTGGAGCCAATATAGACCCTCCTCCGTTAAAAACACCTTTCGTTTGAATCGCAACCTGCCAAGGAACCTCTGATATATTGATATTAGATCCCTCCACTATTCGCTGTTGAGCATTTACAGGATAAAACAATATACCCAATAAAACACTAATAATTAAAAAAGTTTTTTCATAATACAATCATATTAAAAAGTTTATTCATTCAATTCTCGAACAGAAAGTACAGAAATATCAATTACTGAGGAATCCGATTTACACAATGGATATCTCTTTCTATCCCCAAAACAAAAGCCTACTTCTAAACGTTTTCCGTAGTGATTTTTATAAGGTATAACTATCTCATCATCACAATAAACTAAAGAATCCTCTAGAATAAGGAATATTCCCTCTGCCTCACAATTTACATTTGTAATAGTAACCTTTCTAATGTGTGGCCAACCAACACAATCAAACTCATCTGCATCAAAGACACTTTGTGTTTTCTCTTCCTTGCATCCCGGCAACAGGAAAAGTAAACTCAAAAAAGCAATAATCATTCTTTCTTTTTTCATAAGCTCTCTATTTTAGATTTATAAACGGTAACAAATCACAGTGCTTGATTCCTCCATCATGGCAACAAGCAGGTTCATCGGGCAAGACAGGCTCAAGACGGCCTTAATATATACAACAAAAAGTCTTTTAACTTTTCATTTATCTTAATCCATAGAAAATCTCCGTTCAGACCGTTTCTAACAAACTGTCACTTTTTGACACATTGTAATCTAAAGCCTCAGAGAATCGAATATTCCGGGACTTAGTACGGCTCGCTCGCAAATAAGGAAGAAATATTTCGCAATCAGCTATTGATTAACAAGATACCGAAAAACGGTCTTTCGCCACCTATCACACTTGGAAAAGGCACTATTTTCCCCCAAAGCACCACTTTATCCCCTTACCCTCCGGCTATATCATAGTATCAAGAAAAAGGACATGTCACGATATACGCCCTATTTCTATCAGAAAGATCAGACAAGAGCTGTTTCGCTAACAAATAAACGACACGGTTCGCATGCGACCGAGGTGCCCACCCTCTCCCAATAGGTAAAAACCATCCGTGGTTCGCTGATTTTTAGCGAATTTAGCATAACAATCCTATAGAATCCGAATTATTTACGTACCTTTGCGGCCACTGAATATTATCATATATACACAATCGCATTTTGAAAACATTTGAAGAATTAGGAGTTGCCGCACCGATATTAAAGGCAATCCAAGAGATGGGCTACGAATCGCCCATGCCCGTACAGGAAGAAGTGATTCCTTTCTTACTGGGAGAAGATAACGACGTAATCGCATTGGCACAAACAGGAACCGGCAAGACAGCCGCTTACGGCCTGCCGATCCTGCAAAAGATCAATGTCTCTCAATATCAGCCTCAAGCGCTTATCCTTTGTCCGACACGCGAGCTTTGCCTACAGATAGCGGACGATTTGAACGATTATTCTAAATACATCGATAACCTGAAGGTTCTCCCTGTATACGGAGGTTCCAGTATAGAGAGCCAGATCAAGACACTGAAGAGAGGCGTACACGTGGTAGTGGCTACCCCGGGACGTTTGATCGACTTGATGAACCGCAAGACGGTTGACTTAAGCAACGTAAAGAACGTCATTCTTGATGAGGCGGACGAGATGTTGAACATGGGTTTCACCGACAGTATCAACGAGATCTTGGCGGCTATACCGGAAAACCGCAATATGCTGCTCTTCTCCGCTACCATGCCGAAAGAGATTGCCTCTATCACCAAGAAATACATGAAGGACCCGAAAGAGATCGTCATTGGCAGGAAGAACGAGGGAAACAAGAATATCCGCGATATCTATTACATGGTTCGTGCGCAGGATAAATATCTCGCGTTGAAACGTCTAGCCGATTATTACCCGAACATCTACGGTATCATCTTCTGCCGTACCCGTAAGGAGACACAGGAGATCGCCGATAAATTGATTCAAGACGGCTATAACGCCGACTCCTTGCACGGCGAGCTGAGCCAAGCGCAACGTGATTACGTGATGCAGAAGTTCCGTATCAAGAATATCCAGTTATTGGTCGCTACGGACGTAGCCGCACGTGGTTTGGACGTGGATGACTTAACCCATGTAATCAATTACGGTCTGCCGGATGAGGTAGAATCTTATACCCACCGCCGCGGACGTACGGGCCGTGCGGGAAAAACGGGTATCGCTATCTCTATCTGCCACGTAAGGGAAAAAGGCAAGATCCGCGAGATCGAACGAATCATTAACAAGAAATTCGATAAAGGCAAGATGCCTACCGGTGAGCAAATCTGTGAGAAGCAATTGTTCAACTTGGTGGACCAGATCGAGAAAGTGAAAGTGAACGAGGAGGAAATCGCTAGTTTGATGCCTTCTATCTACCGTAAATTGGAATGGCTGGATAAGGAAGATATCATCAAGCGTGTCGTATCCTTGGAGTTCAACCGGATGATCGACTATTATAAAGATAACGATGATATCGAGGTTGTAGACGAGAGCGCCCCAAGAGAAAGAGGCAAACGTGGTGGTAGAGGCGAAGCGGAAGAAGGCTACACCCGTTTCTTTATCAACTTTGGAAAGACAGACGAGCTTACACCTCCTCAACTTATAGAGTTGGTTAATAAGTGTGTACCGGGTAAGGTTCGTATCGGTCGTATCGACTTACGTGATAATTTCTCATTCTTCGAGGTAGAAGAGGGAGAAGCCAACCGTGTCATGGACTCGATGAACGGCTTCGAGGTAGACGGACGACGTATCTCCGTAGAACCGGCGCAAGCGAAAGGCGAAGGTGGTAAAGGCAGTCGTGGTAGCCGTGGAGGTAGCCGTAGCGGAAACGGTTTCAGAGACCGACGGGATAGCGGTAGAAAAGGCAGAGATAGCCGTCGGGAAAGCGACCGTGGAGACCGTGGCGGTAGACGTTCCGGCCGTGGCGATGACAAACCGAAGCGTAAATTCTATGAGGACGCTCCTCGTGGAAAGAAAAAACGCAGTAAATAAAAATAGATATTCATAACCCTTCCTAATGAGCTCGGCATCGAACCGGGCTCATTTTTTAATTAAGGTTATAAAGGTCTTAAATTATGCGTACCTACAAAGTTTGTGGTACTTAATTCCTTATTTTTGCCAAAACTGGAAAAAGTCCTGAAGACATGCAAACAGAACTAGTACGTCAGCTAACCATAGAAGATTTATCGCAAAACGCTGTGCTTGACTATATTGATGGAGATATAGCATTTGCCAATCGCCTCCGCCTTCCTCATGTGCCCCATGCCAAGCCTGTCAAGATTGACGCATTAAAATTGTTGATATGCACAAAAGGCACATTGCAAGTAGACGTGAATACCAAGACACGGATAATCCGAGCCAACGAAGTTCTGTGTTGCCTTCCTCTGACCGTACTTCGCAATGCTATCGGTAGTGATGATTTGGAATGCAAGGGGATCGCTATCTCCATGAATATAGTCAGGAGATTAGTCAGCTTGGGTGGTGGCACACGAGACAAGTTTTTTTATCTCGAACAAAACCCAGTCCTGCCAATAGGACAAAAGGGAGCACAAATCTTCGAATTATATCATAAATTAATTGGTTCCAGGATAAAAGCAACAGACAATCCTTATCAGAAAGGGATCATGTCTGCCCTTATCAGCGCTATATTCTATGAGTTGCTAGGTAATTTGGATACATATTGTATATCCAGAAACAACACGATGTTCAAGCAAGGCGATCTTTTATTCAATCGATTTATAGAATTACTATCTAAATCAAAAGTAAAAGTACGCTCCGTCTCTTTCTATGCGGATAAGCTCTTTATCACTACCAAGTATCTCTCGGTGATATGTAAACAGGTATGTGGAAAGACAGCTTTCGATATCATTAATGAATTTATCATAGAGGATATCACCGAGCTACTTAAATACTCTGAAAAATCCATTAAGGAAATAGCCAATTATTTGGAGTTTCCCAATCTCTCATATTTCGGGAAATACGTGAAGGCACACACGGGTATGTCGCCTACCCAATACAGAAAGCATCTTATAAATAAGCTATAAAAGCATCTCATACTTTCTTTTTGAGAAACCATACTACAAGATATTACAATCAGAACACTTCACCAGCACATTTGGTATATAAAAATGAGCTATCTCCTTTTAACTTTGCGCGGAATTTTAAAAGGATATACAAATGGTTATGAGTTCAAAATGGATGAGACTAATAGGATTAGTCGGTTTTACGGCAGTATTGGTGTCTTGCAAACAAACACCTCAAGCTCCAATGAATGCCAATTATGCAACAATGAAAATAACAGTAAGTGACAAGAAATTCTCTACCTCTTATTCAGCCACGATCCGTGGACGGCAGGATATCGATATTTATCCACAGGTATCCGGAACTATCGAGCGCCTTTGCGTAACAGAAGGTGAGAAAGTCCGGAAAGGACAAATTCTTTTCGTCATAGACCAAGTACCCTACAAGGCAGCCTTGAATACGGCTATAGCCAACGTTAAATCAGCAAAGGCAGGCTTAGCCACGGCGGAATTAACCTACAACAGCAATAAAGAGCTATATGCCCAGAAAGTAGTATCAGAGTTCAGCCTAAAGACCTCCGAGAACAGTTATCTCACCGCACAAGCAGCTTTGGCACAAGCTGAGGCTCAAGAGACAAACGCCCGCAACAACCTCTCTTATACCGAAGTAAAAAGTCCGAGTGACGGAGTGGTAGGAGCGTTACCCTATCGGGTCGGAGCCTTAGTCAGCGCCAATATTCCACAGCCATTGACTACAGTATCCGACAACTCGAACATGTATGTGTATTTCTCTATGAATGAGAACCAGCTTTTATCCTTGACCCGTCAATATGGTTCCATGGATGACGCACTGAAGAACATGCCGGAAGTAGAACTTAGACTAAATGACAACTCCATCTACGAACATAAAGGAAAGATCGAGTCGATCAGCGGCGTGATCGATCGCCAGACCGGTACGGTAACCGTCCGTTCTGTCTTCCCAAACGAGGCACGCCTACTACATAGCGGAGCCTCTGGAGCGGTAATCATCCCCAGTACATATGAGAATTGTATCGTAATCCCACAGGAAGCGACAATACGTCTACAGGATAAAACAATGGTATATAAAGTAGTGGATGGCAAAGCAGTCTCATCCTTGATCACGGTAGCTGAATTGAACGATGGACGCGAGTATGTCGTATTAGACGGACTGAAAGCCGGTGAAGAAATCGTATCACAAGGAGCCGGATTGGTACGTGAGGGAACACAAGTTAAATGAAAAGAAATCAGTGCATTATGAAAGGGAATATATTTATCAAACGGCCTGTTATGGCTATATCCATTTCCATCCTGATCTTGGTAGTCGGGCTGATTTCGCTTTTCTCGTTACCTGTTGAGCAATATCCGAATATCGCTCCGCCAACAGTAAATGTATCAGCTACCTATACCGGCGCAGATGCCAACGCTGTGATGAACAGTGTCATCATGCCTTTGGAAGAAAGCATCAATGGTGTGGAAAATATGATGTACATCACTTCTACCGCTACAAACGCAGGGACTGCAACTATCGAGGTATTCTTCAAACAGGGAACTGATCCCGACATGGCAGCGGTTAATGTGCAGAACCGAGTCTCTAAGGCACAAGGCTTACTACCGGCCGAGGTAACCAAGATTGGTGTCTCCACTCAAAAACGCCAGACGAGTTTCTTACAGATCGACGCATTAGTCTGTGATGATGGTCGCTACGACCAAACATTCCTTGCCAACTACTTGGACATTAACATTATTCCACAAATCAAACGTATCGAAGGTGTGGGAGATGTGATGATGTTAGGTGATGCTTACAGTATGCGTATTTGGCTCAAGCCGGATCGTATGGCTCAATATGGATTGGTACCATCAGACGTAACTGCCGTACTAGGCGAACAGAACCTGGAAGCTCCAACAGGCCAATTAGGCGAGAACTCACAAAACGTATTCCAATACACGATGAAATACCGCGGACGCCTAAAAGATGTCAACGAATTTAAGGAGATCGTCATCCGATCACAAAATGATGGATCAGTCCTACGGCTAAAGGATATCGCAGATGTAGAGCTCGGAACTTTGACTTATGGATTCGATAATAAAATGGATGGTAAAGCAGCCGTAACCTTCTTGATTTTCCAGACCGCAGGCTCTAACGCTACCGCCGTGAACGAACAGATCACCAACTTGCTGAACGAACTTGAGCAGGATCTGCCGAAAGGAACTTCTTTCATGACTATGATGAGTTCCAATGACTTCCTCTTCGCCTCTATCTATAATGTGGTGGAGACCCTAATCGTCGCAATCATTCTCGTGATCTTAGTGGTTTACTTCTTCTTGCAGGATTTCAAGAGTACGTTAATTCCCTCTATCTCGATCATTGTCTCATTGGTCGGAACCTTCGCTTGCTTGGTTGCGGCAGGATTTAGTATCAACATCTTGACTCTTTTTGCGTTGGTATTGGCTATTGGTACGGTGGTGGATGATGCGATCGTCGTAGTAGAAGCGGTACAGGCGAAATTCGACGTCGGCTATAAGTCGCCCTATCAAGCGACTAAAGATGCCATGGGCGATGTTACCATGGCGATCATTTCTTGTACCTGCGTATTTATGGCAGTGTTCATCCCTGTAACTTTCATGGGAGGTACATCCGGAATTTTCTATACTCAGTTTGGTGTGACCATGGCAACTTCCGTTGGTATCTCCATGATCTCGGCTTTGACACTTTGCCCGGCGCTTTGCGCTATTATGATGCGTCCATCCGATGGCAACAAGAGTACCAAGAGTATCAACGGCCGTGTACGTGCCGCTTATAACGCCTCGTTCAACGCTGTGCTAGAAAAATATAAGAAAGGCGTGATGTTTTTCATCCACCATCGTTGGATGGTATGGGTATCATTAATCGCTACGCTTGTGCTGTTGGTCTGGATGATGATGACCACAAAAACCAGTTTGGTCCCTCAAGAAGACCAAGGTGCGATCATGGTAAACATGTCCATCGCTCCGGGTAGCACGCTAGAAGAAAACAAGCTAATAATGGCCAAAATAGAAAAAATCCTGGAAAGTACGCCAGAGATCGAGCATTATGCCCGCATTGCCGGTTATGGGCTTATCTCCGGACAAGGAGCCTCTTACGGTTCGGTTATCATCCGACTGAAAGACTGGGATGAGCGTAAGGGAAAAGAGCACACCGCCGATGCGGTGATTGCCCGGCTCAACGCACAATTCCATCAAATCAAGGAAGCACAGATCTTTAGTTTCCAAACTAGTATGATCCCGGGTTACGGCATGGGTAACTCCATTGAGTTGAACATGCAGGACAAGACCGGAGGCGATAAGACGATTTTCTATAACTCAGTATTACAATTCCTCGGAGCCTTGAACCAACGCCCGGAAATAGCGATGGCCTATAGCTCTTACGCCATGAACTTCCCGCAGATCTCTGTAGATGTAGATGCCGCCAAATGTAAACGAGCCGGTATCTCGCCCGCTTCCGTATTGGATGTTCTCGGTAGCTATTGCGGTGGTGCCTATATTTCCAACTATAACCAATTCGGTAAAGTGTATCGCGTGATGTTGCAAGCCTCTCCTGAATATCGTCTCGATGAGCAAGCATTAGACAATATGTTCGTACGCAACGGGACGGAGATGGCTCCTATCAGTCAGTTCGTCACTCTTAAGAGGATTATGGGATCAGAAGTGGAGAACCGCTTCAACCTATTCAGTGCCATTACCGTAAACGTGAACCCAGCTCCGGGTTACTCAACGGGAGAGGTGCAGCAAGTAATCAAAGAAGTAGCCAACCAGAGCCTACCTGCCGGTTATGGCTACGAATATGGAGGTATATCGCGTGAAGAGGCAGCATCCGGAGGTACACAGACTATATTCATCTATGCGATCTGTATCCTGTTGATTTTCTTGATTCTCGCATGCCTATACGAAAGTTTCCTAATCCCGTTCGCTGTCATCTTTTCCGTACCTTTCGGATTGATGGGGTCATTCCTCTTCGCTAAGTTATTCGGATTGGAAAACAATATCTATCTACAAACCGGTGTAATTATGTTAATCGGCCTATTGGCAAAAACCGCCATTTTGATTACGGAATATGCCATCGAACGCCGTCGGAAGGGCATGGGTATTATCGAATCAGCCTACTCCGCCGCCCAAGTACGTCTGCGTCCTATCTTGATGACCGTATTGACGATGATCTTCGGTATGCTTCCGTTGATGTTTGCGAGTGGAGCCGGCGCCAACGGTAACTCCTCGTTGGGTACTGGTGTAGTCGGCGGTATGGCTATCGGTACATTGGCCTTGCTTTTCGTTGTACCAGTATTCTACATCGCTTTCGAGTTCTTACAAGAGAAGATCCGCAAGCCGATGGAAGTAGAGGCAGACCTACAGGTATTGCAAGAGCAAGAAAAGAGCGCAAACGAACGCGAGAATCATAAATAAATCGGGAGAATCCCATTAATTACAATTATAGAAAAAGAATGAAACGACATATCATCACACTAGCTGTATCATGCGTTATGTTAAACAGCTGTGGTATATATACAAAATACAAACCGGCTTCTGAGGTTTCCGCAGATCTGTACGGCTCAGAGGCCACCGCTCAAACGGATACTGTATCCTTGGGAGACATGAGCTGGCGGGAGGTCTTCACCGACCCGCAGCTCCAAACACTCATTGAGCATGGCCTAGCAAACAACACAGACTATCGTTCCGCACAACTCCGTGTAGAGGAGGCTGAAGCAGCTTTACTGTCAGCCAAGCTAGCTTTCCTGCCTGCCTTCGCTTTCGCTCCTCAAGGAGCGGTGAGCAGTTTCGACTCCCATAAGGCTACACAGACTTATTCGATTCCGATAACAGCCAGTTGGGAACTGGATATATTTGGTAAAATGCGCAATGCCAAAAAGCAGGCGCAAGCTCTTTACGCACAAAGTCAAGATTATCGGCAAGCGGTACGTACACAGCTAATCGCCGGAATAGCTAATACTTATTATTCCCTGCTTATGCTGGATGCTCAGTTGAAGATCTCAGAGCAAACCGCTTCCTCCTGGAAAGAGACGGTCAATTCCACCCGTGCCTTAATGAATGCAGGCATAGTAAACGAAACAGCTGTTTCCCAAATGGAAGCTACGTACTACAGCATCTGTACATCCATCCTCGACCTGAAAGAACAAATCAATCAGGTAGAGAACAGCCTTGTATTGTTACTGGCTGATACACCTCATACCATACAAAGAGGTGAATTGGAAAACCAGCAACTGCCGAAACATTTCTCAGTAGGCATACCCGTCTATTTATTATCAAACCGCCCTGATGTAAGGGCAGCGGAACATGCTCTGGAAAGTGCATTTTACGCCACTAATCAAGCCCGTTCCGCTTTTTATCCCTCTATTACCCTAAGTGGTTCGGCCGGCTGGACTAACTCGGCAGGTGCAGTCATCACCAATCCGGGTAAGTTTCTGGCCTCGGCAGTAGGCTCACTCACCCAGCCACTTTTTGCCAGAGGACAACTTCTAGGACAACTGAAAATCACCAAAGCGCAACAAGAAGAGGCCCGGTTGAGTTTTGAGCAAGCTTTACTGAACGCAGGAACCGAGGTTAACGATGCTTTGGTGCAATATCATACAGCACGTGACAAGGCTGTGTACTTTGAAAAACAGATAGAGTCTCTCGAAAGAGCCTATAAAAGTACCTCCCTACTTATGCAGCACGGAACGACAACCTATCTAGAAGTACTCACAGCACAACAAGGATTATTAAATGCCCAACTAACCCAAGTGGCTAATCGTTTCACGGAAATCCAAGGGGTTATTAACCTCTATCAAGCCTTAGGCGGAGGACGTGAATAGGCCATTCGTTTTATTCATATTTGAAATAACCTATAGGATTGCCCAGAAAGTGATTTTAGGGCAATCCGCCTTTCTTAGCACGCTCTCACTTTCACCTAATATATAATTTCATGACTTTAGTAGACTTGTTCCGTCTTATACCATGCTTATAGTCGTATCGTATTCAAGAATTAACAAATAAATCGTATATTTACGGTCATAAAAATCTTCTCGGACAATTGATACAAACATTTAAAATACAAGAAAGATGAAAAAACTTTTTACCTATGTAATCATGCTTTACGCCAGCCTATCCGTTTCCGTGGCGCAACAGATCCAGTATCCGGAGCCGGTGTTAAACCCGGAGAGTTGTACGAGTATCATGGTCGGGAAAAAAGCCTCGGCGGATGGTTCCGTGATGACCAGCCACACCTGCGATAGCAATTACCGCACTTGGATGGATATCGTACCTTCCGCCTCGTACGATCACGATACGACAACCACGGTCTATACCGGACGTATGCATACCGAATACGCCGAGGGAACCCGGGGGATGATCGCAAAAGGAACGCTGCCCGAAGCGCGGTCTACGTATCAATTCCTCAACACCGCCTATCCCTGCCTCAACGAGAAGCAGTTGGGTATCGGCGAGACAACGATCACCGGCCGGAAAGCCCTTGTCAACAAGAAAGGTATGTTCATGATCGAGGAACTTCAGCGAATCGCCTTGCAACGTTGCACGACCGCCCGTGACGCGATCCGCTTAATGGGCGAGTTGATCGAGAAATACGGATATGGCGACTGGGGCGAGTGCCTTACGATAGCGGATCCGAAAGAGGTATGGCATTTCGAGGTCTTCGGCGAGGGTCCGGATAAGATCGGTGGCGTATGGGCGGCGATCCGCATCCCCGACGATCATGTGGGCGTATCGGCCAATATCCCCCGTATCTCCAAGGTAGATCCGAGCGACAAGGAGAATTGCATGGCTTCCGCCAACGTATTCGAGGTAGCCAAGCGCATGGGCTTCTGGGACGGGAAGAAACCGTTCCGCTTCTGGGAGGCCTATGGCGGCGGGAACTATTCGGGAGAATTGAAATCCTTCAGCATCCGCGAGTTTTTCATTTTGAATAAGCTGGCGCCATCCTTGCATCTTTCTTATGATGCCGAGGAACTTCCGATCAGCGTAAAACCGGAAAAACCGGTTGACGTGACCGACGTGATGGCCCTTCTCTCCGAGACGTATGAGGGGACGGAATATGATATGACGAAGAACCTGAAAGTCGCCGTCAAGAAAAAAGATAGTAACGAGACAGATACCATTATCAGCCCGGTAGCGAATCCGTGGATGACTACGGATATGGTAAACATGTTAAACGGACTCAGACCGGATGCCGTGAAACGCTACCGCCTTGTAGCCGTGCCGCAATGCTCCTACTCTACCGTGATCCAATTGCGTGACTGGCTGCCCGACGCGGTAGGCGGCGTGGTTTGGATGGCCTATGATAATCCCGGACAAAGCCCCCGCATCCCCATCTTCTGTGGGACGAAAGATCTCCCGGCTTGCTTCAAGGTTTGCGGACAGCACCGTTACCGGGAAGATGCCGCCGTATGGGCTTTCCGTCGTGCCAACAAACTCGCCACCGTACGTTGGGGAGCGACTAAAGATCGTATGAAAGCATCTATCGCCCATTTTACGGAGAAAGGGCAGACAGAACTTCCTTTCGTAGAGAGCCGTTACAAAGAGATTCTTACCCAACAAGGTGAGGAGGCCGCAAAAGAATACCTAACCGGATATACCGCCGATTTCGCCGGAGCCACGATGCTACGCTGGAGAGAAATGGGAGACTCATTCTGGACCCAATTCGAAAGAGGCTTCTAATCACCACATCCGATAGTAAAGACGAGGCACGCCCCGTCTCTACAATAATAATATAAACTTAAATTCATATACAATGAGAACATTCATTCTATCATGCGCCTTAGCGTTAGGTTCCTTGAGCACATTCGCCCAAGGCTACCAATTTACGGATGTAGTAAAGGTACCCGCCACGCCAGTCAAGAATCAAGCATCCACGGGAACCTGCTGGTGTTTCGCCACGACCTCTTTCATGGAGTCCGAATTACTCCGTATGGGAAAAGGGACGTACGATCTCTCCGAGATGTTTATCGTCCGCCAGAAATACATGAACCAGTTGCAGGATAATTATGTCCGCCAAGGTAGAGGTAATATCGGTCAAGGAAGTCTCTCCCACACCTTCATGAACGCTTTCAACCAAGTAGGTATCGTTCCTGAAGAGGTGTACTCGGGTATCAACTACGATTCCGACCGGCACAATCATGCCGAGATGGTAAAATACATCAAGGCAATCGCAACGACCGCCGTGGATATGAAAAAACGGAGCCCGGAATATTACAAACTAATCGATAACCTATTCGATACCTACCTAGGCAAGCTTCCGGAGAAATTCACCTATCAAGGCAAGGAATATACCCCGAAGACATTCGCCGCCTCCCTAGGGTTGAATATGGACGATTATATCGAGCTGACAAGCTTCACGCATCATCCGTATTACCAGAAATTCGAGGTAGAGGTTCCCGATAACTGGGAGCATGCGCAAATGTATAACCTACCATTGAATGAAATGATGGAAGTAGCGGATTATGCGTTGAATAACGGTTACACGGTATGCTGGGATGGCGACGTGAGCGAGAAAGGCTTCTCTTTCAAGAATGGCGTGGCGATCAACCCGGAGGTAAAGAAGGTGGAAGATTACTCGACTACCGACCGTGCCCGCTTCGAGAAAATGGACGAGAAGGAACGTCTGGAGGAAGTCTACAAATTCGAGAAACCTTTCCCGGAAGTAAACGTCACCCCGCAGGTCCGTCAAGAAGGCTTCGAGGCGTTCGTCACGACCGATGACCATTTGATGCACCTTACCGGCATCGCCAAGGATCAAAACGGCACGAAATATTATATCACGAAGAACTCTTGGGGAACCGAACGTAATACATTCGGCGGTTACCTCAACATGTCAGATAGCTTTGTCCGTGCCAAGACGATTTACATCATGGTGCATAAGGACGCAATACCGAAAGCAATCAAGTCTAAATTAGGCATTTAGTACAATGCCCATCGTAAGGCGCTTACAATAGGCATTCAAAGCACCTTACGATGGGCATTATAAGCTCCTTAGAATGGGCATCCGCGGAAATCACGGATGCCCATCTCTTTTTTCTCTCATCGAACCAGTTTCAACTCCTCAATCAACCTCGGGCATTTACCCCATTTATCGATCATGAAAAGGACATAGCGGATATCTACGCCGATGCAACGTTGCAAATCCGGTTCAAAAGCGATATCACCACTCATCGCCTCCCAGTTACCGTCGAAAGCAAGTCCAATCAAACGGGCGTTCTTATCGAATACCGGGCTACCGGAATTACCACCCGTGATATCATTGTTCGAGAGGAAGCACAGCTGCAATTCCCCTTTTTCATTCGCGTAAGGTCCGAAATCACGGCTACGAACCAGATCCAGTATCTCCGGTTGTACCCAGAACTCATCGCTCGTCGGGTCCTCTTTCTCTAGGATACCTTTATCCGTTGAGTAATAATTGTACCATGCGGCATCATAAGGACGATACCCTCCGATAGAACCATAGCTCAAACGCATCGTGAAATTAGCGTCGGAAGACAAGGCTTTCTCCGGATACATCTCCTTCAAGCCCGCGAAATACAAACGTTCTCCCTTAGCGATATCATACTCCGCATCACCCATCAACTGCTGTAACTGGAAGATAGACACCAATACGGACAAGCTCAGTTCCGCCGCCGGATCTTTTCTCAATTTCTCATATTGCTTCGGATTTCTCAACATCTCGGCGATCTTGTCGTACGACAATAAGGAAGTCTTCTTAAATACATCCGCCGCATATTTCTCATAATTTCCTTTATACTTCTTATCAACGCTCGTATAAATATCCGGCAAGAACTCCGGAGATACACGTTCTTTCGCGATCTTCATCATCGCGGCCAGTACCTTCTGATCCAAAGACGGCTCGTAATCCTTGAAGAACGGTTGGATACGATCCTCTAAAAAGACAGTAATCTCTTCCGGGGTAGCTCCTTCAATATCCACCGATTGCACCATACGGGCCAAACGAATAATCTCCGCTCCACTAGAAAACGCCTCATTCAAATAGGTCAAAGCCTCTCTATATTTATTGGTCGAGGTATATCCTTTTTCCAGCAAATTCAAGACCTCGCCATATTTAGCGCCCCGGGCCTGATCTTTCGCTACCCAATCAGCGAAGGCCGTCTCCTCCGCACGTTTACGTTCGATCACGTTTAGATTCGCCAATCCTTTATTCATACCGATCGAGTTCTTCCAATAATTGGAGCTTCCCGCATACTTAGAGGCATATTTGATACGTACGGCGTCGCTAGCCAACATCGCCTCTTTCCAGATGCCCTGCTTGATGCCACGCACCTCGATACGGGGCTTATTACTATTCTCGATACGCTGTTGCACGCCCCAAGAGCACAAATAACGATCCGTGCTTCCCGGAAAACCGATTGTCATGGCATAATCTTTATCTTGATAGCCTTGCATAGACACCTCCGCTACATATCTCGGGGTATAAGGCTTATTATCCGCATTGTATTCCGCCGGTTTATTATCCGCGTTGGCGTACACACGGAATACGGAAAAATCACCGGTATGCCGAGGCCACATCCAGTTATCCGTATCGCCACCGAACTTACCGATAGAGCTAGGCGGAGCGAAAACCATACGCACGTCACGATAAACATCGTACACTACCAAGAAATATTTATTATTGCTATAGAAAGGGACAACATCAGCCGCTAGGAACTCATTATTTCCCACGGAATCACAAATCACACGACCGATAGAATCAGCCGCCGACAAACGCTGGAACTCATCCTCGATACCGGAGATCTGGCTGTTGATACGATCGCTCACGTCTACGGTCTCTTTCAGGTAACGTACTGTCAAGCCTGGAACCGGAAGTTCTTCCTGTTTACTTTGAGAGACAAAACCATCTTTCAGATAGTCGTGCTCCACACTACTCAACTGCTGGATGGCTCCGAAACCACAATGGTGATTCGTGAAGATCAATCCCTCGTTAGAGACCGTAATACCAGTACATCCCCCACCGAAGATTACCACGGCGTTCGCCACGCAAGGATCCGTCTCACTATACAACTGATCATAGGATGGGGTAAAACCCAACTCGGCCATTCTCGCCAAATTCTGCTTATTTAATTCCTTCAGCACCCACATGCCCTCATCGGCATATAACTGGCCGGAAGCGGCTAAAAGCAACAAAGCCGCCCACACTCTTTTCATCAACTTCATTCTACTCTGATTAGTCTAAATTATTCGATTAGTAATTTAATATTTTTCATTTCCACACGAGCCGACAGCCATTCCTTGATCTTCTTACGTTCCGCATCTTTAATGATCGTCTTACTTTTCAGATAAACCAGCATAACCGTATCCGGCTTCGCCGTCTCCGTATTCACGATATACGTATTCGAGCAAGAAGCCTCGACTACATAGGGGAAAAGAACCTTCATCTCCGGGATCAACTCGGATGTCAAACGCCTATAACTCTGATATTTGTCAACCTGTCGTTTTAACGAATCTATCTGGATGGTCTGCGCACGTAGCACCTCCTCGCTATTCTTATATAAATCCTGCATCAAGAGGCTTTTCAACTCATTGATATCCGTGGCCTCTTGTCCGAAGCCTTGTTGCACGACTAAATGCACATCTTTCAATCCATACTTAGGCAATTTAGCCCGGGCGTTAGCGATCATCTCATCCGGTACCGTCTGGCCGATCAAGACTACTTTCACCTCCTTTTTCTCGCTCGTATCCGTAACGACCTTATTCAAGATTTGCGTATTCGGGAAAGTCAACTCCTCCGATACGAAGTTACGTACCCGATCATTGAAATAACTACTCCGGATCAAGTTATAACTCAAGAAAAGGCTCGGCACGATCGTGAAAAAAACAATGATACCCACGTAACGAGTCACGATCTTTTCCCGTTGTTTATCCAAGAAAACTTTCTTCGGATATTTCAACAAACGAACGACAACAAACGTAGCCAAACTGATAAAAACCGTATTGATAAAATACAGATAAAAAGCACCGAAAAAGTAATACAAATTGCCACTCGCCAACCCGAATCCAGCCGTACAAAGCGGAGGCATCAAAGCCGTAGCGATAGCTACACCCGGAATCACGTTACCCTTACTCTTTGTCGAGCTCGCCACGATTCCGGCCAGACCGCCGAAGAAAGCGATCAATACATCGTATACCGTAGGTTGCGTACGGGCAAGCAACTCGCTTTGCGCCTCGCTGATCGGTGAGATCAAGAAATATAAGGTGGAGGTAATCACGCTAAAAATAGTAGCGGTAGCGAAATTACGGAACGAACGCTTGATCAACTCGAAATCGGAGATTCCCAATCCCAAGCCGAATCCCATGATCGGTCCCATCAACGGCGAGATCAGCATGGCGCCGATAATCACGGCCGTAGAGTTCGTATTCAATCCGAGAGAGGCCACAAATGTAGCGAAAATAAGTACCCATAAATTTGTCCCCTTAAATTCGACTCCCTTCTTAATAGATTCTATCGTGTCCAGTTCATCCTCTTTGTCCTGCCTGACGTCGAAATTACGGACAAAAAAATCCATAATCTGTTTATGTAGCAATCCTTTTTCCATGCGGTATTAATCTTGTCCCATATTTATGCAAAGATATTTCAATTGTTTGTTTTTCTAACTATTTAATAGCTTTTTTATGGTGAGATTACGTATATTTGCATTTGTAATACAATAAACACAACAAGAGATTCTATTTGTATGAAACGATATCTAATACATTTATGCTTATTATTTATGTCCTTTGTCGTTTCATCTCAAACGACTACACCAGACTCGCTTAAAAGCGCCTTGCAAAAAACGACCTCCGAGCGCACAAGGCTGGAAATCCTCGCCAACTTGATGGATATCTCACGAAACGATGACATATTAGTAAACGCTAAACAACTCTATCAGGAAGCCTTAAAAGCGAATGACAATTACTATAAGGAAGCGGCATTGACCGAGATTCTCCGGCATTATATCAACACGGACCAAACCGATAGCGCAAATGTCTATATCGCCAAAGCCGAGCAGGAGCTAAAAGGAGAAGCCAGAACCAGCCTCGTATCGTTCATGAAAATGATCCAAGATACGCGCGTCATATTCTACACATCCGGTGAACCAAGAAGGAAAGTCCTCATGAATTGCCTATTCAAGCTGGAGGAACCCGACAAATTGTCTCCCTATGAGAAAATAGCCTGCAATTATGTACTTGGTATGGCTGTCAGCAACAGCGTCATGGAGGAGAACATGCTTAAGGAGGACTTCAAGCAAGGGAAAGAATATTTCGACAACGTCTTGACCGAGGCTGAAAAACTGCCCCTACGATACGCATACAATTTCTTGCCTAACACCTATTTCATGCTATGCGCCTACGCTGCCGACCCTTGGGAGAGAGGGAAATACGCAACCCGCTATCTCAATACGATCTTAGGATACTCCAATATCCCGGAGATGAGCAAACGTCCTTACGCGACTAACAAGCGCCACTTGCTAAGCGCCTACTCCAACCTCGCCATCAGCGCCGAGGCTATCGGGAAGGATTTGGCCACTTCTTATTTCCATGAGTTCCAAAAGTTATTGAAGGCTTATCCGGAGGCGGCTAGCACCACCCCGGAATACGAGCTATACTATACTTCCGCCAATTATTACCTAAACATCAAGGACTACATGAAATTCATTGAGTTCAGCGACTCCTTGATCAATTTCTCCAAACAAATACCGCTTTACAAGGAGCATGTAATCGCCTATGTATCCGCAAAAGCCGCCGCCTACGACAGCCTCCGGATGTACAAGGAGGCCTATGAGACATCCAAAGAGTATGCGGTATTGCTAGATACCTTGCGTATGCAAGAACTCCGGAAGAAAATGGAAAATCTCGAGATCGAGAAAGGGGCGAACGAGTTGGTGATCGAAAAGAGATCATTGGAATTGGAATTGCAGAAAAGCAAGAAGGAGAATTACCTATATATATCCCTATTGCTTCTAGCCTTATGCGCCGTGTTCTATATCTTTTTCCGGCTAGGCAAAATGAGATCCCTCTATCGGGCATTGCAGAAGTCTAACGAGCTGGTCTTGATAGCGAACCAGAAAGCACAAGAGAGCGAGGAGATGAAGACCGCCTTCATCCGGAATATGTCGCATGAGATACGGACTCCCTTAAACGCGATCAACGGTTTCTCGGAACTCATCACCAACGACGATATCTCCATGGACGAGAAACAGGCTTTCAGCCGTATTATCTATGAAAACTGTTACCATTTGACTTCCATGCTGAACAATCTCCTTGAGATCGCCCAGCTCGATAGCGGCAATGATTCCCTTCCTCTTGTTCCCACACGTATCCATGAGCTTTGTATACATGAGATGCAACAGGTAAAGAAATATCAAGAGAAGCCGGAGATCAACTATGTGGTGGAAGGCGATAAGGAGAATGATATGGTCTTGACCAACCGTGCTTATTTCAGTTTGATCATCTCGCATCTGCTGGCAAACGCGAATAAATTCACGGAGAAAGGAAGCATCACGCTTTCATACCATCTGGATAGCGGAGCCAATTTAGTGACCCTGTCGGTAACAGATACGGGTTGCGGCATCCCTCAAGACAAGCAGGAATGGATATTCGAGCGTTTCACGAAGACCAATGATTTCATTCCCGGCTCTGGCCTGGGGCTTTACCTATGTCGCTTGATCGTTAACCGGCTAAACGGTAAGATAAAGACAGATCCGTCTTATACGAAAGGCTCACGCTTCGTTATCACGATGCCAATCGCCACGCCGTCCAAGCCCTCCGAACCTACCGATTAACGAAAGAAACGTCCTACGTACGGGAGTTCTCGTAAAGGTAAATCCCTTTTAACCATAAACGCGATGAATACGCCTAATAAGATTGTACGGTATCCCAACCGGAGCCATTCAGACTGTATCGGGAGTGCCATGCCTGCCACGTATAACACCGTCGCCACTCCGAAATAAAGAAACGCGGATTTCAAGTCGTACTCGATCGGGAATTTCTTTTGTCCTACAAAATAGGATAAAAGCATCATCAATAAATTACAAAAGAACGATGCCCACGCACAAGCCATATAACCGTACGAGGGACCGAACAGCAAGATGATAGAGACCGTGGCCACACATCCGATCGTGGAGAAATAGGCGCCCCATCGTGTCTGGTCGATCAGCTTATACCATAAGGAGAGGTTGAAATAAATACCGAAGAACAACTCGCCCAACATCACGATCGGCACCACCCGTAATCCGGGATAATAGGCCGGCCCGACAAAGTACTTCAAGATATCGATATAGAACATTACCCCGAGGAAGATAAACAAGGCGAATATGATGAAATATTTCATCGCTTCCGAGTAGGCTTTCTTATTATCATCGCTCTTGTTTTTAGCGAAAATAAACGGCTCATAGGCATACCGGAAAGCCTGCGTGAACATCACCATCACCACGGCGATCTTGAAGCATGCGCCGTATATACCCAATTGCTCATTCGCATACTCCTTATCATCAAACAAGAATGGAAACAGGATCTTATCTGCCGTCTGGTTAAAGATACCGGCAATACCTAGAATAAGGATCGGGAAGGAATAACGCAAGATTTGTTTCAATACCGTTCCGTCTACTTTCGCCCGTATGCCCGGCAAGATATCCGGGATCAAAAGCAATAAGGTTATCAGTGTCGTAAACACGTTCGCCACGAATACATAGCCTACCCCATAATCCGGACGATAGAACCAGCTTATCGCCTCCGGATAGTGCGTATGCAACCACGGACAAGTGATCAAGAAGAATATATTCAAGATAATATTCAAGAAAATACTCAGCAACTTAATCCCGGCGAAACGCCATGCTTTCCCCTTATACCGAAGATAAGCGAACGGAATGCAACAAAAAGCGTCTACCGCCACGATACCCGCCATCATCCCGATATACTCCGGATGGTCGCCATATCCCAAGCCGGCGCTAATAGATGGCAATAAGGCGAAAACCGCTACGCTAAACAGCGCCGAACTTCCCAGCAAGCAATACAGCACGGAAGCATACACCCGCATCGGCTCTTGCTCCTCTTTCTTATTGATGAAACGGAAGAACCCCGTCTCCATGCCATAAGTAAGCAAGACCAGCAACAGGGCTGTCCAACCATATAAATTCGTCACGATCCCATAATCCCCTGTTCCGGCCAACACACGTGTGTACATCGGTACCAACATCCAATTCAGGAAACGCCCCACTATACTACTCAATCCATAAACGGCTGTCTCTTTAGCGAGCCGCTTCATTCCTCCTGCCATATCTATCTGTCTAATCAAATAAAAAACCTTGTTCCCCCACCCGGCTACGTCCCAGATGGGTATAAGCTAAATCGGTGACCTCACGGCCACGGGGCGTGCGTTTGATAAAGCCCTCTTTGATCAAGAAAGGCTCGTACACTTCTTCTAGCGTTCCGGGGTCCTCGCCCAAAGCCGTGGCGATCGTCGTTAATCCGACCGGGCCTCCCTTGAATTTATCAATGATCGTCGTCAGCAACTTATTATCGATCTGATCCAAGCCATACCGATCTATATTCAACGCCTCCAAAGAGAAGCAAGCGATCGCCTTATCGATATCTCCGTTCCCCTTCACTTGAGCGAAATCACGCACACGGCGCAATAAAGCGTTGGCGATACGAGGCGTACCCCGGCTACGGGAAGCGATCTCCCTAGCGGCGTTCAACTCACATTTTACATTCAAAATATTAGCACTACGGAGCACGATCTTCGTCAGCGTCTCCATATCATAATACTCCAAGTGCATATTGATACCGAAACGGGCACGCAGCGGACTAGTCAGCAAGCCGCTACGGGTCGTAGCGCCAATCAATGTAAACGGAGCCAAATCGATCTGTATCGAGCGAGCGCTTGGTCCTTTATCGATCACGATATCGATCCGGTAATCCTCCATAGCGGAATACAGGTATTCCTCCACGATCGGGCTCAACCGGTGAATCTCATCGATAAAAAGCACGTCGTTCTTCTCCAGCGAGGTCAATACCCCGGCCAGATCTCCCGGCTTATCCAGCACCGGCCCCGACGTGACCTTGAAACCAACCCCCAACTCGTTCGCTATAATATTCGACAACGTCGTCTTTCCCAACCCGGGAGGCCCATGCAAAAGCACATGATCCAGCGCCTCCTTACGCATGCGGGCAGCCATGACGAACACCTTCAGGTTCTCCACCACCTTCGCCTGCCCGCTGAAGTCACGGAGCGAAAGCGGCCGAAGCACGTTCTCGTACTCTCGCTCGTTTTCCGGCATCCGGGCATCCCTTATATCAAAATCATCTTCCATATTCACGTTCATTGACTTGCAAAGATAATGTTAAACAACACATTCACGAAAATAAGATGTATAAAATATTTTTCTGACAGTGAGAAAAGCATATGTTTGCTAAAAGAACACCTTTAAAAACATACTACCATGAAACTTATACTCACAATCTCTGCGATGATCCTGTTCCTGATAACGGGATGCGAAAGTGGCAAGCAACCGGCTAACGACTTTTTAACCGTGGATATCACGGCAAATTATCCGAAGAAGGAACTGATTCTTCAAGACTTTTTGGATGTGGAATACATCCCATTAGAAACGAATGAGGAATTCATAACCTCAGCCAGCATGCAAGCCATCGGCAAAAATCTCATAATCCTTAGAAACAAGAACGGACAAGACGGAGATATATTTATCTTCGACCGGACCGGAAAAGGCCAGAGAAAAATCAACCGCAGCGGCCAAGGTAGCCAAGAATACACGAATATCGGGTCTATTGCCCTCGATGAGGAGAAAGGTGAGCTGTTTATCAACAACTACTACTCGAGCCAGTTTATCGTATACGACCTGTCCGGAAACTTTAAGCGAACTTTAAAGTACGATAAAGATTTTAATTTCAATAGCGGGAAGACATACAATTTCGATCAAGACAACTTAATCTGCTACGATGAGATTGGCAATTATATAAATCTGAGAAAAAGCGCATTTTGGCTCCTGTCCAAACAAGACGGGAGCATTGTCAAGGAAATCGAACTCCCTTATGAGCATAAGATATCACCGTTTTTATCGAAAGGAGGTTGGGCCGCGGGACCTCGTAATACCGAATTAATTTCCCAAAATGGAAGTTGGGTTTTAGTAGAGCCATCTACAGATACGATTTATAGTTATTCGCAAGATCACTCTATCAAACCCTTTATCGTAAGGACTCCACCTATCCGCTCTATGGCCCCGGAAGTATTTCTTTATCCAAGTATTCTTACCGACCGGTATTATTTCATGCAAACAACAAAGAAACAATGGGATTTTGAGAAAGAAACCGGATTCCCCAGAACCGACTTGGTATATGATAAACAAGAGGACGCTATCTTTGAGTGTGTCGTATATAATAACGATTTCGTAGATCAGACACCCGTTAATATGTGGTACGAACACGGAATACTAAAGATCATCAATAACGATGGGATCGCTTTCATAAAGAAACTAGAAGCCAATGAGTTGGTGGAAGCCTACGAGAAAGGTAAGCTGAAAGGCCGATTGAATGAGATCGCAGCGGGATTGAATGAGGAATCCAACCCCGTGATTATGGTGGCTAAGTATAAGGAGTAAAAAACTTCTTACTTATTGTCTATTTTTCCAGACTTGTTTTTTATTCGTACATGTTTTTCGGAAAACACGTACGTGAATTCCCAAAAACACGTACGTGAATCCGTGAAAACATGTACGTGTTTTTACGGAAATCCGACAAGCATATTTATCTATCTTATTATCAGCGAATTACAAATCGACTTCATAGTAAGATATTATTGTTGAAAATTTACTTCTAAAGATACGGTTCCTCTCCTATATTTTATGTAACTTTGCTTATAAGTCGCATAAAATATAGGACGATATGAACCAGACAATTTATCCCATCGGCATACAGAACTTCGAGAAAATTCGCAAGGACGGCTATCTCTATATTGACAAGACAGCCTTGGTCTATCAATTGGTTACTACCGGACAGTATTACTTCCTCAGCCGCCCCCGGCGCTTCGGGAAAAGCCTGTTGCTGTCCACGCTGGAGGCCTACTTCCAAGGGAAAAAGGAGTTGTTCGAAGGACTGGCCATGGAGAAACTGGAAAAGGACTGGAAAGAATACCCGATCCTCCATTTTGACCTGAATATCTCCCAATACGACTCTCCGGATAGCTTATACAAGATATTAAACGACATCCTGTCCCGGTACGAAGACGAATATGGGACACGTCCCTCGGAAGTGACCCTGCCCCTCCGTTTCGCCGGAATCATCGACCGGGCCTACCGCAAAACCGGACAAAGGGCCGTGATCCTGATAGACGAGTACGACAAGCCCTTGCTACAGAACTTGCACGACGAGGAGATGCAAAACCGGCTCCGGAACATGCTCAAACCCTTCTACGGCGTATTGAAGACCATGGATAGGGCCATCCGTTTCGCCCTGCTCACAGGTGTGACCAAGTTCGGCAAGATAAGCGTGTTCAGCGACCTCAACAACCTCATGGACCTGTCGATGGATAATCGGTACGTCGAGATATGCGGCATCACAGAGAAAGAGATACATGCCTATCTGGAAGACGAAGTGAAGGAACTGGCTGATACCCAAATGACGACCTACGAGGAAACCTGCCTAAAACTCAAGCAACGCTATGACGGATACCATTTCACCGCCAAGTCCGAGGGTATATACAATCCATTCAGCCTATTGAATACCTTCGCTAAGATGGAATTCGGAGACTACTGGTTCGAGACCGGAACACCCTCCTACCTCGTGGAGCTGCTCAAGCACACCCATTACGACCTCTACGAGATGGCCAACACGGAAACCGACGCCGACGTGCTCAACAGCATCGACTCCGCCTCGAACAATCCCATACCCGTCATCTACCAAAGCGGGTATCTTACCATCAAGGGCTATGATCCTGAGTTTGGCATTTATCGACTGGGTTTCCCGAACAAGGAGGTGGAAGAAGGTTTCGTCAAATACCTACTTCCTTTCTATACGAGCATACAAGCCTCTAAGACCCCCTTCGAGATCGGACAGTTCGTTCGGGAGATACGGTCTGGCAATTACGACGCCTTCTTCCACCGCCTCCAAAGCTTCTTCGCCGACACACCCTACGAGGTGATCGCCGGGCAAAAGCCGGAACGAGACACGGAGCTGCATTACCGGAACGTCCTCTTCATCGTCTTCAAGCTGGTCGGCCTGTACACGCAAGTGGAGTACCATACCTCGAACGGGCGTATAGACCTCGTCTTGCAAACCGATCGCTATGTATATATCATGGAGTTCAAGCTCAACGGAACCGCCAAGGAGGCCCTGCGGCAGATCGAGGAGAAAGGCTACGCCCTACCCTTCGCCGGAGACGACCGGGAAGTCTTCAAGATCGGCGTGAACTTCTCTTCCGAGACCCGCAATATCGAGAAGTGGCTGGTTGGGTGAAAAAGTCATGTTTTTATCCAGATATACTTACTTTGCCGATACAGTATATATCCTATGCCCGGAGAAGATATACTTCAAGTGGCATCGAAGTATATTTCTCCCCCAAAAGGCTCCTCAAGTGAATAACTAATCATTTCCCAACTCGTAAGCTTACGGCTACCCCTACTCGTAAGTTATTCACTTGACAAACCGTAAGTTATTCATTTGACAAGCCATAAACAGACAGTTTACACCTAGCGTAACAATCTGTTATTCAATGCATTTACAACATAAATAAAAACCGTTCAAAAAAGTCGGACTTTCCAGCCGGAATATCCTCGCCTTTTTGTATTATCTTTATCGCCAACAAATAATACGCAGATGAAGAAAAACATTGTTTTCCTGTTAATTCTAATACCTATTATATGGATCTCTTGCGACGGAATGGGCCATCAAACCATAGACTTCCGAAAAATAGAGAACCTTATGCCCCAACATCCGGATAGCGCCTTAATGCTCCTTGAGCAAATAGAGAACAAAGAAAACCTATCCCGAAAAGATAAGGCACATTATTATTTATTGCTGACGGAAGCGCAAGACAAAACTTTTGTTAAGCATGAAACCGACTCGCTGATCACGATCGCAACGGATTATTATGAGGAAACAGACGATCTGGAACGAAAAGCGAAAGCTTGGTATTATAGGGGAAGAATCAGCCAAGATCAGAACCATCCACTAAAGGCCCAAGAGTGTTATCTAAAAGCCTTACGGGATGAAGAATCGATAAAAGATCACGCTTTACTGGGAAGAGTAAATAACTATATTGGAATACTCTACACTTTTCAAGATGTCTACGAAAAAGCGTTATCTTTCCAGAAAAAAGCTGTCTCAAATTTTCGTGCGATTAACGATTCTATCGGTCAAGCTTACGCTTCACGTGATCTAGGCCGTGTTTATCAAATGCTAGCACTTCCTGATAGCGCAATCGCTTGCTACTTAGACGCAATTGCCCTAATACGATCTTTCGATGAATGGTCTATTTATTCGGAGTTAGGAAATTTATATATAGAAAAGAAAGATTATTCGCTAGCGAATCAGTATTTAATGAAAATGAAATCATTTTTGGATAGAATGCAAGCGAATAATTTTTCTGACAATATCGATTTTTCCTTTCATGCGACATTAGGAGACTATTACAATCAAGTAAATAAATTAGATTCCGCTTTATTCTATTTGAATATTTGCAAAGAACAAACGACAAGGCTAGACACACGTATTTCCGCATATGCCACCCTCAAAAAAATAGCCTATAAGCAAAATGACTGGAAGCAATACGTCCTGTTAGATCAGAAATATACAAGTATGCATGATTCTCTTCATGCACAAGGAGAAATGGAATCTATCCGGAAATATCAAGCACTTTATGATCATCAAGAGACAGAACTAAAACTAACAAAAGAACAAGCCAAGAATGCGGTATCTAATTTGAGGATCATAATCGTTATGATAGTCTGTTTTTTAGTAATTTCGCTATCAACTTATGCTTATTTTAAACACAAACAAGAAAAAAGTCAGCTAATTCTTCGACAACAAGAAAAAGATATCCAAAACAAAGAACGATTGTCCATCTATGAAAACCAGATTCACGACTATGAAGAACAAATAGCCTTGAATGAGCAAACTTTACATTCTTTGAAAGAACATTTACAAGATCAAAACTTGAAAATAGAGAGTTTGAATACTATGCGCACGCACTTGGAGAATGAGATACAATCACTCAAACATAAAAAGCATATTCAAGAAAACCGTGCGGAAGAGATAGCTTTTAAAAATTCATCATTATATGCACAATTCCATGATAAGAAAAATTGGACACCGGCCCCGGAAGACTGGCAAGCTCTTCTCGATAAAATCGATCTCATTTATCCTACGCTTGCTTCTACATTAAGTAAAACATTACCCGGATCAACCATCTCAGAGAAACGTTTATGTTATCTACTAAAGATACAAGTAAAGCCAACAGTTATTGCTCGATTGTTATGTTGTAGCGATACAAATATTACGATGCTACGAAAGCGATTATATAAAAAAGCATTCAACAAAGATGTTCCGGCTAAGGAGTTTGATAGATATATACTTGATATATAACACTTTCACATTTATTTTTTTACAAAACTGCACAAATTTTTATTACAAAATGTGCAGTTTTATAAAAACAAGTTCATCCTTAAAGTCTTACATTTGCCTACAAGAAAATTTAATACCATGAGAAAAAGATTTGCTATTTTATTAGGGCTTATAGCTCTTCTTTCTGTGCAGTTGGTCTATGGAGATCCGGTTGAGACACGAGGGAAATGGGGGGATAAATATTATCGCTCAATTAATCCTCTTCCACCTTCATTATCCATACAAGGGAACATTTTGAGTGTGGATTTTATGAATGCGCTTGAAAACCTAACCATCACTATAACCGACGAACAAGGTACTGTAATAATGGAAGACAACATCTCTGGTGAAACAGGAGAATGTATAACTATCATTTTAAACAATGAGAGTACAGGACGATTTTACGTAAAGTTAGAGCATCAGTTAGGTTGGCTTATGGGAGAATTCATCATACAAAATAATTAGGTATTATTCTTTATCATATGCAAGCTTCAGGATTAAACAGTATTATATAGTTGATCCATCACTATTGTGATAATCACTGTACAGTGCCCCCAATGATACGTTTTTCCTGAATGCTTGCATTGAACTATGTTATTAGGAATTCTAAGCGTAACCTAACAAAAATACTAAGTTTGTCATTAATCAAGAACTAATACATATTATGATAATCTACGACCCCAAAATAGCGATTCTCCTTATAGCTTTTAATCGATCAAATATAAAGCAAGTATTTGATCGCATCAAAGTGGTGAAACCGAGAAGACTATATATCGCAGTAGATGGATCAACTAATGACACACAGCGTAAAATAAGTAAGGAAACAACGTTCATTGTTTCCCACATTGACTGGGAATGCCAAGTATTTAAACTATATCAGGAAAAAAATCAAGGATACGACAAACACTGTTTTGATTCGATTTCTTGGTTCTTCGAGCAAGAGCCAGAAGGAGTCATTCTAGAAGATGATTGTGTACCTTCCATTTCATTCTTTGGTTTTTGTACGACATTGCTGGAAAAGTTCAGACACGATGAACGCATCGGACACATATCCGGAAGCAATTACCAATTCGGGAAAAACAGGGGAGACGGTACTTTCTATTATTCAAACCTAACCCACGTATCCGGATGGGCTGGTTGGAGAAGAGTTTGGCAAGAGCACTGCCTTCACGAAAACAAGTACGACCTTTTTAAACAATTAGATTACTTATCAAATTTACCCTCTCACGCTCCATTCCAATATCGTTGGAACAGACTCTTCAATATGGCGAATCATGACAATGAAGGTTTTTGGGAGGCCAAATATGCTTACACAAACCTTATCAATAATAGATTATCGATCATTCCAAACAAAAATTTAATAACAAAGATCGCATATAATGACAAAACGCCCCATGCCATAAAGAATCATCCTTTTACAAACATCAAAAACGAGGAAATCGACCATATTGTTCATCCATCTTTCATCTGTCCGGACATAGAAGCCGATTTATATTCACAAACCAAAGAATATAATACATCTTTCGAGGAACTGTATATGCCTAAAGAATACTTTTACTTAAAAGAGCACTTTGTCACCGCAATCCGAAATAATCATATACATCCTAAAATTCCACAGATCATTCATCAGATCTATGAGGATTTAGCGGGACCACCTCCTTCTTTAGTCGAGATTTCCCAATCATGGAAAGAGCTAAATCCCGATTGGGAGTATCGGTTTTGGAATAAAAATGATATAGAGACATTTTTGAAAACCTATTATCCGGAATTTATTCCGGCCTATAATGCTTTTCCACATAATGTACAACGTTGGGACGCAATCCGGTATTTAATACTTTATAAGTTTGGTGGTCTATATGTAGACATGGATTATGAATGTACGGAAAATATCACTCCTATATTATGTAATACAGAATGTGCCATGGGATTGGAACCGGAAGCTCACGCTTTCCGTATCCATGTGCCTTACATTGTTGGAAATGCTTTTATGGCGACAGTTCCGGAGCATCCTTATTTCAAAGAGCTGATCGATACTGTATTTTGTACTGAGAAAAATAGCAACATGTACTCTGATCTTTGCGAGTTGATTCTTAATACAACAGGCCCCTGCATGACCACTCAAGTATACAAAAACAGCAATTATCAAAAGCGTGTGACATTAATTCCAGCAGAACTAATAGCACCTCTAACCTATACAGATATAAAAACAATCATAAACAATGAAACAACCAAGAATGTAGAGAGTAAGATAGAGAAGTCATTTGCCATACATTACTTTTTCGGCAGCTGGCTAAACTAATAGAAAATAACTGATAAATAGATGTTGTTATGAACCCCATTGAAGAGTCGATCTACCAATATATAAATAATATAATTGAAATTTCAGAAGAACAAGAACCTCTTCTGATTCAATATTGTAGAATGTTTTCTGCGGTTATTACTGGTAGTTTTTACGTACTAGATATATCAAAAAAACGTTTCATCTATATCAAACCGGATGATTTATTACTATGTGGTTATTCTGTAAAGGAAGCTATGAAACTTAACTTTGATTTATTTCCTCTGATTATCCATCCTGAAGATCTATCTTTATGGAACAACTTTTTAGAAATTATCCCTCAACACCTACAAGCATTACATGAAAAGCGAAATGAGATAGATCATATTTCATGTACAGTCCGCTTGATTCGTAAGAACTCTTATACTAAAGATCCACTATCACAAGTGCTCTACCAAAGAATGATTCCTGTTTGGAAGAATGAAAAAATAAGCTATTTAATCTGTTCTGTAGAAAGTGTAGCATATAAAAAAAACGGCTTCTACTTACATTACAAAAACTCGCTAACTTATGAAAAATATGAACCTGCAGTCGGTTCTTGGAGCACACATACAATGAGTCTCCTAAACGAGCGGGAACGAATTTTATTAAATCTTTCCCGGCAAGGACTAAATTCAAATGAGATTTCAGAAACCTTATGTCGTAGTAAACATACGATACAAAATCAAATCAAGGCCCTATTCGTTAAATTGAATGTTCATTCTATACAAGAAGCCATCGAAAGAGCAAACCATTGTAACCTCCTACACCCATACAAAGAAAAAAAGATCGATTTTCCAAATGAAACAATACATAGCTCCCCCAAAAAAATCAATAAAAAGTTGATGTGTGAAATACAAATATTATTAGATAAAGGTAAAAGCATCCGCTCAATTGCTTCCATGGTCGATATCGCAGAAAGTACAATTCGCAGTTGGATCATAAAGAAACTACTAAGAAGGTGAATTTCTGCGCAAAAAAAACAAAAAAAGCCCAAATAGACTATTGTTTTTGCGCATTAAATACTATACATTTGTAATATTACTTCTGTAAAGAACAAATTATTAACAATCTAATAACGAATAGTTATGGAAAAAGACAAAAAGCAAATCCTTGGAAAATTAAAGCTGAATAAGCTTAGTGAGAATGAGTTGGAGAAACGTGAAATGAGAATCCTAAAAGGTGGATCTGATTGTCCTGATGGCTGCTCTCCAAATACCAGCATATCGAATGCAACTGTTGATAAGTATTCATAATCTACTGCTATCAACATCTACGACTAGTATTATCTTATTACAAAGACTCCAAGTTGTCATATTCAAGGTCTTTACCGACCTTGAATATTTTTTGAATGTAATGCATAGAATGAACTTTTTGTTTAATTAATCTACTATAATGAAATCAATAATACATTCCACTGAAAATAACAACTTCTATTTGTATGATACCCAACGCATACTATCTATGTTAATACATCCCGAATTAAAAAAAATTCATGAAAAGTCGACAGATATAAATATAGATGCTTATTATTTGAAAAAATACTCTTATCTTGTAAATCATGGTTTTTTTGGAGAAGCAAAACCTTTTGAATTTAAAGCTAATATTAGCGAAAATAGCATAAAGGAAAATATCACTCAAACGAAAGTTATTGTATTTGAAATAACAGATTATTGTAATTTAAAATGCAAATATTGTTCACTAGGTGATTTATACAACTTCTCAAAAAAAGAATCCAAAAATATAAATATAAAATACGCTTTAAATTTCCTAAGATACATTTTCAATGTAAAACATAAAAAGACCAAATTAACAATTAGCTTTTTTGGGGGAGAACCACTTGTCAATTTTCCTGCTATACAACAAATAATAGAAGAAGCGAAACTTTTAAACAAAAACAAAAAATTGGACTTAATGTTCAATATGACAACAAATGCCACCTTAATACACAAATATATCGACTTTATAGTTGAAAATAATATAGAGTTATTAATCAGTTTTGATGGAAACGAAAAAGCTCATAGTTATCGTACCTATGCAAGCAACAACAAAAATTCATTTCATGATGTTTTAATGAATACCGATATGATAAAACTAAAACATCCTAGTTATTTCGATAAATATGTGAATTTTAATGCAGTACTAAATAATCGCAATTCCATAAAAGGAATTTACGAGTTCATTTATAATAGATATGGTAAAATTCCAAGAATATCACAATTAAGCTCAGATCATATAAATCTTAATAAAAAAAATATTTTTGATGATATTTTTCATTCCAGAAAAATAAGCGAGAAGGAATTCCAAAAGGAAGGATCTGACGTATTACCCATAGTAAGTAATCGATTGATCCCATTTAATGAATCAAAAAAGTTTTTGAAACATTATTCTCTCAATTTGTATCTTTCAAACACACTCTACTTATTGTATGATTTGATAGATTCCTTCCCAACGGGAACTTGTTTGCCCTTTCAAACAAGAATATTCTTAAACACGCACAATAACTTGTTACCTTGTGAAAAAGTTAGCTACAAAAACTTTTTAGGCAAAGTAAATGATCATGTATTTATTAACATTCCTGAAATTGTACAAAGGTACAATTCTTATTATGTACACTGCAAAAAAGTTTGTCAATATTGCTACGGAGGAAGAGCTTGCTCCACTTGCTTATTAAGTTTGGATAATCTGGATCAACTAGGTGTAGAGGAATTTGTTTGTCCAGACTTTCAGAATCAAAAAACATTTGAAGATAAACTAAATCGCATTTTTTCATATTTGGAAAAATGTCCTAGTGAATTCTTTCAAATAATTAATCATTTAATAACAGAGTAATGGAAAGAACAAGTGACTATTGGTTTATGATTGAGCCTTATGTGCATATAAACATTGCAAATGGCTATATGTTATTGTATAACACATTAGACAAAGAAACCATAATCTCTAATAATGAAAAAGTAATTAATCTATTAGAAGAATTACTTCAAGATGAAAATTGCGGTGTTACCATATTGAAAAATGAGCAATATAGACAAAATGATATACATTCTTTTATTACAAATTTAAGAGAAAAATACATGGGAGATATTATAGATATATCTTTATCTAAAGGGAAACCTATACAAATATTACCACATACTAATTTCTGCAATAAACGTAACGAAAAGTATAATTTTATAAAAAATGCCAACTTATTGCATTTTTTAAACGAAATAATCATTCATCTTGATCATATCTTAGATCAAGATAAGCTAATTGATTATTTGCAGTCAATGCCAGATAATATAACATATAGCATCAGTGGGGATTTAAAACACATTGCTAAATTTGACAAGCTTGTTGATTTTTTGAATCAATATAATTCGTCAAAAAAAATAATATGCAATTATATTAATTTTGCAATTCCAGCATCAGTATGCAAAAATATTTTTTTATACAAAATACATATTCATTTTCCTATAGATATAAAACAATTAATCATAACTACACAATCGTTAAAAGATCAGAATAATCTATTTGAACTTATTTTTGATATAGCATCTTTAGATGATTATCTAAAAGCTTGGGAAATTATCGAAGAATATCAAATTGACAAATATCAATTTAATCCAATATACACAGGGTATAATATCGATTTTTTCAAAGAAAATGTTTTTCTAAAAAAGAGCGATATATTATCTACATCAATGTCCATTAAAGACTTTTTTATCAAACAAATGATAAATAATAATGACTTTGGGAAAATCAACATAATGCCAAATGGAGATGTGCATTCGAATATAAATTATCCAGCATTAGGCAACATATGTACTCATAGTATTTTTGAGTTAATACAGAAAGAAATAGAAGAAGGAAAATCTTGGCTGCGAGTACGCAATCAAGAGCCTTGCAATGCATGTATTTATCAATGGCTATGTCCGTCTCCTTCTGATTATGAAATAATGATTGGGCAAACTAACCTTTGTCATGTAAATATTCATAATCCAAATTGTGAGAATCTTTAATTCTAAAATATAAAAAGTAATGAAAAATAAAATTATAGCATTATCTGTCCTCCTTTCTATTTTGAGTGGAGGCTGTGTAAATATGCAACAAAGTAAAGATTTGCTCACAATAGATGTCACAAAAGATTACCCTCAAAAAGAATTTGCTCTCCAAGATATATTTGATATAGATTATATCCCGCTAGACACCAGTCGTACGTTTACGACTATGGGGTATATGCAAGATATCAGTAAGGATATGATTATTGTCAGAAATCTGAAATTATCTTCAGATGGTGATATATTCATTTTTGACCGAAAAGGGAAAGGTATTAGAAAAATAAATAGGCAAGGTTCTGGTTCCGAAGAATATAGCTTTCTTTTGCGAGTTACCCTAGATGAAGAACATGAAGAATTATTTGTAGTTGATAATCGATCTAAAAAAGTATATATATATGATCTACAAGGTAATTTTAAACGAAGTTTTAAAAATATAGAAGGGGCATCCTATGATCGGGTTTTCAATTTAGGAAGTGACTATTTAATCTGTAATGATGGAGACAATTTATTTACCGATGAAATCAAAAACATATTTTATATTATCTCAAAACAGGACGGAAGACTTATCAAAGAAATTCATATTCCATATGACAAGAAAAAAACCAGTTTAATTATTAATAAGGAACAGACTAAATCTGCAAGACCTCGAAATGAAGAATTTGTTCCATTTCATGATTCATGGATTTTAATGGATCACTCATCAGATACGATATATCGGGTTTTTACTGATAAAAGAGTTGTCCCTTTTATAGCAAGAACTCCTTCCATACAATCAATGGGAACCGAGATATTTCTATATCCATCAGTTCTTACTGATCGCTACTATTTTATGCAGACAGTAAAAAAAGTATATGATTTTTCAAGTCGGGTAGGACTTCCAAGAACAGATTTAATGTATGATATGAAAGAAAATATTATCTATGAATACTCTCTTTATAATGCTGATTATGTGCATAAAGAATTTGTAAGTTTGGGTTATGGAGGAATAGCCTTTATAAATAAAGAAATAGCCTTTGTTAAAACATTAGAAGCACCTGATCTAGTTGATGCCTATAAAAATGGGAATTTAAAAGGCAAATTAAAAGAGATTGCAGCCAGCTTAGATGAGGAATCCAATCCAGTTCTTATGATTGCAAAATATAAACAAAAGAAGTAACTGCCTAGAGTAATTATTATGGAACTAACAAAAATTGCAGATTGGCTTCTTTTAAATGGGACATTAACAAAATGCCCAGGATTACTACATGGCAAGTTAGGAATAGCTATTTTCTTCTTCCATTATGCTCGTTATACAGGAAAAACATTATTCGAAGAATATGCATGGGATTTGATCATGGCAATCCAAGAACAGCTCCATGTAAATTATCGTCCAGATTATGAGAAAGGCATAGCTGGTATTGGGGTAGGGATCAACTATTTATCCTACAATAATCTTATTGAGATTGAGGAAGATTTATTTGAGGATTTCGATAAGCGGATGTACCGAGCCGTCATTCACGACCCTTTCCCTAATTACAGTCGTGATGAAGGATTGATTGGATATGGATGGTATTGGCTTCATCGTGCCAAAAGCCAAATGAGCAACGAATGTTTATCTTTTATCACAGAGAGTATCAAAAATAATAGAAATGATCTATCAGCAAATGAACAACAAGACATATATCTTTTTTTGCGTGCACACACTAGAGAATTAGAGTCGAACAGAATATTTCCGAAGCTTAAACCTAGTTTAACATTGGAGAATATGGGGTTATCTGGTGGTTATGCAGGTGAGGGCATGTATAGATTGACTGCCCTTGGAGCAATTGAGACTTCGTGGCAACAGCTTTTATAATATAAGTTGTAAGTATATTCTATCAACATACCATAAAAATGATTAATCTATATATTTTCTCGAACAAAAGTCGAGGTGGCTTATACGGAGTAGGTACCTATATTCGTGAATTGATTACCGCCTTGCGAAGTAAAAGTAATAGTATCCACATCCATGTAGTTCACATATTATGTGACCAACTTCAAATCGAAAAAAAAGAAGTGAAAGATGTTTCATACTGGTATTTCCCAGAGCCGATCTCAAAAGAATGGAATCTTCTAGATCAAGAACAACGAAAAGTTTACTCTCGGAATATTGTCTATCTACTCAGAAATTATATTCAAGACCAAAAAAATCTAGTTTTTCATTTAAATTCATACAGAGATAAATCACTTGCATTAGAACTAAAAATTGCATTTGATTGCAAAGTGATTACTGTCACTCATTTTTCTGAATGGAGTTCAGTTATTCATGATAACTTAGAAAAACTTCGAATTATCTTACGAAAAAAAGAAACAAATGAATTGGAAGATTTAATCCAAAAATCATTCGAGGAGGAAAGGACATGTTATGAAAGAATGGATCAAGTGATCAGCCTGTCAAACTATATGCAAGAATTATTGTATCACGATTATGGAGTAGATATAAATCGTATAATAATTATTCCAAACGGAATGAGCGACAAGATAAAAGAAGAAGTTGACCAGAAGAGATTACGAAAAAAATGGCACTTGTACCCAGAAGAACAAATGATTATTTTTGTCGGACGGTTAGAAGAGATCAAGGGAACTCATTTCTTGATTCGAGCCTTTCAATTAATTTTACAAGAAAGCCCCAATTGCCGTTTATGGATAGTTGGTGATGGCGATTATCAAAATTCTTTCTCCGAAGCCAATCCTATCTTCTCCAAAATAACTTTCACTGGTTTCGTTGATCAAACCTCGCTTTTTGAGTTATACCGTTTAGCTGATGTCGGTGTCGTACCTTCCCTATTCGAGCCTTTTGGTTATGTACCTGTCGAAATGATGATGCATGAATTACCCATCGTCGCAACCGCCACATCCGGGTTGAACGAGGTCGTAGACGAATCTTGCGGATTGAAAGTACCATTAATAGTATCTCCTGATAGTGTAGAGATCGACACCTCCCTGTTAGCGCAGAAGATCGTCTACCTATTACAGAACCCGAAAGAAGCGAAACGACTCGGGAAGAACGGTCGCAAACGGTATTTGGAGAAATATTCCTCGGAAGTATTCGGGAAAAACATGATCGCATTTTATAAATCCTTATTCCAAGAATGTAAATAATAATCAACGAACCTGATACTATATGGATACGCTCAATCAAATCGACATATCGATCATTATCCCGATATATAACGTGGAGAAATATTTGACGGTTTGTATCGACTCGTTGAAGAACCAAGGTGGCCTTCGTATGGAGATTATATTGGTTAATGATGGCTCGACTGATTTGTCAGGGGAAATTGCTGATGAATACGCTAAAAAAGAGGAGCGTATCAAAGTGATTCATCAAGAGAACGGGGGAGCATCCGCAGCCCGCAACGTTGGTTTGGATATTGCCACGGAAGAGTACATCGCTTTTTTAGATAGTGATGACTGGATTAAAGATGAATCATTATCTCTTTTATATGATGAGGCGGTGAAACATCATGCCGATGTCGTGATGGGAAATATGTGGCTATGTCATCAAGACGGAAGTATGGATAAACCTTTTAAATGTATTTCCAACGGATCTATAAAAGAATTGCTTTCCGGTAAAGAAAGTTTCATAGAATTAGTCAAAACTTGTTTCTATTTGCCCATGCCCTTCAAATACATATACAATAGGAAATATCTGCATAAAATACAGGCTCGTTTTGAGGAAGGCATCATGCATGAGGATGAGTTATGGTGTCCCATCGTCCTTTGCCAAGCGGAGAGGATGGTTATCACCAACATTGAGTTTTATTATTACCGCCAGAACGAAGAATCGGTCATGCATACGACAAGCCTAGCCCGAAGGCTGAAATCATTATTTCAAGTTACTGAGGGATTGATTAAATTCTCTGATCAATTTGTTTCCTCTAAGACGAGCGTTGACTTGAGAAGCTGGTGGTATGTAAACATCCTCAGGCTTTATTCTAAGGCATTCACACTACTTCCCAACATAAAAGATTCCTCATACATAGTACACAAACATTATCTGGATCGATTTTGGAGGGATTGCGGGCAAATGATTCCGGAATCTATACAAAGATGCAGAAATTATTACTACAAGGCAGAAGCCGGGCTGAAAGAATATACGGATTGGCGTGTGTCTGATTGGGTAGCAGGCGTAGATTGCCAAATAAAGGCTGGTAAAAAAGTGATGCTCGTATTCAACACGATAAATGGGGAAGATCTACAGTTGAAAATAGAGGATGTACCCGTTGATTGGGTGATAACCACCGACAGGAAATATTTCCAACAGGCGACTATAGTCGTTTTCCACCTTCCCACATTGCATTATGAGCTAGAGAATGATCAGGATAAGCTGGAAGGACAAACATGGGTCAGCTGGCATCTGGAGTCCGAAAAGGATGATCCGGGAATCAACGATCCGGAAATAAGCGAACTATTCGACCTTTTGATAAGTGACCCACAAGATAGCGAGGGTGAACAACATCCATTGCTAAGACTGTGCCGAAATTATGTAAATAATGGATAGAATTCCATTCACCGCTATAAGTTTTGAGCAAAAAGAAGAGATCACGAGAAAAAATAACCTAGTTTTGTAACTAGGCATGATTGAGCGAACGTATCGCTCCAAGTGTTTAACCTTAAATCGGAAGAATAATGAAATGGATAATCACAATACCAGCGATCCTCCTCTTTGCGTTAGCGGGATGTGGAAAAGATAAGCAATCGACAAATGAGCTTATCACTGTTGATGTTACGGTAAGTTACCCTAAAAAAGAACTAATTCTTCAAGATTTTATGGATGTCGAATATATTCCTTTGGAAACAAAGGACGATTTTATTTGCCAAGGTCTTGTCCTAGCAATCGGAAAGGATATTATTCTTGCCAGAAACCGAATCAGAGATGGAGATATCTTTATCTATGACAGAAAAACGGGAAAAGGATTAAAAAAAATAAATAGAGAAGGGCAAGGTGGAGAAGAATATACGTTCATCCAAAGAATTGTGCTTGATGAAAAACAAAATGAAATATTTGTACTCGATCATTTTTCAAGGAAAATATCAGTATATGATTTAGATGGGAATTTTAAAAGAAGCCTTAAACGAGGTGATGAACTCTATTTCTTTCATTTATACAATTTCAACCAAACAAGTTTAATAACTAATAATTATTGGGTAACAGACAAGCCTGCTTTTACTATTATATCTAAACAGGATGGAACAACCAAACAAATCCAGATTCCATTTAAAGAAAAAATATCAATGGCTGTAAACTATTCTGATAAAGCAAAGGATATATATTACAACGTGATCCCTGATAACTATAATCCTATAATTCCCTATTTTGATTGTTGGGTACTTGTAGAACAATCATCCGATACAGTATATAAGTACCAATCAGACCATAAAATGATACCGATTATAGCAAGGACCCCATCCGTACAATCCATGAATCCGGAAGTATTCCTCTTCCTAGGGATTCTTACTAACCGCTATTATTTTATGGAAACGGTTAAAAAAGAATATAACTTCGAGACACATGAGGGATTTCCCACTACAGACTTATTATATGACAAACAAGAAAAGGCTATTTTTGAATATATTGTATATAACAACGATTATTCTGAGAAAAGAGCGGTGAATATGAAATCACTTCCTGTAGACGATAAAATCGCATCTTGGCAAAGTATCGAGGCTTCCCAGCTCATTGAGGATTATGAAAAAGGGAAGTTGAAGGGACGATTAAAAGAAATTGCCGCAAGTTTAGATGAAGAATCCAATCCGGTAATCATGTTAATAAAACACAAAAAACAAACCAATCCCTAATGGTTATGAATCCAATGGAGGCTGTCTCTTATAATACAAAAATTGAGAAACAATTATTTTTTTTGCCGATCGGATTGACGAAATAAAGGGTGTGAGTTCTTTGATCAAAGCGTTCCATATGGTCTTAGAAGCTCATCCTAATAGTCGTTTGCTGATAGCCGGTAACGGTGATTATACAAGGGCCTTCCAAGAAGCAAAAAATATTTGACCACATGCATAGATTCCTTGATGTACCAAGGCGATCTGCACTTGGAGATTGTCTTGGTGGATGATGGCTCGACCGACTTATCCAGAAAGATCGCTGACGAATACGCTAAGAAAGAGGATCGTATCAAGGTGATTCATCAAGAGAACGAGGGAGCGTCCGCTGCCCGTAACCCAGGTTTGGAGATTGCCCAAGGTGAGTATATCGCTTTTTTAGATAGCGAAGACTGGATAAGTTGGAAGGACAAACATGGGTCAGCTGGCATCTGGAGTCCGAAAAGGATGATCTGGGAATCAACGACCCGGAAATAAACGAACTATTCGACCTTTTGATAAGTGACCCACAAGATAGCAAGATAGCGAGAGGAAACAACATCCATTGCTAAGCCTTTGCCTAAATTATGTAAATAACGGATAGAATTCCATTCACCGCTATAAGTTTTGAGCAAAAAGAAGAGATATCGAGAAAAAATAACCTATTTTTGTAATTAGGCATGATTGAGCGAATGTATCGCCCTAAGTGTTTAACCTTAAATCGTAAGAATAATGAAATGGATAATCACAATTTCAGCGATCCTTCTCTTTGCGTTAGCGGGATGTGGAAAAGATAAACAATCAACAAATGAACTCATCACAGTTGATGTTACAAAGAATTATCCTGAAAAGGAATTGACACTACAGGATTTCATGGATGTGGAATACATCCCGTTGGAAACAAATGATGAGTTTGTTACCCAAGGCAAAGTAATGGCCATTGGTGCAGAAGTTATATTAATAACCAACTGGGCCAACGACGGGAATTTGTTTGTTTTTGACAGAAAAACCGGCAAAGCCTTGAAGAAGATAAACAGGAAAGGGCAAGGTGGCGAGGAATATGTAGGTATTACGGAGGTTGTTCTGGATGAGGCAAACAAGGAAATATTTGTTATAGCCTATACCGGAAGTAAAATCTCTGTATATGATCTATACGGAAATTTTAAAAGGAGTTTCAAAGCCGAAGGTACGGAATCTCATATAAATACATTTAATTACGACCGGGATAATTTGATCTCTTATGTACCAGATAATAGTCTGGAAAACCCGTCAAACGCCATACCTCCATATTATTTAATCTTTTCCAAGCAGGATGGAAGTATCACCCGGAAAATATCAATTCCTTTTGATGAAGTTAAAAGCCCGGTCGCAAGAGATGGGGAAAACTGGGAGAACTGGGCCGCTCCAGTACCAACCGCCATGTATCAAATAGTTCCAGATCATACCAATTGGGTACTTATGGAGACATCATCCGATACCATATACCACTATTTGCCGGATGCTAATACGACAATCCCCCTTATCGTAAGAACCCCCTCCATACACTCCATGGATCCTCCTGAAGTATTTCTTATACCAACCGTTTTTACCGACCGTTATTATTTCATGAGCCTGTTGAAAGCGGAATTTAATTTTGAAACAGGGAGAGGGTTTCCAATTTCCGGATTGATGTACGATAGACTGGAAAATTCTTTATTCATACCTAAAATATACAATGGTGATTATACCAGCAAAAGAGAAGTGGATATGACGTCGAGACCTTTAGATCCGGAATTCGTAATCGGACAGTCATTGCAAGCCCACGAACTTGCCGAGGCTTACGGGAAAGGACGATTGAAAGGCAAACTGAAAGAGATCGCAACTACATTGGATGAAGAGTCTAATCCGGTGATTATGCTGATAAAACATAAGAAAAATAAATACTAGCATGAAAGTAAATTTAATTTCAGTAGTCCTCCTCTTTGCCTTAGCGGGATGTGGAAAAGATAAGCAATCGACAGACGAGCTTGTCACGATCAATGTTAGCAAAGATTACCCAGAAAAGGAGCTAATCCTTCAGGATATTATGGATGTGGAATATATTGCGCTGGAAACGACTGACGAATTTATCACACATGGTAATGTCATGGATGTCGACGAAAAATTTATAATAGTAAAAAACAACACAAACGACGGGAACATATTCATTTTTGACCGGAAAACGGGAAAAGCTATACGGAAAATAAACCGTTTAGGACAAGGTGTCGAGGAATATCCGGGGATTGCAGGAATTACACTAGATGAGGAAAACAATGAGCTATTTGTTACACATACAGGGAAAATATCAGTATATGATTTAGACGGGGACTTTAAAAGAAGCTTTAATTTCCTAGACCCCGAAAGTGACTACCTTAAGGTTTTTAATTATGACAAGGATAATCTGATCACTTATGATAACAAAGGCTATGGAATGGTGGCAGACCAACAGCCTTATCATTTGATTATCTCAAAGTATGACGGAAGTATTATCCAGAAAATTACAATTCCTTCTAAAGAACAGAAAACACTGGTTATATTCGGAGATAATGATCAAAAAGTAATTCCTACTTTTTTTGCTACAACCGCCACTTCCGATAATTGGATACTTATGAATCTCTCATCCGATACCCTATATTCCTATTCGCCAAATGGTCATATTAAACCTTTTATCGTGAGGACACCCTCTATATATTCCATGGATACAGAAATATTTCTTTTTGTAGAGGAGGTGACAAGCCGTTATTATTTTATGAGAACCGTAGAAAAAAACTCGATATTAAAACGAGAAAAATACCGGTGAGTAGGTTGGTATACGACAAACAGGAAGATTCTATATTCAAATATCAAATATATAATACTGATTTTTTATATCAAAGACCGATCTATTGGATTTCATCTATTAATCAAGATATCGCGAACTGGTATCCCTTTGATGCGCCTGAACTGATTGAGGCTTATAAAGAAGGGAAGCTCAAAGGTAGGCTAAACGAAATCGCGACGAAATTGAATGAGGATTCCAATCCCGTCATAATGCTGATCAAGTATAAGAAATAAGAACTAAATCATGTCTATATCCTAATGTTTTAATTTATGCTAAGATCGTTTCCACATTATCAGCAATTGGATTCTATGGACTGTGGTCCTAGCTGCCTCCGTATGATCGCCAAGTTCTATGGTCGTGTGTACTCGATCCAGAACTTACGGGAGAAAGCCTTCATCACACGGGAAGGAGTCTCCATGCTGGGTATCAGCGAGGCGGCGGAAGCGATCGGGTTCCGAACACAGGGCGTGCGGATCACGGTGGAGGAATTGGAAAAGGAATGTCCCCTACCCTGCATACTGCACTGGAACCAATGGCATTTCGTGGTTTGCTACAAGATAAGGAAAGGGAAGTTCTACATAGCGGACCCGGCGGCGGGACTCATCACCTATACGAGGGAGGAGTTCAAGCGGTGCTGGGTCAGTACCAAGGTGGACGGGCAGGATACCGGGACGGCGCTCTTGCTGGAACCGGGGCCGGAGTTCTACGGGATGGAGGACGAGGAGAGAGACAGGAAACGTAACCTCGGATTCTTTTTCCGATATATATCGCCCTACAGGCGGGAGATGGCACAGCTCGTGCTGGGCATGGTGACAGCCAGCGTACTGCAACTCATCCTGCCTTTCCTCACGCAGAGCTTGGTAGATACCGGTATACGGGACAACAACCTAGGTTTCATAACCTTGATCCTTATATCGCAATTGGTGATCTTTATCGCCAAGCTATCCGTGGACTTCATACGGAGCTGGATATTGCTGCACGTAAACACGAGGATCAATATCGCCTTGATCTCCGATTTCCTCGCCAAGCTGATGCGCCTGCCCCTGCATTTCTTCGATACCAAGATGGTGGGCGATATCATGCAGCGCATCGGAGACCATGACCGCGTCGAGGCTTTCATGACCGGGACATCCATCAATACGCTCTTCTCTTTTGTCAACTTCATCGTGTTCGGGTTCGTGCTCGCCTACTATGACTGGACCATACTGGGACTCTTCTTGGCGGGTAACGGCTTATACGTGGCGTGGGTACTCGCCTTCATGAGATGGAGGAGGGAGCTGGACGTAAAGCGTTTCTCGCAAGCGGCCGGGGAGCAAAGCAACCTATTCCAGCTCATCACCGGAATGCAGGAGATCAAGCTCAATAATTGCGAGACCAAGATGCGATGGAAATGGGAACGGATACAGGTAAAACTTTTCAAGATAGGGATCAAGGGGTTGGCGTTACAACAATATCAGCAACTCGGGGCGGTCTTTTTCAACCAGACCACGAACATACTCATCTCCTTCATCGCGGCGCGGGCCGTCGTGCAAGGGGATATGACGCTGGGTATGATGATGTCGGTGACCTACATCGTGGGGCAGCTCTCTTCGCCTATCGAGCAATTGATCGATTTCTCACGATCCCTACAGGACGCGAAGATCAGTCTGGAGCGGCTCGGCGAGATACACGGGAAGGAGGACGAGGAACAGGCAGGCGGGATAAGGCTGAATGTTCTTCCCGATGACAGGACGCTACGGCTGGAAAACCTCAGCTTCAGCTATGACGGCGCGGACCGGGATTACGTGCTGGAGGATATCAACCTGACGATACCCCATAACAGGGTGACCGCCATCGTGGGGGCCAGCGGGAGCGGAAAAACGACGATCGTGAAACTCCTGCTCGGTTTTTACAACCCCAACAAGGGGGATGTGAGGATCGGCGATACCTCCCTCAAGAACTTGAATCCTCACGTATGGCGTAGCAAGACCGGTTCGGTTATGCAGGATGGTTTTATCTTCTCGGATACGATCGCCAACAACATCGCCCCCGGCGAAGAGGTGGTGGACAAGGAACGCCTGCTGCATGCCGTGACGGTGGCGAATATCCGGGATTTCATCGATTCTCTCCCGTTGGGCTATAATACGAAGATCGGCATGGAGGGAAACGGAGTGAGCCAAGGGCAGAGACAGCGTATCCTGATCGCCCGGGCGGTGTACAAGAATCCCGACTTCATCTTCCTTGACGAGGCCACGAACGCTTTGGACGCCAACAACGAGCGGGAGATCATGGAGCAGTTGCACGCCTTCTACAAAGGACGGACGGTGGTGGTCGTGGCGCATCGGCTAAGCACGGTACGTGACGCGGACAAGATCGTGGTGCTGGACAAGGGACGCGTCGTGGAGGAAGGGACGCATCAGGAGCTCACGGCCTTGCGGGGGACTTATTATAAGTTGGTGAAGAACCAGTTGGAGTTGGGGAATTAATCACTTAACAATCTAAATATGCAAATACCATGAAAATATCAATGTACACATTCCTATTTGAGATAGACAGTAAATTTTATGCATATAATACATTGTCTAATGCCTTGATCGAAATAGCAGAGGATACATATAAGATTTTATTAGTCAACAAGAATAGACATACACCTTTACAAGAGAAAGACTTGGGATGTGATGAACTTTATCAAACTTTGAAAGAAAACCATATGATCACTGAAAATGATCGGGATGAGTTCTTACTGTATAAAAGTATTATCCTAGCAGGACGCTCCATCAATATCTTAAATCTAACGATAGCTCCAACCATGGATTGCAATTACTCGTGTTCTTACTGTTTTGAAAATTGCAAACGTAATATTTATATGACAGAAAAGGTCATAAGCTCAATTATTAAATTCATAGAACAATATGAAAACATTAAAAATATTCACGTAGTTTGGTTTGGAGGAGAACCTCTTCTAGGCATTAAGCAAATAGAATCACTTTATCGTAAGATGATTCTGATTCCCGATAAAAATTATTCTTTCTCAATAATCTCTAATGGGTTCTTGATATCACCGGATATTATAAAACTCTTTAAGGAGATGAAGTTACAACACATACAAATTACGCTAGATGGATTAAAAGAGACTCACAACAAGATAAAATTCACAAAAAATGAAAACGATACTTTTTCTAGAACTATAAAGAATATAGACTTGCTAGCATCTTCTGCCCCAGAAATACGAATTAGTATACGAGTAAATATGAATAAAGAGAATTCTTCTGAATTTATAACTTTATATTCTTTCATATTACAACGATATAAGAGCAACCCATTGATTGGAATTTATCCTGCTTTTATAACATCTACTTCTTCTAAATCAAGTTCTTCTTGTTCTTTACTTTTCAATAGACAAGAGAAATCTGAGTTTATACAACAGCTCTACTATGACAGAGGTATCGTAACCAATTTATGTGGATATCCAGATTCCTCTTTTACAGAATGTTCTATTCGAAATAAACACACATTTACAATAGATCCAGAAGGATACTTATATAAATGTTGGGAAATTATAGGCGATCAAAAATATGCCATAGCAAAATTGGATTCAGAAGGAACTATTCAATCCATAGATCAGAAAATTCTTAACCGATACCTCTATGCCGCAGATCCACTGGAAGATAAAACATGTTCTAAATGTCCTTATCTTCCTATTTGTTTTGGAGGTTGCCCCCATAAACGGATAGAAAATATATTTAAAGATAAACATTATGATACATGTACATACCTTAAGGGTTCTCTCAAAGAATTTATAAAAATTCATTTGTCACAAAATAGCTGAATAAGATTATAATAAAAAGGCTATTTATTTAAAAACTTAATATCATTGCGTTATGAAAAATTTTAAAGTGATTGAAAAAAGCCGTCTAAATGAATTTACAATGGCTAAACTTATAGGAGGACGGCCTTGTAACGAGCGTAATACAAATTGTGGAGCAACAGGATACTCATGTAATGCGGCTTTTGGCATTTCTGATCCATGTGGAAATTTTCGAGATGGTACTAATTGCCCTAGAAACTATGGAACTTGTTCTCCCAACATAGAAGTGTGCCCTGAACGTCGCTTACCTGATTTGCCGGTACTAATGAATATATAAATTTATGAAATCTATTATCATTAGTATTATCCAAATTCTTTTTTTGGTATCTCCCGTTTCTGCATCGGAACGGGAGACCGACTATATTGTTACGTTTTATCCTGAAAGTGGATCTATTCTTCAAAATATCTCATGTAAAATAGTTTTTACAGCGGAAGGAATTGACAAGAAAAAGATATCCATCACTGGAGTAATTATAAATGAGAGAGGGGATACGGTTCAATCCGTGAAAACGCTATTGCCCGGAATAGGCTACTTTCATATTTATGCAAATCCAGGAGAAAGATATATCTTAAAATGCGAAAATCGAGATAGAATCCGTAAGAATTTTTATTTGCCAATGATGAGTGAAAATGGCTTTGGTCTTAAAATAATTGAAAATAAAGAACAATGGCTCTTATCCGTTATCAACTCTTCGAGGGAAGTGCCAATGAAATTATTATATTTAGTGGCCCAATCGGAAGATTCTATTTTTTTCCAAAAAGTCTGGAATCCTAAAGATTCTTATTTAGTTTTTGACAAAAAACATTTTCCAAAAGGGATATCCTCGTTCGCTTTAGTAGATTCTATGAAGAATCTATTGTGTGGCCGTGTCGTACTAAACATACAAGAACAGACTGATTTCCAGTCATTGCCTCCAGACTTCCGAATGGGATTGCTTCCACTTAAGAACCAAATAGATTCAGATCCCTCACGATTGAGTTTGGCCTGGGATTTAATAGCTATGACATTAGAGGTTACTCCCATTAAAAACTTATCACAACCAAATCCGGATATATGGAAAACCGTAAATCTCGATGAAGTTTCTATTATCGCAAGCATGAGAAGAAAACAAAAATATAATGGATTGTATTCTGGATCTTTGCCATCCAGTCGTGTAATCTATCGACAAAACATAGAACAATGGCATATACAGGATATGAGGTCCTTACTTTATCTATTGGGGAGTGTTAACATTTCGTGGTATGTAGTAGATCATGTGTATAAGGAATGTGTGTTTATTCAAGATTATGGAGCCATTTCATTCCAAACGGATCCTGTAAAAAATTATGAGCCACCTTTATTTGTCGTTGATGACGTTCCATATCAAAATTATGATATACTTTCGTTTCCTGTGACCGAAATAGAAGAAATTTTTATCCTAAAAGGTGTTGATGCTGCTATATACGGTCCAAAAGGGAAAAGAGGGATTATCGTAGTTACCACCAAACGAAATAAACCACCTTATGAAAAATAATAAAGATATAGAGTTACGTAGCGAGGAGGTACAGGAGGTGATGGGGCAAGTGCCGGCCTGGATCGTACGGTGGGGGATAACGCTGTTATTCCTCGTGGTCGTAGCGTTGCTGGTGGGGAGCTGTTTCTTCAAGTATCCTGACGTGATCACGGCTGACATGACATTGACGGGGCAACATCCCGCAACGGCGGTGGTGACACGGGCGGCGGGGAAGATACAGGAGCTGCTCGTCAGGGATAATCGTCCGGTAAGGCAGGGGGATTGGCTGGCGGTCATAGAGAATCACGCCGACACGGACGATGCCATCTATCTGGATAAGGCGTTGGAACGATCCGGAAGCGACGTGGATAGCCTGGACAAGGCATTATCAAAGTACAAGGAGCTATCGCTGGGTGATATGCAAGCGGCTTACTCGGGACTACTGTCGGCGCTCCATGCCTGCGTCAATTACAGGGAGATCGATTATTATCCGCAAAAAATGGCCTCCATCCGCAAACAGATAGCGTTGTATAAGGCTTACTATAACGAGACCGAACGGCAGCGGAAGACCCTCTCGGAGCAATTCGCCTTGACAAGGCGGCAATACGCCCGGGATTCATTATTGTATAGCCGGTCCGTGATTTCTTCCTACGAGCATGAGACCGCACGGGCTTCCCTGCTGCAAAGCCGTTATTCGCTGGAAGGGGCGTCAGCCTCGGCCGAGAATCTCCGGATACAGATCGGGGAGCAAGAGCAATCCTTGCTGGATCTGACGCTGGAGCGGAGCGAGAAAGAATTTACGCTACGGCAGGAATTACAGACCGCCCGGGAACAATTGCTGAACAGCATGAACGAGTGGAGGTTGCGTTATTGCCTCATCGCCCCGGTAGGGGGTGTCGTGACTTTCACCAAGTACTGGAATGAGAACCAATATATCCCATCCGGAGAGGTGGCTTTCACCGTCGTGCCGCAAGGCGAGGGCCGGCTGGTGGGGAAGGTGCGCATACCGATAGCACGCTCGGGAAAAGTCCAGAGAGGCCAGCGGGCGATCGTCCGTTTCTCCAATTTCCCGGATCAGGAGTTTGGAGTGGTAAACGGCGTGGTATCGAATATCTCATTGGTCCCCACCGACGAGTACTATACGGCGGATATCGATTTTCCAGAGGGGCTGAGAACCAATTACGGTATCGACCTGCCCGTCTCGCCCGAGACGCAAGCCTCCGCGGAGATCGTAACGGAAGAATTACGCCTGATCGAACGATTCTTCCTCCCGATCAAACGGATCGTGAAAGAAGGATTTTAGTGTAATATTATCCTTTCTTTCCTATGCGTTTATCACAGATGTCACGAGTGACAGAGTCCGCCGCAGACTATGGTATTCAACTTCTATTACAAATTCTTACAATTAAGATAGCTCCTTATGAAAAAATTTTATTTTATTACGCTTAGTTTTTGAAAAAACTTATTGTACCTTTGCCCTAATCACTCAATAAAGGTATAACCATGACAACTAAGTTCTTGCTCTCGTCCGATGACAATACTCGCAGTGGCCTTCTGAAAAAGAAGATCATACATTATTATATGGCCAATGGAGACGCTACTATAGCGGAGGTATGTAAAGAAATGAATCTCAGTATCCCCACCGTCACTAAGCTAATTAGCGAATTACAAGAGGACGGTTATATACTCGACTTTGGAAAACAAGAGACTAGCGGAGGGCGTAAACCTAGTATTTACGGGCTCAATCCCATATCCGGCTATTTTGTGGGCGTAGATATACTGAAAGATCAACTGAATCTAGCCATATTAGATTTTAAAGGAGATAAGATCCGCATTGAGCAGAATATCCCTTATACACTCGAAAACACACCAGCCGCTTTAGACCATCTTTGCGAATGCATCAATGAATTTATAAACTCGTTGCCGATCCCAAGGGAAAAAATATTAAGCATTGGCATTAATATATCCGGACGGGTAAATCCTTTCGCCGGATATAGCTATAGCATTTTTTACTTTGAGGAGAAGCCCTTGTCTCAAATCCTTGAGGAAAAACTACATATAAAGATCTATATAGAGAATGACACCCGTTCCATGGCTTACGGCGAATATCTTCAAGGAGTCGTAAAAGGAGAGAAAAATATCCTATTCATCAATATATCTTGGGGATTAGGTATCGGTATCATCATAGACGGCAAGGTTTATTTCGGGAAATCAGGTTTCTCCGGAGAATTTGGGCACTTCAGCTTCTTCGAGAATGAGATTCTTTGCCATTGCGGTAAAAAAGGATGCCTCGAGACTGGAGCTTCCGGTTCTGCCCTATACCGTACCCTCCTTGAGCGGTATAAAGAGGGTAGCAACACCATATTGGCCAGTAAAATCGATGCCGGGGAATACATCGGGCTCTCTGACTTGATCGACGCCATTCACAAAGAGGATATGCTATCCATTGAGATACTGGAGGAGATCGGTTTTAATCTAGGTAAAGGAATAGCCGGATTGATGAACATTTTCAATCCGGAACTGGTCGTACTGGGCGGCCCCTTGTCGCAGACGGGAGAATATTTAAGCCTACCTATTAAAAGTGCCGTCAGGAAGTACTCTTTGAACTTGGTAACCCGTGATACTCAGATCAAAGTATCCAAATTAGGTGAAAGAGCGGGTATATTAGGAGCCTGCCTGCTATCTCGATCTAAAATTCTAGGTATGATTTAATATGTATTTCAAAGGAATTAAATAAAAAATAAATAATTATTTCATTTTCTCGATAAAACACCACTATATTATTAAAATATTTTATTTATATTTGCAGCATAATTAAAATCAGAGGTTAAAACTCATAAAAATAACGCAGATATGGATAAAATTAAAGGATTGATCGATGCTCCCTTTACTCCGTTCTACGAGAACGGGGAAGTTAATTACGAGCCCATTGAAGATTATGCGAAACTTCTTGTGAAAAACGGGCTGAAAGGCGTATTCATCAATGGTTCTTCCGGAGAAGGTTATATGCTGACAGAGGAAGAACGCATGAAATTGGCCGAGAAATGGATGGAAGCAGCTCCGGAAGGCTTTAAGGTAATCGTGCACGTAGGTAGCACATGCGTTAAGTCTAGCCGTAATTTAGCGGAACATGCTCAAAAGATCGGCGCTTGGGGTATTGGCGCTATGGCTACCCCTTTCCCTCGTATCGGTCGAATTGAGGAATTGGTAAAGTACTGCGAGGAGATCGCTTGCGGCGCTCCTGCCTTACCGTTTTACTACTATCATATCCCTGCGTTTAACAACGCTTTCCTCCCTATGCTGGATTTCTTAAAAGCAGTAGACGGGCGTATCCCTAATTTCGCCGGTATCAAATATACATACGAGAGCTTATACGAATACAATCAATGTCGTTTATACAAGGATGGTAAATTCGACATGTTGCACGGACAGGATGAAACGATTCTTCCTTGCCTTGCGATGGGTGGAGCGCAAGGAGGTATCGGTGGTACCACAAACTATAACGGAAAAGAATTAACCGGTATCCTAGAGGCTTGGGCAGCCGGTGACTTAGAGACAGCTCGCGAGAGACAAAACTTCTCTCAGGAGGTTATTAACGTTATCTGCAATTACCGTGGTAATATCGTCGGAGGAAAACGCATCATGAAATTGATCGGATTAGATCTCGGCAAGAACCGTACCCCGTTCCGGAATATGACGGACGAAGAAGAGGCCGCAATGAAAGCGGAATTAGAGGCTATCAATTTCTTTGAAAGATGTAATAAATTCTAAGGTATGGCAGCGTTTGACAATTTATCTAATCCATCGGAATATCTAGCTTATTGGGGCAAGACCTATCGGAATGAGCTTCTTTCCAATATTCTTCCTTTTTGGATGAAATACGGACTGGACAAAGAGAACGGCGGTTACTTTACTTGCGTAGACCGGGATGGTACTCTGATGGACTCCACTAAATCCGTTTGGTTCCAAGGACGATTCGCCTTTATCTTGGCATATGCCTATAATCACATTGAGAAGAACGAAGAATGGCTGAGAGCCTGTAAAAACGGTATCGATTTCATCGAGAAACATTGTTTTGATACGGACGGACGTATGTTCTTCGAGGTGACAGCGACAGGCATCCCTGTACGTAAACGCCGTTACGTATTCTCCGAGACTTTCGCGGCGATCGCTATGGCTCACTATGCATTGGCATCAGGCGACAAAGGCTATGCTGAGAAGGCCGTGAACTTATTCAAGCAAGTATTACACTATAAGAATACCCCGGGATTATTGGAGCCTAAATTTCGTGAAGGTCTCGTGGCGAAAGGCCATTCTTTCTGCATGATACTGATCGATACGGCGGCACGCATCCGTGAGGCCATAAACGATCCCATACTTACACAACAAATCGATGATTCCATAGCCGAGCTACGCCGTGATTTCATGCATCCCGAATTCAAGGCTATCTTGGAGACAGTAGGACCCAACGGTGAGTTTATCGACTCTATCGCCGGGCGTACCATCAATCCCGGCCACTCCATCGAGACCGCATGGTTTATCTTAGAAGAGGCCAAATACCGAGGATGGGACCCTCAACTGAAAGAGATGGGCTTACAAATCCTCAACTGGTCTTGGGACTGGGGCTGGGATAAGACGTACGGCGGAATCAACTATTTCAAGGATTGCAAAAACTTCCCTCCCCAAGAGTATTGGCACGACATGAAGTTCTGGTGGCCACAATGCGAGGCGGTTATCGCTACGCTTTACGCCTACCAAGCGACTGGCGACGCCAAATATCTCGAAATGCACAAACTAATAAACGATTACACATTTAATCATCTCCCCGACAAAGAATATGGGGAATGGTATGGCTACCTACACTTCGATGGTAGTCTCTCTCAATCTGCCAAAGGCAATCTATTCAAAGGTCCGTTCCACATTCCTAGAATGCTTCTCAAATGTAGTTTACTCTGCGACGAAATTCTTTCTAAATAACTTTATCTAAAATACTGAAAATTGGTCAATTGACATCAGGGGTCACAACCGTGGCTCCTGATGTTTCTAAGGCTTTGTTTTCCTTTTTATTTTCCTCAATCAAATGAAAAATAAGAAATTATATCCTTGGATCGTAGTCGGTTTACTATGGGTTGTCGCCTTACTGAACTATATGGATCGCCAGATGCTATCAACCATGAAATCAGCTATGATGGTGGATATCGTGGAACTAGAGTCTGCGGCGAACTTCGGACGTTTGATGGCGGTCTTCCTCTGGATCTACGGATTCATGAGCCCTGTAGCCGGTATGGTGGCAGACAGGGTAAACAGGAAGTGGCTAATCGTGGGTAGCTTATTTGTCTGGTCCTTCGTGACTTTGATGATGGGGTATTGCACGGATTTCAATCAGATCTATTACCTACGTGCCTTGATGGGGGTCAGTGAGGCCCTGTATATTCCTGCCGGATTATCGCTTATCACAGATTATCACCAAGAGAAAACACGCTCATTAGCCGTAGGTATCCATATGACAGGTCTATACGTAGGCCAAGCCTTGGGGGGATTCGGAGCTACGGTGGCCAGCGCTTATACGTGGGAAACGACTTTCCATTGGTTTGGTATCATCGGCATCGCTTATAGCGTGGTCTTGATCATCTTCTTACACGATAAGAAAGATCATGTGGAACAAGCCGTAAAACTGGAAAATTATCCGAAAGAGAATCCGATTTCCGGTGCGTTTAAAGGATTAGGGATGTTATTCACGAACATCGCTTTTTGGATCATTCTTCTTTATTTCGCCACGCCGAGCTTACCGGGTTGGGCGACAAAGAACTGGCTCCCTACCCTATTCGCTGAAAATCTCTCGTTGGATATGTCCGAGGCCGGTCCGTTATCTACATTCACGATCGCTATCTCTTCCTTTATAGGGGTAATCGCCGGAGGTATTTTATCCGATAAATGGATCCAGCGGAATGTCCGGGGACGTGTATACACAGGCGCCATCGGTTTGGCATTAACGATACCCTCTCTCCTATTACTAGGATTTGGGCACAACTTCCCGATGATTATCGGCGGTGGTCTTTGCTTCGGTATCGGTTATGGTATATTCGACGCCAATAATATGCCTATCCTTTGCCAATTCATCTCCCCCCGTTATCGGGCTACAGCCTATGGAATTATGAATATGACCGGTGTATTTGCCGGAGCCGCCATCACGGATATACTAGGAAAATCTACCGACGCTGGTAATCTTGGCCATGACTTCGCCATGCTAGCCGGATTGGTACTCATCGCACTTTTAATCCAAGTGATCTTCTTACGTCCGAAAGTCGCTAATATGACCGACGAATGCTAATTAATCTCATCCAATAAACTAAATAAACAACAAAAAAGTAATTCATTATGAAGAAGAATCTACTGCTCTTAATGCTTGCGCTCCTACTTCCGGCATTTATGTACGGACAAGAGCAGACAGTCTCCGGAACAGTGCTGGATACCTATAACATGGGTGTCCCCGGTGCGTCTATCGTTGAAAAAGGCACGACAAATGGAACGATTACCGATTTCGACGGTAATTACACTCTCACCGTATCCAACAAAAACGCCACATTAGTATTTTCTTTCATTGGGTACAAGACACAAGAAATTCCAGTAGCTGGGAAAGCCAAAGTAGACGTGATCCTACAAGAAAACGCCGAACAGCTAGACGAAGTAGTGGTAACCGGTTACGGTGGCTCACAAAAGAGAGCGACCTTGACAACCTCTATCTCTAAATTGGATAACGCCGTACTGGAAAACGCAGCGATGTCTAACGCCGGACAATCCTTGCAAGGAACCGTATCTGGTTTGCGCGTCGTAAACACGACCGGTCAGCCGGGAGCAAACCCAAATATCGTACTTCGTGGCGGAGCTACCATAACAGGTAAGGATAATGGCGCATTGGTCGTTGTAGATGGTATCGTGCGCAACTCATTGGCCGACATCAACCCCTCCGACATCGAGTCTATCCAAGTATTGAAAGACGCAGCCTCAACCGCTATCTACGGTGCCCGTGCCAATGGTGGCGTAATCTTGGTTACCACGAAACGTGGTAAAGAAGGATCCGCTTCCGTCTCTTACAAGTTCAAGGGAGGTGCCAACTTTGCTCGCACAGGTTATGATTACTTAAACGCTCACGATTATATTTACTACAATCGCTTAGGATACCAAAGAACAGGACGTTCAGGCATGGATAACCAAATGGGATACGGTATCGGGAATGACCTATTTGATATCCGTTATTTGGATGACAGTACCAAAGGCCTCTTGGCAGAAGGTTGGCAACAAATGCAAGACCCAACCGATCCGAATAAACAAATCTTATTCAAGGATTACTCAGGGCAAATGAAAGACGCAGCCTTCCAAGACCCTTCTTTCACGCAAGATCATTATATCAATATCACAGGAGGTAACGACAAAGGTACATTCGCAGCCAGCTTAGGTTACTACAAAGAAGACGGTCTCATTAAGGGAACCAGCTACGAGCGTTTCTCCGGGACATTCAATGGATCCTATAAGATATTTCCGATCTTGACAGTCAACGCTGGAACGACTTATACATGGTCTCGCCAGCCGGGTCTTTGGATCGGATCATATGAGTTCTTCTATCGCACAATGAGCCAACGCCCTACATGGAACCCATACATGGAAGACGGATCTCCCGCTTCAGGCTTCGGCACGGGTGATGGAAACCCTCTTTACTACAAAGATAAATTAACGAATACGAATGGAACCCGCCGCTCTACCTATAATATCGGTTTTGATCTAGAGATCATCCCGAAGAAATTAATCTTGAAAGAGAATAGCGCCCTATACCACGTAGACGATCAAACAGATAAGTTCGAGAAATCTTACCAACAACAAAACGCCACTAACCCGAATCTTACCCGTAAGGCTGAGGCCAAATATATAAAGCAGAACCAACAGCAACATAGTGTTACTTTGACGTACACAGACACATTCAAAGAAAAACACAATCTGGAGGCAATGCTTGGTGGCGAGTATTTCAATTGGCATCAATATACGCTGAACGCAAGGACCGAAAATTCTCCGTCGGATGACATCCCTACTTTGAACGCTGGTAGTAATCGTACCTATACCTATAGCTACAAGGAAGGCTATCGTATCCTTTCTGGCTTTGCCCGTGTAAACTATAACTACAATTACAAATACCTATTATCGGTCGTAGCTCGTTATGACGGAATCTCCAAGTTGAGCGATAACCGTTGGGGCTTCTTCCCGGGTATCTCCGCTGGTTGGAATATCATGGAAGAGGAGTTCTTTAAGGAATCGAAGTTGGTAGATGTGATCTCTAACCTGAAGCCTCGTATCAGCTACGGCGTGAACGGTAACGTAAACGGATTAGGATACTACGACGTATATGGCAGCTATGGGCAGAAAGACGCGAACGGATCGATCATAACAAACTATGATGGCTCTGTAGGTTTCTATAATGACAAATTGGTAAACGGTGGATTACGTTGGGAGCAAAGTAAATCTTTCGAAGTAGGTTTGGATATAGGATTCTTCAACAATCGCCTGAGCTTTATCCTAGACTATTATAATCGTACGACTTCCGATTTGTTGACAGATTTGGATTTACCCAATTACACTGGTTTCAACAGCATCAAAACCAACTTGGGAACTTTACGTAACCAAGGTTTCGAGATGGAAGTAAAAGCGAATATCCTAAACAACGTAAACGGATTCAGTTGGGATGTATCAGCAAACTTATCTACGGTAGCGAACAAGATTGTCAAGCTTCCGGCCAATGGGAACGAAAATAACCGCCAAGGAGGTTACCAAGTATACGACCCGCAAAAGGGTGAAGTCGTATGGGTTGGCGGAAAACAAGAAGGTGGTAAGCTGGGTGATTTATTTGCCTTCAAGCAAGATCATATCTTCAAGGATTGGGATGACGTGAAAGCGAATGCCAATAACCGCTACGACGCAATTGGAGAATTGTATGGCCCCGCCGCATGGGAAGCTTTAAAGGATAAGGCAGGTAAGCAACCGATCGAGCCGGGTGACGTTTGTTGGGCCGACTTGAACAATGATGGCGTAATCAACAATCTAGACCGCGTGAAAGTAGGTAATCTTTTCCCGACAGTAACCGGTGGTTTCTCCACGACATTAGGCTATAAAGATTTCTCTTTATACGCTCGTTTTGATTATGCGTTAGGGCATACGCTGTATAACGACTTAGCCGCACGTTCACTTGGACAATATCAAGGTTCGTTTAACATCATCGATATGGTGAAAGACAGTTGGTCGGAGACAAACCAGGATACGGATATACCTAAGTTCTACTATGCCGATCAGTTGAGCAAGAAGAATATTACTCGCTCCAACAATGGTTTGACAGCAGTTGACAACAACAGCTCCCGCTTCTACGAAAAGGGTGATTATCTAGCTTTACGTGAAATCACATTGACTTGGAACCTACCAAAGAAATGGATTAACAAAGCCTTGATGAGCAATGCCTCTGTTTATGTAACCGGACAAAACTTGTTCTACATCACAGGATATACCGGTGTATCTCCGGAACCGGCGGTAGATACTACCTATGGTCAAGGTCTTGATAACGGTAGATACCCAACTCCTAAAACGGTTCTTCTTGGTTTATCCGTAACATTTTAGTCAAACCCATTAAAAAAGACAGACATTTATGAAAAAGATAATTATAGCCATGATGGCAGCAGTCTCATTACTGAATTTCAGCGGATGCGACTCCTTGGACATGGAACCCGTAAGTAGTATTTCCGACGCAAACTATTGGAAATCCCCGGACCTGTTTAAGGCATTCAACATAGGTTTACACGGATTGCTCCGTTCACAATCCAGTTATAACATATTCGTATTGGGCGAACCTCGCTCGGACATCTACGGAGATCAGCCGTTCGGAGGCGAGGCTACCCAAGGCGTAGAGCGTTTCTCATACAATACGATCAACGCAGAGTTTACAGGAATCAGCAACTTCGCTAATTTTTATACGACACTGAACCAAATCAACTTGATGATCCGTAGAACGAACGAGACCGATTTATTAGGCGAGGCCGAAAAGAACTATTACTTAGGGCAGGCTTACGGTTTACGCGCCTATATCTATTTCCATTTGTTACGCTCTTGGGGAGACGTTATCATTACTACGGAGCCAACCTTAGGTAGCGAATTGGACATCTCTCACCTTGATAAGGCCGCTTCTCCAGCGAGTGAGGTGATGGATCTGATCAAGAAGGATATCGATGCCTCGGAAAAAGCTTTTGGCGGAGATTATTCTTATAAACAAGGAAAGTGTTATTGGTCTAAACCCGCTACCTTGATGCTGAAAGGTGAGGTTTATCTATGGAGCGGACGCCAGATGGGTGGCGGCACGGGCGATTATACCGTAGCCAAGACAGCCTTGCAAGATCTTCAACAAAACGGCAACTTAAAGCTGCAAGAGAAATTCACGGACGTTTTCTCTTTCAACAATAAGGAGAACAGCGAGATGATCTTCGCACTCCATAGTGGTAAGGAGGATGATTTCATGATGTGGAGAGACTATAACTGGCGTAACAATATGGTACCTCAACGTGAGTACATGGCAGGCTACTGTGACGAGACAGGAACTCCATTCCTTGAAATACCGGGATACAACCTACAAGGCTTAATGCGCTACCAAGTAAAGAAAGATCATTACCTAAAATCATTCCGCGAAGGTGATACCCGCTTGAAAGGTACCTTGAAGGCCGTTTATAAAAAGCACGAAGACGGCACCTTGGAGTATATCGCACCAATCCAATACAAGTTCCAAGGAACCACCTTGGAAGGTAGTAACGAGAGAAGTTGGTACGATGATTATCCTATCTATCGCTATGCGGATGCCTTGCTATTATTAGCCGAGGCTAAGGCCTTGCTCGGAGAAGATCCTTCTACAGAGATCAACGCCGTTCGCGAGCGTGCTTACGGTTCCGAATATTTTAACGCACATAAGAACGAGGTGGCTTATCCGAATGACAAAGGAAGTTTCTATAACGATAACCCGTTTGAGGCGGGCGACGAGAATGTGATGGAAGCTATCCTTAAAGAGAGACTTCGCGAGTTCTTCTTTGAGGGTAAACGTTGGTACGACTTGAGACGCTTCGGTAAGGATTATGTATTAAAATATACCACAGCACAAGAATCACGTTTATTATGGCCGATCAATGAAGGGGCATTGACAAACAATCCCGCATTGAAACAGACTCCCGGATACTAATCGTACATAGGTTTAAGGCGATTGGATATAACTAGGTTTTTGGCACGAATTCCAAAGGGGCTTTGTTCATATGAATGAATATCGCTACCTTTGGAATTCACATATCTATTAATTTCAACCTACAAACAAAAAACATCATGAAAAAAACTTTCCTGTATTTCTGCCTTCTTTTCATCGTACAAACGGCTTTTGCGGCAGACAGTATTTATGTGCGAGAGCAACAAATCCCCATCTTGATAGACCGGATCGACAATGTACTTTACGAGATGCGGATACCGGCCCAAAAAGGGGATGTATTAAACGAGATCACGATACAGATCGGAGACAATGTCGACCTGTCGGACATCCAAGCGATACGTCTATTTTATAGCGGAGTGGAAGCTCCTTCCCGCAAAGGGGAACATTTCAGTCCCGTTACGTACATATCCAGCCATATACCGGGAAATACCCGTAAGGCTCTTGAATCTTATTCCGTACGGCAAGATGAGGTTACCGCCCCCTTGTCGCGCACGGTAAAACTAACCTCTAAGCAACCGATGCTTAAAGGCATCAACTATTTCTGGGTAAGTATCCAGATGAAGCCTGAGACTTCCTTATTGGCAAAAGTAGCGACCACGATGCCTAACGCCCAGATCAACAACAAACCGATCAACATCACTTGGAAAGGAAAGGTGGACGAACGCCATGTAGGTATCGGCGTACGCCAAGCCGGGGATGACGGATCGGCGGCCTTCCGCATCCCGGGATTAGTGACGACGAATAACGGAACATTACTCGGAGTCTACGATATTCGCTATAATAGCAGCGTGGACCTGCAAGAGAAAATCGATATCGGAGTAAGCCGCAGTACCGATAAGGGACAAACTTGGGAACCGATGCGAGTAGCCATGACTTTCAAACAAACGGATGGCCTGCCCCACGGACAAAACGGCGTGGGAGACCCATCGATCTTGGTAGACGAAAAGACCAATACGATCTGGGTAGTAGCCGCATGGACGCATGGTATGGGTAACGAACGGGCTTGGTGGAACTCCATGCCGGGAATGACACCGGACGAGACCGCCCAACTTATGCTCGTGAAAAGTGAGGACGATGGTAAGACGTGGAGCGAACCGATCAACATCACGTCTCAAGTAAAAGACCCGTCTTGGTATTTCTTATTGCAAGGCCCGGGACGAGGCATCACGATGCAAGACGGTACTTTGGTCTTCCCCATCCAGTTTATCGACGCTACCCGTGTGCCGAACGCCGGTATCATGTATAGCAAAGACCGAGGGAAAACATGGCATCTACACAACTTGGCCCGCACGAATACCACCGAGGCGCAAGTTGCCGAGGTAGAACCGGGCGTATTGATGCTAAATATGCGCGATAACCGAGGCGGTAGCCGTGCCGTAGCCACTACAAAGGATTTAGGCAAGACATGGACGGAGCATCCTTCCAGCCGTAGCGCCTTACAGGAATCCGTTTGTATGGCCAGCTTGATCAAGGTAAACGCCAAGGATAACATCACCGGCAAGGACCTTCTACTCTTCTCCAACCCGAACACGACGAAAGGGCGTAATCATATCACGATCAAGGCGAGTCTGGACGGTGGACTTACTTGGCCCACGGAGCATCAAGTCTTATTAGACGAGGCCGAGGGGTGGGGATATTCCTGTCTTTCGATGATCGATAAGGAAACGGTAGGAATCTTCTACGAGTCAAGCGTAGCGCATATGACCTTCCAAGCTGTCAAATTACAGGATCTCATTCATCAATAATCTAAGTATATGCGATATATACTGCATTTTGCAATTGTTTTAAGTTTCTTGTATTCCGGGCCTCTGATGGCCCGGAATCCTGTTTTATTGCCCTTGCCCCAAAAATACGTCCGGACAAACGCTTCGTTCCATCCGAAGGAAATCGCGGTTTCTTCCGAAGGGAAACTCCGTTCCATCCTAATGGAATTCTTGGAGGAGCTGCCGGTAAGCGTCCAACCGGACAGCCGATACAAGATAGAGGTTTCCTTGGTTGACAAATTGGACGGAATCCCCCTCAACTCCGAGGAGGCTTATCAACTAAGCGTCTCTTCCCGGGGGATAACCATCCGGGCGGTATCCGAGCAAGGAGCTTATTGGGCGATACAAACCTTGCGCCAACTGACCGAGCGGCAAGGGAAGCGATATTCCATCCAAGGCTGCGAGATCACCGACTGGCCCGCTTTCCGCATACGAGGATTCATGCAAGACGTGGGGCGGAGCTATATCTCCATGGAAGAACTGAAACGGGAGATCGAGGTACTTTCCCGCTACAAGATGAACGTATTTCATTGGCATCTCACGGAGAACCAAGCTTGGCGTCTGGAGAGCAAGATCTTTCCGATGCTGAACGACAGCTGCAATATGAGCCGTATGCCCGGAAAATATTACACGATCGAGGACGCAAAGGAGCTGGTTCGCTTTTGCAAGGAGCATAACGTACTATTGATCCCGGAGATCGATATGCCGGGGCATAGCGACGCTTTCATCCGGGCGTTCCGTCATGATATGCAGAGCAAGGAGGGTATGGCGATCTTAAAACTATTGATGGACGAGGTTTGCGAGGTATTCGAGGAGGTTCCTTACTTACATATCGGTACGGACGAGGTAAAGTTTACCAATCCAAAGTTCGTACCCGAGATGGTCGCTTATATCCGTGCGAAAGGGAAACAAGTGATCTCTTGGAACCCGGGATGGAAGTACAAACCGGGTGAGATCGACATGGAGCAAATGTGGAGTTACCGGGGAAAAGCGCGACCGGGCATTCCCGCGATCGACTCCCGTTTCCATTATATCAACCATTTTGATACGTTCGCCGACTTAATCGCCTTGTACACCAGCCGTATTTACAATGAACCGCAAGGAAGCCATGATTTGGCGGGTACGATCCTTGCCGTATGGCACGACCGGATCGTACAGCCGGAGGACAAATTGATCCGGGAGAATAATTTGTATCCGAATCTATTAGCGATCGCCGAACGTTCTTGGTTGGGCGGCGGCTATCAATATTTCGATAAGAACGGAACGATGCTGCCTATCGATCCCGATAACGAGGAGCATAAGGCATTTGTCGATTTTGAGCGGCGGATGTTATGGCATAAAGAACATCATTTCCAAGGATACCCGTTCGCCTACGTCAAGCAAACCAACGTGAGATGGCGTATCACCGACCCTTTCCCGAATGATGGGGAACTGACCCGCTCTTTCCCTCCGGAAAAGGCGCTTCAGACACAATATACCTATGAAGGGAAAAGCTACGGCACGCACGACGCCATCGGTGCCGGAATCTACCTGCGCCATGTCTGGGGACCGCTGGTTCCCGGTGTCTATAAGGACCCGCAGCCGAATCATACCGCTTACGCATGGACTTGGATCTATTCGCCCAAGACGCAAGACGTAGGGGCGTGGATCGAATTCCAGAATTACGGGCGCTCGGAGATGGATCTTCCTCCCTCACAAGGGAAATGGGATTATAAAGAGAGCCGTATCTGGGTAAATGATCAAGAGATAACGCCCCCCGTATGGACCGCTACCCACCGGGAGAAGTCCAATGAGATCCCACTGGGGAACGAGAACTGCGTAAGCCGTAAACCAACCCCGGTCCATCTGGAAAAAGGCTGGAACAAGGTGTTCATGAAGCTTCCGGTCGGTACGTTCAATACCCCCGAGGTCCGTCTGGTGAAATGGATGTTTACGTTCGTTTGCGTCACCCCGGATGGAGAGAAAGCGGTGGAAGGACTGGTTTACTCTCCGGATAAACAACTTAAATAACGTCTAATTCGGTTGAATGAAATGAGAAAAATAATAGGAATCTTATCCATCTTCCTCGCTTTCGCTCTCATGGGGCAAGCGCAAAGAATCAAGGTGGCTTGCGTAGGTAATAGCGTGACCTACGGCTACGGAATCGAGAACAGGGAAACAAACTGCTACCCGGCCCAATTGCAACAGATGCTTGGAGATGCCTACGAAGTGGAGAACTTCGGGCATAGCGGGGCTACTTTATTAAACAAGGGATATCGTCCTTATACCCAACAAGAGGCGTATCAAAAGGCACTGAGGTTTGCCGGGGATTACGTGATCATCCATCTGGGATTGAACGATACGGACCCTCGGGCATGGCCGAATTACCGGGACGATTTCGTTCGGGATTATCTTTCCTTGATCGAATCTTTCCGGAAAGCCAATCCGAAATGCAAGGTATGGGTTTGCCGTATGACTCCGATATCTCACCGCCATCCTCGTTTTAAATCCGGTACAAGAGACTGGTACTGGATGGAGCAAGCGCTTATCGAAGAAATCGCCCGGATAGCCGGCGCGACCTTGGTCGATTTGCAGGAAGGATTATATGACCGTCCGGATCTATTGCCCGACGCATTGCATCCAAACGCTGAAGGTGCCGGTATCTTGGCCCGCACCGTTTATGGGGCGCTAACCGGAGATTACGGAGGATTACAGCTTCCTGACATCTATTCGGACCGGATGGTCTTGCAACGGGATCAACCGCTTCCTATATCTGGCATCGCCAACCAAGGGGAGAAAGTAACCGTTACCCTCGCCGGACAAAGGAAGGAGACCGTAGCCGGTACGAACGGGAAATGGACTGTCACGCTCGACCCCTTGCGGGTAAGCGGGAAATCCTATACCTTAACGGTTTCTACCCCCAGCCGCACGCTGAACTATCGGGATGTAGTAGCCGGGGAAGTCTGGCTATGCTCCGGACAATCCAACATGGCGTTCCGGGTAAACGAGAGCGTAAAGGAAGAACAACAGCAACAATTGGATTACGCGAAACAACACTCGCAAATCCGTTTATTCGACCTAAAGCCCCGCTGGGAGACCTACGCCGTGGAATGGGACGCTTCCGTACTGGATTCATTGAACCGCCTGCAATATTACCACGACGCCCAATGGGAAGTATGCGACACGCGGAATACCGCACGCTTCTCGGCCATAGGATTTGCCTTCGGGCGTATGCTGGCCGATAGCTTACAAGTACCCGTAGGATTGATATTGAACGCTGTTGGCGGCTCGCCTACGGAGGCATGGATCGACCGGAAAACACTGGAATTCGAGTTTCCGGATATCTTACAGGATTGGACGAAGAACGACTTTATCCAAGATTGGGTACGTGAACGGGCGGCCTTAAACATCAAGCAAGCGTCCAACCCGCTCCAACGCCATCCGTATGAGCCTTGTTATCTGTTCGAGGCGGGTATCCAACCCCTTCATCGATATCCCATCAAAGGGATTATTTGGTACCAAGGAGAATCGAACGCCCATAATATGGAAGTACACGAACGATTATTCCCGCTATTGGTGAACAGCTGGCGCCAGAATTGGAACGCAGACCTGCCTTTCTACTATGTCCAACTATCCAGCATAGACCGCCCGAGTTGGACTTGGTTCAGGGACAGCCAACGCCGCCTGGCGCAAACCGTATCGAATACGGGTATGGCCGTTAGTAGCGATCGCGGGGATTCTTTAAACGTTCACCCTACCCGAAAAAAAGAGATTGGCGAACGACTGGCACATTGGGCCTTGAACAAGACCTACGGACATAACGTAATCCCATCCGGCCCTTTGTTCCGCAGCGCAACGTTTACCGATAACGCCGCCTATATCACTTTCGATTACGCAAAGGGCTTAACAACCTCCGATGGGGACCCCATCCGTACATTCGAGATCGCCGAGCAGGAAGGACTTTACTATCCGGCGCAAGCCGTGGTAGAGAACGGGAAAGTAAAGGTGTGGAACGATCAAGTGACTCACCCGAAGCTGGTACGCTACGGCTGGCAACCCTTCACGAGAGCGAATCTTGTAAACGAGGCGGGTATGCCGGCCTCTACGTTCCGGGCTATAAAAGAATAAGCTATGCATAATAAACAACAAATCACCGGTTGGCTGTTCTTCCTGCTACTCTGCGTAGCGGGATGCGGCCAGCCTGTATCTAAAAAACAGAACACCATGATAAACTGGACAAAATTACCGGATCTACCGGGAGCAGCCGATACGGCTTCCCTTGGCGTTTCCGCCCCGTTCGCCGGCATCCATAACGGTGTATTGATCGTTGCCGGAGGTTGTAACTTTCCGGACAAACCCGTCACCGAGGGAGGAGCCAAGCGATATTATAGCGAGATATTCGTCCTTCTTCCCGAAGGCTGGAAAGAGATCGACCGACTGCCTCGTCCCGTCGCCTACGGCGCTACGGTTTCCACCCCGGAAGGTATCGTTTGCATCGGAGGAAACAACAGTGATTCTTCCTTGGTCGAGGTCTCCCACATCTCCTATAACCCCACGAAAGGAGAGGTAGCGGTTTGCGCCTTACCCTCCTTACCGTCTCCAATGGATAATCTCTCGGCCGCTTTTACCGGACAGGAGATTTACGTAGCAGGTGGAAATGAGAACGGACAACCCTGCCATACCTTCTTACGCCTCAACCTAGCGAATATCGAAAAGGGATGGGAACAACTACCGGACTTCCCGGGAGCAGCCCGTGTACAACCGGTATTAGCGGCCGGAGAAAGTCCCAACGGCACACGTATCTATCTAGCCGGAGGCTTCCAGCCCATCCTAAACGAAGAGGAACCGATCGTCCCGACGGATGTATTGGTATTCGACCCGGCAACTTTTACCTGGCAACAAGAGACCGTTCTTCCCCCGTTTAAGGACGGAGCGAACCGTACCCTAACAGGAGGCTGTGCCGTGACTTTCCAAACGGATAAAATCTTATTTATGGGAGGTGTGAACTACGATTGTTTCCTAGCCGCCATCGCCCGACCGATCCATTTAGCGAAAGCGGAGGCGGCGCGAGATTCAGCGGCCATTACCCGCCTAGAAGCGGAGGCCAAGGCCTATATGCACCATCCGGTAGAATGGTACCGATTCAATACCACCTTACTCCAATACGACCTATCCACGAAAGCATGGAGCGATCTGGGCGAATATGAGCAGTTGGCCCGTGCCGGAGCGGGAGCGGTTATCCAAGATGGCCGATTAACCATCATCAACGGAGAATTGAAACCGGGTATCCGCACGCCGCAAGTGAATCAAGCGAAATTATAATAGGGATTTAGTGGGATCGCTGGTAAGTTTGCCAACGATCCCTGTTTACTTTTCCCACCCGATTTTCAGTATCCGGAGTCTATTTAGAGCATACGTATCCCAAGGCAAATCCTAGACAATAAGCACGTAAATAATGTTCTTATATAAATCATTGAACATAAACATCTTAAAAAGACGATTATACTTTCCGCGAAACACGTACGTGTTTTTGGAAAAAGTCGTACATGTTTTTCGGGAAACACGTACATGTTTTTACTGAATCACACGACAGGAAACAAGAGCGTATATGGAAATATACAATAAGCCTACCTTATCATCAAATCTAAACAGTATTTCTTCCCAATCTCTATTTCATAGATATTTTGGTGCAGTTACCTTGAATAAATCTTGATTATCCAACTTTTAATATTATCTTTGTTCTTAGAGCGCATTAACATAACCATCTAAACATACTAAACACATGAAAACCAACATCGCATTATTAATAGAGCAATCCGTTAACGTTATAGACTCCTTAAATAAAGGACTACGATTAACACCCGAAGAACAACAATTTTTTTGTGAACACTTCGAACGTGAAGAAATCAAGAAAAACGAGTTTACCATAAGAATCGGTGATTACGAAAAATATCTTTATTTCATAGAAAGTGGTATCCTACGTTATTGGACTGCACAAGAATATGGTGATCCGGACAAAGAAATCACCTTTTGGTTTTCTTTCCCGGGCGAATTCGCCAACTCGTACTTTTCCCTTAAAGAAAATCAGCCATCACTCATACATATACAAGCATTGACAGACTGTGTAATCTGGAAATTATCGAAGCTAGACTTAGCTGATTTATATCAAACCTCCCTAAACATAAATAAGATTGCAAGAATTGTTCTCGAAGATGCTTTATGCCGGAAAATAACGAGAGAGACCTTGCTACTTGGTTCCTCCGCCGAAGCTATTTATGAGGATCTTATAACCAAAGAAAAAGAACTGATTAATAATATACCATTAAAGTATTTGGCATCTTACATAGGAGTCACCCCTCAAAGATTAAGTCAAATAAGGAGAAAAGTTCATTAATAAGACAACTTATTTTTCGTTCCACTTTTGCGTTAGAGAATTATAATGAAGAATCTGTTGTGTTAAATCTTCTTTATAAAGCAAGAAACCTAAGTAAATAATTAAAATAGTTTCATTTCATAATATAATAACTGTCAATAATTTTGTCAAATTAAAAGAGAGGAGTTTATATGCAAAACGAATTTGACAACATGACATTAAAAGACTTCGAAAATAGAGGTCAAGACTTATTAACCAGAGCAAAACAGGTTGATGATTATATATCGTATAGACATAGAATCCAGCATTTACCTTATCGTGTCATCTCTTTGACCGGTTCTAGTGCCCACATGAGAGTGATCGATCCATATTCAAATAAAGAAAAAGAAATGATCAGTTTCGTTTCCAATGATTATCTGGGCTTATCACACCATCCAGAGGTTATAAAAGCAGGGATTGATGCGCTTGAACAATATGGAGCCGGAGCGGGGGCCAGCCCTTTGATTGGCGGGCACAACTTCTTGCATGAGCAGTTAGAGCAAGAGATCGCTCATTTCTTGAAAAATGAGTATGCAATAACCTATACATCCGGATACGCCGCAAATTGTAGCACATTACTAGCCATGATGGGTAAAGAAGATATCGCAATCATGGATATGTTTACTCATGCGAGTGTATTTGACGGTTGTTTATGTACCAATACAAAGAGGTTCCTTCACAACGACATCGATTCCTTGGTGCATGTCCTAAACAACGCAAAGAGCTTCAAAAATCGCTTTGTAATTATTGATGGCGTTTACTCCCAAGATGGGGATATCGCCTTTCTTGATCAAATTTATACCGTATGTAAAGAGCATGACGCATTCCTCATTGTTGATGACGCTCATGGTATTGGTGTATTAGGCAAAACAGGCCGAGGAATTATTGAGGATTATGATCTTCTCGACAAAGTAGATATAATTACCGGAACATTCAGCAAAGCTTTCGGATGCGTGGGAGGTTATGCCATAGCCAGAAAAGAGATCATAACTTTACTCAGATATTATTCAAGGCAAAATATATTTTCCGCTGCCGCTACACCCCAAACCGCCGCATCCGCAATAAAAGCCATCCAACTGATTGACCAAGAACCCCAATGGAGAAACACACTAGCCGACAATATCGAATATTTTAAAACCGGACTTGAAACCTTAGGTCTTGATTATGGTAATACCGAATCAGCGATATTCCCCGTAATGGTACGTAATGAACACTATGTGAAAGAAGCAGCTCGCATATTATTTGAGCAAGGAATATATGTAAACCCAATCAGTTATCCAGCTGTACCGGAAAAATTATCCCGTCTTCGCTTCAGCTTAACAGCTATGCATACGAAGGAGGAGTTGGATAAGACATTTAGTATCCTTGAAAACATTAGGAAGAAATACAAACTAGCACAAATATAATCACATTTATAAATTATATAAAGATTAGCAGCTTTGTTATTTACAGCAAAAATCAATAATTTAGAAACCTTCACTTTTACAAAGAAAACAATCATGATAAAAATTATCATTTATTCATACGGCATCTCAAGTAGTTAATATATATTCATCACTATAAAATCAATAAATATCTACTTTAACAAAGTAAATATTTACACAAATATACATAAAATTCAATATATGAAAACTAGACATTTATTAAATATATTATTATTAGCACTTTATACAAGCAGCTGTAATAAAGAAGACACCCCTCTAATCAAAACAGAAACTGTCAAAATATTTCTTTTATCAGAAACAAATAGAATCCAAAATGAAGATATTGAAAATCATGAATATATACTAGCAAAAGAAGAAAATCAAGTCGATTTTCAAGAAATAAATATTTCTGCGATCGAGGGTTTCCATTATGAAAAAGGGTATGAGTATGAATTACTAGTTGAAAAAAAGACCCTCGTTAATACTAATTTTGACAATAATCAGACTAAATACAAATTAATTGAGTTAATCTCAAAAAACAAAGTAGATTTTAAATATTTGATTATAACTAAAGAAAATCCCTTCATACTACATTCAGCCGGAGGCAGATTCGAAATGCCTCTGCAATGTATAAAAGAAAAATATATTAACAACAAATTATCAGAAAAAGAGCACCATCCTTTAAAAGGATTAAAATATAAGATTGGAACTAATTATGGAGGTATTACTAATATAGTAAAAGAAGGGAAAGAAATCGGTTTTTACAAAATAATTATCGAGAGATATGGAGCATACAACATGAATGGAATTCCTGAATGGTTTTGTGCTTTTTACACTAAAAATGCAAATTTAAATTTTGACCTAAAACCATCTCCAATCTATGAGCAAATATTTGAGCAACCACAAACTAAAGGAGAGCAGTATCTTATCCTTCCGATCATAAATATTTCAATTGGAACATTTGATATATAAAGATCCTATATTAAAATGCAACAAAATTAACACAGCAATTATTCACCTTATAAATATATATTATCATGAAAAAAGAAATCTTTATCTTACTAACTGCTTCACTTGTAGTTTCTTCATGCGTTGACAATGAAGATATATACAAAAATCCAGACAATAGTAAAAAGGATCAAGTCTTAACACTATCCAAATATCCTCAGAAAGTCATAGACATTGAAACTGGCAGTAAAGAACACTTAGCTCTTTTAAATGCAACCACACGATCTACCTTTCTCATTAAGGATAGTGTTTGGCCGGATAAAAAAGGTCATTCACTCATATATGAAACAAATGAACACGGTACAGCAGCCAATACAATGAGATACATCTATTTGGGATCATTACTGAAAGGTGGCTCGCTAGAAGAACAGCGTTTTCAACGCTTAACAAACGAATTAGACCCTCTTTATATATCCTACTCTTTTCCTGCTAAGATTGTAGGAGATATAATAGAGAAGCCCAGCTTGCAGTCGCAAAGAACATCTTTAAGTAAAATAATGAATCAAGAAGGGATGACAGGCAAACAGATTGTTTCATTTATCTATGACATGAATCAGTTCACCTATTATAATGAATTAAAATTAGCATTTAATTGCAATATAGACGTTGCAAGTGTTTTTAACATATCTACAAGTGTTGCGCAAGGAAAGATCAGGAAGAAATGTGGATTAGTAGCTAAATTTATACAAAAAAATTTCACAGTTGATTTAGATTTACCAGCAGATGGATGCCTTTTAAAAAACAATAATGAATTATCAAATGTTGGTCCATACGATCCTGTTTATATAAGTTCAATAACCTATGGAAGAATGGGAGTAATGATGTTCGATTCTAGTTATGCATATGATTCATTAAGAGTAGCAGTAAAAGCAGCCTTTGATGCAAAAATAATAAATGGGAAATTAGAGCTAACAAGTGAACAAACGAAAATAATTAGTGAAGCAGACTTAAAAATTGCAATCATAAGTGGTGATGGTAGCTATTCTGTGAAAACAGTGGATGGAATTAACGGATTTAAGGAATTTATTATAGCTGGAGGAGAATTTAGTAAGGATGTTCCTGGAGATCCTATATTTTATTCAGCAAGCTACTTAAGTGATGATTCTCCATTCTACGCAAAATTCAGAGTAAACATACCTTATAAATAATTATACTATGAGAATTACATCAATATTTTTATTTACAATCATCATATTTGGAGGATTATCATGTTCAAATGATGATAGCCTTATTCATAATAAGACTAAAGGAATCTTAGAGAAATATCCTGAACCCACTGTCACAATAACAGCTCATAATCATATACCTTTTCTTGCTAAAAATATTTTAGAAGAAAAAGCGATTACAAAAAGTGTAAATATTATCTCCGATATTGCATGGGCAAATGGATTTGGAAGAACAATTACAGCCCGATCGGATGAAATGGTAATACCAGACAATATGAATAGATACATATACCCGGGATCAATATTGGAAGCATCTAGCATTGCAGAGACACGATTTACTCCAATACCTGTAAAAAACAATCCGGTCCATGTCTCTGTCTCTTTTCCTGCTAAAAAAGTAGGAGGAACTATAAAAGAGCCTTCTTTATTGAATATCAGACAATTTGTCATGGATCTAATGCAACAAAATAATATAGGAAAACAAAGTGCAACATTAAGTTTTGATGTTCAAAAATTTGTATCATATGATGAATTAAAAATGACTTTTGGCTCTAATGAAAATACAGGATTATTGTTTTGGGGAACTTCTTCTGCGCAGTATCAAAATAAATATAGAATCATACGCAGCTCTGGACTTTGCATAAAATTTATTCAGAAATATTTCACATTAGACATGGATATTCCTAGTAATGGTCTAATTTCAGGAACTATACCAGGAGGATACTCACCTGTATACGTTAGCTCTATTGCCTATGGAAGAATAGGTATTCTCACACTAGAAACAAATTACGATTATGAAAAAGCTAACAAATTAGTGAAAGAAACTTTTAATTCGCTATTTATTAACAAGAATAATACACTCACAAAGGAGCAAGAAGCCTTTTTCAATAGCGCAGAAATGAAAGTTTTCATAGCAGGAGGATCAGGGGTCACAGGAGTTAAAACTATAGGAGGTATTAAAGAATTCACAAATTATATTACAGAGGGAGGAGAGTTTTCAGCATCCTCACCAGGTAAACCAATTTTTTGTTCTTTTGCAAACTATAGTGACGATTCTCCATATCGCATTAATTTCAAAATAGATATAGACAGTGATCCTGTTTATGCAAGACTTGAATATGATATAACCAAAGATGTATCAGGTGGAAATGTTAAATCATGGTATACTGATGCTAATGTTTATTTAAGGTTTTATGCAGATAAAGCCTGTTCAATCAAAACGATAGCCCAAAACTATATTGGATTTAATATAAATCGCCTTATATTACAACAATATGTTGGACCTAATTATAGTGTTAGTAAAGCAAGAGAGGTAAAACTAGATCAAAACCTCACTTTTCATAATCAAACAAAAGGCATAGAGTATCCAATTGCATATGGTCATCGCATGACAGAAACAATAGGCACTACATATTTAGATCGAGGAAATTGGACTAATGACCATTTTTACCTAAGAGCAGGTAAATTTTATCAAGTACGACCTCCTATAAATATGAAATATACATGTTTCATAGATTATCATAATCAAAATGAATATGACTGTTCGGATTTTGAATAATTAATATTCCAAAATAAAATACCCCTAGAGTTAAATAGACAACTTTGGGGGTATTTCTATCATAGGAGCTTGAACCTCTGTATATATTAAGATTAATATATGCTAAATCTACTTGTTCTCATATTTATTTCATACTCTCCTTCTTATAATTTATACGAACCCCATACTTCGTGTATACTCGGTCTAGCCCCAACATACCTTGTGGGTTAGGCTCGCCTTGTGCTTTGCCGGACAGGATATCCTCGCTCATCGTGATCATGTCTTTTACACGTTGAGGGGTTTCCTTGTTCATTCCGAAATAATGTCCGGGGTAGAGGTATTTGATATCATATTTCTCGATCACCGCACTCATCTTCTTACAAGTAGATATTAGCGTAGAGAAGTCAACTCCCAGCAATAGATTACCGGAGCCGAACGAATCGCCGCTAAAACCATAAGCGGCATCCTTATCCACAAAAGTGGTCGATCCGGGAGTATGCCCGGGAGTAAAGACAACTTCGAGGGTACGCCCACCCAAATCTAGAATTTCGCCATCTGTGAGGAAACAGACCTTGCCTTTATAATTCGGCATAAATTCCGGTATACCTATCGTATCAGCCGGATTGATATAAATCTCCGGGAAATAATCGATAGCCGAGCCTGTATGGTCCGGATGCACATGCGTGGCGACCAGCGTAACCGGCTTGTCCGTGATGGAAGCCACTAGCTTATCCAAATCCTTGATCTTTGTTCCTGCATCAATCAAGATCGCTTTCGTTTCTCCCTCGACCAGATACAGGCTCTCGTTCGCCATTAAATGACCTGTTCCAAACCATGTATGCTCATCAATCTGATGGAAAATCACATCTTCATTCCTAAGCACTTCCTTCTCCTCGATACCCGCCGTCTGTGCCTGGCAGAACAAAGCGATCCTTGACAGGAGCAACAACATCATTAATAAACCTAGTTTTTTCATTATCATATTCATTTTTAAGATTTAAATCGCCGCGATCTTCCGAAGGCTTGCGTCCCATTTCGGCTCGGCGTAGATGAGACGGATAGCTTCTTCCGGCGTGTCGGCTACCGCCCACATCTTGGCGTGCTGGGGACGCATGAAATTCTCGTTCATGGCGTTCCTCAAAAGTTCCAACAAGGGATCATAGTAATGATTAATATTGAGGATTACGATCGGATTGAGGTAGAGACCGAGTTGTTTCCAAGTGATGATCTCCAGAAGTTCCTCTAATGTACCGCATCCACCGGGAAGGGCGATCACCGCATCCGAGAGGTTTGCCATGAGCTGTTTACGTTCGTGCATCGTCTCGACCTCAATCAACTCGGTCAAGCCTTTATGATACCAATCCTGCTCCACCATAAAATGGGGGATAACGCCCGTTACCGTTCCACCAGCCGCTAACGCAGCGTCGGAGACAGTGCACATCAAACCGATATTCCCGGCACCATTGACTACCCGTAGTTTTCGCTCTCCCAAAAGACACCCCAATTCCTTGGCGGCGTCAAAATAAATCGGGGGAATCTTCGTGCTGGACGCGCAATACACGCAAACAGACGAGATGTTATTTATCTTCTTTTCTTCCATATCTTTTTATTCTTGATTTATATCGTAGCCAAATAAGGCGAAATCCCCCAGACAAGGATCATCGGGGAAGACTTTCGCCAATGCGTCCGTTATCTCACGGGCCGTACGAAGGGTAGCGGTTTTTTGGCCTGTCAAGCCCAAGCGCAAGGAGATCTGGTGCACATGCGTATCCAACGGGATGATTAATTGGCGGGGATGCACGGCTGTTCTCCAGATACCGAGATCGACGATACCATCCGTACGCACCATCCAACGCAAGAACATCGCCAGACGCTTACAAGCGGAAGTCCCGTGCAAGACCGGAATGCCATTGAGATCAGCAAAAAGTTGTTGCAACCGCAAGATAGGATCTTCGCAAGGACCGGCGGCGGCCATAGCGTCTTCCATACAGTCGTAGGTATCGTATATATCCTTTAGGCGACAACAAAGGAGATGCAGATCATGATAGGTATAAAAACGGTAAAAGGTATCCCGCCTGCGAACCGGGCGGTTCCGTAGGGGAGCGAAAGAAGTCTCTCCGGTACGGATAAACTCGTAAGGACTTTCGCCCATCAGCCGGTGTAGCTCTTCCGCTTTTTGGAGAATATGCGCCCTGCGACCGTAAGAGATCCACGCCGTCAGGAAAGCCGATATCTCAATATCCCGTTTCTCCGTAAACCGATGGGGGAATCGAACCGGATCATCCTTGATAAACGATTCCGTATTGTACGTTTTCGCCCATTCACGAAGTAAAGAGATGGTCTTTGTATCCATGTTATTTCTTCTTTAGAAAATATTGCCGCTCGGGTTCCGGATAATGCTCGATAGCGTAACGAAGCGCCGTACGAGGAAGACGAGTAGCGTTGCGTTCCAAGAAATCGGTAAGCGTCTGCCGCTCCTTTTTGCCGACCTCACGCAGCATCCACCCAACCGCCTTATGCATCAAATCGTGTTTATGACCGATCAACCGTTCGGATAACTCCAAGGTATCCCCAAAATCATTCCGACGGATAAATGCCCACGTAGAGACGATCGAGATCCGTTGTTCCCATAAATTCTCGCTTTCCGCCAAACGGTAGAGGAGGGAACGATCTTTGTCCACCAAATATTCGCCGACGATATCCCGACAGGTCAAATCTACCAAATCCCAGTTATTGCAACGCCGCATATTCTTCAGATAGAATCGGAAGATGGCTTCCCGCTCTTCCGGCATCGCTTTCCGATCCTGGAAACGATAGACCAAAATCAGCAAGGCACATAGACGTGCCTCATGCCACGGACTATCCAGCAACAGCTGCAGCTCATCGAAAGGAGTCGCCTTATTAGCCTTCGCTATGCTGCGGGTTTGCGGGACAACCACTCCGAGAAACTGATCGCCCTCGCCATATTGACCGGGACCAGTCTTGAAAAAACGGCTCAAATGAACAGCCTTCTCGGGTGTACCGACCGACTGTAGCTCGGATAGGATAAACGCCGCCGTCATGGCCGGAGTACCCGTGATACGGGACGGTCGCCCTCCAAGAAACCGATCACGTTGTTGCATACCGTGCGTGCCATAATGATACGGGTTTCCATCGTCTGGGTGCCGATATGAGGGGTTAATACCACGTTGTCCATTTCCAATAACTCGGGGAGAGGATAGTCTCCAAACTCGAATACATCCAAACCGGCACCATGAATCGTACCTTCTCGCAAGGCTTTTACCAAGGCATGCTCGTCCACCAACGGGCCACGGGCCGTGTTGATCAGGATGGCGGAAGGCTTCATCTGCTTGAACTCTTCCTCGCCGAGGATATGGTAGGTATCGGGGGTATAAGGGGCGTTCAAGGATACGAAATCGGCTTTCGCCAGAAGCTCTTCCTTGGAGACGTAGGTAACATTCAATTTGGTCTCGTCCTCGATGCAAAGCTGACGGCGATTGTGGTAGATCACATCCATGCCCAAAGCATTCGCCCGTTTCGCCAAGGCCTTGCCGATACGTCCCATACCGATAATGCCCAAGGTCTGTCCGGTAACCGGCATACCGAGGTTCTCCAGTACACCGACCTTCATGTCCTTACCAAGCGTACGCAGCTTACGATCACATTCCGTGATACGCCGGGCGGTATCCAGCATCAAGCCTAAAGCGATATTGGCGGTAGGGGCCGTGACAGGATCAGGCGTATTCGCTACCGTCAAGCCTTTCTCGAGGGCGTAGGCCACATCGATATTATTATAACCAACGGCGTAGTTAGCGATCAGCCGCAATTTCGACGCATGGTCGATCAACTCTTTGTTTACCGGGAAATCGAACATGGAGCAGAGCACATCGTACTCCGGTATCATCTCGAAAACCTCCTCGTACGTAAAATCTCTTTCTTCGGGAAAGGTTACCTCGTACTTACTTTCCAACTCGGTAAATCCCTCGCGGAACATGTCGTATGTCACTAATATCTTCATCTTGGATCTATTTGTTATTCAAAAAGCAAAAATACAAATCAATTGGCAATTAATTCCTAAATTTGTGACCAATATATATTTATTATGGTACTAAACTATATTTGGATCGCTTTCTTCTTGATCGCTTTCGTCGTGGCCGTAGGTAAACTGGTCATTGGTGGGGATACCGCCGTTTTTACCGAGATTATCAACGCTTCTTTCGCTTCGGCCAAGACGGGTTTCGAGATTTCGTTAGGATTAACGGGGATCTTGTCGCTTTGGCTGGGCATCATGAAGATCGGTGAGAAGGGGGGGGTGATACAAGCGTTCGCACGATTGGCGGCTCCCGTATTCAGCAAGCTTTTTCCGGATATCCCAAGAGACCATCCCGTGACCGGTTCTATCTTCATGAACCTATCGGCAAATTTACTGGGACTGGATAATGCCGCCACGCCAATGGGATTGAAAGCCATGCAACAGTTACAGGAATTAAACCCGAATAAAGAATCCGCCAGCAACTCCATGGTGATGTTCTTATGCATCAATGCCTCGGGACTGACCTTGATCCCGATCACCATCATGATGTACCGGGCGCAGTTAGGAGCGGCGAATCCATCAGACGTATTCCTGCCGATCATGCTCGCTACATTCACATCAACCTTAGTCGCTATTTTAGCGGTTTGCGTACGGCAGAAGATCAATATCCTCCAACGGAACCTAGTCCTGTTTTTCGGGGGACTGGGATTATTTATCGGAGGCCTGGTATGGCTATTTAACTCGATGGAACAGGAGCAAGTTTCCTTGTATTCGACTTTATTCGCCAACACGCTTCTTTTTACCATTATCTGCGGATTTATCATCAGCGGCATGCGTAAAAAGATCAATGTATATGATGCTTTTATAGAAGGGGCGAAAGAAGGTTTCCAGACTGCTATAACGATTATTCCTTATCTGGTAGCTATCCTAGTAGGTATCGGTGTCTTCCGGGCTTCCGGAGCGATGGATTTCATCATACAAGGCGTTCGTTTCGGCATTGCTTCGATAGGGCTCAACACGGATTTCGTGGAAGCGCTACCTACCATGTTGATGAAACCGTTAAGCGGGAGCGGGGCTAGGGGCATGATGCTGGACGCCATGAACACGTATGGAGCGGACTCTTTCGTCGGTCGCCTGTCATCCATCGTTCAGGGCTCTTGCGATACGACATTCTATGTAGTTGCTCTTTACTACGGTAGCGTAGGTATCCGTAATACCCGCTATACGGTGCAATGCGCCTTGTTAGCGGATCTGGCCGGGGCGATAGCGGCGATAGCGATGGCTTACCTGTTCTTTTAACATTCTATACAATCAATAGATTTGAAATGAATCTATTTAAAATCTATTGATTACATTTGTAACGAAATTTCAATACGATAAATAGACCTTATGGCAATAGCATATTACGCCGAGGATATCCAGCTCCCGGCAATCAAGAAAAAAGCGGTCAGCGGATGGATCAAGGCGGTAGCCGAGACCTACGGGAAGAAGACAGGCGATATCAGTTACATCTTCTGCTCGGACGAGAAGATCTTGGAGGTAAACCGCCAATATCTCCAACACGATTATTACACGGATATCATCACCTTTGATTATACGGAAGGAAATAAGATCTCGGGTGACCTGTTCATCAGCCTCGATACGGTCAGGACAAACGCCGAGACATTCCACACGGATTATAACGAGGAACTCCACCGTACCATCATCCACGGCATCCTGCACCTTTGCGGTATCAACGACAAAGGCCCCGGCGAGCGGGAGATCATGGAGGAGAACGAGAACAGAGCGTTAGCGATCTTGCCGGAGGAATGTCGGTAAAGAGATGTTAACCAGAAACAAATTTATACTACAAATCTTATCTGAAGAAAATTATGGAGAAAATCACAGTCCAAAATACAAGTGTCATGATCATATCTATAAATAAGAATGACTATATCTCACTTACCGACATCGCAAAGTACAAAAGCGATGATCCGACAGCAGTAATTGGCAATTGGATGCGTAATCGTAATACCATTGAATATTTAGGTATATGGGAAAGTTTATATAATCCTAATTTTAAACCCCTCGAATTCGAGGGGTTTAAAAAGGAAGCAGGGTTAAATGCTTTTACCCTTTCTCCACAAAAATGGATAAATACAACAGCGGCAATTGGTATTATCTCCAAATCCGGAAGATATGGAGGCACCTTTGCTCATAAGGATATAGCTTTCAAATTCGCAAGTTGGATCTCTGTTGAATTTGAATTATATATCGTTAAAGAGTTTCAACGCCTAAAAGAAGAGGAACAGAAACAAATCGGCTGGACTGCCAAACGAGAACTCTCCAAAATAAACTATCACATCCATACCGACGCTATCAAGCATAATCTCATCCCCATAGAGTTAACCCCGCAACAGGTAAGCTTTATATACGCAAACGAAGCCGATATTCTTAATGTCGCTCTATTCGGCACAACCGCTAAACAATGGCGGGAAGCCAATCCCGAATTAAAAGGTAACATTCGTGACTATGCGACTATTAATGAACTTATCTGTTTATCGAATATGGAAAGCCTGAATGCTGTATTTATTGATGAAGGACTTACCCAGCGTGAACGACTAATAAAGCTTAATCAAATAGCGATCCAGCAAATGAAGATATTAGAGGCGGTTGAGAGCAGACTATTGTTGAAATAAATAAAAATAATACAGACAACATGAAAACAGAAGACATCCTTACGATTACACGTATTGCTACGCCACGGACGAGCAATGCCCGAAAGCAGTCCATTGCCTGTGTAGCCATGCCGCAAGGCTGAACGAGGAACAAGCGATCTCTCTTAATTCACGATTTACTGGAGATCAGAAACGCCATCCTAGATTGAATTGAATAACCCCATTATGATCTTTTCCCCTAAAATGATTGCTTCCACCGAATGAGTATTCCGGCTCCTTAAAGAAATGAGTACATCCTAAATTATAATTGGCGGAGATAACTAATCCCATGTCAAAGGTATAGCCAAGCCCCATTGAAACGGAGAAATCACAATTTCGGATCTCTTCTTTTTTATCACCGGAAAAATCGTACTCGCTCTGGTGCACCGGAGTAGGACCCGAGACGAAAATATAATTCGAAGCTTTCGCCCTTATATTAAAGCCAACTTGTGGGCCCGCGAAAAGATGGAATCCCCGATACAAATAAAATTTAGCGTAAATAGGAATATTTAAATAATCCGCCTTTAGCCGGGCTGTCTCGCCTTTAGCGTTTTCTTTTTGATAACCTTGCATAGAATAATAAACACCCGGTTCTAAAGCAAACAGTTTGCTAAAACGTATTTCCTCCGCCACACCAATATTTAACCCCGGACGCATGTCCGCAAAACTTTCGGGATAAGTATTTGCCAAATTCAAGCCAATCCTAGGAATAAAATGGAACTCTTGAGCATCGGCTTGCGACAAAGAGAAAACAAACAAGATAAACAGTAATACAACTTTTTTCATAACTCCTACATTTAAAACATATCTATATTTATAGATGATTTAAGATACATAAAAGTTGCACTCCCTATCTCATTAGTTCACATTAGGGGAGGCACTTCTTCCTCTACCATGATGGTAGCAGTCGTGACAGCTCAAGCACCAAATATTACTCGGTTAATAACGGCTCTTGTTTTCCGGAATCATATACGACAAACATAGAACCGTCTTTCTCGATCATGACACCACGGCCTCGTTCCTTCTCCTTGTTTTCTTGATTATCAACATTCACGGCAATCACTTTATAATGATAGAAAGTCGTGATATCATCGAAAATGGTATGACCTACAAAGATGCGGTTCACATTATATTTCTCTAATATTTTCCGCAAATCATCCCGATCTAACGGGTGATACTTATCTGCGCTACGTACCATACCCCGATACCAGATCGGTCCATACGTAGCGAACATAAAAGAAAGATCGGAGCCTTTATCTGCATTACGTTCTTTTTTCGTTAAGAAGAGACCATCGCTCACGATCTCATTCACGGTAGGGATATCGTAATTCCGGTCTAAAAACTCCTTGCTCAACCCAGCATGGACAAACAGGTTATCTCCGACCACTTGTATAGAGTTACGAGTTTTCAACCAATGTCCCAACTCGCTTTTCTGCCAAAGCTCCGGATAGGTCATTCCTAAAGTATCCGCCAATTGAGTATATTTCTTCTTCGTATATCGCAAATCATTTCCCAGAACCATGGTCTCATGATTTCCGATTAAGAAAGTCACTTTTCCACCGGCATCTTCCGCTTCTTTCTCCAATTTGTAGATCAACCAATAGATAGGGAGTACATCCACGCCCCGGTCAAAGACGTCACCGATTATCACCAATTGGTTAGTCCCAAAAATCCAATTATAGTCCGCATCGATCACTTTTCCCGCCTTTAACAGGGAGGCGAAACAAGACCAGTTCGCATGTGGATCTGAAAGAACAAACGTCTTCTCAGGTTGCACATCTTTCCATTCCGGACGAGAGACGGAGTGTATGGTTACCGGAAACAATCTCTCCCCGTTATCGGAAAACACCTCGAATGAAAAGGTGGTAGGTATACTTTTATAATGCTTATCCAATAACCGGCCTTTCCCGTCTACAGATATCGCACGCATACTACCATCATCGGCTTTCAATAGATAGGGACCATCGATCGATAACTTCTCGATCGCTTGACGAGGTTTCTTATTTTTCCCACAAACCGGACTGAAGCAAGAGGTCAGTAAAACCAGAAAAACAAGGATACGGCATTGAATAGAATTCATAGCAGCTTAAATCTTTAGTTCGTTAAACCTGAAAACAATGTATGTATTTATTATACAAATATAAACGAATTCTTTCACGAACACTCACTATCTTCGCGTAAAATAAAAGGGAATAAAAATGACTTTCAATTACGACGTAATAGTAGTAGGCGCAGGACATGCCGGCTGTGAAGCCGCCGCCGCCGCGGCGAATCTAGGATCAAAGACGCTTTTGATCACGATGGACATGAACAAGATCGCCCAGATGAGTTGTAACCCGGCAGTCGGGGGAATCGCCAAAGGACAGATCGTACGAGAGATCGATGCGCTAGGCGGATATATGGGAATCGTGACCGACCAGACCGCTATCCAATTCCGTATGTTAAACCGTAGCAAAGGACCGGCCATGTGGAGCCCGCGTGCCCAAAGCGACCGTGCCCGTTTTATCGATTGCTGGCGGGGCATACTGGAGAATATGCCGAATCTATCCATCTGGCAGGATATGGTTCAAGAACTGATTATCGAGCATGGACAAGTCTGCGGCGTCCGTACGGGAATGAATGTCGTATTCCGTGCCGGAGCGGTGGTGCTTACGAACGGGACCTTCCTAAACGGCCTGCTTCATATCGGAAGAACCCAGATACGGGGCGGACGTATCGCCGAGCCTGCGGCGACCGGACTTACCGAGCAACTTATCTCTTTAGGTATCCAAACAGATCGCATGAAAACCGGAACACCGGTCCGTATCGATGGCCGGAGCGTTCACTTCGATGAAATGGAGGAACAACCGGGGGAAAACGATTTCCATAAGTTCTCTTACATGGATACCAGTCATCGTAAATTAAAACAATTGAGTTGCTGGACTACCTTTACGAACGAGGCTTGCCACGATATATTACGGGAAGGTCTCCCCGACTCTCCTCTTTATAATGGACAGATCAAAAGTATCGGTCCCCGTTATTGTCCTAGTATCGAAACGAAAATCGTGACGTTCGCCGACAAGACGCAGCATCAACTATTCCTAGAGCCGGAAGGCGAGGCCACGCAAGAATATTACCTAAATGGCTTCTCCTCTTCCCTACCCTTGGATATCCAGCTTCGTGCGCTCCAAGCGATCCCCGCTTTCCGTGACGTGCAAATCTATCGTCCCGGATATGCGATTGAATACGATTTCTTCGACCCGACTCAGCTAAGACATAATTTGGAGACCAAACAAATCCGTAATCTTTTCTTTGCCGGACAGATCAACGGAACTACCGGATACGAGGAAGCCGGCGGACAAGGTTTGGTAGCGGGTATCAACGCCCACATCAATTGCCACGGCGGACAACCTTTTATCCTCGGAAGAGACGAGGCTTATATCGGTGTCCTTATCGACGATTTGGTAACAAAAGGCGTGGACGAGCCTTACCGTATGTTTACCTCTCGTGCGGAGTACCGCATCTTACTGCGCCAAGACGACGCAGATATGCGACTCACCGAGAAATCCTACCAAATGGGATTGGCCAAACAAGACCGCTACGATTTACTGCGAGAGAAAAAAGAGAGCCGTGACGCTATCATTCGTTTTGCGGAGACCTACTCCGTAAAGCCTCAATATATAAACAGCGGTTTGGAGAAACTGGGTACAGCCCCCCTATCCCATGGTTGCAAATTATTCGATGTCGTACTCCGTCCGCAGACTACATTGGAAAACCTCGCGGATCTAGTTCCGGCCCTTCGTGCGGAGCTGGACAAAGTCCCGGCCTCTCGTAAGGAAGAGATCATCGAGGCCGCCGAGATATTGATTAAGTATAGCGGCTACATCAAGCGAGAGCAAATCATAGCGGACAAGATAAACCGCTTAGAGAATATCCGGATCAAGGGTAAATTCGATTACAATTCTATCCAGTCTTTATCTACGGAAGCCCGCCAGAAATTGACCCGGATAGACCCCGACACGATCGCTCAAGCGAGCCGCATCCCGGGTATTTCCCCTAGCGACATCAACATCCTTTTGGTACTGCTCGGAAGATAAAACACGAAATGTTCCACGTGAAACATATTAAAGAAGATATTCAAATGAATGAAGCTAAAACACTGGTTATACGAGGAAATCTGGTAGATATAATCAACAGGCGCACCTTCGGGGCAGAGATTTCAATCCTAAACGGGCATATCGGAAAGGTAATCCCTACCGGACAAGATGAGGGATCTTACCTCCTCCCCGGCTTTATTGACGCGCATGTCCATATAGAGAGTAGCATGGTAACCCCTGCGGCATTCATTCACGCAGCCGTACGCCATGGCAGTATCGGTGCCGTGGCGGACCCTCATGAGATAGCGAATGTAATGGGTACCGAAGGAGTCGAATATATGCTCGACAACGCGAAAGGGATTCCTTTCTACACATGGTTCGGTGTCCCATCTTGCGTACCGGCTACGATTATGGAAACCTCCGGTGCGATCATAGACGCAGACGAAACCGCTCGTTTGTTGGAACGAGAGGATCTACACTTCTTGGCAGAGATGATGAATTACCCCGGAGTCTTAAATAAAGATCCGGAAGTTATGCGCAAAATAGAAGCCGCGAAAAACGCAGGGAAACCCATCGACGGACATTATCCCCTAGCAACAGGCCCCAAGCTAAAGGCATATATCGAGTCTGGCATTTCCACCGATCATGAAACCATCTATCTAGAAAAAGGCCGTGAAAAATGTGAGCTTGGGATGCATGTCCTTATTCGGGAAGGAAGCGCGGCGAAAAACTTTGACGCACTTCATCCGCTATTGAAAGAGTATCCCGAACAAATCATGTTCTGTACGGATGACGCGCATCCTTCGTTTTTAAACAAAGGACACATAAATAGGATGGTAAAAAAATCGCTGGATTTAGGATATGATCTATATGATGTATTACGGGCCGCTTCCTATAATCCGGCCATGCACTACAAAATTCCCGCAGGTTTCTTACGAGAGGGAGACTCCGCCGATTTTATCCAAGTAAACAATTTAAAGAATCTAACCATACAGGCAACCTATATACAAGGAACCTGTGTATACGATGGAGAGAAATGCACGCTTCCTTTCCACAAACCTATACTCCGCAATAATTTCCACACGAAACCGATCCCATTAGAAAAGCTAGCGGTAAAAGCGAAAGGAAAACAGATGCGTGTCATTGTTTGCGAAGACCGCGAATTAATCACGAAAGAAGAACTATATCCTGTACATACATTCGATGGATTTGTAGAATCAGATACAGAACGAGACATTTTAAAACTCGTCATTCTAAATCGCTATCAAACGGCTCCTCCGGCTATTGCCTTTATAAAAGGAACAGGGCTCAAGCTCGGTGCCATCGCTCAAAGTATCTCCCACGATAGCCATAACATCATCGCTATAGGCGTAACCGATTTCGAGCTTATGCAAGCGATCAATGTGGTCATAAAAGCGAAAGGAGGAATCGCCGTGAGCTGCATGGACGAAGTCACTCTCCTGCCCTTGCCGGTAGCGGGATTGATGAGCGACGAATCATTGGAAGAGACGAGCCGCCGTTACGAAGAGATCGAGGAAAAGATCAAGCGATTAAAATCCCCGATGGATTCATTACAAATGACGCTTTCTTTTATGGGATTGTTGGCGATCCCATCCTTAAAACTTAGCAACAAAGGTTTGTTCAATAGCGAGACATTCCAATTTACTTCCCTATTCGTATGATAGCCGATAAAGACGAACATATCAAGACGATCCTATCGGTCATTCCGGAAAAGCCGGGATGCTACCAGTATTTCGATGAAAACGGAACGATTATATACGTCGGCAAGGCGAAGAACCTAAAACGACGGGTATCCTCTTATTTCAACAAGGTACATGACAGCAATAAGACCCGTGTGTTAGTCAAGCAAATCCGGGATATCAAATATATAGTCGTCGATACGGAAGAAGACGCGTTACTACTGGAAAACAACCTCATCAAACAGTATCGTCCCCGCTATAACGTATTATTGAAGGACGACAAAACCTACCCTTCCATCGTGGTAAAGAATGAGTACTTTCCCCGGGTTTTCCAAACCCGGAACATCGTTCGGGACGGATCACAATATTACGGTCCTTATCCCTCTTTGTTCACGGCGAAAGTGATGCTACAGATGCTAAAGGAACTTTACCCTTTACGCACTTGTAAATATCCCCTCACTCCCGAATCCATCGCACAAGGACGCTATAAGGTTTGTCTGGAATACCATATCAAGCGTTGTAAAGGGCCTTGTGAAGGCTTGCAATCATTGGAAGAATACCAGCAAAATATTTCCGAGATCAAAGAGATTCTGCGAGGCAACATCTCGCAAATCAGCAAACACCTCTATGAGGAGATGCAATCGCTCGCTGCCGAGCTCAAGTTTGAGGAAGCGCAAAAGATCAAGGAAAAATACGAAGTCATCGAGAACTACCGTTCTAAATCTACGGTCGTAACCCCGATGCTACATAATATAGATGTATTCACGATCATAGAGAATGACCATTCCGCTTATGTGAACTTTATGCATATCGGAAACGGGGCGATCGTACAAGCCTATACATTCGAGTATAAAAAACGATTGGACGAGAGTAAGGAGGAATTGTTAAGCCTCGGTATTATCGAGATGCGGAATCGTTTTAAAAGCACCGCCCGGGAGATTATCGTGCCTTTCAAGCTGGATATGCAACTAGAGAATGTCACCTTCACCATTCCCCAAAGAGGGGATAAAAAGAAACTGCTCGATTTATCCGAGATGAACGTCAAGCAGTTTAAGGTTGACCGCTTGAAGCAAGCGGAAAAGTTGAATCCGGAACAACGGAATACCCGTATCTTGAAAGAGATCCAAGAGGCCTTGCATCTGGAGAAATTGCCTGCTCATATCGAATGTTTCGATAATTCAAACATACAGGGAAGCGATGCGGTAGCGGCTTGCGTGGTATTCAAGATGGGAAAACCGTCCAAGCAGGAGTATCGTAAATACAATATAAAGACCGTAGTCGGTCCGGATGATTACGCCTCTATGAAAGAAGTTGTCCGTAGGCGTTACGGGCGGGCAATCGAGGAGCGATCTCCCCTACCCGACTTAATTATAACAGACGGTGGAAAGGGGCAAATGGAAGTGGTTCGCTCGGTGGTAGAAGATGAATTAGGCTTGTCCATTCCAATCGCCGGACTAGCGAAAGATGGTAAGCACCGGACCTCGGAGTTATTATTCGGGTTCCCACCCGTAACCGTTGGCATGCGTTTGGACAGTCCGCTATTCCATCTGCTTACCCGGATACAAGACGAGGTACACCGTTTCGCCATCACTTTCCACAAGGATAAACGAAGTAAGACCCAGACAAAATCCGAATTAGACACCATTAAGGGTATCGGTGAAAAGACAAAAGTATTACTTTTACGTCACTTTAAAAGCGTAAAACGAATCAAGGAAGCAAGCTTCGAGGAACTGAAGTCCGTGATTGGCGAGGCGAAAGCCAAGGCACTACAAGAGGGACTGGATGGAAAGCGAACAGAAAGCGAACAAAAATAGAACAAAAGCGAACAAGATGAGAACAGTTACACAACGTGTGCAGCACGCTTCCGTCACGATAGACGGACAGCTTAAGTCCAAAATTGGAAAGGGGCTATTGGTATTAGTCGGTATCGAGGACAAGGATACGCAAGAAGACATTGAATGGTTGGCAAAAAAGATCACCAACCTACGCATATTTGACGATGAAAACGGGGTCATGAACCGCTCGGTTATCGAAGCGGGAGGCGAGATCATGGTTGTCAGCCAATTTACCTTACACGCCTCTACGAAAAAAGGGAACCGCCCCTCCTACTTAAAAGCGTCTAAACCGGATATCGCCATTCCGATGTATAAAGCTTTTTGCGAAGAGGTAGGGCTTCAACTCGGAAAACCTGTACAAACCGGAACATTCGGAGCTGATATGAAAATTGAACTTTTAAACGACGGGCCGGTTACTATTATTATCGACTCTCAAAATAAAGAATAAGTATGGCAGATATAACTTTACAACAAGCCCAGCAAATGGTAGACGCTTGGATCAAGACCTATGGGGTCCGTTATTTCAATGAGCTTACCAATATGACCATCCTCACCGAGGAAGTGGGCGAGCTAGCCCGGATCATGGCACGTACCTACGGTGAGCAGTCTTTCAAGGAAAGTGACAAACACCGGGATTTAGGCGATGAAATGGCAGATGTCTTATGGGTACTGCTTTGCCTCGCCAACCAGACCGGAGTAGATCTTACCGCCGCTTTCGAGAAGAATCTCCAAAAGAAAACAGACCGAGATAAAGAACGACATATAAACAATCAAAAACTATAAGCATATGGCACATCATCACGATTGCGAATGTGGACATGATCATCATCATGAACATGAACACGAATCAAATTCCGTACAGATAGACCGTTATCATGAAGCTTTCAATAAGTTTGAGCCGGCCCTGCCGGATACCCAGACCACCGAGACTGTAAACGCTCTTTTAGAGAAACATTTCCAAGAAAACTTTACACCGGAAGTATTGAAAACGATTCATGGCTGCATCGACTTGACCTCATTGACCAGTCTGGATACCAAAGAAAACATCTGGAAGATGGTCGACACGGTAAATGATTTCGAGGGAACTCGTCCGGATGTCCCGAACGTAGCCGCTATTTGCGTCTATCCCCTATTCGTGGAAACGGTTAAGCAGGCACTTACTGCGCAAGAGGTTAAGATTGCGTCGGTTGCCGGAGGTTTTCCTTCCTCACAGACATTTACGGAAGTCAAGATCGCCGAAACGGCCATGGCAGTCATGCAAGGAGCCGATGAAATCGACGTTGTCATGAACCTAGGCTATTTCATGGAAGACAATTTCGAGGAATTGACCGAGGAATTGCAAGAGATCAAGGAGAGCTGTCGCCACGCCCATTTAAAGGTAATCTTAGAGACCGGAGCTTTAGTCACAACGGAGAACATCCAAAAAGCATCCATCCTAGCCATGTATTCCGGCGCGGACTTCATCAAGACCTCTACCGGCAAAGGATACCCGGGAGCCACTTTCGAGGCCGCCTATACCATGTGCAAGGCCATCAAAACCTACCATTCCATCACCGGAAACAAGGTTGGCATCAAGATCTCCGGAGGCGTACGCACGGCGGAAGACGCAGTTCGATATTATACGATCGTAAAGGAGATACTAGGCGATGAATGGCTTAACAAAGATTTGTTCCGTATAGGAGCGAGCAGTCTGGTCGGTGATATAGAAAAACGACTCGGGAAATAGTCCATTCTAATAAACCGGGCGCAGATGGCTTAGAATCCTGTGTCCGGTAAGCACTCTCAAAGTCAGTTAACTTACCTTGGCATCGAAGTTAACTGACTTCGTCAAGTAAGTTAACTTCATTGGCTATTGAAGCATACTTACTTTTTTACGAACAAGAGCCATCTCTCTACAACTAATAGATAAAGGAATTTCTATTTGGAGCGAGTCATGATATAATCGGCCAGCTGGATCAAGGATGTCCGTGCCTCAGACTCTGGCAATCTCAAAAGAACATCGACCGCCTTATCATGATATTCCTTCATGCGGGCCTCGGCATATTCGATTCCACCGTTCGCCTTGGCGAACTCGATCAAAGAATCGACATTCTCCGCCCCGAAATCCTTCCGCAAGATCATATCCAGATAACGGGCGGCCTCCTCTTCCCTACCCTGCCGCAAGGCATATAATAATGGAAGCGTAACCTTACCCTCACGAATGTCATTTCCCGTCGGCTTACCGATATTCGCCTCCTTGAAATAATCAAAGATATCATCCTTGATCTGGAAGCAATACCCCAGATACTCGCCAAACTCACGGCAAAGAGCGATCACCTCCGCGGAGGCGCCCGATGAAATGGCTCCGATCTCCGTGCAAGCGGAAAGCAAGGTAGCCGTCTTCTTCTTGATCACTTGCAGATAGCAATTCTCGTCTAGGATACTCTCCTCGGCGGTCTCCAATTGCTTGATCTCACCTTCGGACAAGTCCCTGCCCAGATTGGAGATAATCCCGACGATCCGCAAATCGCCGGTTTGTATGGAACGGATCAAAGCGGTAGAAAGCACGTAATCGCCTACCAACACGGAAATACGGTTATCGAAGATAGCGTTCAATGAGGGAACGCCACGACGTTGCTTCGTCTCATCGATCACGTCATCGTGAATCAACGTGGCGGTATGCAAAAGCTCCAGCAAGACAGCGGAATTGATCGTGTTATCCGTAACCTGTCCACAGACCTTGGCGGTAAGGAGCACCAATAACGGACGCACATGCTTCCCGGTAGAATTCAGTATAACGTCGATAGCCGATTGTAACCGGGTCGTCTCGCTGCGTAGAGATGCCTCGAAATCCTTATTGAAACGTTCAAATTCAGCGGAAACCGGTTCTTCTATTTTCCTTCTTTCATCCATAATTCCATGCAAAGATTCGCAAAAGTAACAAAAACTATCGAGTAAGCGAGTTTTTTCGTACATTTACCCAGATTTTGTCCCACTAAAACGTGTTAAAAGTAATGAAGTTATTCCTTATAGATGCGTATGCGTTAATTTATCGCTCCTATTACGCCTTCATCAAGAATCCGCGTATCAACTCCAAGGGTGTGAATACCTCCGCCATTTTCGGTTTTATCAACAGTCTGGAGGATGTATTAAAACGTGAGAACCCGACTCATATAGCGGTGGCCTTTGACCCGAAGGGACCGACCTTCCGCCATGAGGCCTTCGAGCAATACAAGGCACAACGGGAAGAGACGCCGGAAGTGATCCGTCAATCCGTCCCTATCATTAAAGAAATCATAGAGGCTTACAATATTCCGATTCTGGAAGTACCCCGCTACGAGGCGGACGATGTGATCGGCACCGTATCCAAACAGGCGGAGAAGGAAGGCTTCGAGGTGTACATGATGACGCCGGATAAAGATTACGGCCAATTGGTGTCCGAACATATATTTATGTATCGTCCGAAATTCGGAGGCGATTACGAGATCATGGGCGTGCCTGAGGTCTTAAACAAGTACGGCCTCACGAGTACGGAGCAAGTGATCGACTTGCTGGGACTGATGGGCGACGCTTCCGATAATATCCCCGGCTGTCCGGGTGTCGGCGAGAAGACCGCTCAAAAACTACTGACCGAATTCGGAAGCATCGAGAACCTGTTAGCGAACACTGATAAGTTGAAAGGCGCGCAAAAGAAGAAGGTGGAGGAGAACGCCGAGCAAATCCGTTTCTCCAAATTCTTGGCGACGATCAAAACGGATGTCCCTATCGAGTTTGATGCCGCCCGTTGCGTTCGTGAAAAGCCAAACGAAGAGCGGCTGACTGAGATTTACACAGAATTGGAATTTAGAACATTTATTAACAAACTAAGTTCTGAGCCGGTCAAAGCCGCTCCGAAAGGTCCCGTTCAAGGCGATTTGTTCGCGATTTTTACGCCCGAGAGTACGGAAGAGCCCAAAAAATCGATTCTCACGGACTTAAAGTCCACCCCTCACAACTATTATTTAACTGATACAGAGGAAAAACAAGCCGATTTAGCCCGCTTTTTATTGGGTCAAGAATTTTTCGCTTTTGACACGGAAACCGACGGCATCGATCCCTTGAAAGCCGGACTGGTCGGAATGTCGTTCGCCGTGAAAGAAAACGAGGCTTGGTATGTTCCTGTTCCTGCCAACTCAGTAGAGGCGGCGAAAGTAGTGGAACGCTTCTCCCCTGCCCTGCAAAATCCGAAATCATTAAAGATCGGGCAAAACATCAAATTCGATATTTTGGTACTTCGTAAATACAACGTGAAGGTAGCCGGTCCTCTGTTCGATACGATGATCGCCCATTACCTGCTGAACCCGGAATTACGGCACGGAATGGATTACCTAGCGGAGACCTACCTCAAGTACCAGACCGTCCACATCGAGGAACTGATCGGCCCAAAAGGAAAGAACCAGTTATCGATGCGAAACGTACCCGTGGAACAAATCGCCGAATACGCCGCCGAGGATGCGGACATCACGCTCAAGCTAAAGAATTATTTCGCGCCTGAGTTAAAGAAGGAAGGACTGGAATCCCTCTTCACCACGATCGAGATGCCATTAATATATGTATTAGTGGAAATGGAGGCTACCGGCGTCACGCTGGATACAGTAGCGCTTAAGCAATCTTCGGGCGAACTTACCGCCTCCATGAACAAACTGGAGCAAGAGGTTTACGAGCTGGCCGGCACGGAATTCAACATCAACTCCACGAAACAGGTCGGCGAAATCCTTTTCGACCGCTTGAAGCTGGACGAGAAAGCGAAGAAGACCAAAACAGGCGGTTACAGTACCAGCGAGGATGTATTGGAGAAACTTCGCAGCAAACATCCCATCATCGGCAAGCTTCTTGAATACCGCGGACTTAAAAAATTATTAAGTACCTATATCGACGCTCTACCCGAGTTGATCAATCCGCAGACCGGAAAGATACATACCTCTTTCAACCAAGCGGTAACATCTACCGGACGCCTCAGCTCTACCAATCCGAACCTGCAAAACATTCCGGTACGGGACGATCTTGGCCGCGAGATCCGTAAGGCGTTTATCCCGGATAATGCGGATTGCCTCTTCTTCTCCGCCGACTACTCCCAAATCGAGCTTCGTATCATGGCCCACCTGAGTGGTGACCCGCATATGATCGAGGCTTTCCAAAGCGGAGCGGATATTCACGCCGCTACCGCCGCCAAGATCTACGGAATCCCGGTAGAAAAAGTAACCAGCGATATGCGCCGGAAGGCGAAAACCGCCAACTTCGGTATCATTTACGGCATCTCCGTCTTCGGGCTCGCCGAGCGTCTGGGCATCCCTCGTTCTGAGTCCAAGGAACTGATAGACGGTTATTTCAGCACCTACCCCCGCATCAAGGAATACATGGAGGAGAGCATCAAAGTAGCCAAGGAAAAAGGATACGTAGAGACCATTTTCAAGCGCAAGCGTTTCCTTTCGGATATCAACTCACACAACGCCGTCGTACGCGGCTATGCCGAGCGAAACGCAATCAATGCCCCTATCCAAGGGAGCGCCGCCGATATCATCAAACTAGCGATGGTACGCATTTACGAACGCTTTGAGGAAGAGGGATTGAAAAGCAAGATGATCCTCCAAGTACACGATGAGTTAAACTTCAATGTCTACAAAGAGGAGGCCGAGGAGGTAAAGAAAATCGTGCTGGAGGAAATGGAAAACGTCATGAAACTACAAGTCCCCTTGATCGCCGATTGCGGCGAGGGAGAAAACTGGTTGGAGGCGCATTAAAATAATGCCGGAATTCCCCTTAAAAAAACATGTACGTGTTTTCCTGAAAACACGTACGACTTTTTCTTGAAAGACGTACATGTTTTTTTAAGACCCTAACAGCCCATCACGAAACGCAAAACTTTCCCCTAAAAACATTCCGAAAAGCAAATAATAATGTATACTATACACTATATTTGCGCTCGAAAAGATTGTTGAGCATTTTAGGTTATGAAAAAAAGTTTGATCGCTTTAGCTTTCGGTACCCTTGGGCTGGGGATTGCCGAGTTCGTAATGATGGGTATCCTACCCGACATCGCGAAAGATTTACACATCAGCATTGCTACAGCCGGGCATCTGATCTCAGCTTATGCACTAGGGGTTTGCGTAGGCGCTCCCATGTTGATTATCGCCCGTAGATATCCATTAAAACACATTTTGCTTGTTTTAGTAGGGATTATGATGATCGGTAATTTATGCGCCGCATTAGCGTCTAATTACTGGGTATTGATGATAGCCCGCTTCATCTCTGGATTGCCTCACGGAGCTTACTTCGGTGTTGGCTCCATCGTAGCCGAAAAGCTTGCTGATAAAGGAAGAGGCTCCGAGGCTGTCTCTATCATGATAGCGGGGATGACGATCGCCAACCTATTCGGTGTCCCGTTGGGGACGGCCCTCAGCACCATGCTCTCGTGGCGTCTGACTTTCTTACTGGTTGGTTGCTGGGGCATAGCCATCTTATATTACATCTGGAGATGGGTACCTATGGTAGAGAACCTTCCGGATACTGGCTTTAAAGGACAATTTCGTTTTCTTAAGACTCAAGCGCCATGGTTAATCCTAGGGGCGACAATGCTAGGTAACGGAGGTGTATTTTGCTGGTATAGCTATATCAGCCCGCTATTGACACAAGTATCCGGCTTCTCGGCCGAAAGCCTTACTGTTTTAATGGTATTGGCAGGTTTCGGTATGGTAGCGGGCAACTTGATCAGTGGCCGCCTATCCGATAAATATATGCCCGGACGGGTAGCGGCCATAGCGCAAGGCATGATTTGCGTAGCCCTACTGCTCGTCTTCTTCTTGGCACAAATATCTTGGTTAAATGTCTTGCTGATGTGTCTGTGTACGGCGGGATTATTCGCCGTCTCAAGCCCTCAACAAGTATTATTGATCCGTTACTCCAAAGGTGGAGAGATGCTGGGAGCCGCCAGCGTACAAGTTGCGTTCAATTTAGGAAATGCTATCGGAGCTTATTGTGGTGGGTTACCATTGGAGGTCGGCCTTGGTTATAAATATCCGGCCTTGATAGGTTCCGGATTCGCTTTTATCGGATTCTTGTTATTGACTTTCTTTTACCGGAAATATGAGAGAACAACCTAAGTAAAAAATAACATTAGTAAAGAAGCCTATGAACAAACTCGTTAAAACATTATTAAACAAACAATCGATGAGGCAACCGGTTAAGCATGAAGAGAAAGCCTAAGAAAATAACCGTATCAGCCTAAAATTGATTATCTTTGCGAACTCAAAACAAGTCGCTTGGAGCGACTATATAACAGATTGATAATAAAAAATACGATAATAATATGGCATTACAATGTGTTGTAAAAGCAGGGTAGAAGCATGAGAAACAAAAGCAAAAAAATGATAAATAAAAACATATAAATCAATAGATTAAGAACTCAAAGACGTTTATTCTATTACTCTTCCTTATCGTTATTTATGTTATTTTTAGCCTTAATTTGTTACTCATTTGTTACCTGTTCTGTATTTTTGTAGCGGGTAACAAAAGACTGATAACAATGAGCAAGAAGAAAACTGAACTTTCCACAAAAGAAAAACAGCCAGTTAAAATCAGATACAAGAAACTAGCGAATGGCAATCTTTCTATCTATTTGGATATCTACCAGAACGGAAAACGAAACTATAAGTTTCTTAAACTATATCTAGTCCCAGAAACAAATGAGAAGGCTAAAGCTATTAACAGAAAGAATATGGACTTAGCAGAAGCGATTAAGGCTCAAATGATCATTCAACTAAACACAACCATTCACGGGCTAAGCAATCAAAAAGAAAGCTCCAAAATATTACTACGTGACTATATCCGAAGCTTTGCAGAAACCAAAGGAAAATCCACCCAACAGAATCTCAACTCCCTTGTATATCATCTAGAGCGAAGTAAAGGAACTGATATACAAATAGGAAAAGTAGATAAATATTACATCATGGACTTTATTGAGTATTTAGAAGATGCTCAAATAGAACACACCCAAAGAAACAAAGGAAGAAAGCTAAGCAAGAATAGTCAAGCCATGTACTTTAAATGTCTCAAAATGGTTTTGGATGAGGCTGTAAGTGATGACATAATACCATTGAACCCTATTTTATCTATAAAAAAGAAATACCGTCCATCGGCAGAAAAAGCCCCAAAACGGGAATTTCTCACAGAAGATGAATTAAGGAGATTCGCAGGAACTGACCATCCAAATGAATTATTAAAACGAGCTTTCATGATCGGCTGTCTAACAGGCTTAAGGCATTGTGACATTAAACAAATGAAATGGAGTAATATAGGAGTTGTTAAAAATGGCATAGAATGCATTTCTTTAGTCCAAGAAAAGACAAATGATCCAGTAGATATACCTCTTAACGAAAATATTAGGAAATGGCTACCAGAGCAAGGAAATGCCTCAATGGAAGATCTAGTATTTTCTGGATTAATAACTTTAGGTAGAAGTAATGAGATATTGCCTAAATGGGCTGAAAAAGCTGGAATAAACAAACATCTTACATTCCATTGTTCACGCCATACATTTGCCGTTCTTGCTATTGCAAAGAAAGTAGATATTTATACTGTATCTAAACTACTAGGACACCAAAGTATAACAGTTACAGAAATTTACACAGAAGTTCTTGATAATTCAAAAAAAGAAGCAATGGAAGCAATAGGTAAAATCAATGTATAATTTACATCTATAAATCTTATAATATCCAAACACCATAAACAAGGGGAAAAGGACTCTCGCCGCCGTCCACAGGCACAGGGCCTCCCCCGACAATTGACCCCCAGTTATCTACCACGCTCCATATTCTATACGTGCCGTACCCTTTTGGGGATCTATACGCATTGTGAAGAAAGTTCCATCTTCTGAAATCTCATTAAAGTAAAAACTACCGTCCTCCGACACGCTCCAATGAGCCGGGGGATTCGTCTTTATCCACCAGTAGAATCTCTCCGTTTCACGACCCGGTTCAAACTTAATATCTATCCGATCCATATAGTCCAAAGTGAACGACTTTTTTCCATAGGTGCGATCTATAACCTCGTACGCTGGCAATCCTACACCCACCTTGTATGAGATCTCCATCCGGTTCCCATACGGCTTATTGACGATATCTGATACAAACGAGCAAACATATAGTAAGCTAATAAGAGAGATAGGAGATAACAGCACATAAGAACACCTTCTCCAACTCGCCCGCCGCCATTTCCGCTCAATCCACACATACAAAGGCGGACAACATCCCCATGAGACCCAAGTAGCCAACCAAAGGCAAAAAGACTTAAATGTCCATCGCTCCGGCCTTGCCCAAAATAGAAGGATTATGAAGGCCAGTAACCCACCACCCAAAACTATCACACTAACTAATAAAAAAAATCATAATGCCTCAAATTAAGAACTACTATTTCACCTTATTCATACTCCTTCTTTATAATTATCATAATCTCGTATCCAATCCGTTTCTTTTGCTCCCGAAGGTTCTGTATAAAGTAGATCCATAACACTTACATTTCTATTTAGGACAGCTATCCCTTATAATTAGATCACATGGTCATATAAAGTTCCATTTCTTTCCTATGGCGTTGTTGTTCGCATTGCCAACATGATACATTCCCCAACAAGTGCTATTTCCGCTAGTAAATAATGTCGAGTATTGTTCCACATCACACTATGTCCTGCAATTTCCGCCGTACGTAAGAAATTATTACGTACTCTCACGTCATTGAAATATGTTGCTGGCCCCACAGCGAATGCTGTTCCGGATGGACTGAGGTTGAACAGTACCGGGCCCGCATCAATGTCAAATCCCAACCAACACGAATAATCATGATATTCCCGTATACCAGACAATAAACCCGATTGCAAAAAATGGGATTTGAGCCTATGATATTGCTCTCTTGCAAATACTGAATCTATCTGCGTGAGGTATAGACAGTTTAATGCGGAGTACGAGCCTTTCACCGGGGCGGCTTTAAACGGTATGCCATCCTCACTCAAAAATGAGACAAGTAGACCTGTTTCTTTGTCAAGCCATTCAGATTTAGCCTTTCGCACCCATTTACGTACTGTAGAAATATATTTTCCCTTGTTTAATTTCGAGTAATTATTCAGTGCGACAATCGCAACAAGCATATCAGGGACATATATACATTCGCTTGGGTATGTTGGTAAGTTTAGACTTTTACTTCGAAGAAGCCGACGATTCATAGTTCCGCAAAGATCATCAAACAAGTTATTATATTTATCATTTCCTCCGGCCATCTTATACTCGCTTATCATCCACGCAAGATGACTGATATATGAAATATGACTCCTGTCACCATCCAATGTTTCCAGAGGATCCTCGCCCCAACGCTCAGCATCATATTTTCTCAACTCAAAGGAAAGTACCATCTCAATAAGATTATCTATGTTCTCTAGATTCTCTGTTTTTGTTTCGGGATAAAGTTTTGACATATTGAATAAGGCTGCCGCCAGCATTGAACAAGAATACAACGCCCACTCACCTTGAAATTGTGTTCCAATTCCTTCTGGCATTTCACACAACAACACACGTGGTGAAGTTACTACACGATCGATCAGGAAATCCCGACGTTGAATGAGTTCCCCCTTCTCATCCTCCCATGTACCATTATCAGTACACGACCAGTAAACCCATAATATTTTGACCAATATAAATGCAACCATCACCACTGCGATTTTAATTGATTTGTGTATCAAATCAATATTGTCTCGTATAATATCTACATATTTCTCAGGCTCAACCGTTTCACGCTTGGGTTGCAAGCACGAACAGGGCAAACTAATCTTATTTTGCCATTCATTGTCAAGATAATCCTCAAAACGGATGACGACCTTCAACAGATCATCGGATAAACGTTTCTGGCACTCTTTAATAATGTATTCAGGAATTGGATAAACACAAGCCGCTATTGCGCCAGCTATAGCACCTTGCGTATCAGCGTCACCACCGAGTGACACGGCATTTCTTATCGCATCTTCATAACTATCGGCTTCTAAAAATGCGATGATAGCCTCAGGCACGCTACCTTGGCAAGATACATCAAATTCATATCGGGGCCGAATCTCATTCAATGTACGGTTCATGTTATATTCGAACTGATTGGTAACAAAATCTCTTATGTGTACTTTTAATTCGTCTATTTCCCCAGTCCAATGTAGCGCAATGAATATACTTGCAGCTACAGCCTGCGCTCCCTTTATAGCTTCCGGATGATTGTGTGATACTGCGGCTGTTTGTTTCGCTAAGCGCAAGCATTCATCCAAAGTCTTAGCAACAAGACCTACCGCACTAACACGCATAGCGGAACCATTCCCCCATGAGTTATAGGGGGTTGGATCATTACATAACCAATTGCAGAAAAGGCCACCGTAGCCAACAGCCGGATAACGGTTGCCAAATTCACACATAGTGTCTACAAGCGTGTATTCTGAGCGGGTGACATCCTCCATTAGCCATCGTGCGATAGCTAATGTCATCACCGTATCGTCTGTAAAACAGGCACCATACGGAAACAACTCGAAGTCTTTGCTCTTGACAGAACGAAACTCATACATCGAACCTATAATATCACCAGCAATCGCTCCATAGATAGTTCTGTAAGTATTTTTCATCATGGCTAACTTCTCTCTATACATAAATTCTTTAACACAAAGATTGCAAAAAAACTCGATTTATCATCGGTAACTTGTTTCATTTTCGACCTACCACCAAGGATCTTGTATGGCGAAAATCATTCCGACTCCAATTATCGAAGTCCCTCCATATCACATATATGCCTTATTCTCTCTAGGATCTATATCCATAAAGAAGTAAATTCCATCATCTAATTCTCATCGAATGGGAAATCACCATCTTCCGATATACTCCAATGAGCCGGGGGATTCGTCTTCATCCTTTGTTGGAACTCTCCGTTTCACAACCCGAATCAAACCTAATGTCAACCTCATCCGTATCCCCATTTCGGCCATGAGAATTTACAATCTTGTATGCTGCCCCTATCCCTACCTTGCTTGAAAGATCTCTTCGGTTATAGAAAGGCTTATTGACGCACTTACATACCAATGAACAGATATATACTAAGTAAATAAGAGAGATTAGAGATAACAGCGTATCAATCCCTGTCCAGTCTCTATTAATAGCATTGAGATCTATTATCAGGCTATTAAGGCTATGGATGAAGCGATGCGGATCGAACGTACAGGCATCCACCAAGAAAAGAAAAGAGACTGGGGATAACAGCACAAACAGCACCCTTCTTAGACTAGCCTGCCGCCACTTCCGCTCAATCCACACGTACAATGGTGGAAAACAACACCACGAGACCAAAGAAACCAACCAAAGACAAAAAGACTTAAATGTCCATCGCTCCGGCCTTGTCTTGAATGCAAGGATCATAAAAAACGATAATTCAAAGATAATCAAACTTATACAAGCTAACACCAAAAACACCATAACGCCTCAAATTAGGAACAACTTATTTAATACCATAGTACACACTATCGAATAGAAGATCAAAAACCTCGTTTTTACCATATTCACGACCTTACTCCTTTCTTTTAATTAGTGTTATCTCGTATTCAGACCGTTTCTTTTGCCCTCTAAGGCACGATATAGGACAGATCTATAATACCCTTTATCAGTTGTCACCCCTTATTCACAAGGAATAGGCTTATGTTTCATATCCTCATCGCCAAGCACCACAATAGAAAACGGGGCTGGTGTCCCCGCCGCCGTCTTCCACACCCACTCGCAGCCTCCTCCTTTGGTGCCGCCCCGATCCACGCCATATAAAGCCATTCGTACCCCAAATACCCCCTAAAGATCATCCTTGAATATAGTAGGATTCAATTCAACCGGGGATCTCCACTCTATTCGATAGTCCTCCCATAAAAAACGCTTCATCACTTGCCAATACTCGAAACATGAGACCGGGGTACGAAACCAGCTACCAGAATCAAATCTTTTATCAGAGAAGTAAGATCGTAGCTTTTCCTCCAACTCCTTCTCTATAGACAAATAGGCCTCAGATTCCTCAACCGGATCATGTATTAAACCCGTGATCCGAGGTTTACAATCCCAGCTACAAGAAGCACGATCAAAGCATTTACTTGTTTTCATATCAAACCAATATCCGTTATCAACTCTTTTTCTTCACCTGTTTTTATTACCACAAAATAAGTACAAATCCTCCGATTTACCTCGGCCTTATGTTACCACTCCCAATCCAATAATATAAGGCCATATACTAAAATCATGATATCTCCAACTCCCTTCAAAACAAATTACCTGTTGCCACACTCTCTGAGACCTTATTCAAATTGCAGATTTCAATAAGCGTGGCACCGTTCCGTTTTAGACTATAAAAATCATTTTCACTTAACAATATATAAAGCCACTGTCGATTCATTCTATATTGGGCTCTCAGTTGATTAATCTTATTACACCATTCAAGAGTTGCCAATTGTTTTTGTCGGACATTTTTGTCGAAAATCTTGTCTTGTCCTTTCGTTTCTATAATATAGATGTGTTGTGATGTACATACCATAAAGTCCGGATGATAGGTGGCCAATAGACCGTCCTGCCGGATATAATGGATTGATGCGAAGCTATGTTGATTCTCATTTATTTTGATAAAGCAGTTCACTTCCGAGTCGGCATCCAAAAATTCAAGGAAAGCTTTCTCGAAACCTCCTTTATTGGAAGGGTAGCCCACTTTTTCATAGATAATCTTTTCCAAATCAAGTGAAAAACTTTCTCGTATACGTAGTGTAGGTATGGAAGAAAAATAAATCTTCTCAACTATTGCATCTGTTATATCTATTTGTTCTTGCATATAATAGATCGCCTTACTGATCTCTCTTACAATATGCTGGGTCGCGACTCCCTCATTGTGTAGTAAAATCTTCCAATTATAATTCTCGAACGGATTGAATGAACGTGAAAATAACTTGGTTCGGATATATCGGTCGATGACCCGTATGATTTCTTGCTGATTAATTTGCAATGTAGGTAGTTCCTTAGGCTTACTCCTTCCTACCTTGTCGAAGCGTGTTGTGACGATGCGTAATACCTTTTGCAAGTATTCATTGTAGCTTTGTGCATTGCATAAGTCTGCGTTTACCTCATATTTGCCGAATTGAGTACCGACTAAGACGTCATGCGAGATAAAGGATTCACCGGGTTTCGCCAAAATTTCTTTTAGTTGTTCATACGAAAAGTCTGTAAAAGGTGCGAGTCTGTTTATATCTATTTCTGAAGGATGTATCTCCTCCTCTTGCTCTTTGATAATAAGAGGCCAGAATAAATCATAGTCTTGATAATTGTCTTTTAACCCTACCTTTATAATATCACCAGTTACATTGGAGCCATCCGGCAAATCACCTTCGTCTATACCGGCAAGCTCTTCGTTCATCAAATCATTGTAGAAATCAAGAAAGGCCGGATGTTCAATGATGGAAAGCATATCGATATAAGATTTAGGTGCTTTCTTTTTAACCAATACTTGCAATCGGTTTTCCCTTTTTTCTTCTGAATATTCAGGCTCTCTCCACATCAAACGAAGACCACGCCCTACGGTTTGTTCCAACAAAATAGCGGATTGCGTAGATCGTAACGGTACGATGACACATATATTGTTGACATCGAAACCTTCCCGAAGCATCAACACGGAAACGATGACTTTGGGTGATTCATATTTATCGATATTGAACAATCGTTCTTTGACCTGCATCCAATCTTTTTCTTTTACTTCGCCTTTAGCGTTGCTGTCAATACGGAGAACATCCTTTTCGGCTAATCCCTCTTCTTTTAGGAATGATTCGACAAACGGGGTGACATTGGTATCCTCACAAATCACCATCATCTTCGGTCGTTTCTTAGAATCCAGCTTGATAAAACCTTCTTCAAGGATTTTTAATTTTCGTAATCCGGCACGAAGCATTAAACGTTGTCCGTCGCTCAATCCAATCACTTTTTTTCGTTCATCACGTAAAGCGTTATAATCCAGATTGGCAAGATCTGTCAATTCTTGTCGGCGATCCAACAACAAGGTCTTAACCAATCCGCTTTTCATCGCTTGGCTTAAATCAAAGTCAGATATAATATGCGGGAAATAACATTTCATCTTTTTCTTCCCGGAACCGACCGTATCGTAGGGTGTAGCTGAGAAGTCGATTTGGATGAAGTGACCTCCTTTGTTGTGGGCAATCTTATTCAATCCTTTTTGCCATTCAACCTCTTCTATTTCTCCTTGCTTTTTATTCTCATGGATATGATGGGCTTCGTCATTGATTACCATTAAGTCCGATAGTTCGGATAAATAGTCCAATTCGCTTCCTCGTAGGTATTTCCTATCCAGTGCCTCTAAGACATTACCACCACTCAGGCCTGGTGTAATAGGCAATAAATCTCTTATAATAGAGGGAGCGGAGTCTGGGACCATATTCTCTTTCTCTTCATCAGACAAGAACAGATGCCAGTTGGTTAAGGCGATCAGTCCGTTTCCGGTTATTTTTCGTCCGATTCCCTCTTCTTTGGTGACAACATTGTTTTGTATAAAAGAGAATACTTCGTCCCGATAAGCCGGAGGTATGAAAAGATCTTTATGCAGATAGAGGTCATTTGTAAAAGGATCTCTTTCCGTGCTATTCTCTTTCAGGCGTCCACAATAGGCATCCTTTAGCCGATCATAAACAATCAGGCCAGGAGCTACGATCAGGAAGTTTTGGGTGTAGCGTCCGCTTCGTTCTTCTTGTTCTTCATGTCGTGCGTTAAGGAGTTGCCATAAAAGTAAAGCGTGCATGACCCATGTCTTACCTGTTCCGGTTGCCATCTTTACGGCATATTTGGGAATACGATATTTTTCTTTAGCCAAATCACTTAGATTACATTCGGCTAATAGATCCGGCGCAACTTGCCGGTATATTTCTTCTACGGTTGTCACTTGTAAAACTTCATGCAGATAAATGATGTTTAGAATACTTTGTTTTTGTCCTTTATGAAAGTTCTTGGAGCGTTCTTCCGTATAAGGCCCCATGAACCAAAACTTCAGCAAATCTTGTGTTACCGGGGTAACGGCATCTAATAAACTGCCGTTTTCAAAGGCAGTTTTGACTTGTTCCGTTAATCGGCTTGCCAATTCCAAGGATATATCGTTTCTCATGTTGTGTGTCGTTTTTAAGAATGAATAGTCTCTGTTACCATGCTCTCAAAGCCGAATACATCGACCGCTTTCACGCAAACCGTCCGTTCCGCTTTTCGAGGAGTGATTAATGTAGCGGTATAGATGCAATGAAGCGGATCGCTATCATTGTCCGTATTTTCCCGATAGTCTTGCCATTGGCTACGGAATGTGATGCCATCGTAATCCGGATCGATGCTCCAATACTCGATCAAAGCCAATGGATCTTTCTCTAATACTTGTTGCAATTTGGCTTTATCTTTATCATCCAACGGGATATTGTCGGGTGAAAGAAGCACATAATTATCCAATTCGATTGTTAGTTTGTCCTGTTCACCGAAATGCGGTTCTGTCTGAATAGGTTTTACCAATAGATATTGATAACTGCTGAAACGGACAGAGCCTTCCCTTATCAGTTTGTCATATCCTTTCTTGGAGAGTTTGTCCAACAGGTCTGGTGGAATCACCAAGACCTCAACATCCTCCTTGTATTGTTGGATAGCAGCAGAAATATCAAACGCAAAGTTCCATGCCAGTACGACAGCCTTGTTCCATCCACCGCCCAACAGATTGTTTTTGGCTTCGTATGCCCGGCGGATTGTAGCTGCCCCGGTTACTTTATTGGGACTATCTACCAATACCAACGTCCGTCCGTTCTTGATATATCCCCAGTTCCGGTCATTCAGTTGTTCCTGCGTAAATGGTATTGCGCCATACAGTTGCATGATGATCTGGCTCAAATCGCCAATCCGTTTGTATTGTTTATTGTTTTGGAAAGCCTCTTTCTGATAATCGCCGATGGCTTGATAAAGGAATGGTTTTACCTCTTGGTCGATAAAGCGTTTACGCATCACCAAGGTTGCCGGTTTGCCAATATCCGTAGTAATCCAACGACGGCCTAACCGTTCGGCAACGGCAGCGGTTGTTCCACTTCCACCGAAGAAGTCGCAAACGAGATCACCTTCGTTGCTGCTGGCTTTGATGATGCGTTCGAGGAGGGCTTCGGGTTTTTGGGTTATATACCCTACGTCTTCTTTTGCTTGAGAATTAATAATAGGAATATCCCATACATTATCAAATTGCGCTCCTTCCATTTCATCCAAATATTGTTTTCTTCTTAGACCTCCAGTTTTAGTTCTATATAACCGTCCTTCGGATTCCATTTTAGCAATAGTATCTTCTTTTAATTTTCCCAGATTTTGATCAAGCCATAGTCTCCCATTTTCGTCTTTTTTTGCTCTATTTAAAACGGATATGGGTATATTTCCATATTGTGGGTTAAAAATCCTTTTTAATGTTTTTCCATATAAATAAATAATATCATATTTTCTAGCAAAAGCTGTTTTAATAGGTGATGGACCTCCATAGTGCCATATTATGTTATTTACAAAATTATCTTTACCAAACACGTCATCCATTAAAACTTTCACATACGCTCCCACATGCCAATCAATATGTACATAAATACTTCCCTTATCCGAAAGTAACTCCCGCATCAATACTAATCTTGGATAAAGCATCTTCAAATAAGAAACCGTTCCATCTTGCCATGTATCCGAATAAGCAAATTGTTCGATTACCGTTGGCTTCTGTTCAATATCCATACCCGGCAAATTAATCTTTGTCCGATAATCCGCTTTGCTATCAAAAGGAGGATCGATATAAATCAAATCCACCTTTCCCCGAAGTGAGGGTAATCCGGTTGCTTCATCTCCGGCTAACAGGGCTTGCATCGCCAATAAGTTATCGCCATAGACGAGACGGTTCATCCATTCTTTGTTTATCACTTGTTCGTTTTTTCCTTTCCATAATCCGGAAGTATCTTTGGCGGGAAGAACCAATTCATTTGTTTGTAATCCGATATGGGTGTTGCTACTCAAACGTTCTAAAATACGTTGCGCTTCTTGTCTTCCTTCTTTTACGATTTTAGGAAGTTCTTCTATTAAGGATGTTGCTGGCATAATTGAATATTGTAATTTGATGTTCGACAATGTTATATGTATTACAGGGGACTAGTGTTCCCCTTATTTGTTTTTTTTGCGAAGTAATTTTATGAAAAAATCCTTATATATTTCTGCTTCATAATCGCTCATTATGTATGACTCTGTTATATTTAAATACGGGCTTTTTCTTTTTAATAGTTTTATTAGCAATGAAGTTTCAATGTTCAATATATTTGATATTTGAGATAGACTCTTATTGTATAGAACACTTATTTTTGATCTTCTTAATCCTCCAAATCTGAATCTTCTGTTTGACATTTGTTTTGCAATTGGCATTATAATATCATGTAATTTTTTATGCCAATAATGGAAATTCACATGAGATATATTACCTAGATAATAGGGTTTATCTTTCAAACTATAAGTTTCTATCTTATTATTGTTAATATAAAATTTGTTTTTTATTCCATTTCGTGTTGTATATATATCTCTTATATCATTTTTAATTATTTGAATTTGATTTTCAAACTCATTTTCAGATAATAATAAAAATACATAAGTGGCGGTATAATTATCTGGCGATTCTAATACTCCAAAATATATTTTTTTACGTTTTAGCACATAAAATTTGGTATTACGAGTATTGTACGAGTACGAAAAAGGATCATAGGTAAAATTTTCATCCCATGTTTGATTATATTCAGAAATAGATACTCTTTCAAGGTAAGTTATGGTCGCTTCTCTTATGGGAAGGAGACTTAAATCTTCTCTATCTTTTTTAGGGTGAGCATTCTTTAAATCGTTTTGTGTTATCATGATGGAGATTGAATATTTGTCTTCCTGCTCCCCTATGGAAAGATTAACAAACAAAAAAGCGTGGGAACCGTACCTTGCTGCCCGTTCCACGCTCTAAAGGCTCTCGCATTGCCCTATCTGTCGAAACGAGCAACGCCGAAAGCCCCACGCCGATGTGAATATATATGATACACCCAGTTCCCTTATGGATACACCAATGGCTACACAAGGTACAATGAGGGCTATATAATACACCCTTGAGGACATCCACCGTTGCTTTGTTTTTGACAGATAGTTGAGAATTTGCGAGATTCTTAGAACGTCAAAACCAAAGCGTAAAGTAAACGCCTTTTCTAATTTATGTCAGTTCCCGCACCACCCTGATCGGCGTGGTGCTATTGAGAACTATACAAAAATACAATTTAATTGAACAAATAGGTAACGTTTTCAGGAAAAATTTTAATATTGTTTATGCCTCCAATGATAATTTTATCACAGCCATTCACGGCGCATTTTAGAAAAAGACAAAACTTAGAAACAGAATTATATAACCTAAAACGGACTTAAAACATCAACAGATACTATCAATAGTTATCTACCTAAGAGTATTAGATAGGTACTTTATTGATAGTGATCGTATTAAAAATAAGAGAGGCGAAAGATACCACCTCCTCGGAAATATCCCCCACCTCTCTAAATTTATTTGATATCCCCCCCCAATAAAGGGTTATTTTCTAAAACAATACATTGAGCTTATTTACAGATCAACCGTTCTATCTTATCCTTAAGCGGAAATAGATCTGTTTGAATGGTTCCCCACACAATCTCATCCCGAATCTGATAATACCCATGCACTAACACATGGCGCATGCCTATGACCTCATTCCATGCGATCTCTTGATGTTCCTCCCGAAATTCCTTTGTAATCAAATAAGCAGCCTCCCCTACAATCTCCAAATTCTTGATGACCGCAAAACGCAATATCTTGTTCCTTGAATACTCCTCAAAAGTCACATCTGTCGTGAACTCAATGACATTATTTATTGCCTCCAGCATATGCCGTAGACGTGTATTATCTTTAGGCTTCTCTCTCATATACCAATATTTTATCCCGATCTACAGAAGAAACGGCGAAATCCTTCAATTGTCCTTCCTCCACTAAATCAACCTTACGATGCAACAATTGGCTTAGAGCTTCCACCATACCAGCATACTTGAATAATGTAATACGAGCGTGGGAGTCAAAACGAACCAGAATATCAATATCGCTATCCTTCGTCTCCTCTCCACGTGAACAGGAACCAAACACCCATGCTTTCTCTATTGGTTGCAAAGAGAAAAAGCCTCTTAGCTTATTAATTATCTGTTGTTTCATCTTTTAGTGATTACCTCACGCAAATATAACGAACATTTTCTAAATTCCGTTTTATCGTGATTCTTTTTTGGAAAATCATTTACAGAACAATATCCTCTAAAAACAAAAGAAGCGAGAGATACCACCTCCTCGGAAATATCCCCCACCTCTCTAAATTTATTTGACAGATCCCCGACAAGGGTATTATTTCCTACATTTTATTAGGAAAAACCTAAGCCTAGATACGTTGTAAGCCTCAAATATGGGCAAAACAATGATATTTAATCAAATCTCTTTAACTTCAAAAATGACCTGAATTTCACATCAAATTCTTCCATCTCTGGGCCAACGTCTTTTCCTTGAGAAGAGAAACAACACCTCTTGATCTTTCCTATAATAGACTTATAGTTTCTTTGCGTCAATCCTCCATCACGCACAAAAGCATTCAATTCAGACTTCAACGGATCAAACCCCTTACGATTAACCCAATGACATAAAATACAATCTTGAAAACTCTTTATTCCATCTATCTTATCAAGAGGTAAAGACTCTTTACTCACCTTGACTTTGGAATAACAAGATAAGAACCGATCCAGCAAATCATTCCAAAAGCTAGGATCATATAACATTGACGCAGTAACCGATTTCCCAAAGTACTTCCTAACTTTCTTTATCCGAAACTCGCATCGAGCTATATTCTTATTATTACTCCCCTGTTCCTTTCCTTTATCGTAAAACGAAAGTTCTTTCTCTGCTGTTTGAAACGTAATTCCTGTAGGATATGAAAGACGCCTAAAATAAGGTAAATCTAACATCCGATTGAAATATTCTATTGGAGACCGCTGTAACTCCCAATCCTCTGCTAAATCCAGCCTAGTCACAGTGACCTTATCCATAGGGATGTTTAAATCCTCTCCTATCCCCTCAATGGCTTTCCGTACGTCCTCTAAAGGGAAATCGTGCATGTTGGTACCGTAGTAATACTTACATAAGCTACATGTATTTATTTTTAACATTTTATCATTTACATATACCTTATACCCCTTATATTCCCCACATACATAAGAGGATCCACCTTCACCAATGCAATCTCTTCTATTCGTCAAATATGGCGATACTTCCGATAACAAATCTATTTCTGGAACATCTTTCTGATAAAGAACAAAGTCAACCGTATCATATAACATATGACCATGTACCATATCATGCAACATACTACTATATTCAGTACATGAATCATGTCCTTTCTCACACCTTGATAGATTGACATAGATTTTAGAAGCTATCTCATCTTTCATACTCTCCCCCTTCCTTTTTTATTCATTACAACATGATTAATGGCGGCTTGCTCTATCTCTTCTACCGAATCAACACGATTTCGTTTAAGCCACTCCTCAATCTCCGAGCGATCAAAATAAATCTGCTTCCCTGAAGGTTTATAATGAGGTATTTGACAAGAGCTAGTTAATCTATATAGATGAGATTTACTTAATCCGGTAAGTAACATTGCCTCATCCATGTTCAACACTTGTTTTGCTGCTAATAACAAATTTTTATCAATCCTTTGAAGGATCATCCATATTTTCCTGTCCATAATTAATAAAATAAATTAACCGTATATCCAGTCATATGTTGGTTATATGCTTTCTATACATCCCAATGACGTACCAACCTCGTCACTTTTAAAGGACAAGACAAAGATCCTACTAAAAAGAAACAACAAAGGACAACCTTGGCCACAGTTGGGGTTACTTTACTTTTTTAATAATTTATCTATTTCACCGAATCTTTTCGTAAATCTCTTTTCCCCTGTTTCTAATTTACTTATATAGGATTTCATGCTATCTGTAAACTTGCCATCTATACTCTGTCCTCTATATGTAAAGACAGACTGGGTTATTTTCCATCTTTGTATAGGAGAATCTTGTATCGCACGACAATATTGCGTAACGAAGTATCCTAATAGGTTTTTCGTTTCTATCCAGTTTATTGAACATAAATTTCCAGGCTTATCGTTAAGCAAGCCAAACCAAAACAAAAAATGCTCTTCTAATGTACCCTTATCTATAAATTGACCTTCACACAAAGAACGCCGTAGATCTTTCATCCGATCCATATCAAAAATAGGTTTAAACGTATCTATTCTCTTTTGGATAGAAGCTTCAAATTGTTCTGTAGTCTCACGGCACACTAGCCATCTCATCCGTAACATTTCATTATACAATCCGGGATATAAGTCATCTGGCTCTTTAAACCACCCATCAATATCTTTATACTGTTTATAGATATCTTGAAGGATTAATATAGATCGTTTACTCAATATCATATTAAAACCTAAGCCTAACAATTGCACTATCTCATGCATAGCCAAAGATAACAAAGACATATAATCAGTGTAAACCTCTCTTAAAACAAGACTATCAGACTTACGCTTAAGCTCATGCCCTGCAAAAACATATCTTCCTTGCAAATCTATAAGTAACTGATATACATATGATTCCCTATCACATTCTGAATTTAGCCTGTATAACTCTGCCTGTAATCGGTCTTTTTGTATTTGTAAATCTAATTCTGGATTATTTTTCTTTATATCAACTTCATCAATAGGCACTTTAGGGATTATTTTATAAGCATAACGAAGCGCATCCATTATATAAGACTTCATGCTAAAATAATCCCACTCTCCTACTTCACATTTTTTTAAAATATCTTGAAGTTCTTCTTTAGGAACTTCATCTATTACTCTATCTAATAAAGGCCCTATTTTTGTCTGTTCTTGGTATCGCTTCTCAGCCAACTCATCAAAATAGTCTTTATAGCGCCAAGGACTTATCAACCTTATTAATAAATCATGATCTCCAGTATCTATATTTTTCATGAAATGATATGCTCGCATATCTTGTGTGTTCTCTATCATAATATAGTTCATTAAAGTTATCTATCGCAAATATAACAAACTTTCTTACTTACATTTTACTTCTCCCGATATTCCATAAAAAACATCAACCTCAATTTGAACGTTCTTTGCTACTATCCAATAAAATAAGTATTTTTGCGTTATAAAAGAAGGTAGCCAGATGTTAAAACAGAGGCTTTTGTTACCAGTTTGTTACTTACTCACTCTTAACCCCTCTTTTATATTATTAAAAATCAAATGATTAAATATAATAACACATAATATTATGGCATTACAATGTGGCATTGTGGGACTTCCGAACGTAGGAAAGTCTACCCTTTTCAATTGCCTATCCAATGCGAAGGCACAATCAGCGAACTTTCCGTTCTGTACGATCGAACCGAATGTAGGCGTGATCACCGTACCCGACGAGCGACTGAATAAACTAGCGGAAATCGAACATCCGCAGCGAGTGATCCCCACCACCGTAGAGATCGTGGATATCGCCGGATTGGTGAAAGGAGCGAGTAAAGGCGAGGGATTAGGCAATAAGTTCTTGGCTAATATCCGTGAGACAGACGCTATCTTGCACGTATTGCGTTGCTTCGACGACGATAATATCGTGCACGTGGACGGACGTGTAGACCCGGTCCGTGATAAGGAGATCATTGACTATGAGCTTCAGATCAAGGATTTGGAAACGATAGACAGCCGTATCGCCAAGGTGCAAAAACAAGCGCAAACCGGAGGTGATAAGCAAGCCAAGATCGCTTACGAGGTACTTTGTAAATACAAAGAGGCTTTAGAACAAGGAAAAAGCGCACGTACCGTTTCTTTTGATACGAAAGACGAGGAACGCATTGCCCACGATTTATTCTTGCTGACGGATAAACCTGTCATGTATGTTTGTAACGTGGATGAGGCTAGCGCCGTAAACGGCAATAAATATGTAGATGCCGTACGCGAGGCGGTTAAAGACGAGGATGCCCAGATTCTAGTAGTCGCCGCTAAGATCGAGAGCGAGATCGCTGAGTTCGATACCTATGAGGAACGCCAGATGTTCTTACAAGAGATCGGATTGGAAGAGTCTGGCGTAAGCCGTTTGATTAAATCGGCTTACAAATTATTGAATCTGCAAACCTTCTTGACCGCCGGATCGGACGAATGTCGTGCGTGGACGTTCCATAAAGGCTGGAAAGCTCCTCAATGCGCCGGTGTTATCCATACGGACTTCGAAAAAGGATTTATCCGTGCCGAGGTGATCAAGTACGAGGATTATATCGCTTATGGCTCCGAGGCTGCTGTTAAAGAGGCCGGAAAGATGAGCGTTGAAGGTAAGGAATATGTTGTGCAAGATGGAGATATCATGCATTTCCGTTTCAATGTATAAGGAGTAATCGAAATAAATTATATCTTTGAAACCGGGTAAAATAGCGTAAAGCTAATTTTACCCGGTTTTCTTATATCCTTTAAATCTATATGTATATGAAACGTTTTCTCAATTCTGTACTTTGTATGTGTATCGCCGTTTTTTGTACGCATGCCCAAAAAAAGAATGTGACTAGTGTGCTGGAAGTGATGGACATTACGACCGGGCAACGTTCCGTTGTCAAGGAATTCCCTTTTTTGATCGAGGCACCTAACTGGACTCCGGATGGTAATTGGCTTGTATATAATAGTGGAGGAAAATTATATAAGCTCTCTCCGGAATCTCCGGGAGAGCCGCAATTAATCAATAGCGACTACGCGACCCGTTGCAACAACGACCATGTGATCTCCGCGGATGGGAAGCAAATAGCGATCAGTAACGGAACGAAAGAAGATGGCCGGTCGCGTATCTATACCCTGCCTTTCGAAGGAGGTGTTCCCCGATTGATTACCCCACTCGGTCCTAGCTACCTACACGGGTGGAGCCCCGACGGAAAACAACTCGCTTATTGCGCCGAGAGAAACGGTAATTTTGATGTTTACGTCATTCCTGCCCTAGGCGGAGAAGAAAAACGTCTTACGACAGCCGAAGGTTTGGACGATGGCCCCGAATACTCACCTTGCGGACAATATATCTGGTTCAACTCCGTACGTACCGGGCTTATGCAAGTCTGGCGCATGAAGGCGGATGGTTCCGAACAAACCCAGATGACATTCGATGAGACCCGAAATTCTTGGTTTCCCCACATCTCTCCGGATGGAAAACAAATCGTTTTCATCACCTATACAAAAGGTGATCTGGAACCCGGACAACACCTCGCCAATAAAAACGTAGAGTTACGCCTTATGCCAGCCGAGGGCGGAGAACCTAAGACTTTAGTCAAACTATTCGGCGGGCAAGGTACGATAAACGTAAACTCTTGGGCACCCGATAGCAAGCGATTCGCTTTCGTCAGTTACCGGTTAAATTGACTCGTTCCCGTCTCTCCTGTATTCGGAAGGAATAACCCCTGTCTGCTTAATAAACGCACGACGGAACGTACTGATAGAATGGAAGCCCGAACGTTCGGCTATCTCTTGTATACTGGCCAGAGGTTCGGCTTCCAATAAACGTTTGCTTTCCTCTACCCTGAAATGGTTTACGTAATCCGAGAAGGAACAACCTAATTCTTTATTAAACAATTGGGATAGATAAGAGCGGCTCATCGGGAAGATCCGCTGTAAATCCGTTAAGCGTAAATCTTCCCGTAGATAGGGCTTTTCACGTTCAAACCACGCCTGTACTTCCTCAACATACCTTTGGCGTATGATGCCTTTCTGTTCCTCACTACCTTGATCATCATCCGTATCCTCCTCCAAATCGGGTAATCCCCATCCGCTCTCGAATGTGTGATCCAAATGGATAACCTTTAGGAACAAGGCCTTATAAAAGAAATAGTACCATAAAACCAATAAAAACGTTTTGTCGATTACATATAGGCTAACCCGATCCGTAAACAACAATACCAAATAAAAAATATACATAGAAGAAAGGATCAGCATGGTCTTTTTCAACCAGTCCAGATCATAATCTTCCGGGTCCGATACATTTTCCCTTAAATACACCTTAAATCCCTCACTATAGCGCAAGATCAGATAAATAGGAACGATCATATACAGAAGCGTGAAAAATAAAATCAAAAGCCTTATAACCACATCCAGATTCAAGGTATCGAATACCTCGCCAAAAGAGTTATAACGATGAATATTTCCACCGGATAGCCGGTAAATCAAAAAAGAAATACCCAATACCCATATCGGACTGGTAAAAATAAAGAAACGGCGAACGGTCATATAGCAAGGTCGTAACACTTCTATCACGTAACAAGCTAATGTAGCTACCACAATACATCCCATAATCAGCACATCCGGATGAAATATCTCTTTTGAATCCTCTAAATACAGGTTAACCGATACTCGTACCGCCGCTAAAAACGCCCATAATAACATACTCCACCCCAAAATCTGTTTTGCCCTATTCTCACGGGCCCGTAGTAGCAGGGTAATACCACCAAAAACACAAAAGCCTAATATCTGTAAGCTTAGTAGAAACTGAATTTTATCCAACATAATAACACTACCTCCTATCTATTAAACAATACGCCCCCCCGAATGTTCTTTTTGACTCCTCAGTTAACAATATGAACGCCTTAGACAATTTGAACGATCTAATTTTATACGATTTCACCGACGTTTTAGACCGTATGCACCTCCCTTTCCCCTTAACCACCCGATATTTGCATCCAGAAGTTTCACACAAAAATAAGTAAAATAATGAGAAATTTAGTACTCTTTACCAGTATGATTTTAAGCTTTTGGGGTTGCTCCAACGACAAAGACTTCGGAGGTCTTGAGAATATCGGCTGGAATGAAAAACCACTCCAAATAACGACTCGTATCCTAACTACAAAATCCACCAATTTTATACAAGAATTTAAAGAAGGCTCTATGCTCGGACTACAAATCACGTCCGGTACAGTCGACGATTTATACAATGGCATATCCACTTATAAAAACGTAAGCGTAAAAGCTTATAGAGTGAATGGAAAAATCCGGTGGCAACAGAGTCCGGAAGTGATCCTTGACTCTAATGAAGCTACGATATACGCATATTATCCATATCAAGAAGATATAAATTTTAACGCCCGGCAGATACCTGTTAAACTGGCCCCGAACGCATTGGAGACCGATGATTATATGTATGGAACCCATGCGATCGGACAAAAAGCGGTCAACAGTACCTCGCCACTTGTATTACTCAGCATGAATCATGCCCTATCGCTTATATCTTTCCAGCTGAACCTAAGCAAAGGCAAGACAGGTGCCTTTATTATAAGTTCCGTTCAAGTAGGAAATAAGCCCGGTGGAACAACTTTAGTCAGCGAAGGAACCCTCGATATCACGACGGGCGATATCATCGGTTCTACCGCCCGTAGCACGTCCGCATCCACGGTATTATCCTTGACGAATCCGGTTACCCTCATCAACGAGAAATATTGTGATCCTATGCGGCTCATGGTAATTCCACCTTCCGGCACGATCGGAACCGGAGACGTGGAGACCTTATTCACGATCAACGGAGAAACCTACAAATTTGACATACCCGCTAACACCCAATGGGAAAAAGGGAAAAAATATTTATATAAGCTAAGCTTTAACGGAAGGTCGTTACAATTGCGAGACGTCTCTATCACAGACTGGTTACCGGGTAACGACGAAGGATTGATTGGCAATATCATGTAAGTTTTTTATGTTGTGGTTATTAAGGTGTAATGCCGTGGCAAGCTTTGATCCGTTTGCCACCGGCAACTACACTGAAAATAACAATTGGCTCTATCATTCCGGCGAATTAGACCATCGGGGTCACTACCCGTACGATGTGTTTTTCATTCAGCCGACTCTATATATTCTCTCAATAAGAGAAACAACGGGTCTCGTCCAAATACCCTTTTACATTCAAGGGTTATCATTCCCTCTCAACTTATCGCCAAAAACACTCTTCTATTTGACTATTACAAGGACGAGACCCGTTTAATAATAACTTTATATCTCTTGGATATATTGATTATTATAGTATACAATAAAGCAGGTTACTTTGCGTATTAAGAGGATAAAACAATCGTTACTATATAATATATAAAAATATCATTTTATAACAGGAATAATAATTAATAGTAATAGAATAATAAACTATATTGGCTCAAATGTTTATTGTTTGAAAGGTTCCATTAAAACATTAGACAAAATGAACAAATTATTATTAATTACGATCTTGTTAATCATCTTTACCGGATGTCATGAAAATCAGCAGTGGATGTCCAAAGAGAAATCAACCGCACGAAAGTCAGTTCTTGAAATGACCACCCGGTCCTATACGGCAGGTTCTTCAGTATTCACCGAAATTCTGCCCGAAGGGTCCGAAATAGGATTATTTATAACCTATGGTAATCAAGACAGTTTATATAAAGGCGCATCTCTTTATAAAAACGTAAAATCAAAGGCTGTAGGCTCATCAAAAGGTTCTTTAAAATGGAAACAAACACCGCAGGTATTCCTTAGATCTAATCGACCAGTCATGATCTACGCTTACTCACCTTATAAAGTACAAATACCGTTAGATCCTACCTCCATACCGATCAAAATATCCCCAATCGCGGCGGAAACCCCCTCTTATGAATATGGGAGGCTCTCGCAAGGCCAAAAAGAGGTCAACCGTAAATCTCCGCTCGCGAAACTCTCCATGAATTATGCATTATCACTTCTCTCATTCGAAATATATCAAGATTCGGACATCAACGGGCTATTCAAGCTAACCTCCATACAGATCGGTAACCGTGCGGGAGGTAATACCTTGCAATATACCGGGACAATGGATATCGTAACCGGAAATATCAAAGGAACTCCCGGGGCATATAAAGCCACTTTACTTACAATAGATCCATCCGTAACTTTACGACACGCGAAAGCGGAGGAGCAAAATATCCGTATAGTCCCTACCTACTCTCCTATCCGGGAAAAAGAAGTTGAGGCGATCTTTACTATCAATGGAAGAACTTACAAATACATCATTCCGGAAGGCACCTGCTGGAATAAAGGATATAAATATTCCTATAAGTTATATTTCGATGGTAAAGATATCAGGTTACACGATTCCGTCGCCTATATATGGACACCTAAACTGAAGAAAAAATAATCAGTATATAAAATAAGAGTACTAATCTATGGAACTTTTCATTCTTACCGTAAAGCCTATCGAGAATAAATACGCCCGGACTCTAATCTTTTTTGCCTATTTTTGTAACAAACAAATCCCTTATCCCGTCTTCTTTGTGAAAGCCCCCACTCTAAGGCGCACGGACGAAGGGCGATCCAAAAACATAGTATTAACGAAAAAGTCAATTACAATGAAAAGATTACTAGTGTTACTGGCCATCCTCCTTATCAGCCAAGTAGGATACGGGCAGCAGAAGATGGATCAATTATTCAATGCTTTCCGGGGTGAAAGCGATGTTACTTCCGTAAATATCGGAAACATAACGATGAAGCTAGCCAGCCTGTTCACCGAGACAATGGGAGTAAACGGTATAGATATCCTTGAATTTGATAATTGTGCCCAAGAGGTGAAAGACCGACTGTCTACCGCCATACGGAACCTGAGAGATTCTGATTACGAGACGATGGTCACGGCAAATGAAAGGGACAGTCGCACGAAAGTTCTTGTCAAAATAAAAGAGGATATGATCCGTGAACTGGTCATATTCACGACAGGAAGCGACAATGCGTTAATCCGTATCAAAGGAAAGATCAGCCCGTCCGATCTAGACCGGGTAATCAATGAGCACAAAACTGGAAATCATTAAGGGCGATACTGATGGACGTTGATGTTTTTAAACAACGGTTCCTACCCTTTCATCCTAAACTCTATCGGATCGCTTATGCCTTATTAGACAATAAAGCGGATGCGGAAGACATACTTCAAGATGCCTATTGCAAATTATGGAATAAAAGGGATGAGCTGGGAGATATCCAGAATCCGGAAGCATTTTCCATAACATTGGTCAAAAATCTTTGTCTGGATTTCCTGCGCTCGCCCAAAGCAAGCCGAAGAGACAACGAAGAGGCATTGGAGACCGTTCTATTAACGACCGACTCCTCGCCGGAAAAGGAATTGGAAGAAAAAGAGGATATCCGGCGTATACAAGAACTGATAGAACAGCTCCCCGAGAACCAGAGGCAGGTAATCCGCCTGCGTGGTATTGAGGATTGTTCCTATGAGGACATTGAACAGATTACAGGGCTTAGCTCCTCTAATATAAGAACATTACTTTCCCGGGCACGCAAATTGATCCGGGAGAAACTAGAAAAAGCAAGTTGTCATGGATGATAAAAAGATAGATGAACTAATAAACAAGGCACTCCAAGAGGATTTAGCCTTACCGGAGGGACTTTCCGAAAGGCTGGAACGACAAATCGACTTCCTAGCCCAAGAAGAGATATCTCCCCGAGTCTCACGAAGACGTTCCTTCTATTGGATAAGCGGAATCGCCGCCGCTATTCTTGGCGCCCTATTCCTCATCTTCACGGAGACAAATCGTCCGGCTCCCGTTATGGCCGATACCTTTACCGATCCTGAAGAGGCAGCTGTCGTAGCCCAAAATGCCTTGGCGTTCATGTCTAGGAATTTAAACAAAGGTCTCGGGCAGGTCAATGAAGCCAGTCAAGAGATCACAAAAATAAACAAGATCGTAAATAAACATTTAAATGATTAATACAATGAGACTCAAACAACTATATACAATACTGCTTCTCTGCTGCGTGAATATCTGTTTTGCCCAGAACAAGCTTTTCGACAAATATGCGGATATGGACGATGTTACTTCCGTATATATCTCCAAAAAGATGTTTCAGATGATGCCGGTCATGGAAACCGCCGGACTCAACCTTGCCAACCTGAAAGGGAAAATAGAATCCCTGCAAATACTCACCACCCAAAAAGCGGATTTAAGGGAACGAATGCGAGGTGAGTTCAAAGCCTTGATCGGAAAGGATCATGAAGAACTCATGCGAGTAAAAGATGGAAAGACCAAAGCCAATTTCTACGTCAAGCAACAAGGAGAACTGATACAGGAGTTGATCATGATAGCCGACATGGACGACGGGAGCTTCAGCGTCATGCAATTGTTAGGGCGTTTTACGCTCCAAGATGTGCAGGAAATTACCAGTGAGATCAACAAATAATAGGATAATTTCGTGAAAACCATCGGCTTTTTATAGTATCTTCACCACCATAAGTTAAACAAAAATCATACGCGTATGAAAAGATTCATTTTTACAGGGATAATCATCCTGTTTGTAATGGCTGGATGTGGAGGCGACCATTCATCGACCGATGGTCTTATAACCGTGGATGTAAACGATAGTTATTCAACCAAAAAAGAGTTGGTCCTTCAAGACTTCATGGATATGGAGTATATTCCGCTGGAAACAAACGATGAGTTTATCAATCGGGCATGCGTGCAGGCGGTTGGCGAGAAATACATAATCGTGACAAACTTTTACGATGATGGCAATATTTTCGTATATGGCCGGAACGGAAAAGCTATTCGCAAAATAAATCGCAAGGGACAAGGTGGAGAAGAATACGTGTCTATGAGATCGGTTTCGTTAGATGAAGAAAACGAAGAGATTTTCGTAAATGATTTTCATGCGAAAAAGATAAGGGTCTATGATTTGGAAGGAAATTTCAAACGAAGTCTGAATCAAAGAAGCGAGAAAAGTTCGTTTTACGTGGAAATGCTTGATTATGACAAGGACAACTTGATTTGCTATGATAAGTTTAATTTTGAGGTACCGTTCTTGCTTGTGTCGAAGCAAGATGGAAGTATAACGAAAGAAATCACGGTTCCATATAAAGAGAAGCAATTATTCCATATCGTTGAAAGACTTTATGATAAAGGAGAAACAAGAGCAGCTGGACCAGGTCCGTATAACAGTATAATTCCTTTTAAGGGTAATTGGATTCTATTTGAGGCCTCTTCAGATACGGTATACACCTTAATGCCTGATTACAGTTTGCGCCCGCTTATCGCACGAACACCCCCTATCCACACCATGGATCCGGGCGTTTTCGTCGTCTTAAGATTGATTTCCGATCGTTATTATTTCATGGAAAGCGTAACGAATATATATGATTTTAACACCGGAGAAGGTTTCCCGAGAAAGTACTTCGCATACGATACGCAAGAAAAGAAATTTTTCAACTATATCACATACAACGATGATTATTCTTATAAGAAAGAAATCTATATGGTGACATTTCCTCCCATCAATTCAAAAGGCGAATTGTGCTCTACCATCAATGCTTCCGAACTTTGCCAGGACTATAAAAGGGGAAAGCTGAAAGGCAAACTAAAAGAGGTGGCCGCGACATTGGAAGAGGATGACAACCGGGTGGTAGTGTTGGTGAGACCTAAAAAGTAAACGATTACCAATCATCGGTAATACGATCAAGCGGATTATTTCCCCGTAATAATCCGCTTAATCTCAATCAGTTTGTTCAAGGCTTCCAAGGGGGTAAGATTATTCACGTCCAAGTTCTTGATCTCATCCCGTACTTGGCTCAACACCGGATCATCCAACTGGAAGAAACTCAGCTGATACCCCTCGGCGGCAGAGGCGATCGCTTTTACAGGCTTACCCGTAATACCCTCCTGACGATTCTCGGACTCCAACTGCTTCAAGATCTCATTCGAACGCTTCACGATGCTTTTAGGCATACCGGCCATTTTCGCCACGTGGATACCAAAGCTATGCTCGCTTCCTCCCGGTATCAACTTACGCAAAAATATCACCTTATTCCCTACTTCCTTGACCGATACGTTATAGTTCTTGATCCGCTTAAAGGCACGCTCCATCTCGTTCAGCTCGTGGTAATGGGTAGCGAACAGCGTTTTCGCCTTCGCATTCGGGTGCTCATGAATATATTCCACGATCGCCCAAGCGATTGATATGCCATCGTAGGTACTGGTACCCCGCCCTAACTCGTCGAAAAGCACCAAGCTCCGGGAAGTCATATTATTTAATATATCGGAAGCCTCATTCATCTCGACCATAAAAGTAGACTCACCCACCGAGATATTATCCGAGGCGCCTACACGGGTAAATATCTTATCCACGATACCGATATGGGCGCTCTCGGCCGGAACAAAGCAACCGATTTGCGCCATGAGCGTAATCAAGGCTGTCTGACGCAATAAGGCAGACTTACCGGCCATATTCGGACCCGTGATAATGATGATCTGTTGTTTCTCGTCATCCAGATAGACATCATTGGCGATATAAGGTTCTCCCAAGGGCAGTTGTTTCTCGATTACCGGGTGGCGACCTCCCTTTATGTCGATCTTGTCGGAATCACTCACGACCGGACGGATATACTTATTCGCCTCCGCGGCCTTGGCGAAAGATAAAAGGCAATCGATACGCCCGATCAAGTTCGCGTTCATCTGGATAGGCGGAATATACTCCGTCAAGGCCAATACCAGCTCATTGAAAAGGCGGGTCTCCAGAGCAAGGATCTTTTCTTCCGCCCCTAATATCTTCTCCTCGTATTCCTTCAACTCCTCGGTAATATAGCGCTCGGCGTTCACCAAGGTCTGTTTACGGATCCAATTCGCCGGGACTTTATCCTTATGGGTATTACGTACCTCTATATAATAGCCGAAGACGTTGTTGAAAGCGATCTTCAAGCTTGGGATACCCGTCAATTCGATCTCGCGCTGCTGTACCTTCAACAAATAATCCTTGCCGGAATAAGCGATGGCACGCAAGTCATCCAATTCCTCGTTGACACCCTTCGCTATAATTCCTCCCTTATTGACCAACGAAGGGGGATCGTTATTAATCTCTTTCTCAATCCGGTCGCGGATCAAGGCGCAAGCGTTTAATTGCTCCCCGATCCGGCATAAGCTGGGTTCCCCGCTCGCCATACATGCCTCCTTGATCGGCTCGATCGCACGAAGCGCGACCTTTAGCTGAACCACCTCACGAGGAGATACACGGCCGACAGCCACCTTGGAGATAATACGTTCCAAATCGCCGATCTGCTCCAACTGCGTATCCAGCAACTCCTTTGTCTCCGGTTCACGGAAGAAATAATCCACGACCTCTTGGCGTTCTTGGATCGGTTTTACATCCTTTAGCGGGAATAGTATCCACCGGCGAAGCATACGAGAGCCCATCGGCGAGATCGTCTTATCGATCACGTCCAACAAGCTTGTTCCCTCATCGTTCATCGTACCCACCAGTTCCAAGCTGCGTACCGTAAACTTATCCAAGCGGACGTATCGATCCTCCTCGATACGGGATAAAGCGGTGATATGGGAAATATGCGTATGCTGGGTCTGGTCCAGATAATACAGAATCGCCCCGGAAGCGATAATACCTAATTTCAAGTGTTGTACGCCAAAACCCTTCAAGTTCTTCGTCTCGAAATGCTTCAACAGGCGATCCTCGGCGGCCGAGGTCGTAAAGATCCAGTCATCCAGCTCAAAGATAAAGAAACGAGGACCGAAAGCCTCCTCGAAACGCTTCTTGTTTCCCCGTTCGATCAACACTTCCTTCGGGGAAAAATTATTGAGTAATTTGTCGATATAATCGATGGAACCCTCCGCTGTCATGAACTCGCCGGTAGAGATATCCAAGAAAGAAATACCACATACCTCCTTGGCGAAATGGATAGAGGCCAAGAAATTATTCTCTTTATGATTCAGTATATTATCATTGATGGAAACACCGGGAGTCACCAATTCCGTAATACCCCGCTTCACCAGTTTCTTCGTCAACTTAGGGTCTTCCAGCTGGTCGCAAATAGCCACACGCTTTCCGGCCCGCACCAACTTCGGCAGATAAGAATCCAAGGCATGATGTGGAAATCCCGCCATCTCAACATGCTGCCCTACGCCATTCGCACGTTTGGTCTGTACGATACCCAGTATTTCCGCGCCAATCACGGCGTCCTCGCCATACATCTCGTAAAAGTCTCCAACCCGGAATAAAAGGATAGCGTCCGGATGTTTCGCTTTTATATCGAAATACTGCTTCATCAAAGGGGTTTCCACAACTTTTGCCACGATAGTAATCTTTTAAATGCGTTTACGAATTAATCCGCACAAAGGTACTATTTTTTTTCTATCCGTTTACTTTCTTATAATCCGCTAGAAAAGTAGCTAGCCCACTATCCGTTAACGGGTGTTTCAATAAGCCTTTAATGGCGGACAAAGGACAAGTAGCCACATCCGCCCCGGCCTCCACGCATTGGATGATATGCTGGGTGCTACGGATAGAAGCCGCTAAAACTTGGGTATCATAATCATAATAATCATACATTTCCACGATCTTACGTACCAGCTCTATCCCGTCGCTGGCAATATCATCCAAACGCCCGACAAAGGGCGATACATACGTAGCCCCGGCCTTAGCCGCCAATAACGCCTGACCGACAGAGAAAACCAGCGTACAATTCGTACGGATGCCTTTTCTGGTGAAATATTTTATCGCTTTAATCCCCGCTTCGATACAAGGTACTTTAACGACTATATTAGGATGTAAAGCTGCCAACTCCTCCCCTTCTTTTATCATGCCCTCTAAGTCGGTAGCGATTACCTCGGCGCTTACATCCCCGCCCACGATCTCGCAAATTTCCAAATAGTGTTTCCGTTGATTTTCCACCCCCCGGATTCCCTCTTTCGCCATTAAGGACGGATTAGTCGTCACGCCATCCAATACTCCCAATTCATTCGCTTCCCGGATCTGGTCCAGATTCGCCGTGTCAATAAAAAACTTCATAGCTTTAAACTTTAATGTTACGTATTTGTATAACCCTTCTGATTCGCTATTAGTTCTAAATCAACCGTCTCAATCCCCTACTAATTCCATATACAAGTCGTTAAGCCGTTTGTGGAGATATAAAACAGCGTATTTTTCCGGGATAGGTATGCTTCTTGATACGATCTATGATCTTAGGGAGACGATCGAGAAGAAGATATATTTTATTTTACAGACAAAGTATATTTCCTATCGATCCATTCGGCCAATGAAATACCGCCCAATTCTTCGATAGTCTCTTTCCTTTTATAAGGTTTTAGTTGATGAATACGTTTCCAAATATCATTAAGCCAGACCTCATATCGGTTAGGCAACATAAGTTCTGGACGGAATTCCGATATATCTAAGTCTAAATCATCACTATTAAGAAGATAGTTCTTTATTAAAGTCGCAGATTCTAACAACTCACCAACCACATGCGGTAAAGGAAAAGGCAGAAGTTCATCATTCAGTTTCAATTGTTGGCCCCCTGCGGAAAAAGTGTCCCGCATATGAAAATTAACAACAGACCGGCGCGTACATAACCATAAGGCAGCATTCTCATAATTCCCACTCACTACTTCCGGGAATAAAATAAATATCTCCGCTTTTAGTCTCTTATTCCTTTCCGGATCCGCATATTCTCCATTATCCACCCACAGGCTTATATTCATATCCGTATGCTCCTCCAAACTTTCCTCAGCGGAAGTGCCCAACCACCAAGGCATAGCTTTCTTTTTGGCTTTAATGGCTTTTTCCCTATAATATTTTCGAACGATCTCTATAGAATCCGGAGCATTCCTTAATTGATCATAAGCAACTCCCATCTTACTAAAAATAGTCTGCTCTTTCGTTAATTCCATATTAATCAAATAACGGGGAGAATGGGTAACAGCTATATCGGAGAGACAATCCTCATAAGGACGGCACTTAAACTCCGCCGTCTTACCTCCCAGTTTGCCGAAGAGCATATAGATATTTTCTACATTCTTATCACGTGTAGACTCCACGATGCTACTTCCCGTAGATGTCCAATGGTTCTCTTTTGTAGATTTTACCTCAACCCCATAATATTTCTCCGCGATAATATCTGGAAAATATTGGGCGGAAACCAAGCGTATCTCCTCCACACGGAAAGGAGTTCTACCGCAAAGTTCTTTCATCACGTTCACTACTACATTTTCCAGTTCCTTACTCTTACAATCGCAATACGTACCCGGAATAGCAGCTGCTTTTTCATTCAAGTATGATTCCAGCATAAACATAAAATCCGCAAAAGCCTCATCCGCTTTTTGAAGATTTCTATTACGCACAGTAATAATATTCTCCTCTTCCATATTATCTCTTTTTAAAATACAACGGCCATAAAGTCTGTATGCGATTCGCTATATGATACGCTAATACTGGAGGAACCGCGTTACCGATCACCTTATAAGCGCCTGAGGCACTTAACTCAAAACGTGTACTGTTCTTTTTATGGGAGACAAACGTATAATCCGGCGGAAACGTCTGTATCAAAGCACATTCTCGAGGAGTTAAGCGACGTTCTTGTAAACCGGCGTCTAATTCTTCCGTAATAACGCCCCCATGCTCCCGGGATAAACGACGGTATTCTATATTTCCATGATGCTCGGAACGAATCGTCGGGCCAATATTATCCAGCGCGATCTCCTTTTGACCTTGACAATGAGCTCCCATATATTTCGCCTGTGAATAATACCGCTGGGATGGATCTTCTGTCCTATCCGGTTCCTCCAATCCTACAAATACATCCCGACAAACCACCGGTGGCAATAGTTTCTTATCTTCCACGGTGCAAGCATGTGTCGGACTCGGATAAGGATCGTAAGCTTTGGGTATCTTCTCCTCTTGAAGCGCTCTTAAAGCCTTAACCTTTAACGCGGACTTACGTATCCCGATAAAAATCACACGCTCTCTAGACTCCGGAACCCCATAATTGCCCGCATGTAAAACTTGAGGATCTAAAACAATATATCCATCCCCAGCCGCATGGGCGAAGTCTCTCTGAATAATACTTTTCACGTCTCCCAGATTCACCAGTCCCTTCACGTTCTCCGCGATAAATATCTTGGGTCTCGTAATATCGATCACCTGCTTCATCCAATAGTAAAGTTTACCCCTCGTCTCTTCCGAGGCCTCATCGTCCTCACGCAATTTCCCGGTATGATCCTTATTCGACTCAAATCCCAGACGTTTACCAGAGACACTGAAATCCTGGCAAGGAAAACCTCCCGTGACGACATCTATATTTTTAGGGAAAACTTTTTTCCCCGCTCGATGCTCTTTCACCAAGTCTACGATACTCTTTGTATTATAAACGTTTTTATCATATCCGAATCGATCCATATATTGAAGCCAAGCGGTTTGTGCCTCTTTCAATATATCATTCGCAAAGACCGTTCGAAAACGATTCTTCTGTAAACGAACCCAGTGTTCATCGATAACCTCTTGAACCCAGGTACTTTGAGGAGATATAGACTTACGATGACATATAAAATCCCCCTCGAATCCTAAATCCATGCCCCCACATCCAGAGAACAGGGACAAGACCCGTAGTTCATTTGATGTATCAACCTCCTTTTCACTCATTTTCATATTCGATCCTTACTATAAGATATGCTTAAAGAACCACAAATTTACGAAGAATTTCAATTTTTTTGTTTTCATAGTCAATTGATTTTGATTCGGCATCCACTATTGGATAGTTTGTCAAAGATAGTTCTTAATCACGAGAGAGACAATATCGCAAACAAAAAATGCCTCAATAATTCTTGAGAATCTATATACATTATACAAGCAAAAGCCATGCATAGAATTATCTCTCTACACATGGCTCTTTTCACGTACTCTTTTCTTATAGGCAGTTATTCATCTTTGTTTTGGTTCCAAATAAAACATTATGTGTTTCTATACTTTATTATTCTATCATTTCAAAACAAAAGGAACATATACAGAGAGCATCAAATCCGAAAGATGTCCACGACGGCCATTAGCCGGTCCGTTATTGAAATGCTTCAAGGTATTGAAACAGCCATACTGATAAGAAAGGCCGAACTCACAATGCTTGCTTAAACGATATCCCACCTTCGCCATCACGGACAGGTCAAACACGGCTTGTGGCTGTACATAAAGCGTAGGAGCGATACCGACACCTAAATGGAATTTCTTGGTAAAACGCCAATTCCAACTAGCGGCTACGGAGATAGGCATCACAAACTCATCGAAAACATCAGCTTTCTTAGAAACATATATACCATCCTCTATACTTTCATAATAAGGAAAATACTTCGTCGTTTCCATCTTCTGAAATCCCATCGTAATATCCAAATCATAAAAGAATTTCTGTTCCGGAAGGAATCGAAAGCGATAACCGATCATACTATTTAACTTATAATCGTGCCGATAAGACCAATTTGATTCATCACCCCAAGTAGTTCGTTTCCAACTATCTTGTAAAGGAAATCCAACACCGGCACCTACTAATAAGCCATGCTCAATTTGGGCGAAAGTAGAAGTAGAAACCAATAACAGTAAAAATAAAATTTTTTTCATAAATTATCACCAGTCTTCTTTTAAACTTATTTTTGCAGTCCCTTTATTACTTTCAGGCATTTCATCTGACCAAATTTCCATTCGTCCAGAAAACTCAAATCGAGGAGGAGTTACGATTGTAACTGAGTTTCTTGGATTTTCACCAACATGCCCTAACATACCTCCTTGATCCTTAGCTAAAAGTTTATTATATACATCTGTATGTAAAAGAATTGTTACCCCATTTTTATTCTGATAATTTTTAATTGAAACATTATATACTTCAAAACCACTTCCTGACCCTGAAGCTGTAAGACGTAGTATAATCATTGTACGGTGTTTTTTCCATAAAACTTTCTTTTTTTGACTAAGATAATCAAAGCCCAATGACAAATAATTTTTATTTTCAATAGTTTGTAACTCTATAAATCTTGGAATAGCTCGAACCTTTACATAATCACCACCTGGTATTTGATATTTACTTTCAGCTAGGTTTATATCATTCTTTTCATTTGTAGCTTCATTATTACCATACAATGATATCCCTGATCCGAAATATTCCTCTAAAGCCTTATATACAGGAGCATGTGCTACACTATCTCCTATCAAAAACACCCCCCTTCTATTCACAAAAGAACTATATGTAGAACCTTTTAATTTATAATGCGCAATAAAATCTGTAGAATCATAAGGTTCAAACATGAAAACATCATCATATTTTTGTTTGAATTCTTTGATTTGATGAGCAGGCCAAGGTTGGCTAAGATCTTTCTCATAATTGTCTACAATAAGCTCCTGTTCTTGATCTGCTTCTTGCATAAGTTGCCATTGACTTACGAAACCTGCCCCCGAGAAAATATTATTTCTCTCTTCTTCTGACATATCATTCATCTCCCAAAGCATCGCATTAAAGACGGAATCATTCTTGAACTGAATACATTTATCTCCCGCATAATCTACAATTTGGAAATCTGCTTCACCAACAAAAGCCTTTGTTTGTAATCCTGTCGTTTCAGCAACATTAATCAATTCCGCATCATTACTACATGATATCATCAATAAAGTACATGCAGATGCTAAAAGCACTGTCTTTTTGTCCATACTTCTAAAATTTGAATTATTTATAAATTAAAAAAACCTTCTGCGTAGTTTTCTGAATCTGATATATAAAGTCCATAAGATCCAGAAGTACATTCATCTAATGAGATAATACTAGAAGAAACATCTTGTGTATCCACTATCTCCTCATAAACGATATTTCCATTCGCATCCACAACAGATACTCGTACCTCTCCTATATATTCTAAAAACTCCAAAGACAAAACTTTTGAAGTTTCATCTATGTCTGCTTTTATAGGTACATCCAAATTTACAGATCGCTGTTTTTTCTTAAGATGACCATGTAAAGGCACATGACCTGCAAAAGATGGAATACAAATTGAAAAAATAAACAACACTGTTAGTAGCCATTTTACATTTTTCATAATCTCTCTTTTTTTGTTATGTTTCGGTTGCAAATCTAGAGATTATATATGATCTAAAGGGGTTAAATTATGTAATCCACATAGACAAAGAAAAAAACGTAAACACTTGACAATCAAATACTATAAAAACAAATACATAGACAAACAATCGTAGAGCCCCTTAAATGAAGGTTTATTACATACTAAATATTAACAAGAGATTCATACAATCCTTGTTTACCTTCCCAATTTAATTTCTTTCGTACTCGCAAACGTGTACGATCGACGGAAGTAGGAATAATATTTAAAAGGATAGATATAGCTGTTGAATCAAGTTTAAATAATGTAAGGAAACAAAGATGCATCTCCGATGGTGACAAGCCTGCATCCTTCAGTACCTTTATAACACTAGGGTAAACTTCCATCATCAAAACTTCAATATCAATCCACATTTTTTCGGAAACGGGTGCTTCAGAATGATTAGGCTGCACAGTTTGAGATATTTTCTTTATTTTTTTAGCTAAATTACTATTGAGAATTTTAGATTCTCTTAATTCGAATAATCGAGATCTCAAGCTATCTACCTCTTTCTGTACATTTTCATATTCCACTTGCATTTTCACCGAAGAATACTGAGTATTTTGCAATTGGATTAGTTCATCACTCTTTCTCCGAAGTTCTGCATATAATTGATATATGCTTTGATTCAAAGTATTAATTTTTTCTTGTTGTTTTAAAAGTGAACGATTCTTTCTTCTTATCGTAGCTAAATAGACAATAATGAGTAAAGCACATAAAAATAACAATATCAATATAAAAGTATAATTCCTTTGCCCCTTTAATAGTAATCTTATATTTTCATTATGCAATTTCAAATGTTCATATTTTTGTTCTGTATCATATATATCGACAGATTTACTTATATTCATAAGGGAATCCTCTGCTGCTACATATTCTTCATAAAAAGACAAAGCTCTTTTATAATCATCTCTTTCTTTATTTATTTTATAATAATGATAAGCAATAGTAGCCGGTACAAAATCATTATCTATGGATACACTATTAGCCTTTTGAAGATAATTTTCCGCTTGTTCTAAATTTCCACGCTTTTGCTCAAGATCTGATAAGGTCAAATAATCCGAAGCAGTATCACTCGAATCCTCTTTTATGCTCTTCAATAAATATTTTTCAGCTAAATCATATTTTTCCAAAACATTAAATATATTACCTAGACCATTGTATACATAATTTCTAACCTCATCTACTCTCAAGGAATCTATTATCACTTCTGCTCGCTTCAATATAGTTAAAGCTAAATAATTAGAATCAACATCCATATAACTCCTTCCCTCATTCACAAACGAACGCACATAGCTTTTCATATTACCGGCCAATCGAAAATACCGTCCGCTCTCCTTATATTTTTTTGCAGCTAACACATAACGATCATCCAGTTCATACAAATCCCCCATATAACTACAAATATACCCGGCACGATTATAGTTCTTAATCGCCAACGCTACCTCCAGCGCATCGGAGTAAGCCCTCATTGCCTTCTCGTACTCCTTATCCTCCACATACGAACGCCCCAGATAAAGGCCGATCTCAGCCTCCTCTTCCCGCATCTTTTTCTTTTGATAGTATTTCAAGGCGATCTCAAGCTGGTTCGTATAAGGCATTTCGTCCTCTATTTTATCGGCGGCACGTGCGTACAACATACACCAACGGGCTATCAGACGGGGACTCATCTCTTCCGGGAGCGGAATGGAATCCAATGTAGTGATTACGCTATCCGGATAGGCATCAAACAGGCGTTCCGCCTGATTGATCAAACGGATTTCCTCAGATTCATTTTGGCATCCTACCACAAGGAAAGTCAAGGAAGTTAATAGTATATATATAAATGACTTCATCCTTTATTATAGATAAGCAAAATTAAATATTTTTAATTCATAAACAAACGATAGAACAACAAAATAACAAATACAAGAAGAAAAAACACACAATAAGTCCATGCAAAGGTATCAAGTTATATATACATGAATATCAGTGATATAAAAACATCATCATGTTTTCCGGAAAACACGTACATGTTTTTCCGAAAAGTCGTACGTGTTTTTCATAAATCACGTACGTGTTTTTCCCGGAAATCTTATAAGGAAAATAAGAACACATAAAAAATAGACAATAAGCCGGATCAGCAATAACTCATTGTACAACTTACAAATGCAACCAATCATTAATATCCAACTAGCTTATTGCTTATCTCAATTATTTTACAAACCTTTGCGAACATAATATTAAACTAAAATCTTTACTATGGAATTACAAACGATACAAAACAAGATTCACGAGATCAGAGGGCAAAAAGTCATGCTGGATTTTGATCTGGCGGAAATGTATGGAATAGAGACAAGGGTACTTAAACAGGCAGTCAGGCGTAATCCTAAACGATTCGAGGGAAATGATTTTATGTTTGAATTGACCAAGGAGGAACTTTCAAGATCACAATTTGTGACCTTGAATAAAGGTAGAGGTAATAACTTTAAATATATGCCATTCGCTTTCACGGAACTAGGAGTCGCAATGCTAAGTAGTGTGCTGAACTCAGACATTGCGATCGAAATCAACAGAAACATTATGAGAGCCTTTGTCGCTATCCGGAATTATACCTTACAAACTATCACTAGTTCCATCGAAATTAAAGAACTACAAGAACGTATCAAATCTCTTGAAATGGCTAATGAGGAAACCCTTTGCGCTATCAATGATCTCAGTGAAGACACCCAAAAGTCTTTGGATAATATTTACATAGCTCTTTCCGAACTGGCTACAAAGAAAAAGAACAATGCTAAAAGACCTAAAATTGGTTATATCAAATAAAGTAAACTAATAAGTTCTTATACTATGGAATTACAAGCGATACAAAACAAGATTTATGAGATCAGAGGGCAAAAAGTCATGCTGGATTTTGATCTGGCGGAAATGTATGGAACAGAAACCGCCCAACTGAAACGTGCGGTCAGACGAAACATAGAACGCTTTCCTGATGATTTTATGTTCACATTAACAATTCAAGAATTTAACAACTTGAAAAACAATATGGTATGCCAAATTGGCATCTCAAAGAAAGGAGGTAACCAATATGCTCCATTCGCTTTCACGGAGCAAGGTATAGCAATGCTTTCTTCTGTACTCAGATCCGATACAGCCATTAAAGTCAATATCTCTATCATGCGTGCTTTCGTCGGCATACGACAAATAATAAGTTCTTCCTCCCCTTTGCTTGAACTCCAACAAGAAGTAAAGGAACTCAAAGCGTATATCGAAGAAGCATTTGCCGATTACAACGACATCAACGAAGATACCCGTACGCAACTTGAGCTAATCAATCTGTCACTCGCTGAGTTACAAGCGAAAAGAACCGAGAATCAATCTCGCCCCCGGATTGGTTACGTGAAATAAACAGTTCATGTAAATAACTCATATAAAATAAATAAATTCACTAACTTTGTGGCCTTAAATAGAAAACGATACAAAAACGATAAACGATCATGGAGTACAATTTCAGAGAGATTGAGAAGAAGTGGCACGACTACTGGATTGCCGAAAAGGTTTATAAAGTCGAAAAAGACACGAATAAGCCTAAATACTATGTATTGGACATGTTCCCCTATCCTTCCGGTGCGGGATTGCACGTTGGCCACCCGCTCGGTTATATAGCTTCTGATATTTATTCGCGTTTCAAACGTTTGCAAGGTTTTAACGTATTGCACCCGATGGGTTACGACGCTTACGGATTGCCCGCCGAGCAATACGCCATCCAGACCGGCCAACATCCGGAGATCACGACAAAAAATAATATAGCCCGTTATCGGGAGCAATTGGAAAAGATCGGTTTCTGCTACGATTGGAGCCGTGAGATCCGTACCTGCGATCCCGAATATTACAAATGGACGCAATGGGCCTTCATCCGGATGTTCAACAGCTACTACTGCAACGACGAGAAGCAAGCCCGCCCGATCAGCGAGTTGATACAGGCTTTCGAGACCAGTGGTACGGAAGGTCTGAACGTAGCTTGCGGAGAGGAACTTAGTTTCACCGCCGAGGAATGGAAAGCCAAGAGCGATAAAGAAAAACAAGAGATATTACTCAACTACCGGATCGCTTATCGTGGCGAGACCATGGTAAACTGGTGTGCCGCCTTGGGTACCGTATTAGCGAATGATGAGGTCGTGAACGGTGTTTCCGAGCGTGGAGGCTATCCGGTGGAACAAAAGATCATGCGCCAATGGTGCTTACGTGTATCCGCTTACGCGCAACGCCTGTTGGACGGATTGGATACGATCGACTGGACGGATTCCTTGAAAGAGACCCAAAAGAACTGGATCGGACGCAGCGAAGGTGCCGAGGTTCGCTTCAAGGTAAAAGACAGCGACAAGGAATTCACGATCTTTACGACCCGTGCCGATACGATGTTTGGTGTTACCTTCATGGTATTAGCTCCGGAAAGCGAATTGGTTCAACAATTAACTACGGCAGACCAAAAAGCGGAAGTAGACGCTTACCTAGATCGCACCAAGAAACGTACCGAGCGCGAGCGCATCGCCGACCGCCAGGTAACCGGTGTATTCAGTGGTTCCTACGCTATTAACCCGTTTACGGGCGAGGCGGTTCCCATCTGGATCAGCGACTATGTATTGGCCGGCTACGGTACGGGAGCGATCATGGCGGTTCCGGCGCACGATAGTCGCGACTACGCTTTCGCGAAGCATTTCGGACTGGAAATCCGTCCGTTGGTGGAAGGTTGCGACGTAAGCAAGGAAAGTTTCGATGCCAAGGAAGGTATCGTATGCAATTCTCCGAGAACCGGCGTTACTCCTTATTGCGATCTTTCCTTGAACGGACTGACGATCAAGGAAGCGATAGCCGCTACCAAGAAATACGTAAAAGATCACGATTTGGGACGTGTGAAGATAAACTACCGCTTGCGCGACGCTATTTTCAGCCGCCAGCGTTATTGGGGCGAACCGTTCCCGGTATATTACGACGCCGATAGCATGCCTCAGATGTTGCCGGAAGAATGTCTGCCCCTGTTACTGCCGGAAGTAGATAAATTCTTGCCTACCGAGACGGGCGAGCCTCCATTAGGACACGCCGTTAAATGGGCTTGGGACACGGTAAACCAAAAAGTCACCGAGGTATCAAAGATCGATAACCAGACGATCTTCCCGCTGGAGCTTTGTACGATGCCGGGCTTCGCCGGTTCTTCCGCTTATTATTTGCGCTATATGGACCCGCATAATGATAAAGCCTTGGTCGCTAAAGACGTGGATGAATATTGGAGAAACGTGGATTTATATATCGGTGGTACGGAACACGCTACCGGCCACTTGATCTACAGCCGTTTCTGGAATAAGTTCTTATTCGACTTGGGTATCGTTTGCGAGGAAGAGCCGTTCAAGAAATTGATCAACCAAGGTATGATCCAAGGACGCTCGAACTTCGTGTACCGCATCAACGGAACCAATAAATTCGTTTCCTTGAACTTGAAAGACCAATACGAGGTCACCCCTATCCATGTAGACGTAAATATCGTATCTAACGATCTGTTGGATATAGAGGCTTTCAAGAACTGGCGTCCGGAATACAACGACGCGGAGTTCGTATTGGAAGATGGTAAATATATCTGCGGATGGGCGGTCGAGAAGATGTCCAAATCCATGTTCAACGTAGTGAACCCGGATATGATCGTTGAGAAATATGGTGCCGATACCCTACGTTTGTACGAGATGTTCCTAGGCCCGTTGGAGCAATCCAAGCCTTGGGATACGAACGGTATCGATGGCGTACACCGTTTCTTAAAGAAGCTTTGGGGTTTGTTCTTCGGCAATACGGATACCCTTCAAGTTACCGATGCCGAGCCTACGGCCGACGAATTGAAATCCTTGCATAAGCTGATCAAGAAAGTAACGTTCGACATCGAGCATTTCTCATACAACACGTCCATTAGCGCCTTCATGATTTGCGTGAACGAGTTAACGAGCTTAAAATGCAGCAAGCGCGCCATCTTGGAGCCGCTGATCACTTTATTGGCTCCGTTCGCTCCTCATATAGCGGAAGAGCTATGGCATCAATTAGGACATGATACGACCATCTGCGATGCCCGGTGGCCGAAACACAACGAAGAATATCTCAAGGAGAAATCCGTTGTTTACGCGATCTCATTCAATGGTAAAGCTCGCTACAACCTAGAGCTACCGGCGGATATTTCTAAGGAGGACGCCGAGAAAGCGGCTTTGAATCATGAGAACTCAGCGAAGTGGATGGAAGGCAAGACCGTTAAGAAGGTAATTGTCGTTCCCGGCAAAATCGTTAATATCGTAGTGGGATGAACTTAAAACTCACAAAAATCTATTTTTCCGTACAGGATTATCTAATGATCCTGTTCGGAACTTTATTATACGGATTCGGATTCAACGCCTTTATCCTTTCCAACGAGATCGTGACAGGTGGGGTAAGTGGTATCTGTGCGTTGATCTTCTTTGCCTCCAATGGATTGATCCCGGTATCCGTATCTTATTTTGTCATCAACGTAGCCTTGTTGGTGGTAGCCTTAAAGATCCTTGGTCTAAAATTCTTGATAAAAACTATTTTCGGAGTTTTCTCACTCTCGGCTTCTCTCTCTCTCTTCGAGTGGCTGCTGAAAGGACAACCTATACTGCACGACCAGCCGTTTATGGCTATCATAATCGGAGCGTTCATGTGTGGTGCCGGACTAGGATTGGTATTCTCGGCGAACGGTAGTACCGGAGGTACGGATATTATCGGTGCGGTAATCAATAAATATAAGAATATATCGATCGGACGTATCCTTCTGTTTTGCGATTTCTTCATCATCAGTTCCTCTTTCTTCCTGTTCCATAACGTGGACAAGATCGTTTTCGGTTTCGTGGAGATGGTCATAAGCAATTACGTTCTCGACATGGTATTGAACGGTAACCGCCAATCCGTACAATTCCTCATCTTCTCCCAGAAGTACGACGAGATAGCAGATCGTATCATCCATGAGTTAGGCCGTGGCTGCACGATACTAGACGGTGAGGGCGGTTATTCCCGCAAACCCGTCAAAGTAGTCGTACTACTCGCCAAGAAATCCGAATCCGTCTCCATCTTCCGGATCGTGAAGCGGATAGACCACCAAGCGTTCATCTCCCAAAGTATCGTCCGAGGGGTATATGGTGAGGGGTTCGATCAGATAAAGACTTAAAAAAGAATATACAAACAATTTAAAGCATTTCCATACGTTATATATCTACCGTATAGAAATGCTTTCTTATTTAATAGATTACGAAATATGAAACTTGTATTCGCGACAAATAATCAACACAAACTGGACGAGGTCCGCAAGATAACCGCCGGATACGCGGAAATCATAAGTTTATCCGATATCGATTGCCATGACGATATCCCCGAGACGGCAGATACCTTAGAGGGAAATGCTTTGCTAAAAGCCCGCTATATCAAGGAGAAATTCGGATATGATTGTTTCGCTGACGACACGGGATTAGAAGTCGAGGTATTGAATAATGCTCCGGGAGTCTATTCGGCTCGTTACGCAGGAACAGAGCACGACTCGGAAGCTAATATGAACAAGCTGTTGTCCGAAATGAATCATAAAGAAAACAGAAAAGCACGTTTCCGCACGGTCATAGCTCTAGTCCTTGACGGAAAAGAATATACCTTCGACGGTATCGTGAATGGCTCTATCACTACCGAAAAACGCGGAGATAGCGGATTTGGATACGATCCTATATTCATGCCTGATACCTATACACAAACTTTCGCCGAGATGGGTAACGATACAAAAAACCAGATCAGCCATCGTGCGAAAGCCGTCATGAAGTTAACATCATTTTTATCTGATTACAATTGTTAATATGAGACATATACTTACTATCATTCTATTTTCATTTTTTTCATTCACTGTATTAGCCGCTAATTTTAATACAACCGGATGGAAAACGTATCTTTCTTACAATAACACAAACAGCGTAGAGGAATCGAACGACCAAGTATTTGTGGTAGCGGAAGGATCTCTTTATACGTATGGAAAAGATGATAATAGTATTAAGCAATATTATAAAGGAAACGGATTAAATGATAATACGATTTCTTTGATCCGCTATAATAAACAAACAAAATCACTCCTTATTATCTATGATAATTCAAATATAGATATACTTGAGGGAGGAGTGACGACAAATCTACCTTATCTGTCGACCAGTACGTCCATAAGAGACAAACAAATCAATTCAGTATTGGTACATGATGAATATGCCTATTTATCGACAGCATTTGGTATCGTCGTGGTCAATATGGCCAAAAAGGAAATAAAAGATACCTACAAGCTTTCCTTAAATATAACATCGTGTGCCATACAGAATGGCAATATATATGCCTCTACAACCAATAAGGCAGAAGTATCTTCGGGGATTATATACGCCTCATTAAAAGAGAACCTACTGGATAAGGCAAACTGGAAGCCCTATGGATTATCAAACCTTTCCGATAGTCATACGATCTCAGCTATCGCTTCATTCAAGAATACTTTGTTCTACTTGGTCAGTCAGCAAGGTATCTTCTATGAAAACAATGGAGAGCTTTCCCGAATAATAAATAGCTCAACCCTAAAATACATGAAAGTAATAGGCGAAAAATTAGCATGTATAGATAACTCAAGGGTTTTCATCGTATCCGATACGCAAAAGTTTGACCAAATAAACTTAAGTATCAATGATATCAGTACCTATCAAACAGACAAATATTGGATAGCGGAAGGAAGCAAAGGGCTACGTTCTATCCAACGGAAAGGATCAAATAGTTTTGAGGCTCTTAATGAACCTATCATTTTAGACGGACCTTACAGCAATAGCGCATTCGATATTGTTTGTAAAAATGATAAAGTATATATGATCATAGGAGGTAAAGACCTCCTAAATGGTAAGCGCTTCGACAAAGGAGGTTATATTCTTACATACGATTATGATAAATGGTCTTTTATCGATCCTAAAGAAGCCCAAAAGAAACTCAATTTACCAAGAAATCCACGAGACTATACAAGTATAGCCGTAACGACCGATGATTCTAATGATGAGATCGTATACGCCTCTTCCATGGGTGATGGCGTTATCCAATATAAGAATGGAACTCCCGTCCAGTCATACAATGAAAAGAATGCCTTTAAAGAAACCGCAGGAGGCTATGGGTCCGGTTATTGTTATATAGATGGACTGGCCTTTGATAAAAATGGAAATTTGTGGATGACAAGCTCAGAGGTTAACCATGCGGTACTTGTTCTTGACAAAGCAGGAGCATGGCATCGTTTGGATATCGAGCAACTTAGAGGAGTTTATACAATAAACGATATACTTATAACCTCCACTAACGACAAATGGATTTATGTGCCTCGTAACACCCCTAAACTTGTAATGATACCGAATAGCGAGTCTTTAGACGAAGTTTCCTCGTATGAGTTTACTACACTTATTGATACCGACGGAAAAGAATTGACTCCTAGTAATTATACATGCGTAGCCGAGGATAAGGATGGATATATCTGGGTTGGTACGAATCGGGGAGCCGTATACTTCACTAAACCTAGGATCTCTTCCGCTGAGGATAAAGCCGCTACACGTTGTACAAGGGTAAAATATACCAATGAGGAAACTGGCAATCTCGCTTATTTCTTAGATAACGTTGTCGTCACGACCCTAAAAGTAGACGCAGGTAATCGAAAATGGATTGGAACCAAAGGAAATGGCGTCTATGTTCTAGATAATGATAATGAGACAATCGTTTATCAATTTAATACGACCAATAGCCCGCTCCTTTCCGATAACATATACGATATAGAGATAAACGATAAGACCGGTGAAGTTTTTATCGGTACCGATAAAGGACTAAATTCCTATCAAGGAGAAGCTTCGGAAGGTAAATCTGATTACTCGGAGATCTACGCATATCCTAATCCGGTACGTCCCGAACATATGGATAAAGTAACGATTGTAGGATTAATGGATAATTCGAATGTAAAAATCACGGATTTAAACGGAAATATTATTTATCAAACTAAATCCTTGGGGGGGCAAGCTATCTGGAATTGCCGGAACGCAAACGGATCACGTGTAGCGACAGGCGTATATCTTGTACTAGCTTCCACGGAGGAAGCCTCAGAGAGCGTCGTAACAAAAATCATTGTAGTCAAATAGAACAATGAATCAATCAGAGAAAGTTTTACTCAACTCCAGATTAATAAATCAAGTAAAAGAAGCGAATAATTTTGATTTTATTCGCTTCTTTCTTGCGTATTCTGTCATGTTCAACCATTTCAGCACACTGACAGAGACAGATCCTTTTTGGTTTGTTAGCGGAGGATTTCGAGTGAAAGGTTTCTTTATTATTAGTGGATTTCTTGTTATGTTTAGCTTCTTACGTACGCCTAATACCCGGATTTTTTTCCGTAAACGTATTCAACGTATTATGCCCGCCTACAGCTTGACTATTTTATTATGTGCCTTAATCGGATTATTCCTTACTTCCTTATCCTGCAGGGAATACCTCACCTCTTCTAGCTTATACACCTATCTTATCTGTAATTTACTTACATTTAACTTTTTATCGCCGGATTTACCCGGCGTATTCGATACCAATCCTTTACAAGCGATGAATGGGTCTTTATGGACTATCAAGGTTGAATTCATGCTATATATCACCATACCCATTATCTATTGGTTACTGAAAAGATATAACAAATTAGTATGCCTACTTCTTATTTATATCTTATCTTTCATCTACTCGACAACGTGTAATTATTTAGATGATATGACACACAACCCTATTTATGAATTCATGAAAAGACAATTCCCCGGACAAATGATGTACTTTTGTTCTGGTATTATCATACTTGCCTATTTCCCTATTTTTCGAAAATATATGAGATATTTGTTCCCTGTCAGCCTATTTCTTTTATTGGGTAGAGAGTATCTGTTGCTGAGTATTTTCGAGCCTATCGCTCTAGCCTCTATCATTATCACGGTAGCTTACGGATTCAAGTGGTTACATGTATTCAACCGGATGGGAAATTTCTCGTATGGTATCTTCTTGATTCATTTCCCGATCATCCAGATATTCATTCATTACGGACTTGATCAATATAGCTTTATATTGACATTGGCTCTTACCACTATCCTTAGCACCGGATTAGGTATGTTATCCTGGAAATACATAGAGAAACCTTGTTTATATCATCCTAAAAAGAAAAACCAGATGAACGCAATGCTCGGATGATCGGATCTGTTATCTTCTCCGCTCCTTTCGCAGCGATTAATGCCAAGAACCAAATTCCACCATCCGTAAAAGAGGGAAACAACTACGACTGCAGAATTTATTTGCAATCGTAGTTGTTTCGCGAAGACAAACCAATATAGTAAAGATACAATATCAATGCTTTATACCCTCAAACATCTCCGAGCGATCTTCTTTCGCTTGGGTGGATTTAGCCTTGAAACTATTAAATGTCCAACTCAACGTCAACGTGATTTGTGGATATTTGGGTTTGATACGTGTCAGGGAGCGTAAATCTGCCGTTTGGATATCGCTGATATATTTGGCGGAACGGAAAATATCCCGGAAAGCTAAGGTGGCGGTTAGTTTTCGGTTACATAGTTGCTGGCGGACGGCTACGTTCGCGTACCAATAAGCGTCCGTACGGCCCTGCGTCGTTACGGAAGGGCCTACAAAACTACCATCCAATTGGATACGTGTGTATTTCCCCAGATTAAACAGGTTATTCCATAGGATATCATAATTGGTGCTAGAGGTCGTATTTCCACCGGCGGCCTGTTCGTTCTTCACCTTATAGTGATAAACGTTTCCGTTGACCGTGGTATTCCACCAGCGTACCGGATGCAGACTGACGCTTAGCTCGATACCCGTCGAGTAATCATGCCCTACGTTCGCCATCGAATCCAAGGTTACACCGGCTGAATAGGGAACACGCAACCGCTCGATCTTATCCTTCCGATACCGATGAAAGGCGGTGGCGGATACCGTGTTTTCCCCGAAACTCTTCCGGTAGTTCAATTCAAAGGAGTTGATGTACTCCGGACGTATATCCGGATTACCGATCTCGGCCGTATAAAAGTCGCGATACGTGATATAAGGCTCCATATAGAAAAGCTGCGGACGTGTGGTACGACGGGAATAGGAAGCCAACAAACGATGCTCATTCGGGAACGTATAGCCCAAATGCACCGATGGGAAAAACTCAAAACGATTCTTCGTACGATCCGCTCCCTCCACGGAACTTCGCAAGACCGTATGCGTATGCTCTCCCCGAACGCCGGCTTGCGCCTCTAAATTCTTCCACGTATGGGAAAGAATCGTATAGATAGAATTCACCCCTTCTTGAAAATAAAACGTGTTGTAGATATCATCACGCCAAAAGAACGTTTGTCCCTTGGGGTCCCACCATTCCATATTGTAATCGCCGTCTTCCAGATAAGAATAATATTGGTAACCCGCCTCTAGCTTACCTCCTTTTCCGAAAGGCAAGGCGTAATCCAGATTGATACGCATCGTTTCCCGGTGCTCGGCCTCATAAGCACGGTGCCCCTGTTGGCGTTGCCCTTCCAAGGACATCAAGTCGTTAAAGAAATATTCCAAGGCATGACCGCCATATTTGTAATAGGCACTACCGGAAAGCTCGTGTCCCTTATCGTTGAACTTATGCTGTACCGCCAGACTTCCCAAACCTATATTCTCATCATTATCATAATCATCTATGCTTCGATAATCTTCCGTCACCGGAGAGCCGCCCGCTACCGAACGGGTTTCCTTATAGTTCATTTCTCCCTTACGCTTATTTCCGCCATAGCCGCCCTCCAGATCCAACGCGATGGTTGTCTTGGGAAGATTCAGGCTCCAACCGCCTTTCATCGTATAATGATAGCTGTTTCCCGTACGAGGCCCGACGGAATGCGAGGTAGTGGTCTGATCGCCCACCACCGTCATCTTCTCTTGGTCGAAATCACTCTTGCGCAACCGGTCTGTCCACTGTCCGCCGATGTACCAACGGGAACGCTGATGTTGCTGTGCCAACAAGAAATCGACATGGCGGGAAAGCCACGTACTTCCCGAGAGATTCACCATCCCACTCAATCCCCGCTGGGAATGCTTCTTCGTGATAATATTAATGATACCTACGTCGCCTTCCGTATCATGCTTGGCGGAAGGTGTCGTGATAATCTCTATATTCTCTATATGCCCGGCCGGGACTTGCTCCAAAGCCTGTGTACCCGAGAAGACACTCGGCTTACCATCTATGTAAACCAAAAAGCCGCTGCTTCCACGAAAAGTAACATCGCCTTCCGCGTCTACCCGTATGGAAGGCGTATTCTCTAATATATCCACCGCGGAACCGCCTCCTCCCATCATATTGGAAGAGGCCTCGACCACTTTCTTATCCAACTTATAAACCAATTGGCGTTTCTCGGCCACTACCTCCACTTCGGCGATACCTACCTCCAAGGGACTCATCATCAACTTACCTAAATCCACCGGAGACGAGGCATCCAAGATGATATCATTCTTTGTAAACACATCATATCCCATCAGACGGACCATGACCACATAATTACCCGGAGCCACCTTAGTAAACGAGAAACGTCCTTGATCGTCCGGAAAAGTCTGTTGCAAAGGTTTTTCACTTCCCATCGCAAACAGAAAGATATCCGCATAATTAATCACTTGATTCGTAGAGGCATCTATTAACTGCCCCTTAATACGGGCATTCGGAGAAGAAGCCCACGAGAGCGCACAAATCACCCATAATAAGGCCAACATTAGTCCTATCTTTTTCATGATATTGAGAATTACAATTAGATTTCTACGCAAAAGTAACTAAATTCAGAATGTTACGGTAATTAATAGCGATCATTCTTGATATATTCTTTCCCGGGATCGTCCGAGTTCGAGTAGCGAAGCAAATGGTTTCTTCCTAGGGAAACAAAAGTTTCTATATGGGAAAACAGAAGTTTCTTCAGTACAAAACTTTAGTTTTCTTCTATGAAAACAAATGTTTTCTATGTGTAAAACTTTTGTTTTATACCATAAAAAACCACAAATACTTATATATTAATATTTTATCTATATAAAGAAAGGAAGAAAAACGGACTGATTATATACGTAGAGTGTAGAAAATTCCTTTGACGGCATGGCAAAGACACTTACTAAAAGCGGGAAATGATGGTAGATAAAGACTTACTATTGTAGATGTTTTCCTATCTACAACAATAGGATAAATATTTTAAATTCAAATGATTATAAGGATAGTTGTAGATATTGTACATAATTTTGATTATTTACATATAATAGACCGGGCTTAGCTTTTATATCATTTAAGTCCGGCCTATCGGTTGAGACCTATCCCGCATTTGTTTGGATCAGAGTCCCAGCTTCTCAGAGATCTCCAACATCTTCTTGATCGGTTTGATCGCCTTCTTCTGTACCTCCTCGTCCACGAATATCTCCGGCATCTCGAACTTCAAGCAATTATATAGCTTCTCCATCGTGTTCAAGCGCATGAAATTACATTCGTTGCAAGCGCAAGTACTGTCGTTCGGAGGAGCCGGGATGAATTCCTTATCCGGACTCTGCTTGCGCATCTCGTGAATAACGCCACTTTCCGTCGCTACAATGAATTGTTTCGCGTCGGACTTAATGGTATGCTTCAGCAAAGCCGCGGTCGATCCTACGAAGTCTGAGACCTGTATAACCGGCTGCTTGCATTCCGGATGGGTGATCACTTCCGCATTCGGGTACTGTTTCTTCAAAGATAAGATCTTCTCCAATGAGAATTGCTCATGCACGTGGCAAGCGCCATCCCAAAGCAACATATTACGTCCCGTGATGCTATTGATATAATTACCTAAGTTACGATCCGGACCGAAAATCATCGGTGTACCTTCCGGGAAGCTCTCCACGATCTGGCGGGCGTTCGTGGAAGTAACCACCACATCCGTGACCGCTTTCACGGCGGCGGTCGTATTCACGTAAGAGATTACCGTATGACCGGGATGTTGCTTGACGAACTCGGCAAACTCCGGAGCCGGACAACTATCCGCCAAGGAGCAACCGGCATTCAAGTCCGGTACCAGCACTTTCTTATCCGGACAGAGGATCTTCGCCGTTTCTCCCATAAAGTGAACCCCACAAAGCACGATGATATCCGCCTTCGTCTTAGCCGCCCATTGTGCCAAGGCCAGACTGTCTCCCACATAGTCCGCTATATCTTGTATATCGCCTGTTTGATAGTAATGCGCCAAAATAATCGCATTCTTCTCTTTACGTAACTTGTCGATCGCTTCCTTAAGGTCTAAATCCTTAGGAACGGGCGCATCCATGTACCCGATTGATTGGTTTGTCAACATAGCCTTATATATTAATGATTCCTGTTTCTACTGCTCCCAATAGGCTTTTCACTATATATAAACAATATTATCCACAGAAAGTATTACTGATAATCTTCATCTTATCTAGTTTATCAACCTATTGTTCACAAAGCACAAAGGTATAAACTTTCTTCATTTATAGAAATAACAAGAAAGATTCTTATCTTTGCCATCGATGGATGAGCTGTCGTGAACCATCAAGAGTTATCCACAATCATTATATTATATTCTTATTAATCTTTAATTTTAAAAATAAATATGATGAATATGATAGGCTGTTGAAATGGTTAATACATTTTTGTTACAATCTTTGGTTATTGACTTATTAAAGTCTGTGAACGGTTTATCAAAAGGATACCAACAGCATGGATGTCTATCTATAGATTGTAATTCTTATAGTTATAGACTTTATGAATATTTAGTTGTTTATTGTTGATAACCTTGATTGTGAAAAAATAGATCCTCCAGCAAGGCTGTCAATAGTGTATAAGGGCTGTTGATAGCGCGTAATAAATAAGTGGCTTATTCATTTGCTAATTTAAGAAAGGGGGGTGTATGGACAAGTATTTGAATAAAGCAAGAAATATTTTTCATTTTATGTCCACTACTTATTAATAGCTTTTCAACGGCATATCCACGGATATTCGCTACTTTCGCGGTCAAAGATATTTGTTATGCGAAAATTAAAAGTAACCGAATTGAACCGCCTGACTCCCGAGGCTTTTAAGGAAAGTAAGAAGATACCTTTAATCGTTGTCTTAGACCATATTAGAAGTCTTAACAACGTAGGTTCCGTGTTTCGTACCTCCGATGCTTTCCGGGTAGAGGCTATTTATCTTTGTGGTATTACGGCTTGCCCTCCGAACGCGGAGATCCATAAGACCGCCTTAGGAGCGGAAGAAACCGTAGATTGGGAATATTTCAAGGATACCCCGGAGGCTGTTGATAAACTGCGCCAAGAGGGATATACGGTATGTGCCGTAGAGCAAGCGGAAGGTAGTGTCATGTTAGATAACTTGCAGTTAGACAAGACAAAGAAATACGCTATCGTCATGGGTAACGAAGTAAAAGGCGTTCAACAAAATGTGGTTGATAACTGTGATATATGTATTGAAATACCTCAATACGGTACAAAGCATTCCTTGAACGTATCGGTTACTACCGGTATCGTGATCTGGGATTTCTTCAAGCAACTATCAGATTAAACCATTCTCAACCAATACGACGACCCGTTCGGTCATGGCATCTTTACCTTTCGGGTCGTATTCCGATTTCAGACTGGCTCCGAACATTCCGGCGAAGAAATTCCAAAAGCCCGCACGGAAACTTCCTAGATAGGCTTTCAATAAATTGTAACTGGATTGATTACATTCCCTATCGATCAGTTTGATAAGTAGCTTGCCTTGCGAGAAGGATAATTTTTTTAGTTCCGGTTTATATTGGGCGAACAACTCTTTCTCCATCCGTTTCAAGTGGGCTTGGCGGGCCTTGTCATTCGGTAAGGTTTCCATGTATTCGTAGGTCTCTATCAACGTGTCATACACCATTTTGGCATAGGGCAAAGTACGCTTTACGTCTCGTACCAACTTATTGTACTTGGCTTGTTCACGCTTATTCTTAAACTTAACTTGAGGATATATAAAAACTTCCCGAAGGTTGACGACAGCCATTGTATCACCTTCATACAGTTGAGCTTTCTGATAACCTTCCGGAACAATATTTGTCTTTACCGCCTGCGCCATCCCTTTAAAGCTACAGAGAACAAGTAGAGCCAAAACACAATATATCCCTTTTCGTATCATATACCGCGAAAATATAAATACTGCGTGACTCTCAGCATCATTTATCTGTTAATAACTTGCTAAATGAATATAAAACATTACATTTGCGCAATTGACAACAACTTAAGAATATATTAACTATGAAGAAAGAAGAAATTACCGCCCTATTCGGAAAATTCGAATCCATTTCATGTGAGGTAGAAGGCATAGAATGCTGGAGTGCCAGAGAGTTACAACCCCTATTAGGATATGCCAAATGGGATAACTTTATCAATAATGTAGTGGTGAAAGCCAAAGAAGCGTGCCGGAATGCGGGAGAAGATGTACAAAACCATTTTCCCGACGTCGGGAAAATGGTTTCAATAGGTTATGGTGTTGAAAAACAAATAGATGACATCTTATTAACACGCTACGCATGCTATTTAATCGCACAAAATGGTGATAGTCGTAAACTACAAGTAGCTTTCGCTCAGACTTATTTTGCGGTACAAACCCGTAAGGCCGAGGTAATTGAACAACGCCTATTGGATTGTGATATGCTATTGCAAAGGGGAATTAAGCCTGAACGACTCTCCCCTGATGAGGATATTAAAAAGGTACAGCGTAGGATAAATAAGGATAATAAGAAAAACTTGAAGAATAAGTAGAAACCATACAAAATCTTAACTATGAAATATCTATTGTTATCCCTGTTTGCGGGGGTATTTTCATTGTATGTACATGGTGTTGATAACTTACGTTTACCGGATGTCCGTAGCGTGGGAATGGGAGGGAATGTGGCGACGCAATGTATTTTATTCAATCCGGCCCTTATTGTCGATAAAGAGAAAAAGTCCATTCATTTAGAATACTTTAATCGGTACATGTTGAAAGAACTGGGTACGATGTCCGGTAGTTTTTATTATCCGAATCAACTATTATCCGTAGGTGTTGATATCTCTGTTTTCGGGTTTGATAAATACAGGGAGATGATGGTTCGTGTGCTGGGAGGAAAACGCTTGGGGGATCAATGGGCGTTAGGGCTTGGAGTTCACTATAGTTTCTTGCAAACTGATCTATTGGAAAATACAAGATCCAGACTGTCAACAGATCTTGGAATCACTTTCTCTCCTATTGATAAGTTGTTAATAGGAATGTTAATAATGAATTTTCCTTCTGTTTATATAGGAGATAAAGATATTGAAATAGAAGATTTTAATTATTACTTAATTCAAATAAGTTTTCAATGGGAGATTATAAACAGTCTGTTAATTACAGGAAGTGTAGGAACGGAAAATGAAAACCTAGTTGTTGGAAACTTTGGTCTTGAATACACTGCTTTCGATTCTTTTTTTATTCGTGCCGGAATACAGACCGCTCCTCTCCTGCCCTCTTTAGGAATTGGTTATAACTTTTCTTGCTTTACGATAGATGTAGCCTCTATTTACCATCCGATTTTAGGGATGAGTACCGGTCTTGGTTTATCATTCTCTTTTTAAATGATACTTAGCTATGAAACGATTGTTTATAATCTTGTCGATAATTCTGTTGATAAATAGTTATTACGCTAATTCTCAAATAGAATATTCTGTTGATAAGTGGATGGAGTATGTAGAGGAACTAGCCTTGGAAACCGAGGATACGGAGCGTATCGAAAGTTTGTATGCCGATTTATCTTATTTAATTGAGCATCCTTTTGATTTGAATGCCGTGACGGAAGAACAACTGAAGCGATTACCTTTTCTATCCGATCGCCAAATTGAGCAGCTCCTCTCCTATCGGAAACGATACGGAAATATGGTTAGCATCTATGAGTTGAAGAATATAGAGGATATCGATTTTCAGACGATATCTCTTCTCCTTCCATTTGTTTATATAGGTGATAATCTTGTTGAAAAACGGTTGCTTACGGTTAAGAACCTGTTGAAATATGGTCGTAATGAATTACAAATCAGGTATGATCAATGTTTTCAACAGAAAAAGGGATATGGTGAACAAACGGACAGCATACTTTTGTTATATCCGAATCGTAAATATAGAGGAGAACCCTTCTATCACTCCTTACGTTATTCCTATACTTTCGAGGATCGTTTACAAGCAGGCTTCGTAGCCGAGAAAGATGCGGGCGAACCTTTTTGGAACGCATATCATAAAGGATATGACTTTTATTCCGCACATCTATTCCTAAAAGATATCAACTGGTTAAAAATCTTGGCTATAGGGGATTACAAGATGTCTTTCGGACAAGGTCTGGTGATTAGCAATGACTTTTCTCCTAGTCGTACGGCAGTAGTCGCTCAAGCAGAGCGAAGGACAAACGGCTTCCGTAGGCACTTTTCTACCAATGAACAGGATTTCTTTCGAGGGGTGGCCGGTACGATCACGATTAAAAACTTGGATATAAGTGTTTTCTATTCGTACCGAAAAATGGATGCGGCCGTAGATAGCTTGACATTCACCTCATTAAAAACAGACGGACTTCATCGTTTGCAACGGGATTGGGAAAAGAGGAAAACGATAACGATGCAGGTATATGGGGGAAATATCCGTTATGCTACGCCTCATTTTCATGTAGGTTTAACGGCTCTCTCCTATTCGTTCGGTAAGTTTAAGATGGACCCCGATCCAAAACCTTATAACCTGTTCTATTTCAGAGGTTCCAACAATTTCAACATCGGTGTTGACTATATGTTGAAAAGTAACCGTATTAAGTTTTATGGCGAAACTTCCCTTTCGAAAAACGGAGCTATTTCTACCTTGAATGCCTTGCAGTTAACACCCGCTTCTTATATATCTTTCTTGGTATTATACCGTTATTACGACCGCCGTTATCAAGCTTTGTTTGGGAACGCTTTCTCGCAAGGCTCTACGGTTCAGAATGAGCAAGGGGTTTATATGGGATTGCAATTAACCCCGATCGCCCGCTGGAAATTATCCATTTATGCGGACTTATTCCGTTTTCCTTGGTTGAAATACGGGATAGACGCTCCTTCCGGAGGACAGGAATATATGGCTCAGATAGATTATACCCCTAGTAGAAACTATTCAGCTTATCTTCGTTATAAATACCGGCAAAAAGAAAAGAATAGAACTTTTGAAAATGATAATTTATTGAGAATCAATTCTTATAAACAACATCGTATTCGTTTTCAACAGGTTTATAACTTTTCTTCTCCTTTTATTTTTAAGACTTCCTTAGATGGTATTCTATTCGATGATCCTATAAAGAAACTTAATAAAGGAATTATGATCTCCCAAAGTATAGGCTGGAAGCCCACTACCCTACCTCTTCAAATGGATGGTTATCTAGCGTGGTTTCATACGGATGATTACAATAGCCGGGTCAGTTCGTATGAGAAGAATATATTGTATGCCTTTAATATGCCCTCTTTTTATGGGGATGGGATGCGGTTTGCCCTTACCTTTCGTCTGGATATTTGGAAACGTTTATCCTTATCTGCGAAACTGGCTTACACCCATTATTGGGACAGGGATTTGATAGGTACTGATACGGAGGAGATAAGCGGTTCTGATAAAACAGATCTTTATGCTTTGCTTCGCTGGAAATTTTAGAGTAGATTTGCGTGGGTAAAAACAAACAGCGCTATGTCTACAATTCTTTTTGATAAAATAGTATTTGGCCCGATACATAGTCGGCGTCTAGGTGTCTCTTTAGGGATGAATTTACTTCCTACAGACGGGAAATTATGCTCTTTTAATTGCATTTATTGCGAATGTGGATTGAATGAGAATCATAGGACCCATAGTAAACTGCCTACTCGTACGGAAGTGAGGGAAGCCTTAGAGCAAAAACTAAGTTCCATGAAAGCGGAAGGGATCGCTCCGGATGTAATTACATTCGCCGGAAACGGAGAGCCTACGATACACCCGGAATTCGGTGGAATCATTGATGATACGATCGCTACCCGGGATCGATTTTTCCCTGATGCTAAAATCGCCGTGCTTTCTAATTCTACGATGCTCCAGAAAGAGGAGGTCTTTCAAGCCTTGAATAAAATAGAGGATAACATATTGAAACTGGATTCTGTATTAGACAGTCGGATTCGGCAGATAGACGTACCTAATTCTCCGGCGTTTAATTTCGAGTCTTTATTAAAGCAATTATGTCGTTTTAACGGAAACTTGATTATACAGACCATGTTCTTGAAGGGGGAAGTGAATGGGAAATCGGTTAATAATATGACAGAAGAGGAGATAGCGGGCTGGATCTCCGCCTTAAAACAAATCCGTCCGAAACAAGTCATGATTTATACGATAGATAGGGAGACCCCGGTTAAAGCTTTGAAAAAAGCTACTAAAGAAGAATTAGATGCGATTGCAGAACGGGCCCGGAAGGAGGGTTTTGACGTGACGGTATCTTATTAAACTAACTAATTTAGAGAAACACAATAAGTAGTATGAGAACATTCAGTAAAAAGAAAAAATTGCCTCGACTCTTGACGCTTTGTGGAGCGGTAGCGGTCTCAGCATTGCTAGGAGGATGTGGGCAGAGCGGTGTTCCGGCGGAATCTTTCGATCGGTCGGATTATTATACCAGAGGTATCGGTTCGTATCCGGGAGATCCGGGGGAGGATTTTTCTCCTTCATTACGTCCGGATTATTCCACGTATCGTAACATAGCTCTTTTGCGTAGCGCTTACAACTCATCCAGTTATGATTACAATCTAACGGCCCAACTGGTGACGGATGGTGTTATTAGCGATAAACAACCTCAGTATCTCGATCTCTCCACGCAAAATGGGGATATAGCTCGTCGTGAGCGTGAGTGGATGATCGATCAAGGTCCTTATTCTCGTAATGCGGTTACGGGAGAGGATGCCTATTTCTTGTTCACGCTGAATAACTGGAAAGAGAAAGCCGACAAGGTACAATTCCGCGGCAGCGTGGCTTATGACGAGAATAAGATTAAGGATGGATATGAGATTGTTTGCGAGGGATCGAATGATGGAAATACTTGGACGGAATTGGCTGCCTTAAAGGGTAAAGGTATGCCGGGTAAGGCCAGCAAGTATAAGGCCCATTCAGACCCGAACAAGAATAGCTGGGATCCGGGTACGTTGCCCACCCGTATGTTGAATGAGACTTTGACATTCGATCAACCGGGTGAATATGCTTATTATCGGATGCGATTGAAAATGGAAGGTGCCGCTTATTGGGCATTCTTCGAGATGAATTTCTATAACCAAGATAAGTTGATAGATTTGCTTCCTTCCAAATTCTTTAATAGCGCTTGGATGAGTGCCACGACAGGAGAGGAGTGGGTCTATGTGGACTTGGGTAGCCAATCCGAATTCGACAAAGTAAAATTACATTGGATCAATAAAGCGATCAAGGGTAAGATTCAAGTTTCCGACGACGCTAAACAATGGGTTGACATAGCGAATCTTCCGGGTGGAGATGCTAATCTGGATGAGATCAAGCTAAAAGGAAAAGGCCGCTACGTACGGGTATGGATGGAGCAACCGGCTAATGACGGACGCTATATCTTAAGCGAGATAGAGGTGATGGGTAAAGGTGGCTTGCTTGCCCAACCGGCTGCTGCTCCGGCTGCTACAAAAGATGAGATCCGTTTGTCGGGCGGAAACTGGAAAGTACAACGAGCTTCCGAGGTAACCGCTTCCGGTGAGGAAATATCGAAACCTTCTTTCTCTCCGGAAAATTGGATCGTGGCGACTGTGCCGGGAACGGTATTGAGTAGTTATAAGAATATCGGAGCTATCCCGAATCCGAATTACGCGGATAACCTGATGCAGATATCCGAGTCATTCTTCAACTCTAATTTCTGGTATAGGGATGAGTTTGAGGTACCCGAAGGATTCAAGCAAGATCGTTTGTTCTTGAATTTCGATGGTATCAACTGGAAAGCGAATGTATATTTAAACGGTAACAAGATCGGCCGTATCGAGGGAGCGTTTATCCGAGGTGTATTTGACGTTACAGACAGGGTCGTACCGGGTAAGAACGTTGTCGCGGTGGAGATCATCAAGAATGAGCATATCGGCGCTATCAAGGAGAAATGTGAGAAGAATACGGATTTCAACGGTGGTATCTTAGGCGCTGATAACCCAACCTTCCACGCTTCGATCGGTTGGGATTGGATCTCGACGATCCGTGGTCGTAATATAGGTATTTGGGATGATGTGTACTTGACTTCTACAGGCAAGGTAACGATTCAAGACCCGTTCGTACAGGTTGTATTACCGTTGCCGGATACGACTTCCGCTACCTTGACTCCGGAAGTGATCGTGAAGAACCATGATGCCGCTCCAGTAAAGGGTGTATTGACAGGAAAGATCGGCGATATCACTTTCGAGCAACCGGTAGAATTGGCCGCAAACGAGGAGAAGACGGTTACTTTCGATCCAAATAGCTTCAGCCAATTGAAGGTTCAGAACCCACGTCTGTGGTGGCCTAAAGGGTACGGATCTCCTTATTTATACGACGCTAATTTCACCTTTAAGGTAGGCGATAAGGTATCCGACTCTGAGGATTTCAAGGTAGGTATCCGACAAATGACCTTCAACGAGAATAATAGCATCTTGAGTCTCTTTATCAACGGGCGTCGTTTTATCGGCCGTGGCGGTAACTGGGGATTCGGTGAGTCTAACCTGAATTACCGGGGTCGTGAGTACGACATCGCCGTGGCTTACCATGCTGATATGAACTTTACGATGATGCGTAACTGGGTAGGACAAATCGGCGACAAGGAATTGTATGAGGCTTGCGACCGTCATGGTATCATGATCTGGCAAGATTTCTGGTTGGCGAATCCTTCCGACGGACCCGATCCTTATGATCCGGAGATGTTTATCGCCAATGCTGAGGATTATGTGAAACGTTTCCGTAACCATGCCTCTATCGGTATTTATTGCGGGCGCAACGAGGGCTTCCCGCCGGAGCAGATCGACAAGGCTTTACGCCGTATCGTGAAAGAGGATCATCCGGGCTTACATTATATCTCCAGCTCGGCGGATGAGGTGGTAAGTGGCCATGGCCCGTACCGTGCGCTTCCTGTTAAAGAATACTTTAGCTTGAAGAATGGTAGTGATAAGTTCCATAGTGAGCGGGGTATGCCCAACGTGATGAATTACGAGAGCTTGGTTCGTACTTTCTCTCCGGAAGCGCTTTGGCCGCAAAACGCTCAATGGGGACAACACGATTATACGATGGAAGGCGCCCAGTCTTGCGCTTCTTTCAACGCTATCATCGAAAAGGGCTTCGGTAAGCCGAACAACGCCAAGGAATTCGCCGATCTGGCTCAGTGGGTAAACTATGATGGTTACCGGGGTATGTTCGAATCAAGAAGCTTGAACCGTAAGGGATTATTGCTGTGGATGACGCATCCGGCATGGCCTTCTATGGTATGGCAGACTTACGATTATTATTTCGAGCCTACCGCCGCTTACTTTGGTTGCAAGAAGGCCTCCGAGCCTCTGCACATTCAATGGAATCCGGTTACGGACGAGATCGAGGTAGTGAACTATAGCGCCGGCGTACGTAATGGTTTGACGGCAAAGGCTCAAATCATCAATATGGACGGTTCTATTTCATGGGAAAACGAGGTTTCCGTGGATAGTAAAGAAGATACTACCAACAAATGTATGAAACTGGATTTCCCAGCTAGCGTATCCAGCGCTCATTTCGTCAAGTTGACGTTGACAGAGAATGGCAAGATCGTATCGGATAACTTCTATCTGCGTGGCGTAGAGGAAGGCAACTACCAAGCTTTGCGTGAGATGCCAAAGGTTACTTTACGATCCAACGTGGCAACCAATAAGGGTAATGACGGTACTTGGACCGCTACCGCTACCTTAGAGAATACTTCATCCACCCCGGCTCTGATGATCCGTGTGAATGTAGTGGGCGAGAAGGATGGCGAGCAATTCCTCCCGATGTTCTATAGCGACAACTATTTCTCCTTGCTTCCGGGCGAGAAGAAAGAGATCAACATCCATTGGAAAGATGTAGATACGAGAGGCGAGACCCCGAAGGTGGTTATCTCCGGTTATAACGTGAACTAGTCAGCTAGGCTGATACCTATAAAAAATCCAACCATTCTCCGATATGAATAGGAGAGTGGTTGGATTTTTTTTGCAATTCTAAATTTCAGATTTATCTTCGGTTTTATTGTTATTTTTAATACGTTTTACTGTATGTTTAAGTTTTACGGCCATAAGATTCAACTCTATGGTAGATTCCATTTCAGTTGTATCAGCATCATCTATCAACAGATCAGATAAGAGTTGGCCAGTTCGTTTCACAATACCTTTTTGTTTTATTAGGTCAGGTTCATTTTGAATCGCATCTACATTTCGGATAAGCTCACGTAGTTTTACGAAAGAATCTATTATAGCGATAGTTGTTTGTGTGGCTCTTGGACTTTTTAATATAGTAGCCAGCATATAAAGTCCTTTTTCAGTGAAAGCTTTAGGTTCTACTGTTGATTTTTTTAAGTTTTCCATCCGGTGGAAATTTTCCACCACATACTGTTTCTCAGAGGGTTTCAATGTGAAAAAATAACCACTGGGGAACTTTTCAGGATTATTTCTCACGGCTTTGTTTATATCCCTTGTTTCTGTTTTATATAATTCTGCTACATCTCTATCTAGTAGTATTTTTTGTCCTCTTAACTCAATAATACGTTCCTCTACTTCTTTCGTTCCAATAACTTGAAGTTCATTTTCCATAGTTAAATTATTAATTTGATTTTTGTATTTATGCTTTGTATATAGAGCAAATATAGTGATTTTTTGTTCTATATACAGAGCATAGATCATTTCTTTTTACAACTTGATATAAATCTTCTTCTTATACAAGAAATATCCCGGTATCCAGTTTAGTACCACGAAGAAGATAGCCCATGCTAATGAGCCTCCGAAATCGCCGAATATCGGCCTGAATAGATCCATATACATAAAGGCGGAGATACCGCTCATTCCCAGCAATACGGCCAATATATCCCCTTGTACATACAGATACAACGGGTTGATACCGAACGACTCAAAGAATAACGTCCATTTCTTCTTCCCGTTTATATCGATGATCCAGATTAATAAAGCGAGGAATAAGGAGGCGAATCCGCAAGTAACCAATACGAACGTACTACTCCATATCTTTTTATTGATAGGGCAACCATAGCTTAGCAAGAAACCGGCAAAAAGAATAATCGTACCGAAAATGAAGATATTACGGATAATCAACTCATTGTTCTTTTTACAATCCTGTATTACCTTTCCTACGTAGAAACCGAGTAATACATGCGCTATGCTACCAATGCAGCTCAAGAGCCCTTCCGGATCAAAGGCGATCCGTGTACCATCTGCCATATCATCGTGATACATATGCGATGTACCGAATAAAGTTCTGTCCACGATCGCTATAATGCTATCCTCCGACATTTCCATACTATGCGTGAAACCTAGTAATGCCCAGTAAAATATCAATATACCAGCGGCTACCTGCAAAATATACTTATGATTAATCGCTAATCCTATCAACGAGCCGAAGCCATATGCCAGCGCCAACCTTTGCATCACCCCAAGGATACGTAAATTCTGGAAATCGGTAAATCCATTGTAGCAAACATGCCCGAACAGATTTAGCCCTAATCCCACGAGGAATATCAATACCGTGCGTCTCAATACTTTCGTCACGCTTTCTTTCGACAGCTTGAAGTTATATTTCCGAAGCGAGAAAAACATGGAGACCCCCATGATGAACATAAAGAACGGAAATACCAAATCGGTGGGAGTGAGGCCGTTCCAACGTGCATGCTCTAAAGGCGTATATACATACTTCCATGACCCGGGGTTGTTTACCAAAATCATCCCTGCGATCGTAATTCCCCTCATCACGTCGAGGGATAGCAATCTTCCGGATTGTTGTGCCATATTGATAGTAGATTAAAAAGTTACCAATGAAAGTCCAAAGATAATGGAATTTCCTACAATATCCCTGCCTTTGGGAATACTGTTTTTAGTATATTGAAAATCAGATGTATAAAAAGATGTACATGTTTTAGGAAAAACACGTACATCTTTTTTCGGAAACACGTACGAGAATTTATGAAAACACGTACGTGTTTTTCCAAAAGATGATGGAGATATCCAAGCGATAATAATTTTATACAATAAGCCTAATAATCAATTATTCTTTAAGGTTTGATAAAAAATATGCCTATCTTGCGCATAGAATCTAAAGATAGGAACCGATGAGGCATTTGCTTATTCTGATATTACTATTATCCACGCTCTCTTTTATAGGTTGTAAAGATGAGAGCGAGGCTACATACCTAATCGATCGTGCGGAATCCTTGTTGAAATCTGATCCGGATAGTTCCCTTATCCTATTGGATAGCATAGCCGTGCCCGATAATTTGAGCGATAAATTATTGGCTCGTTGGTGTATGCTATCCGGTAAAGTGGCGGACACGCTATATACGGATCTGCCCTACGTACAGCAATTGCGGCGTGCGCAAGCCTATTACGAGTCGCACGGAACGGGGCAGGAGCAAGCGAGGATCGGTTTGTACTTGGGGCGTTCGTATGTGGAGGATAAGGATAACGAGCTGGCTATGAAGGCTTATTTACAGGCGTTGGATATCGCTTTACGTTGTCAAGACTATAATCAAGCCGGGTATATTTGTAGCTATATGGGAGACTTGTATCATTTTGACGGTGATTATTTATTAGGAAAAGATAAATATAAAAAAGCGGAACAGTACTTTCGAAAGGTCGGAAATATGCGGAGCGCAGCTTTCGCTTTGCGAGATGTGGGACGTATGTATGTTTTTGCGGATTCGTCAGAGGTCGGGTTGAGATATTTGCTAGAAGCTGATACTATTATAGCGGAACTAGGGGATTCTTCTGATATAGGATATATATCCAATGGGATAGGAAATGTTTATAGTGTGTTAGGCAATATAGAACTCGCTAAGCAATACTTATGGAAATCAATAAATGTTTCTGAATTGGATAATGCTCCAGACTATTCCGCTTTAGCCGGTGTCTATATAGAAGAAGGAGATTTCAAGAATGCTCGCCTATGTTTAGAGCAAGCGAACATCATACCAACCCTAAATGAAAATACGCATATCTCCATAATTTATAATTATTATGAACTGGAAAAAGCAGAAGGTAATATAGAAAATGCTTTAACCTATTTAGAGCAATATAATGAAGCCGCAGATTCTATCTTAGCATTACAAAATAAAGCGAATATCGTAAAGACAGAAAAAGCGTATAATCATTTAAAAATATCGTTAGAAAATACCCAATTAAAGATGGATAAACAATGGACTTTTATACTTCTTGTTACTTCTATTACTGTTTGTCTATTATTGTTATTCGTTTATCAGTTGCAAATGAATAAGAAAAATAAGAGAATATATGTCCAGCAAATCGATATTGAGCAAAAGAATATTGAATTATTGAAACTGCAGAATAGCTTGAATATAAAACACGTGAGCTTCAGGATTTATTCGATAAGTTATCAAAAAAAGATGAATTGCTCAATATATCTTATTCTAGAGCGAAGTTAGAGGAGCGATATGAACGAACGAAACAAGAAGAAAAATCCATTATCCAGAGAATCGCAGAACAGCGTAATAATCTGTTTTTATCATCTATGATAGCAAGGAAAGTGATTAAACTATCCCAAAAAGTAATTCCTGGTACGACAAAATCCCCTCTTTCAGAAAAATATTGGCGAAATATTATTACTCAAGCAAATGAGGTCTACCCATCTTTAGAAAAGAAATTCTCTGAGTTCAATATGACTCTTGCGGATTTACGCTATTGTTATTTAGTTTTATTTCATTTAGATACGATCAGTGAGGCTATTCTATTAAACATTCAGCCGGATTCTGTAAATAAGCGTCGCCAACGTGTACGTCAGAAGCTAGGAATTATAGGGGAGGAGCTAGATTTGTATACCTATATTATTAATATGATGTAACTTTTTGTTTATTAGATAGATATATGTATATATCCATGAAATGTTTGTCCTATCCATGAATTTATAATTTATTAATTATCAGTAAATTATAAATTGAGTTTGTCCGTCACTTATTAGCCCTTTTTCTTTGTTATTCGAGCTATTAGCCTGTTCTTCGCATCCAAATCAAAAAATGAGATGAGAAATGAAATTATTTAAATTTTTATTTGTAGTAATGGCTTTGTTAAGTGCTATTCCCTGTTTTGGTAGGCGGGTTCACTTAGATGGTAACTGGAAGCATTCAAAAAAATCTATTCTCGTAGATTTGCCTATGGACGCTTCTATTGAAGAAGCTAGTGGAGAACTGATAGTGAACTTCTATGAAAATGTAGGTAATGTGCGTGTTATCGTTACTAGTTCTACGGGAGAAGTGATCTATAATGAAATGGTACAAACGAGTACTATGCCATCTTTAGTAATACCTTTAAAAGATCAAGAAAAAGGTGTGTTGCAAATAACAGATGGTTATAACAATGTATATGGATTCTTATTTCTATAGATTTTATTAATTAAAATATTAATTATAAATAATAGTTATTATAAAAATAATTAAAATAATGTTTTCCTTATCAGTATTATTATTAATGTCTTGTGTAGAGGAAATAGATTATAGTTTACCAAGAAATGAAGTAAGCCGTAATATTACCACTGTTAGTAGTGATACAATAACAAATCATGAATTATTAGAAGAATTTAGTAAGGCATTAGCTTATAGTTTAGATTCTTCAATAGAATTAAGGCGTATTATTAAAAATGAAGCTTTAAAGATGTTTGATTATGATTATGATGTATTATATTTATCTATTAATTCTTATAGATTAACTTCTGGAAAAACGGTTGATGAATTAATGAGCTTGTATATGGATATAACTAGATTAGAAAAAATAAAACAATTATTTTCAACCTTAACTATATTTGTACCAGAATTGCCTGATAACAGTTTTTCTGCTGAACTTTGGAATGTGGAGAGTGAAGTTCCATATACAGCTTTAAGAGTTAAAAATAGTAATGATGTAATGGGCTATGGAGTAAATAAAGAATTCTTAATACCATCAAATGAAATTCCTAAATATCCTATTGTAGTAGTGAAGTTAAATGAAAGAGTGGTTTCTGTAAATAAGGCTCAAAGGAATTTGTCACCGATGAGTATTATAAATCCTGATATTGTATTCTTTAGTGATGTATTTGATAATACAGAGAATGCTTCTTCAGTCATACAGAATAGAAATTTTTCTAGTGGTGATACTAGAGATCGCACAGGATCAATACCTGAAAATATGAAAAAGGTTTATGAAGCCTACGACGTATTTGCTGCAACAAATGAATGGCCGAGAGATTATATATATTATGGCTTGACTCCTCAACAGCCAAAAGGACCTTTCAATCGAGATTTTAAGGAAAGTTTGGTGTATTTTAAATTATTAGGAGATCCACGTACAGTTATGAACAAAATTTGTGATCAAAGTGAAGATCCTAGAATTGATGGAAATACTCATCAAGAAACAGGAGGTGGTCGTCCCGGAGGTAGTACTATTCTTACACCATGGACAGACGGATCACTTGAATTTATAGTAAAAGTGTATGTTGCAAATCAAGCTGGTATAGGTAATGAATATATTAACAATTTTATAGCTAAACCATCTGCATTGTTTAAAATAACACCAAAAGATCCGCTTAGTAGTAAATTCGAAGTTAAATCAATAGAGTTAACAGATGGAATAGCTTTGGACCTTCCATTATTCGAATGGAATATAGAGAATTATGGTGCAATAATAAAAATAGCGATAGAAGAACTAGATATTAGTGAAACTATTCAAAGTGTAGAATCTTCAACAGCTACATTTGCAACTAATTTTGGATTTGATCCATCTTTTGGAGAAAAAGTAAAGATTGGTTTAAAATTTGGAGCTACAGCAACTACATCAAAAACAGTTTCATATACAGTTACTAAAAGTTTAGCTAGTGATGAATTAGGTCAAGTTATTGTTAATTTTGAAGATAAAATCCTAAAATCAAAGAAGAATTTATCAACTGGAAGGGATTGGAAACCTGACTATACAGATAAATATAGGACTGGATGGTATCAATTAGCACTAAGTCCATTAAAATATAATTAATTTTTGTGGTTTGATATTTTTTTGACTGTAATATGTAGAGATAATCTTAAAAATAATATCTATATTTAAGATAGAATGTACGAACTGATTCTGTTAAAGTAGGTAATTGATAAATAAGAATTATATTTATATAAAATTATTGTAATATGAAACAGGTAATCTATTTTTTATTTAGTATGTTATTATTTTTGTCTATATCTTGTAATAAAGGTGAAGATATTTCTTTTGAAGAAACTCCTTACTATTTGGGGTACTTTGAAGGAAAGGTGAATAGTCAAGATATTTCTATAGCTAATCAGTCGAACTCTCATTCTTTTATTGATCATGGAAATTTTTGGCAGGAGGTAAATACCGATTTAAGCGGTTTCTATTGGGAGATACCATTAGGAGTGCATATCTCTGACTATCCTTATCCTATGCTGAGGATCTCATTGATTCCATTGAGAGAAGGAGAATATCTGATCGATAAGGGTAAATTATTGAATGAAGAGATAGAATCTACTGTTAGGATCACGAAAGATGACGCTAAAATAGTGTATCATCCACTGAAATCTTCATTTCGGATACAAGTGGATAGTATTCGTTTTCATGAGGGAAGTGGTACCCCTTATATTGAAGGGAAGATGGAAGGCATCCTATATAATATAGAGAATTCGGAAGATTCGATCGTCATAAAAGATGCTATATTCGGAATACACTAACTTGGAGCCGAATAATGATATAGAAGCAATATTTAGATTGAATGGGAGTTCTATATCATGATATGTCGAACTTTTATTCAATCTAAATATTAAATTAATACCTTGTAAGTAATGAAGAAGTTGTTTGTTCTGTTAATATTGCTTTTATCTTTTGGTCGATCGCAGGCCGCTGATATAGAAGCTCGTACCGGAATACTAGGAGGAGATGGATGGGGGCTTCAGACGGGGGCGTATATAAACTTTCCACAATCACGGTTGTTTTCTATACAAACGGGATTGTTGCTGCATACCGCAGGGAATTCGTTTTCATATGGAGATGATTGGAATATTGATTTTTTTGTACCCGTGTATGCTTCTTTTCATATTCCGTTGAGCGATAAAGTGAATCTCCGATTAAATGCGGGTGCTTACACCGGTAGTGGTGAATCTTGGAATCTGGGAGCTACGGCGGCGGTAGGTATAGAGGTAAAAAGATTTTATGTGGGAGTGAACTATTTCCAGAATTGTGTCAATGACCGGGATTTGAAATTGGGGTTGTCGGTTGGATATAAATTCACATTATTTTAATCTTTTATATATTTTGAGGATAGGGGTATTTGAGCGTTTCCTGTCTTACGATAAAAACAACGAGAATTATGGAGTCAACAAGTAAAAAACAGAATACCCCTAAACTTTGGTACTGGGGGGAACCTAAAGGAGGAATGAGCCTTGAGGATTGTGAGAAAATAGTAAAAGATATCCCGCATTTTGACAGGAAAACCCGGCTTGCGGATATGTATATAGCTTTTGTTTGACAGCAAGGGTTTCATTGTGGCATTTAACATAAGGAAGAGAGCCTGTTTTTATACATCGCTCTCTTTTTTTTATAACTTAGCCCCCAATTACTAAATCGAAGAACATGAAAAAGACTTTTTTATTAGCGATAGCCTTGTTGTGCTTTTGTGCCCCGATGAGCTTATTCGCACAAAAACAGCTTGCTTTCAAGGATGGGAAATTCAAGATCGTCCAATTTACAGACATTCATTGGGATCAGAAATCATCTAAATGCGCTAAGACAGTCGCTACGATACAATCCGTATTAAAGGCGGAAAATCCGGATGTGGCGATGCTGACGGGCGACGTGGTGACAGCAAATCCCGGTTTGGAAGGATGGAAGTCAGTGATCGGGATCTTTGAGGAGGCCAAGATACCGTTTACGGTGATGATGGGAAATCATGACGCAGAGATCGTTCCCAAGGACGAGATTTATGCCATACTCAGTCAATCACCTTATTTTATGGGTGAGAAGGGACCGGGTGATATTCATGGAGCCGGAAACTATGTGGTACCGGTCTACAGTTCAGACGGAAAGAAACCGGCGGCCTTATTGTATTGTATCGACTCCAACGATTATCCTACGCTAAAAGATTACGGTACGTATGATTGGATTCATTTCGACCAGATCAATTGGTATCGTGAGCAAAGTATGCGCTATACCAAGGAAAATGGTGGCAAACCGTTGCCAGCCTTGGCCTTTTTTCATATTCCTTTGCTGGAATATAATGAGATCGTTGGGGCGGAGACTACATTAGGACAGAAAGAAGAGGGAATCGCCTCTCCCAAGATCAACACGGGCTTCTTCGCTTCCTTGGTGGAAATGAAGGATGTGATGGCTACTTTTGCCGGGCACGATCATGATAATGATTATATAGGAATGTTATATAACGTGGGACTAGCTTTCGGGCGTGTATCCGGATGGGACGCTTATGGAGATTTCGAGCGGGGTGGCCGTATCATTGAATTGCGTGAGGGCAAGTTTGAGTTTGATTCATGGATTCGTACCTCGTCCGGAAAGGAATATACGTATTATTATCCGTCTGGCCTGACCTCTAAGGATGAGGAAACGATGGAATTCTTACCCGCCAAAACGGTAAAACCTAAAAAGCACGGAGTAGCTTATACCTATTATGAAGGCAAGTTTAAACATACGGATCAGATCGCTTCCGGGACAAAAGTGAAAGAGGGTACGATGAAAAATATCTCCATTCAGGAGGCTCCGGCCAAGGATCATTTCGCTTATGAGTTCCGTACGTTGATAAATATCCCTGAAAAAGGTGTATATCGCTTTTATACGTATTCGGATGATGGTTCCAAGCTATTTATAGACGGTAAAGCTATTGTTGATAATGATGGCTCTCATAATGCTCGTATAGCGAAAGGAAAGGTAGCGTTAGACGCTGGTTTCCACGAATTACGTGTTTTGTATTTCGAGGATTATATGGGCGAGGCCTTGGAGGTCGGGGTTTCCAGCCGTAAAATAAAGGAAGCTGTCTTACCAGAGGACTGGTATTATTTACCGGAATAAATATCCAGTTGTAGAGACGCAGCATGCTGCGTCTCCCACTGTCTGATAGTATCTTAGTCTTGTACGGCAGCTTTCGCTTTCTCTACCGCCTCATTGATATTACTGCAAATATTTTCTGCGCCAATCTTCTTATCGAATCCGGATTTTGTCAATACACGGTGTACATGTTCATTGACCCCGGAAAGTATCATATGGATATGCTCTGCCTCGGAAAGACGGAAAAGACTTTCCAAGTTATGCAGACCGGTAGAATCTATGAACGAAACCTTACGCATACGGATGATGCGGACTTTCGGTTTATCTCCCATACTTTTCATGATGCCGTCGAACTTATTCGCTACGCCGAAAAAGAACGGACCATCGATCTCGTATACCTCTACACCTTTAGGCAGGGAGAGGACTTCCTCGTCATGATGAATCTCGCCCTCGTCGGAAAGATCGATCTCATCCGTGGTGACGGATACATGCGTGGTCTCAGCCACACGGCGCATAAAAAATAACATGGCGATCAGAAGGCCGATCTCGATAGCGATCGTAAGATCAAAGATAACCGTCAGGAAGAAAGTCACCAACAAGACGGATACGTCGCTTTTCGGGTTTTTCATCAAGGAACGGAACGTACGCCACTCACTCATATTATAGGATACGATGATCAATACGCCAGCCAGACAAGCCATTGGAATGTGTTTGGTAAGCGGTCCGAGGAAAAGCAAAATCAATAATAATACGATGGCGTGAATAATACCGGCAACCGGAGTTCGTCCACCATTATTTATATTGGTCATTGTACGGGCGATGGCGCCGGTCACGGGAATACCGCCAAAAATAGGAACGATGATATTCGCCGCACCTTGGGCGATTAGTTCCGTATTTGAATTATGCTTGTCGCCTGTCACACCATCCGCTACCGTAGCGGATAATAAAGACTCGATAGCCCCAAGGATAGCGATCGTAAAGGCGGAGGGAAGCAATAAGTTGATTGTCTCCATATTAAACGTGATCGGAGCCGGGGCTGGCAAGGAAGCGTTAATAGTAAACCGGTCTCCAATCGTCTCGATACCTGTAATACCCAAATGATTACGCATAATGTAAACAACGATCGTCATGATGACGATAGCGATCAAGGAACCCGGAATTTTCTTCGTTAGCCTCGGGCTTAACGTAATGATCAGGATACTAATGATACCGATAACGAATGCCCAAGGGTTAACCGTATCGAACGCCCCGAAATATGCGATCCATTTAGAGATGAAATCGGCGGGGACTTTATCCATAGTCAATCCAAATAAGTCTTTCATTTGTGTCGTGAAGATAGTGATAGCGATACCACTCGTGAAACCTACGACAATCGGGTAGGGGATAAACTTAATCACGGTACCGAGCTTCAGCACGCCCATCAATACCAGAATAATACCCGCTATGACGGTAGCGATGGCAAGCCCTTCGATACCGAAGTTCTGTATAATGCCATAAACGATCACGATAAACGCTCCGGTAGGTCCGCCGATCTGTACGTTGCAGCCTCCTAAAAGGGAGACAATGAATCCACCGATAATAGCCGTGATCAATCCTTTCTCCGGACTTACCCCGGAGGCGATACCAAAAGCGATGGCGAGTGGTAGGGCAACTATGCCGACAATTATACCCGCCATGAGATCCGTCATGAACCTCTCTTTGGAATAATTTCTCAGCGCCGTAAAGAGTTTGGGCTGAAAATCAAATTTGTTCTTCATTTTTCTTCTTGCCTGTTTGATTTGAGGATGCAAAGTTAATAAAATAAAGAAGATGCAAAAAATCTAAAGACGCATTCCGGTTTTGTGTAAACAATTTAGGAGGATTTGTTGTTTCATTATATAAAGGAGGAGAAGTTTTTCCTTGATAAATAAGTGATATCTATTGAGAGATAGATATTATTTAATGTCTGCGTAATCGATATCTGGAAACAAATTCTTACTTTTGATCGGTCATGAGAAAAACGATATACAAAACAGACTCATTAATTTACTACATAAAATTAGCATTATGGAAAAAAGTATTAAAGGTACACGTACCGAGCAGAATTTATTGAAATCATTCGCCGGAGAATCTCAGGCAAGAAGTCGTTACACATTTTTCGCTAGCGTAGCCAAGAAAGAAGGTTACGAGCAAATCGCAGGTGTTTTCATGGAAACAGCCGAGCAAGAGAAGGAACACGCTAAACGTTTCTTTAAATTCTTGGAAGGTGGAATGGTTGAGATTACCGCTTCTTATCCTGCAGGCGTAATCGGAACAACCGCTGAGAACTTGGCAGCCGCGGCAGCTGGTGAGAATGAGGAGTGGGCTGAATTGTATCCTGAGTTCGCTAAGATTGCGGAGGAAGAAGGTTTCCCCGCTATCGCTGTAGCTTTCAAGATGATCGCTAAGGTAGAGGCTGAACACGAGAAACGTTATCGTAAATTGTTGGCTAACGTAGAGGAAGGTAAAGTATTCGAGAAAGATGAGGCTATCTTCTGGCAATGCCGTAACTGTGGTTTCGTATTCGAGGGTAAGAAGGCTCCGGTTAATTGTCCGGCATGCGCTCATCCGCAAGCTTACTTTGAACCGATGAAACAGAACTATTGATAATTAAAAGTTGAGAATTGAGAATTAACATAGCTAGTAATTCTCAATTCTCAATTTTCAATTATTTAATCGGTGGGTAATCAATCGTATAATGTAATCCCCGGCTCTCTTTCCGTTCCATCGCTTGACGAGTGATCAAATAACCTACATTGATCATATTACGCAACTCACATAATTCACGGGATGCCTTACAACGTTTGAAAAGGCTCTCTGTTTCCTCATATAAAATATCCAAACGGTTCCACGCACGGATCAAACGTGTGTTACTACGAACGATACCTACATACGCTTCCATGATCTGGTTTACCTCTTTCATGCTTTGAGTGATCAATACACGCTCTTCATTGGTGATCGTTCCCTCATCGTTCCATTCCGGTACATCTTGGTTAAACTCATAGCGATCCATGACGCTTAATGAGTGTTTTGCCGCGGCGTCGGCATATACAACTGCCTCGATCAATGAGTTTGAAGCTAAGCGGTTACCACCGTGCAGGCCGGTACAAGAACATTCTCCGATCGCATATAGGCGACGGATGCTGGATTGCCCGTTTAAGTCTACCTTGATACCTCCACATAAATAATGGGCCGCAGGGGCTACCGGGATGTAATCTTTCGTGATATCGATCCCTAAGCTGAGGCATTTCTTATAGATATTGGGGAAGTGTTTCTTCGTCTCTTCCGGATCTTTGTGCGTCACGTCCAAATAGACATGGTCTTCACCCCGTTGTTTCATCTCGCTATCGATCGCACGGGCTACGATATCACGGGGAGCCAAGGAAAGACGGGGATCATATTTATGCATGAACTCCTCGCCGCCAAGGTTTCTCAATACAGCTCCATATCCGCGCATCGCCTCGGTGATGAGGAAAGAGGGACGGTCGCCCGGATGATACAAGGCGGTCGGGTGGAACTGGATAAACTCCATATCTTTTACGGAGCCTTTCGCGCGGTAAACCATGGCGATACCGTCTCCGGTAGCTACCAGCGGGTTTGTCGTATTCCGGTAAACGGCCTCGCAACCGCCTGTCGCCATAACGGTTATCTTTGACAAGAAAGTATGTACCTCGCCCGTATCCTCGTTCAATACATAGGCACCGAAACATTTGATACCGGGGGTATGGCGGGTGACGATAATGCCCATATGGTGCTGGGTGATAATCTCTACCGCATAATGGTTCGTGAATACGGCGATGTTGGGATGGTTGTTTACCGTTTCTATCAAGCTCGTCTGTATCTCGGCTCCCGTATTGTCGGCATGGTGCAGGATACGAAACTCGGAGTGTCCTCCTTCTTTATGCAGATCGAATTCTCCGCTTTCTTTCTTATCGAAATTAACTCCCCATCGGATAAGCGCCTCGATCTGGGCAGGGGCCTCGCGCACGACTTTCTCCACGGCCGCCCGGTCACTGATCCAGTCGCCGGCGATCATCGTGTCTTCTATGTGCTTCTCGAAATTATCTACTTTCAAGTTGGTTACGGAAGCGATACCTCCTTGCGCGAAATATGTGTTGGCTTCTTCTTGTCCGGCTTTACAGATAAGTGCTACGCTCTTGCCTTCATTGGCTACTTTCAGAGCGAAACTCATACCGGCGATTCCTGAGCCTATCACTAAGTAATCGAATCTTTGTACCATGTTTTCTACTGTTTAGGCTCACAAAGTTAGGGATTAACTGATTAGGTTGTTCCTTTTGCGCTTGCTTTTCGTACAAAATAAATATTGACTACAGGTTTCCCGGATAGAGCCTTGCGGGTTGTGTTACTGCAACCCGGCTTGCAGTGGAGGTCTTTAGAATTGGACGGATAATCCCAGCGTGAAGGTACGGGCTACAGGATAGATGGAAGTGGTCTCGATACCGGGTTCTACACCATTCACGTTGATATTAGCGGGATCGCCTCCGGTATATCCGGTAAGTGTAAATACATTATTTACCGAGAAATAGCAGCGTAACGATTGAATCCATTTATTGTCTGGGAGAGGGGACAAAAATATCATTATACGGGATTTAGCGCCGGTGCCCGTGGCTTTGAGACGGATTACTTCGGTTATAACAACCTGAAAGCGGGTGGTACAGTGAAATACGGAGACGTGACTTCTTTCCAAAACGAGAATCGTCTGGCCTCATTCATGGGTCGTTTCAATTATATGTATGACAACCGTTTTATCGCCACCGTGAACTTACGTGCGGACGGTTCCTCTAAATTGGGTATGAATAATAAATGGGGCTTCTTCCCTTCCGCTTCCGCCGCTTGGGTGTTGAATGAGGAGGCTTTCTTGAAAGACGTGGATTGGCTGAGCCAGTTGAAACTACGTGCGGGTTATGGTCTGACCGGTAACCAAGATGCTATCGAGGCTTATAACTCGTTGGCTTTGATGAGCCCGAACGGTGTGACTTCCGTCAATGGAAATTCTACCGCTACCTATGGCTTTACACGTAACTCGAACCCGGACTTGCGTTGGGAGGTGAAAAAGACATTCGATGTGGGTGTGGACACCGGTATCCTCGATGGCCGCTTTACGTTGACTGCCGATTGGTATACTTCCAAGACTACGGATCTGTTGTATAAATACGCGGTTCCGGTTCCTCCGTTCGTATATCCGGAATTATTGGCGAACTTGGGAGAGATGACCAACTCCGGCGTGGAATTGGCTGTAAGCGGTGGTATCGTGAAGACAAAGGATTTCGATTTCAACATGGGCGTGAATTTCTCTTACCAGAAGAATAAATTGAACTCCTTGAGCGGTTCTTATATGGGACAAGAGTTGCAGGCGAAACAATATATGGATCTGTCCAGTATGAGTGGTGCCGGTTTCGTAGGAAACAACCGTGTGGTTTATCAGATGGTAGGCTATCCTGTCGGAGTGTTCTACATTCCTCGTTGCTTGGGCTTGACTCCGGCTTTGGATGAGAATGGAAACGCTATCGAAGGCCGCTATATCTACAACTTGGATCAGACGATCGATGGAAAAGAGGGTTTGGATACCAATGATGGTGGCGACCGTTATATCGCCGGACAAGCCATGCCGAAATATTATCTGGGAATGAACTTCAGCTTCCGCTACAAACGCTTTGACTTGATGACGCAGATGAACGGCGCTTTCGGTCATAAGATCTTCAACGGTACATCGCTAGCTTATATGAACTTGAGCCAGTTCCCTACATACAACGCATTGGCTAAGGCTCCGGAAAGCAAGATCTACGACCAGTCGATCTCTGATTATTGGTTGGAAAAGGGTAATTATTTGAATATCGATTATATTACGTTGGGTTACAACATCGATTGCAAAAAGATCGAGAAATACGTGAAGAATATCCGTGTGACATTCTCGGTGAACAACGTAGCTACGATCACGGGTTACTCCGGTTTGTCTCCGATGATTAACAGTACGACGGTCGATAAAGATTATAATGACCTAGGTATGGATAACAAACGTTTCTATCCGTTATCCCGTACGTATTCATTAGGTTTGAGTGTTAACTTCTAAATCCATTTAAAGAGTCATGAAAAAGAAATTTATATATAGCTTTATGATAGCCGCTGCCGCCGCGGCATTTTCTTCCTGTTCTAATTTTTTGGAAGAGCGTCCTACAGACGCGTTTGATGAGGAGACCGCGTTCCAAAGCCCTACGTTGGTCTATGTAAACACGGTTGCGAGCTTGTACAATAATATGTTCAAGATCATGGGTAACGACCGTCATGTATATGACTTGAATACCTTCTCCAGCGATGAGGCTATGCTTCCTTGCCGTATCGGTGACTGGGAAGATGGCGGTTTATGGCAGAATATTTTCTTACACCGTTGGGGTACGATGAATGATTTGACCAAGAACTCTTGGGATTTCTTGTATGAGCAGATCGGAAAATGTAACCAGAGTGTTGATAAGTTGCAAGCCTTTGCCGAGGAACAACCGGACGTGGAATATTTCAAGGTTTATCTGGAAGAGGTCCGTGCGGTCCGTGCGTTTTTCTATTATGAGTTGTTGGATTTGTTCGCTCGTGTTCCGTTGGTAACTTCCTCTACGACACCGATGTCTGAGGTAAAGCAATCTGAGCGTAGCGTTGTATTTAACTTTGTCCGTTCGGAGTTGGAGGAGGCGTTGCCTTATCTTTCAGATAACCGCAGTAACCAAAAAGGTGAGTATTACGGACGTATTACCAAGCCGGTGGCTTATATGATCTTGGCTAAGTTGGCGTTGAATGCGGAGGTTTATGCGGACGACAATTGGACGGACGGCAATCGTCCGGCTGGAAAGAACATCAAGTTTACCGTTGACGGTAAAGAGATGAACGCTTGGGAAGCTACGATCGCTTATGTGGATAAGCTGGAGGCTTTGGGCTATAAATTGCAGGGAAACTTCTCGGAGAATTTCGCCGTAGCGAACGAGACCTCGGTTGAGAATATTTTCACGGTTCCTATGGACCCGGTCGCTTATCCGGACGCTAAGGACTACAATTTGGTACGTACCCGCCATTATGATCATGCAACCGCTTACGGCCAATCCGGATGGAATGGCTCTTGCGCTACGGTGAAGGCGATGAACGTGTTTAAGTTCGGTACGGCGGATGAGGATCCTCGTTGTAAGCTTACTTATTTTACGGGCGAGGTAACCGGTCCGGACGGAAAGACGATCTATACGGAATGGGACGGACAGAAAGTGCCTTTGAAATATGAGCCGAACGCCCCGAAGGTATATATGGATGCCTCCGATGGTTTGTTGGTGAAGACCGCCGGAGCTCGTATGGCTAAATATGAGTTCGACCAGAATGCTCAGGATGGTGGAAACTTGCATGGAAATGACTGCGTGATCTTCCGTTTCGCCGACGCGTTGCTGATGAAGGCGGAAGCCAAGATTCGTCTGGGACAGAATGGAGACGATGAGGTGAACCAAGTTCGTAACCGTGTAGGCGCCAAACCGCTACAAAACGTAACGCTGGATACGCTATTAGACGAGCGTATGCTTGAATTAGCTTGGGAAGGCGTACGCCGGCAGGATTTGATCCGTTTCGGCAAGTTTACCGAGGCTACGGTAGACCGCTATGTAGGCGTGAAACATTTCGCCAGCTCGCTGGATTATCAAGAGGATAAGACGGGATATACAACGGTATTCTCCATCTATGCCGATATCCTTAGCCTGAATCCTAACTTGACACAGAATCCGGGATATTAATACGATTCATTTTAATCTTTAAGGCTTTATCAGGGGGCTGTCCGTTATTGGGCAGCCCTTTCTTCTTTTTGCTTGATTTTCCCTAGTATCTTCGGGAATTTCCATATAAATAACAACGTACAGCAAATAGCGGCCGTGGCATCCGATACGGCTTCTGCCGCATATACGCCGGTTACCCCCATAAAATGAGGTAATAGTAATGCCAAAGGAATCAAGAGGATTACTTTACGAAGCAAGGCGATAAAGATAGATATCTTAGCTTGTCCCAACGCTACGAACATATTCTGGCAAGCTCGTTGTAAGCCAAAAATCGTCATACCCGCCAAGAAGATGGGCATGACCCAACGGACGGTATCGATCAACTCCTCGTCGCTTGTAAAAGCGGAGGCTACGGTTGAGGGGAATAAGATCATGAATAGCATGAGTATCAAGTTGAAAGAGAACATAACGATTAGCACGATACGAAAACAATCTTTCACCCGCTGTTTGTCTCCATGTCCGTAATTATAGCTTATGATCGGTACGAATCCTTGGGCGAAACCGGTCAGCGGTACGCTAGCGAATTGCATGGCACTCTGTAAGATAGCCAATGCGCTCACATAGATATCACCAAAATTTTTCAAACTACTATTCAAGACGAAACCCACCAGACTCTCCGTGCTGGCCATGATGAACGGAGAAATTCCCAAAGCGAACATCGAGAGTACGATTCTTCGGTCCAGTCTCATATACCGCCTTTCCAAAGGCAAGGAGGCACGTCTTGAGAAAAGGAAGCTCAATACCCATATGGCACTGCAAGCTTGCGATAGGATCGTGGCGAGCGCGGCGCCTTTTATCCCCATATCCAACCAGAAAATGAAGATAGGGTCTAATACGATATTCAATAAAGCCCCGATCAAAACCGAGCACATAGCGATAGACGGACGCCCTTGTGCGTTGATAAAGGCATTCAAGCCCGTGGATATCTCGACAAACAGAGTGCCCAGTAAATAAATAGAGAGATAATCCACCGCATATCCTAACGTATATTTTGATGCTCCTGTAAAAAGCAGGATCGGTTCCATGAAGGTATAGGTGATGAGGGAAGTGAATATAGTAAATAGGATAAGCAATATAAATCCATTTCCCACTATTTTTCCGGCCCGTTCCCGGTCGCCCTGTCCGAGAGCGATAGCCGCTAACGGCGAACCGCCCGCTCCCACGATAGCGGAGAAAGAAGAGATCAAGATCACGATGGAGGTGGTCACCCCTATACCGGCCAAAGCGTTTGTCCCGATCTCGGGAATATGCCCGATATAGATACGATCTACGATATTATAAAGTAAGTTGACAAATTGGGCCGCTACCGCCGGAAGCGCCATTTTGAAAACCAGCGGTAGCATACGTTCCGTACCTAGCCTAGCCTCGTATTTGTTCTTCATATTCAATCGGGATTTCAATTAAAATGGCTGCAAAGTTACAAGAACTTGTTGGATTATATAATCGAGTTCCATAAATTACCAGTTAATAAAAAACACTTAATATCTACCACATCTACAATTCCTTCTTATATGCCTTATAAATAAACATCTTATATAGTGGTTGTAGATAGAAAATATCTACAATTATCATTCTTTATCTACCATGTTTTGATAGAAAACGCAAGAAATCAAATTATCGTTTAGGTTCGTGTGTCGTAGTGCCTATATATGTAAAAGTAGTTTCTATTAGGGAAAACAAAAGTTTCGTGCTGAAGAAACTTTAGTTTCTATATATGGAAACAAAAGTTTTCTGATTGATAAACTTTTGTTTTTTACCATAAAAAAACTGCAAATGCTTATATGCTAATATTTTAAATACATAATACAACTAGTAGATACCTAGTGTGCCGCGTCTCCCTGCTGGCTGATCGTATCTCAAAATCACTATTGAAAAACAAATATTTTAGTGGCATTTATAAAATAAATTTTATAACTTGCGTTTAAGTTGTAAACTATAATCTAAATGAAGACAACACTAGGACTGACTTTACTACTTTTCGCTACCCTTTTTTCTTGTATGCGCCAAGAAAAACCATTACCTGCGGAACTATCTCGTGCGGAATCTGTGATGTGGGAGCATCCGGATAGCGCATTACTCTGTCTTTCCTCTTTGGATAGCTCAATCATGAATGAGCCGGAAAATATACGTATGTACCATGCTTTGCTTAAGATTAAAGCTAAAGATAAGCTGTATATTCCTCATGAATCAGACTCTTTGATTAAATCAATAGTTCAGTATTATGAGGGCTATGGGACTCCAGATCAATTAATGGAGGCATATTATTATCTAGGAAGTGCATACCGGGATATGGGAGATGCCCCAAGAGCGGTGAGAGCTTTTCAAGATGCTGCGGACATAGGGAAAGATAGTAAGCGATATGATATATTAGGACGGGTTTATGAGCAGATGGGATATCGACTGGCATATCAAGGTTTGTATGATGAGGCTCTCGAAGCTTATAGGAAATCGTATGAATACAAGATGTATGATAAAGGAAAAGGAGAGGTGATCGCATTGAGGAATATTGCTCGGATCTATAACGCCAAGCAAGATACAGACAGTGCTATATACTACTATCAATCTGCTTATGAGAAGGCATTGTTATTAAATGATCAATCGAGAATAGATAATGTACTAAGGGAATTGAGTAGCATCTATATAGATATGGGAAAATATGATTTGGCTAAAGATTTGTTCAGTAAGGTTTCAAGTATGAAGAATCAAGCAAATATATATTTTGGATTAGGTTGTATATATGAAAGCTATAAGCAAATAGATTCAGCTCTATATTATTTTGAGAAAGCAAATGAGTATGGGAATATCTATATGAAAAAAAATACGTATAGAATCTTATCCAAAATAAAAAACCAAGAAGGAGACCGTAAATTAGCCTTGAATTATGCGTATAAATGTATAGAACTGTCTGATTCAATTAAGAATCAAACAAAAACGGAAGCTGTAGCAAAAGTTAACTCATTATATAAGTATCAGCATACAGAAAAGGAGAATGTTCAATTGAAAATAGATAATGAAAAAAGAAAAATTCGCAATTATCAATTTGCATTATTTGTTGTTTTAATTATTTTCTTTAGTCTATGTTATATATATGTGTTAGAAAAGAAGAAAAAAGCAGCGATTGAAAAGGAGAAAAAAATACGTCTATTGAAAGAGAATCAATATGCGGAAAGTTTGGATTGTATTGAATATAATAATAAGAAAATTTCATATCTAGAGGAACTTTTGCAGCAATCGGAGTGTCAAAGAGATAATTTTAAAAAGCAACTTGTGCAATCTCAAAAGGAATTATTAGAACTATCAAACCGAAAGATTCTTACTTCTCAAAATGAAAAAAGTTTGCTTGAAATAGCTTTTCGAAAATCCGAAGTCTATCGGTTATTTCATGAAACAAGTAATAATACTGATACGGAAATTCAGAATAAGGATTGGAAGGAGTTGAGAAAAGAGATTGATACAACCTATTCAAATTTCACCGCTCAATTATATGCTTTATACCCGCAAATCTCAGAGTTAGAACTCCATATTTGTTATTTGATAAAAATATCCATGCCCGTGAAAGACATTGCAAGGTTAGTTGGACGCTCAACTCCTGCAATAACAGCATCCCGGATTCGTCTCTATAAAAAGATTCATGGAACAGAAGGTACCGCAGAAATGATGGATAAATTTATCGCTGATTTATAATAACTTAATCGCTGTAAACAAAAAGTAAATAAGAAGTAAATCCTATTTTGCTTATAGATTTCTCATAGAGACTATTTTTGTTTATAAAAATAGATAATGAAAAAGAGAAGTTTTATATTGGGATTAGTATTTCTGATGTTTGTTTCTTCAGTTGTGTATCCGAATAGAGTGAAGGATACTGAACAATCTTGGGAAGAAGAGGAAGATCGTTCTATAATATCTTCTCCTACATTATCAATAGATGAAAATAATATTTACATCCATTCTAATAAATTATTGGATGGACTTAATGTGAAAATTATAAATATAAAAGGAAATGTACTTTATAATGACATCATAACTGTTTCTTCTGAGATAGAATATCCTATTTCTATAGATTTTTTGCTGAATGGTGATTATAAGATATTTATATCAAAAGGAAATAATTATTTGATTGGATATTTTGATGTGTTAAAATAGATATTATCAACTTAAATCTTTAAATCATGAAAAGATCTGTATCTTTATTAGGCATACTATGCCTATTCGTATCGTTTAGTGTCCAAGCCCAGTACACGAACATACAAACGTGGGGACAAAAATTGTATTATAACGGGAGTGATTATCCGGGTACATTCTTGAAATTAAAAGTTGCGGTCGCTAATCCTCGTATCTCAGGAACAGGAGGAAAGGTCGTTTTCTATGATTCAGAAAGCTCCCAGTATAATTATATAGAAGTAAAGGGGGTTTATCAATCTTCGGATGCTCGGTTGAAAACCAATATCACTCCCTTAAATAGTGGATTAGGAACCATATTGGGGTTAAAACCGGTATCTTACAATTGGAAAAGTGAGACATCGCAATTGAGATCAGCAGAAGCCGTACCTTCTAAAGCTTTTGGTTTCTTGGCACAGGAGGTAGCTGAGGTTATGCCAGAGATTGTGACGTTAAGTTCCACAGGTGATAGCTTGGTGGATTACACGGCTGTTATACCCGTTTTAGTACAGGCTGTAAAAGAATTGGACGCTACTATCCAACAACTGGAATTGCAATTGGATGAAAAAGCTAATTTGTCTGATTTGCAGAATAACAAGAATTTGACGAGTAAGTCTTTGCTCTCGAATGCGGTAATGAATCAAAATACGCCGAATCCGTTTAATTCTACCACGAATATATCCTTTACGATCCCTACATCCGCACGTTCTGCTTTTATCTCTATTTGCAATTTGCAAGGAACTCAAGTTAAGAAATTCGATATCGCTACCCGGGGAGAAGGTAGTATAATGGTAAGCTTTTCTGATCTAGGTGTCGCAGGTATGTATATGTATTCTTTGGTAGTAGACGGACAGTTGATCTCAACGAAACGTATGCTATTGGTACAATAATATTTATTTCTATTGAAGCTATAGTTTTTTTGATAAGATTGAGTGATACCGTCTGTAGAGGGTATCCTCAATCTTTTTTATACAAAAGATATGCGTTTATATTCCATTATAATTCCTGTTTATAACAGGCCGGATGAGCTTGATGATCTGTTATCAAGCCTTTGCAAGCAAACCTATGTCCATTTTGAGGTTATCGTGGTGGAGGATGGCTCTACGATACCGGCGAAAGAGATCGTAAGGCGATACCAAGAGCGGTTGGACCTCCATTATTGTGTGATCTCGAACTCCGGCCCGGGTATGGCGCGTAATCATGGCGCTAGGCAAGCGCATGGCGAGTATCTGCTCATACTGGATTCTGACGTGGTACTACCCTCCACGTGGCTTGAGCATATACACGACTCGTTGAATCATTATCCGGTGGATGCGTTCGGTGGTCCGGATAAGGCGCATGCCTCGTTTTCCCCGATCCAGAAGGCGATCAATTACGCCATGACCTCATTCCTGACGACCGGTGGTATCCGCGGCGGGAAGAAAAAGTTGGATAAATTTTATCCCCGTAGTTTTAATATGGGAATAAGGCGGGATGTATATGAGCGTCTGGGCGGTTTTTCCGGCATGCGATATGGTGAGGACATTGATTTTAGCATACGGATCATGGAGGCTGGTTATCGGACCCGGCTATTTCCTTCGGCATGGGTTTATCATAAAAGGCGGACGGATCTCATGCAGTTCTTCCGTCAGGTGCGTCATTCGGGGGAGGCCCGGATTGCGTTGAACCGGAAACATCCCGGCTCATTGAAATTGGTACATTGCTTACCGGCATTATTCACGTTTTCAGTCTGTCTATTGGTTATCAGTTCATTCTTTTGCCGCTTGTTTCTGGTGCCTCTTATTATTTATGCCCTTTTATTGTTTGTAGACGCAATGTTCCGCAATAAATGTGATTTACGTGTAGGATCGCTATCCGTAATAGCCTCTTTTACGCAATTGTTTGGATATGGTACTGGGTTCCTTAGAAGTATTATTTGAATGTTTATCTATTTATATTTTAGAACAACTTATATGAAAACAACAAGACTTTTTTCTTTCTTAATTTTAATTAGTTTAGTATCAAACGCAAATGCTCAACTCCGGGTTCTTTCAAATGGACGAGTACAAGCAGGCCTTTTAAAAGACAATAATGAGGACTTAGGAAATGTAACCTCTATGCAGATATATGGTCGGATAGGGGATGCACGCGCAGGTTCGAAATTAACATTTGGTGATTTTGGACAATATGCGAATCAAGGTTGGAATGTGTTTGCTGGAGAATATGGAACCACGGATACGGATCAACTTTGGTTGCATGGGAAATTGGGTATTTATATGACTACAAATGGTTATGCTAACAATGTCGTGGCGTATTACAATCCGGCTAGTAATACTAATTTCGTGTTCAATACGAATCTTCGTGTGAATGGAGTGAATATAACTTCAGACGCTCGCTTGAAGGAAAATGTAGAGTCGCTGCAAAATCCATTAGCTCTTTTAGAGCAAGTGAATGGGGTCTCTTATTCATACAACCTCTCTACACTTGAGGAGAATAGGGAGCAGGATGAGTCTAAGTTCTCTGCCACATTGGATAATGGGATATCGGGAAGTTCCTCCGATTCAGAGGAGATTATGGATGCCGCTACTATCGCAAAGATAAATAGAGACAAACAAATCCAAGCAGAGATAGATCGAAGAGAGGCAGCGGAGGCTAGTCGTAAACGAATTGGTTTTCTGGCTCAAGACATACAAAAGGTATTACCCGAACTTGTACAAACGGATGAAAACGGGATGATGTCTATAGATTATATAGGTTTTATTCCGCTTATCGTAGAAAGTATCAAGGAGATGCAACAAACGATCCAACAACAGAATGAGGTGATTGATAATTTGCAAGCTCTACTATCGCCGGAGGTACAATCTCAATTACGTTCGAACACGACTTCCACAAGTAATATAAGTGCTGTGGATGGCGCAAAATTATATAATAGGGAAGGTGCTTCTGTCTCTTATACCTTACCGGCGACGTTTGTGTCTGCTAGTCTACAGATATTTGATGTCACAGGTAAACCCGTGAAAGTTATTAAGTTGGATAATGGAAGTAGTAATGTGGTAGAAGTAAGCCGTTCGGAACTTGGTTATGGAACGTTTATTTATACGTTGTTTGTGGATGGGAAGAAAGCGGATACTTTGAAGAAGTATGTAAGTCTGTAATCTCAAGGAATTAAAAATAGAAATAACAGAATCATAAATTCTTTGATATGAAAGAGAGAATCGTCTTTTTTACATGTATCGTATTGACTTGCTTATTTTCCCCGTTATCATCACAAGAGGTTGACACGAGAAGCTGTGTGAGTACTTATACAAATCAGACAGTATCATCAAGTGTATCAGTTTTGGGCTGTAATACGTTGGCTGTCCAAAATGTAACCGTGGCAAGTAATGGTAATTTATCTCTTTCCGCTCCGGCGCAAATTACGATTAATGGGCCTTTTGAGGTAAAGTCTGGCGGAATTTTGAATATTAGGCAATCCCAACAAATGATATTTACTTATACTTATGATGCGTCAGGAAATAGAACAACACGGCAATTTAGTGCGATGGCTTCATCTTTGGAGGCCGTTCCCGTAGACCAAGAGGAGGATTGATCAAAATATAATTTAAGTATACTTATAGATGAAATTAATATATTTATATACGATAGGGATATTTATCATGTTTATGTCCCCATCTTCTTATTTATGTGCCCAAGGAGTTGCTGAGAATAATCAATTTTTCGATTGGAAGGAAAGTGATTACAAGGCTTATGAGGATTCTTTATTGAAGGCTTTATATCCTCCGGTTATAGCGAAAACTGCAGAAAATCCGGAAAGGTTTTCACAGCAACCTCAGGCTTTTGTTCCTAAAGCCATATCTGATAATACTTACGTTCCGACTACAGTTACAATAGATAAATCGAAAGCTGTAGGAGAGATACCGATACAAACAGGTGTTTCCCCGACTGGAGCTAAAACCTATACAGTTCCCATACAGGTTTATCCGGGTATAAATGGATTTGAACCCCAATTATCATTGGCTTATAATAGCCAGCAAGGAAATGGCATCGTTGGTATTGGATGGGGTATTGGCGGTGTGCAATCGATCATGCGTACGAGTAGGAATATTTATTATGATGGTAAGCCCCAAGGAGCTTTACGTACGAAAGCGGATGCGTTCGTGTTAGACGGGATGCGTCTTATAAAGATCTCAGAGAATGCGACAACTATTAATTATGAGTCCGAGCAAGGCAATATAAAAGTAAAAGCTTTTTTGTCCGGCGATGTCGTGAAATATTTTGAGGTATTTTATCCTAATGGAACCAAGGGCATATTTGGATATGCCTCAAATACAAGCAATAAGATCTTTTATCCGATAGTTTCTTTGTCTGACTTGCGAAATAATCAGATCCTATATACTTATGTCGAGCAAGAAAACCATTACAGATTGACAAAAGTTGCTTATAATGGTGCCTCTGTGGAATTTCAGTATCAAGCCTCACGACCGGACCCCTTGGTCTCTTTTATAGGGGGGCTTAAGACAGGGGAAAGCTACTTGCTGGCTAAAATCATCAGTAAATTAGGCTCTACTGCGCTTTGTACGTATAGCTTGAGCTATAAAAACCAGAACAATAGCTCAGTTTTAAGCCAGATAGATTATTCCGCCTCCGGGCAATCTCTGAACCCTATAAAGCTTTACTATGGAGAAGGCATAACAGATGGGTCTTATGATAATGGTTCTGTCACACAGCTATATAATTGGTATGAATCAACGGATCCTGCTCGTATCAAGGTAGTGAAAGGAAGGTATGATTATGCGTCGGGGGCAGATGGTTTGATCTCTTTGCCTAATGAGAATCCCTATTGGGAGCATTACAGACATTCGACGGCTTTTCAGCATTCCCAGAATAGATATGACAATAAATTCACCGGAGAAGAGAAAATCTATCTTTATGCCGGATTGAATAGCGAGTACGCTTCCCCCATGCCCAATCTTACGACCGGAGCTAATTTTATCGATATCTTTTGTGCGGATTTGGAGGGAAAGCAAGAAGAGCATATCATAAAAGTAAACAATGGCGTTTCCGGTGATAATGATCAAGTGACTTTCCGTGTATATAGGGCCAGTTTGACTGTGGGATTGGTATCTAAATATACACGGACTTTTAATTTCCCGACCGTATTGACCGATGCGGATGGGGCAAAGAGCATACATCCTAAGTTTTATTATACAGGGGATTTCAATGGGGATGGAAAACAGGAAGTACTAGCGGTCTCTTGCCATCATCCTTTTGGAGAGACCAGTAAGACCTCTAAATGCTATATATTTGATTTGGAAAGTGGTAAGGTCTTATATCAGAGTTACTTGTTTCCCTATAACGTTAATTTTGTAGGCACGGAGCAGCCTGATCCTGAGGACGCATTTCAGAAAACAGATAGACTTCTGGTATTAGATTATGATGGAGACGGGAAAAGTGACATCGCTCTTATTAATGACTCCGGGGTAAATATATATACTTTTGATGTTTCCGGTAGTACTTGGACGGGCCGAAAAGTCTCTACTTATACCGGATTAAAAAAGGTGGATCTAAAAGATCGCTCGTTGTTGCTGGGGGAGATCAACGGAGATGGGCTTATGGATTTGCTGGTATCTCCGAAAAAAAAGGATCCAGTCTATACGTGGGCCGCTTATAACTCGATGGGAGATGGACAATTTTATAAATCCACGTTTGCCGGTACTCAAAACTCGGGGATTTCTACGGATGGCTTTTTGCTACAAGATGTAAACGGGGATGGTATGACAGACTTGATCCGGTATCATAGCTCCGGTTTCTTCACTTACCTCGCTAAGAAAAATAACGTGGGTTCGGTTGAATGTGCCCAAAATTATACATCGAAATCAATCTTGATCCCGACTAATATAAACAGTCATAATTATTTTAGTCAATTGGTCAGCTTGAAGAATGGAGTGGTTACAAAATATTCATTCAAGAGGAATGACAATAAAGGCGTTTTGGCCACGGGTATGGCGAATAGTTTGGGAGTGGTCGAAAAGAACACATACCTGTTGATGAATGAGGAGGCCATATCTTCCGGTACTTATGCTAAGGGTGTGAACGCTGTTTTCCCGTATGTGGACATTCAAGAGTCTATTCCTGTCATAGCCTTTTCCAGTACTTATATGAAAGGTAACCGGGTTGATAATTTCACTTTCACGTACCGAGGTGGTGTTATTCACCGCCAAGGATTGGGGTTTAGGGGATTTGAGAGTATATTCCGTACGAATTTGAAAGGGCAGCTTACGGAGCAATATTTTGATCCTTATAAATATGGCGTATTGAAGAGTGAGGTTTCACCTGAGGCGAAATTGACCTATAATTTTGCCGTTAATGTTCAAGCCAATAAAACGGTCAAGATACGTTTAAGCAATAAGACAGAGCAGGACTTGCTTAAGGGTATTACGGCTACTACCGCTTTTGTATATGATACTTATGGAAATGCGACGCAAGAGACTATCACTTACACTGGGGGTATTACGGTAAAAAAGGCGAACACATTTTATAACAATACGGCAGAGAGTGGATATCTTATTGGTTTCTTGACCGATCAGAGCGTGACTACTACTCGTAATAGCAGTACTTATACCGAGCGAATGAATATTCCTTCGCATACGAACGGCTATGCGAATAGCAAGGTGTTCTATAAGAATGGAAATAAAGCGAAAACTTACGAGTATGTTTATGATACTCCGGGTAATATCACAAAAGAGACGCTATTCTTGTATGGTTCGGATAAAGGGCTGAAGACCGAATATGCTTATGATACGAACGGTCGATTGAAAAAGGTGACAAACCCATTAGGACTTGCAAATGAGTTTTCTTATAATACGGAGGGGCGTATGTCTTCTGAGAAGGACCACCGGGGAAAGTCTACGGCGCATACGTATGATCCATTTGGTCGGGAGACAAGTGTCACGTTCCCTGATAATACTACCGCTACTGTATCTTACGGATGGTCGGAGGAAGGGACAAACGCTTTGTATGCCATAACCCGTTCTGTGACGGGTAAACCTACTACTAAAAGTGTATATGATGCGTTGAATAGAGAGGTAAGAACGGCCGAGACTCGTTTTAATGGCAGTTTTCTAAAAACGGATAAAATTTATGATAGTTATGGAAGGGTGCAAAAAGTCTCTCGTCCGTTTGCCGGTAGTTCGGCTACGGCTTGGAATATCTATAGTTATGATACGTATGATCGCTTAACCGCTATATCGGAACCTTCCGGAAGAAAAACGACTCATGGTTATAGCGGCAATAGTATAACAACGGTGGAGGATGGAATCTCTGTCAAGCGGACGTATGATGCGTTGGGCAATCTTATATCTGTGGTAGACCCAGCAGGAACGATTACCTATAATCTGCGTCCGGATGGACAACCTTCTTCTATCGTCGCACCGGGTAACGTGACTACTTCATTTGGTTATGATGGTTTCGGCCGTCGGACTAGCTTGGGCGATCCTAGCTCTGGTACGACAACTTATGCTTATGACGCATCCGGCAACCTATTGAAAGAGACGAACGCAAATAATAAGGTTATCAATTACACGTATGATACGTATAATCGCCTTAAAACGGCGACTTTACCAGAGTTTACGACTACATATACTTATAATGGCTACGATGAGTTGACGAAGGTCTCTTCTTCTGTCGGAACTTCCATTGATTATGTATATGATGCGTTGGGTCGTCTGTCGAGCCAGACAGAGACGGCGGTAGACAATAAATATTTACGAAAGGATTATACCTATAACGGAGGAAATGTAAGCTCTATTAAGTATACGTCTCAATCCGGAGTTTTGACAACCGAGAATTATAATTATGCGAATGGTCATTTAGTTGAGACCAAGCTGAATAACCAAACATCCATATTTAAGCTCACGAAAGAGAATGACATGGGGTTACCTACCGAGGTACGCTCCGGTGCCTTATCTCGTACCTATGGATATGACAGTTATGGATTCCCTACTTCCAGGAAGATACAGAAAACAGGGGTGACCACATTCCTCCAGAATATGGAGTATGTTTTTGATCCTGTTAAACGGAACTTGACTTACCGGAAAGACATTAATGTATCCCAAGAAGAGAAATTCTCTTATGATAATCTTAATCGTCTGACTTCCTACAAAGGGCTTATGGCAACTTATGATGCGAAAGGAAATATCTTAACCAAAGGGGATGTCAGTGGTACATTCGCATATAATACAAGTGGCAAGCCTTACGCCATATCTTCCTCTAGCGTGGCAAATGGTATTATGTCTTCCGCCACACAGGTTATTAGCTATACCTCTTTCAAGCGTCCGAACGCTATTACGCAAGATGGTAACGTGGCCTCGTTTACCTATAACGGCAATCAGCAGCGTGTGAAGATGCAGGTGGCTAAAGGGGGTAGCCGTTTGTTGACCCGCTATTATTTGGGGGATTGCTATGAGATCGATGAGACTCCCTCGGGTAATAAGGAGAAGTTGTATTTGGCGGGAGAGAATTACTACGACGCTTCGGCGGTATTGGTGAAGGATCATACGAATAGCTGGAAACTTTATTATATAGGTCGTGATTATCTGGGAAGTATCACGGATATCATCACGGAGGCAGGGACGAAATACGCGAGTTATAATTTTGACGCATGGGGTCGCCAACGTAACTCATCCAGTCACGTTTACATCCCTTCGGGGCAGGAGGTAGAATTGTTCCTTGGTCGTGGCTACAGTGGCCATGAGCATCTTAAGGAGTTTGGCTTGGTAAATATGAACGCTCGCCTGTATGACCCGGCTCTGGGTCGTTTCCTCGCTCCTGATCCGTTTGTCCAGATGCCGGACTTGTCCCAGAACTTCAATCGTTACAGCTATGCCATGAACAACCCGTTGAGGTATGTGGACGAGGATGGAGAGTTTATCCATATTATAATAGGTGCGGTTATCGGAGGAACAGCAAATTTGATCTATAAGGCTGTATCGGGTCAACTTCATAGTTTCAAAGATGGATTTGCCGCATTTGGTATTGGAGCCGCCGCCGGAGGTTTAGGTGCTGCTACGGGGGGATTGGCCTTTGCCGCCGCCGGAGGTGCCGCCGGGGGAATCGGAGGCTTTCTGGCTGGAGCCGCCGCAGGTTCGGCGAGTACAGCGGTGATGATGCCGGTCCAAAGTGCGGGTAACTCGTTGTATTTCGGGGATCAGTTTATGAGCTTGAAGGATTATGGTTTGGGTATTCTGGGTGGAGCCTTGACAGGTGGAATCGGAAACGGTACGGTTGCTGCCTTGAAAGGTAATAACTTCTGGACAGGTAAGGACGTTAAATTCGGACGGACAATCTTCTCGTTCAAGAACACGGCAACAAGACCGGCACCGGAGATGAGGTTGATGGAGGCTCCAGGAAGTGGGCTAAATGTGACGCAACCGGATATTAGTAATACCCCTAAATTAAATCCGGTAGAGACATCATCTCAGGTCGCTTCTTCTAGTCAATCTTCGGGTACGACTCGTTTTGTGACAACTCCAGATGGGGTAACTCATGATTTACAACCGACTATTGATAGAATACGGTCTGGAAAGTTGTTTACGTTTCGTCATGATGGGGCGATCTATTATAATAATGAAGGAAAGTTGCCAAATTTATCAAATGGTGTTTATAAAGAGTATGTTCATCCTACGCCTGGTTTGACAAGAGGAGCAGGGCCTATGAGAGTTATCACAGGAGGAAGTAAGATGTGGTTTACTCCAGATCATTATGGAACAATGATTCAAATCAAATTTTGAAAAAAGTTCGTTATAAGTATGTGAATATATAATATTATTCTTTCATTTGTATTCTAAAACTACTATTAGATGGAGAATATATTTTTTGTAAAGTATCCTAGAATGTATCTAGTGGAGGATACATTTATTGGATATGTATATAAAGTACGAGACAAAATGGATTTATTCCTTAACTTATCAAAAGCTCTAGTGTTTCCTAATTATTTTGGAGAAAATTGGGATGCTCTTTGTGAAGTTTATAGGGATTTTGACTGGATATCTAATAATGATATTGTAATAATACATGAAGATTTATCATTGTTAGATGAGTATGACTTAAGAATGTATTTGAAAATAATTAAAATAACTCTTTCATTTTGGGCTGGTTTTAATGATCATTCTGTATGTTTTATTTTTTCAGAGAAAGATAAAAAACGAATAATGGATGTCGTTGATTTAATGAAATAAATTTTGTGTTAACTTAATTTATCGAATGTGCTTTATATGTTTGAAGTATTTTTAAAAGAATAAATGCTATGAAGAAACAGATAGAAGACTGGCTTTTGGAATTAAGCCATAATGAAGTGATACCAGAAAATATAGTAGCACTGAATTTTGGTATTTTTGAGTCTGAAAATGGATATTGTGTTTATTTGATAGGCTCTGAAAGTTATGATGTGGACGATGATGATTGGGCTTGTGATGTTGATTATGAGCCGGTCGATAAGTATCTAAATATTGAAGGTGTTGATGTGGATCCGGATAAGTTCTTAAATGAGGTAATTACGATCTTATTGGACATTATTTCATTGGAGAAGGTTAGTGCTTGGTTATTACATACTAAGTATATAACTGTAGGATTTGATGATGGAGTGTTGGAGAAAATTAGATAGATGTGATTTATGGTTAATTTTATAAAGCAAGGTGATATATTCAATCTGAATGGAGTTCGCAGTTACGCTCATGGTTGTAATTGCGCCGGAGCGATGGGAAAAGGCATAGCGTTGCAATTTCGGGAGCGCTACCTCAAAATGTATGCAGAGTTATTCTCTTGATTTTAAGCGGTAATAAGAAGGGGTTTATTTAAAAATAGGCTGTTTCGTGATGGAAAATGAGACAGCCTATTTTTTGTTTGAGTTTTTGTATATGTACTGATATCGAGTTCATCTCATGAGTATGAAGAATTATGGCTTGGGTATTCTGGGTAGTCCTGTCTAGGGTTGGTACTTTAGGTGTGGCTTTTGATTATGGATGATCATATCCTTAAAGGTATAAAGCATACTTCTAGTATGAAAACAGGCTAAATAGAGGGAGAGATAATCTACTTTATCGTTTTAAGTATAGGAATCATAGATTTTGTATACATTTGTAGACGTATCTAAAACTCACATCTATCTCATAAAAGTGAAAGAATATGGAAGTTGTATTAAAACTAAACGCACGTTTGCAACCGATGCATAGACATGAATTAGAGGATGCGATTCAAGGTGTACTTGAGAAGGAGCAAATGGGAGAAGTAACAGGGGGTGGTACGGTTCAAAATCCAGACGGCGAGATTGTAAGTTGTGATATAGATATCCATCTAGCTGGTGATAAGTGGGATCATGTAAGTTTTTTGGTAAATTTACTAAATCGCTTGGGTATCCCCAATGGTTCTGCCTTGCTAGGGATAGATCGTAAATTTAGAGTGGAAGTTGGGACTTTGGAGGGATTGGCTTATTATCTTAATAATACAGATTTACCCGATGTAGTCTACGAAACCTGTGACATTAATCATGTGGTTGAACAAATGGAGTTGGCAATGAAGGGAATCGGCGGTTTATATAGCTATTGGGAGAGCGATGCATACACGGCCTTGTATTTTTATGGAAATTCTTATTCCGAAATGAAACAGAAAATAGAGCCTTTTGTCGCAACATATCCCTTGTGCCAAGAAAGTCGTATTGAGCAAATTGCTTGAATAATAAAACCTCTGTTAAAATAGAAGGTTAGATATCCCTGTATTTAGGAGATCAGTTGATGAGCTTGGAGGATTGTGTTCAAGGTATTTTCGGTGTTGCTCTTCGGGTGGTATCGGGAATGATATGGTAGCGGTTTTGAAAGATAATTAAAAGGAATAGGTTGTCTCATAGTGAAAATGAGACAGCCTATTTTTTGTTTGAACTTTTGTATATTGATATGTTGGTTTCATACAGCAAAAGGTAAGGGCTTGTTCAATGGTTTGGATAGAATGGTTTGTGATAAATAATTTTTTGTGGCTAAGCACGTTTTATTATTAAATCTAGGTACTTAGAAAGAATGAGGAGTTTAGAAAGTGGATGTTGAACTTATAAATGAAAAATGAAAATGATTAAATGTTTGTCTGTCTTATTTGTCTCTTTTCTGTTTCTAATGACAGGATGTGCGCCCAAAGTCATTACAAATATCTCTAAAAGTTACCCGGCAAGCGTAACTGCGGATAAGGTTCGTTTGTATGAGCTGGGGGAGGCTGTTCCTGCCTCGGCAGAGAGGATCGGCAATGTTTCTGTAGTGGATAACGGAGTGTCTACTAAATGTAATTATGATCAGGTTGTTTGGTTGGCGAAACAAGAAACGGCAAAAGCGGGAGGTAACGCATTGGCGTTGACAGACCATCGGAAACCTTCATTATTGGGTAGTAGTTGCCATCAGATAGCCGGTAGTATGCTTTTAGTGTCGGACACGGCGGCGTTTCGGGCCGCTCCTCTATCGAAAGCTTTGGATTTGGAGGAAGAGGCTGTCGTGGAGAAGTCTTCATTTGAGCATAACACGATTTATGCGAATATAGGTTACGCTTTTGTGACCAGTAAATTTTATTTGCCACCGGGTGGGTCTGGCCATCCTAAAAACGGATTGGATTGGCAAGTTGGGTATGATTGGATATCAAGGAGCGGTTTCGGTGCTGGCTTATTGTATTCGGGATATAAATCGTCTTATATTTATTCGGGAATAGATATTAACGTGGGGCTTACTTATGTCGCTCCTCAATTTGTGATGAAACAAATCATAAACCGATGGATCGTGGAAGAGAAAATAGGTATAGGATATTTTAGTTACCGGGAATCGGCGAGGGGGATAAGCGAGTCCTTATCCGGTGTAGGATATAATTTCTCATTAGGCGCAGAATATCTTTTGTCAAAGCATGTGGGAGTGGGCTTGAATATCGGTTATGTAGGAGGTTCCTTACCCAAGCAAGAGAATGTCTCTTACGATAAAGGAGATTACTCTGGCTTATTTCGTTTGACTTTTGATGCGGGGGTACGATTCCATTTCTAAATTACAAGAATATAGGTTTATGGAGTCTCAATTCTATGTCTTTTTAGTTTGAAATCCGGATAAAGTTTGTATCTTTGGAAATAGCTCTGAATATAAGTGTCTTACTTCTAAAATATATGCGTTATGAGATACCTAATTTATTTTTCACTATTTCTTTTGCAGTTGGCGTTTATCTCTTGCGAGAAAGAAGAGATAATAGAGGATACACCTAAAGAAACACCCTATTATCTGGGATATTTTGAGGGGGCGGTAAACGGACAGGATATTTCTATTAGGAATAAGTCGGCTTCATGGAGATATATAGATGCTGGATTTTATTCGGAAGTAAGGAGGGGAGAATGGGAGGTCTTGAGATGTTCGCATTGGACGATTCCACTGGATCGCAAACATTCAAGCCGTTATGCGATGAAGGTGGTATTGCTCCCATTACAAGAAGGAGAATATAATATAGAGAAGGGGATTCGGACACAAGAGGAGATAACGTCTTATATCCGGATAACGGATTCACTAAATAAGGTGGAATATTGTCCTTTAAAAAAACCGTTTAAGGTCTATGTGGATAGTGTTCGTTACCATGAATCGTCCATGATGCCGTATATTGAGGGAAAGATGGAAGGGACTTTATATAATAGGTACGATGTAAATGATTCTATCGTCGTAAAAGATGCTATATTCGGTATCCATTGATAGTGGATGATAACCGCTGCCTTACGATATTTTGGCTATTTTTAATTTTTACCTTCTGAACATTTAGGGGTTCACTCTGTTCTAACAAAGCATTGGATATCCGGCATGTATTTAGTAGTGAATTAATTAAACGTCAAAATTATGAAGGTGAAAATATTATACACGGCTTTAATCTCATTGATCGCGGGAGGAGCGATGGCGCAAGATTGTACGTTCTTCTTTCCGCAAACAGAGGGAACGGTATGGGTCCGTAAAGGATATGACGCGAAGGGAAACTTACAATCTGTTATGAGTTATCAAGTGGATGAGGTGGAAACATTGCCTTCCGGCCAAGAGGTGGAAGCGGACTACGTATATACTAATCCCTCCGGTACGATCGTGAACAAAGGAGATATCAAGGCATACTGCCAGAATGGAGAATTTTTCCTCGACTCGAAAGAGACGCTCTCTTATCCGGGAGTGGTATCGGAAATGAATACGAATGTGGATATCACGGAGAACTTTATAAATTACCCAAATCCGTATGCGGCTAATTTCGATAAGAATAACGTGTATTTCGACGAGGCTTCCGTAAAGATCTACGATAAGAAGAACCGGAAGAATCGTAAGGATATGGCCATTAAGGACCGTGAGTTTATTAAAACGGAAAGCATAACAACTCCTGCCGGTACGTTCGATTGCGCTAAGGTAAAATATAATATCGCTACACGTTCCCCTAAATCAAAGGAGACAATCACTGGGTATGGCTATGAGTGGTACAGCCCGAATGTAGGCTTAGTGCGTACGGAACAATATGATAAGAATAACGTATTACAATCCTATACGGTATTGGAAGAATTAAAATAAAAAAGGCGACTACAATCTTATGATTTGTATTAACCGGTTTAAGTGGATACGCTGTTGCTGAGAAGTGACAGCGTATTTTCTTTTATAGGAAAGATTGGGCAATTTTCTTTTTGTTTGACGTTTTTCGTTAACTTGCGGCAAATTTCGGAAAATGGAAAGAGAATATAAATCAAAAGTGGGATGGTGGTATCATCTGGTGATTATCATGGTGGTAATTGGTTGCGTGGCCGCGTTTTTGCGTACCAATATATCGGCTATAGTGGGTATGATGGTCGCTGCGTTGGGGGTGCTTCATGTTTTCTTTAATACGTATTACCGGATAACGGAAGATGATATGTTGATAGCGCATTGTAGTATTTTCCCGGAGAAGAAGATCGCTATCGCTGATATAGAGGCGTTGGAATCTACCGTGATGCCGGTGTCAAGCTACGCCCTTTCGTTGGATCGGCTGATCATATGGAGCAATGGGAAACCTTGGATGCTCATATCTCCGACCAACCGGGCTGATTTTATCAAACAGTTGAGAAAGATAAATCCTAATATACAACTTAAATAGATCTAATAGTATGAAATACGATGTCGCTATAATCGGTGGAGGTCCTGCCGGTTATACTGCCGCAGAGAGAGCGGCGCAGGGTGGGCTTTCCACGATTCTTTTTGAGAAAAACGCATTGGGCGGGGTTTGTTTGAATGAGGGATGCGTGCCGACAAAGACGCTTCTTTATTCCGCTAAGACGTATGATAATATCAAGCATGCTTCCAAGTATGCGGTGAAAGCGGAGAATCCTTCTTTTGATCTCCCGAAAATCATCGCCCGTAAGAATAAGGTCGTGAAAAAGCTGACAGCCGGTATCCGTATGAAAATGACGGAGCATGGCGTGGTGATGGTTACGGCGGAAGCTTGTATCCAAGGGCGTGCGGCCGACGGGACGATTACGATCGCCGCCGGAGAAGAGCTATACGAGGCTGCGAACCTTTTGATCTGTACGGGATCGGAAACGGTAATTCCTCCTATACCCGGATTGGCGGAGACGGAATATTGGACGAGCCGGGAGGCGTTGCAATCGAAGGAGCTTCCGGCCTCTTTGGTGATAATCGGTGGAGGCGTGATCGGTATGGAGTTCGCTTCTTTCTTCAATAGCCTTGGGGTAGAGGTACATGTCGTGGAGATGTTGGATAAGATATTAGGCCCGATGGATCGCGAGCTGTCCGAAATGTTGCAAGCGGAATACGCTAAACGGGGGATTAAGTTCTATCTAAGTCATAAAGTGACCGGGGTGCATGGAACCGAGGTTTCTGTAGAGAAAGACGGGGAGACATTCACGTTACATGGCGATAAGGTCCTTTTGAGTGTAGGGCGTCGTCCGGTTACGAAAGGTTTTGGCTTGGAGACACTGGCTCCGGAGACTTTTCGTAATGGGGTGAAGGTGAATGAGTACATGCAGACTTCCCTGCCAAATGTATATGCTTGTGGTGATATTACCGCTTTTTCCTTACTGGCGCATACGGCAGTTAGCGAGGCGGAGGTGGCCGTGGATCATCTCTTGGGCAAATCGCGCCCGATGAGTTATAAGGCTATTCCGGGTGTCGTTTATACGAATCCGGAGATCGCCGGTGTCGGGAAGACAGAGGAGGAGTTGCAGGCAGAAGGTATTTCGTATACCGTGAAAAAAATACCGATGGCATTCTCTGGGCGTTTTGTCGCGGAGAATGAGATGGGGAATGGTGTTTGTAAGTTGATCTTGTCGGAGGATGAAACGTTGATCGGTGCCCATATGTTGGGTAATCCGGCCTCGGAGTTGATCGTGATCGCCGGAATCGCTATTGAGAAGGGGATGAAATCGGATGAGTTAAAGTCGTTTGTGTTCCCGCATCCTACGGTAGGAGAGATTATTAAGGAAGCGCTTTATTGAAATAATTATGTACCTTTGTGCCGATAATAGCGGCACATGGGTATATTTGAAGGATATGTAGGGATTCGTTTGTGGGACGGACAATTGGTGGACGATGTGGTCTTTAGCCTTTTGTTCGTCTTATTTATGTGTTTTGCGTTGGTGTTCCGTACCAATTATCGTTTATTCCTGAAGATGATGCGTGATGTGGTATATGTGAAAGAACGTCAAAATTTATTTGAGGTAACGAGGGGGAGCGAATGGCTCTTCCGGAATTTCATGACGTTTCAAGCCTTGTTTCTTTGTAGCGTTTGTCTTTTTGCTATCGCTAAGGCATATGGGTATTTCAACCATTTGCTAGAAAATACGGTGTTGATATCTATTGGGTTGATAATGATGGTATTGATGCTGTTTTATTGGTGTAAGCGCTGTTTCTATTATTTATTGGGGGTTGTTTTTACGGACGCTCCGAAATACAAGTTTTGGAAGACTAATTATAACGCTATTATAGGAGCGTGGGGGATCTGTTTATACATTCCGGCACTTTGGTTGGTATTCGTGGGGAGCAGTATACAGATTCCTGTTTTGTTGTTTGTATTTTTCTATATTCTGTGTCGTTTTGTGATAATTTATAAGACCATACGGATATTTCACAGGAAAAATAGCAGTTTTTTATATATTAGTTTGTACCTTTGCGGCCAAGAAATATTGCCTTTAGTTTTTCTGTATGAAGGCATTATTTATTTGTATAACTTTATCGAGTCAAGTACTCTATGGCATTGAATATTAAAAAATTATTGGTATCACAACCGAAGCCTGCATCGGAGAAATCACCATATTTCGATATTGCAGAAAAATACGGTGTGGAAATAGATTTCCGCCCGTTCATCAAGGTTGAACCTTTATCTTCCAAGGAGTTCAGGCAGCAACGAATCTCGGTTTTGGATCATACCGCCGTTATTTTTACGGCTCGTACGGCTATCGATCATTTCTTTCATTTATGCGAGGAATTGCGTGTGGCTATCCCGGAAACGATGAAGTATTTCTGTATGACAGAGGCGATCGCTGTTTATCTCCAGAAGTATATCGTTTATAGAAAACGTAAGATTTTTTATGGTCAGACCGGTAAGGCAGATGATTTGGTGACTGTTATCGCCAAACATGCGAAGGAGAAATACCTAGTACCTGTTTCCGATGTACATAAAGATGATCTATTCGCTTTGTTAGACGCGAAGAAAATCAACTATACGAAAGCGGTGATGTTCCGTACGGTGAGCAATGATTTCGCGAAGGACGAGAAATTCGATTATGATATGTTGGTTTTCTTTAGTCCGTCGGGTATCTCTTCCTTATTGAAGAACTTCCCGGATTTCAAACAAGACGATATAAAGATCGGCTGTTTTGGCCCTACTACGGCAAAGGCTGTTAAAGATGCGGGTCTGCGTTTGGACGTTGAGGCTCCCACGGTGGAAGCCCCTTCTATGACTGCTGCTTTGGATTTATATCTGAAAAAACAGCAAGACGGTAAAAAATAATGACGACAAAAAGGTATACCCTTTCAAAAGAAGAACGCCTGTCGTGGAAACGTTACATTGACCTATTATTCGAAAAAGGACAATCGTTCGTGGCGTTTCCACTGCGGGTCGTTTATTTACCGATGGAGGAAGAGATGCCTGCCCGTGCTTCCTTCTTAGTGAGTGTACCGAAGAAAAGATTTAAGAGAGCCGTAAAACGTAACTTGATCAAACGACAGGTACGTGAGGCTTACCGGGTTCGTAAATATGATTTACTGGAACCGTTGGAAGCGAAGAATAAGGGCATGTTAATCGCTTTCCTGTACCTCGATAAAGAGATCCATCCGTACGCTGCGATGGAAAAGGCAATGAAGAAAGCGATCCATATCCTTCGGGATAAAGAATAATGAGACGCTTTTTTACCACATTACTCTTATTGCCGGTTTATTTCTACAAATATTGTATCTCTCTTATGACACCGGCTTCGTGCAGGTATACGCCCACTTGTTCCGAATATGCGGTGCAAGCCTTGAAGAAATATGGCCCTGTGAAAGGATTGTATCTTGCGGTTAAACGAATACTTCGTTGCCATCCTTGGGGTGGGAGCGGTTATGATCCGGTTCCGTAACGCCATGGGTTATTATGATATACATACGCATCAGATGCCTTTCCATAAGGAGGATATCGCGATTATAAATAGGATCGTGAGTCCAATGGGTGATATGCAGCCGGGTTCACTTCCTGATACGGTTATTCGCTCATATGGTATTCATCCGTGGTATATATATAATGTAAAGGAGCAGATGGATCTACTTAGGGTATTGGTGTCTGGTTCGGGAGTCGTGGCGATCGGAGAGGCTGGACTTGATACACTGGCCGAATCTCCAATGGATTTGCAAAAAGAGGTGTTTCTGGCACAAGCCAATTTAGCGGAGGAAACACATAAGCCATTAATCATCCATTGCGTAAAAGCGTGGGCGGATCTCATTGCCTGTAAAAAGGCCGTGAAACCGGAGATGCCTTGGATTATCCATGGCTTTCGAGGTAATGGTGAACTTGCCTCCCAATTGGTTCGCTTGGGGTTTTATCTCTCTTTTGGAGATCGTTTTAATCCGTCGGCTTTGCGTGCCGCATGGCCTGATTTCCTTTTCTTGGAGACCGATGATAAATCGATTGATATCCGCGGGGTCTACCAAAATGTAGCGGAAGCGTTGGATATTCCGGAAGAAAAGCTGCGGATTCAAATCGCTAAAAACGTTTCTATCTTCCACCTAAACGGATAATTATCAATTATCAATTTTCGATTCTCAATTAAAAAGTCGTACCTTTGCCTCGTATGAGATAAAGTGACAAATATATTAATGTAATACGATATAAATTAATACGATGAATTTTGTAGAAGAATTAAGATGGAGGGGCATGATCGCTGATATGATGCCCGGGACGGAAGAGCAATTGCAGAAAGAGTTGACATCGGCCTATGTGGGGATTGACCCAACGGCAGACTCTTTGCATATCGGACACTTAGTAAGTGTGATGATGCTGAAGCATTTCCAACGTGCCGGTCATCGTCCTATCGCTTTAGTGGGTGGCGCTACCGGTATGATCGGTGACCCGTCTATGAAGTCTGCCGAGCGTAATTTGCTGGACGAGGCTACTCTTCGTCACAATCAGGATTGCATCAAGAAACAATTGGCTAAGTTCCTTGATTTTGACTCCGACGCTCCTAATGCCGCTAAGTTGGTGAACAACTATGACTGGATGAAGGGTTATTCTTTCTTGAATTTTATCCGTGATATCGGTAAGCATATTACCGTGAACTACATGATGGCTAAGGATTCAGTGAAGAAACGTTTGAGCCGCGAATCTAGTGTAGGTATGTCTTTCACCGAGTTTTCTTATCAATTGCTACAAGGCTACGATTATTTGTATTTGTATGAGCATGAGGGTTGCCGTCTACAGATGGGTGGTACCGATCAATGGGGTAATATCACGACTGGTACGGAATTGATCCGTCGTACGTTGGGAGGGGAGGCTTATGCCTTGACTTGCCCGTTGATCACGAAGGCCGACGGTGGTAAGTTCGGAAAGACGGAATCCGGTAATATCTGGTTGGATCGTCGCTATACTTCTCCGTATAAATTCTATCAATTCTGGTTGAACGTAAGCGACGCTGACGCCGCCAAGTATATCAAGATCTTCACGGACTTGAGCCAAGAAGAGATCGCCGCTTTGGAGGCGGAGCAAGAGGCCGCTCCTCATTTGCGTCCGTTGCAGAAACGTTTGGCGAAAGAAGTGACTGTTATGGTTCACTCTTTGGAAGATTATGAGGCCGCTGTCGAGGCTTCCAATATCTTGTTTGGTAACTCCACTCACGAGGCTTTGTTGAAATTGGATGAGGACACATTACTAGCCGTATTCGAGGGTGTTCCTCATTTCGATATCTCCCGTGATGAATTGGCCGCAGGAATCAAGGCTGTTGATTTATGTACTGAAAAAGCCGCTATCTTCCCTTCAAAAGGTGAGATGCGTAAATTGGTACAAAGTGGTGGCGTAAGTTTTAACAAAGAGAAACTAGCGGAGGTTGACACTGTAATTGATTGTTCTTCACTGCTTGACGATAAGTATTTATTGGTTCAAAGAGGTAAGAAAAATTATTATTTGTTGATCGCAAAGTAAAAAAATAATCAAAAAATTTGCAAGGTAAGATTTTATTCTTACCTTTGCATCGCTTTAGTAAAGCAATCGGATTGTCTCATGGTGTAATGGTAGCACTACAGTTTTTGGTTCTGTCTGTCGAGGTTCGAATCCTCGTGAGACAACTCAACAATCCAGAGAGAGGGATGTCAATTGTGGCATCCCTTTTTTATTTTGTGACATTTTCTCGTATAGATAGCTTATCCGATAAATCCCTAGGGAAAATGGGGTAGTACTTACTTTGGCCATGAAGTATATCTTCTCTGCCACTTGAAGTATATCTCCTGTGGTATTCGCAGTATAATTGCGGGGATAACCTTGCGATGTGTTTTTCATCTACACTTTTATTTATTTTTCATATATTTGTGGAAATTCTGATTTAAATCAATATTGTTATGTCACGGTCATTTCTTTTGTTTGGTTTTATCCTATATAGTGTTTTCTTGAGCAGTCTGGCGAATGCTAGTGATATCGATTTGTCTGCACCCATGGATAAAGGCGGGTGGAGATTGATATGGAGTGAGGAGTTTGACTATACGGGATTTCCTGATTCTACGAAATGGTCTTATGATACGGAAGGTAATGTATATCAATGGGGAAATAACGAGGCTCAATATTATACATCCGGCAGAAAGGAGAACGCTTGGGTCTCGGATGGGGTATTGAGGATTACGGCCTTGAAAGAACCGATGGAAGGTCGTTCATATACATCGGCTCGTCTGATTACGAAAGGAAAAGGGGATTGGTTGTACGGACGTTTTGAGATTCGGGCGAAACTCCCGACCGGACGAGGGACATGGCCGGCCATCTGGATGCTTCCAACGGATTGGGAATACGGGGATTGGCCAAAAAGCGGGGAAATAGATATTATGGAAAATGTGGGCTATGATCCCGATACGATCGTAGGTTCTTCGCATACGGAAAAATATAATCATGCGATCGGAACTCAAAAAAATGCTAAAATTGCGTGTCCGGATTGTTATAAAGCGTTTCACGTGTATGCCTTGGAATGGGAGGAAGATGAGTACCGGCTTTATGTAGATGATCAATTATACTTTACATTTAAGAACGAGGGGACAGGCTATGAGGTTTGGCCTTACGATAAACGCTTTCATATCTTGCTGAATCTGGCGATCGGTGGGAATTGGGGAGGCCAAAAGGGTATTGATGATTCTCTTTTTCCACATGTGTTTGAGATTGATTATGTGAGAGTTTATAAGAAGTAGGGTGTAACGTGATGTTTTTTTATTTACTTTTGTGGTACATAACATTCTGTACTATATAGTGAAGGAGATACTTAAGAGGACGTTGGTTCGTATGTTGATTTGTTGCGTTATTGCCTTGTTGTTTTGTATAACGGGGAATGCGAAGGTACCCTATATTCCTAAAATCATCAATTATTCCGTAAGCGATTACAAAGCGGGAAACCAGAATTGGGCCGTCTCCCAAGGTCCGGGAGGAAAGATGTATATTGGGAATAACCGGGGGCTTTTGGTTTTTGACGGTATTCACTGGGATCTTGTGAAATTACCGAATAATCTAGGTGTCCGTGCTTTGTATATATCGAAGGACGGACGTATTTATGTCGGCTCTTTCGAGGAGTTCGGGTATTTTGAGATGGATGACGAGAATGATCTGATTTATCATTCACTCAGTTCGTCTGAGATGAACGTCTATCTTAATAATGATGAGTTCTGGACGATTAATGAATATAAGGGTGAGATTTATTTTCAATCATTCCGGAGCTTTTTTATTTATGACGGGGAAAAAGTAAGAAAAGGTGTATCCGACCTGTCTCCATTGTATATTTTCACATTAGACGATCATCTATACGTTCAGTTCATGGAGGGAGGAAGCTTTTGTCGAATGGATGACGGCCAGTTTACAGAGTTACTATCGAAAAAGGTTTTGGAGGATGATGTGGTTTCGGTCTTGCCATTTGATCATCAGCTATTATTGGTCTCGGCTCGTAGTGGATGTTTTATCTATGATGAGGTGCGTAAAAAATTGTCTGTGTGGAATACACCAGCCAATGAGATATTAAAGGAAGGGATCGCAAACAGGGGAGTCATGATGAAAGATTCTACTTTTATTGTGGGTACGATTTCTAATGGGGTTGTAGCGATTAATAAGCAGGGGGAAACTTTGTGGCATATCAACCGGGAGAATGGCTTGATTAATAATACGGTATTGAGAGTATTTGCTGATAATTCGGATAATTTATGGGTTACATTGGATAATGGTATCGCGCAGATACATGTGAATTCTCCGATCTATTTTTATGAACCGCTTGAGGCCCAGATTGGTATGGTGCATGATATGGTGATAGAGAAGGGTATTGTTTATTTAGCTACGAACCAAGGTCTTTATGCGTTATCTGAGAATGATAGTTATCCAACCTTGATTCCCGGTACTCAAGAACAGACATGGTATATCTCCGATGTCGGAAATCAACTGATTGCCGGACATAATACAGGTACCTTACAGCTAGAGGGCCGAAAAGCTACTCAGATACCGGGGCCCAATGGAGGGGGTACCGCATTACGTAAGACAATTATCCATGGAAAGGAAGTTTTACTCCAGATGTCTTACCGTCCACTCAGTGTTTTCACCCGGGATATGGTTACTAATCGTTGGAAATTTAGCCATAATGTAGAAGGATTCTCTAATTTGATCAAATCGTTTGAGGTTGACCCTACCGGCAATATATGGGCTAGCCATATGTATAAAGGTATCTATCGTCTTCGCTTGAATGAGGATTTGAGGAGCGTGAAAGAGATGGAGTATATCGGAAAACTGGAGGAAGGTAATGAGAGTGGTACGATTAATGTAATGAAATTACGCGGACGTATTGTTTTCTCGGATGGGAGTAAGTTTTATACTTATGAGGATTTGACTGGAAAGATCGTTCCTTATGATTTGTTGAATGAGGATTTTCCCGAGTTAAGCGATACCTATCGGGTTGTTTCCTTGAATAATGATTTATATTGGTTTATCCGGAATTCGGAATATGTATTGTTAGGATATGAGTCTGGGCGATTCCAGTTAAAACAGCGTATTCCTTTTACTTTGTTTGATAATCCGACCATAGAGGATAGGGGAAATATTTATGTGGCTTCCGACGGGACGTCTTATTTTTGTCTAAACGGGGGGATCGCTCGTTATGACAGATACCGGAATTATGTGGATACGACTCGAGTTCCATTAAGTTTGTCGCAGGTAAGGGCCTATAATCGGCATGAAAATGAGTTCGCTCCGCTCCCTTGCAAGGGAGCGGACGCACCGGAAGCCGGTGCGTCCGTATTGAGTTATAGCTATAATACGATTCTTTTTAAGTTTTCGTATCCGGATTTTACGGGGCGCCGTTTCCTGATCTATTATAAACTGGACGGGTTTGATAATGAATGGATAGAAGGCACCAGTAATTTTCAACGGACTTATTCTAATTTACCGTATGGTAATTTTGTGTTACATGCGGTTGTGAAAGACGATCGAGGAAAAGAGCTATCTTCTCTGTCTTATCCATTCAAGATCGAACGTCCATTTTATAGCTCTTGGTGGGCGCTGATCATCTATTTTGCTTTGTTTTTATGTATACTGGTCGTATTAGTGAGAATGTATACGATGTGGATTGTCATGCGTGAGAAAAAAGTTAACGAGGAGCAAAAGAGATTGCAAGAAGAGCAATTGAGGGCGCAAGAGCAATTAATTGTCAAGCTAGAGAATGAAAAATTAGAAAATGACCTTACTTATAAGAGTAAGGAATTAGCCAGTGCTACTTTGTCTGTTATCTCTCATAATGATTTCCTTGAAGGTCTAAAAAAGGAAATACAAGCTCAACAATTATCGGGAAGTTATACGAAACGATTCTTCGATAAGCTCATCCGCATGATCGAAGAGAATATATCAGGCGAGGATGAATGGGCCATTTTCCAGACTAATTTCGATCGTATCCACGAAAAGTTCTTTACGAATCTAAAAGAGCGGTATCCCGATTTGACTCCGGGCGATTTACGATTATGCGCTTTATTACGTTTGAATATGCCAACTAAGGATATGGCTCGTATGCAAAATCTTTCCGTACGTGGTATCGAGGCGGCGCGCTATCGATTGCGTAAAAAACTAAATCTACCGGAGGGGCAAAGCTTGGTAGATTTCATGATCCAGTTCCACTAAGAAATTTCATAGTTATGAATGAAAAATATCATAACTATGAAATAAGAAAATCATAACTATGAGTTTTCCTTGTCATTTTTGTGTTCCCATATTTAGTGAGATGTGTTTAATAACATATAATGTTCTCCTTTTGAATTAACAAATGTATTATAACTGAAAATAAGATAATTAATATGTATTGCAGTAGTATAAAAGTAGTAATTTTCTGCTTGCGCAAGGCTTGCAGTAGTGTTGAAGTATACAAAAATTTGCCCTTTTTTAGGTTTGGGTGTTCATTTGCTTCAAATTTAATAATGAGTGTAAAAACAAATGTTCAACTTTAAAACTAGAATGAATGAAAGCTAAATTAATGCTTTGTTTATGCCTGTTACTTGCCGCGACAACAATGTTTGCGCAGAATCTGACAGTTACCGGTGTGGTAACTGAAAAGGCCACAGGATACCCAGCTATCGGGGTGAGTGTTTTGGTTAAGGGTACGACTAACGGTACCATAACCTCTATGGATGGAGACTATACTTTGAGTAATGTTCCTAAGAATGCGACTTTAGTATTTAGTTATGTAGGTATGACTACACAAGAAGTTCCGGTTAACGGACAGACTGTAGTAAATGTTCTTATGAGTGAGGATACGCAAAACTTGGAAGAGGTTGTCGTTATCGGTTATGGTACGAGTAAGGCTAAGGATTTGACAGCGCCTATTACTATGATAAAGGCCGATGAGATCACAAAACATGCGACAACTTCTCCAATGGGAGCTTTGCAAGGAAAGGTTCCCGGTGTACAGATTACTAACAGTGGTCAGCCAGGATCTGGTCCATCTGTTCGTATTCGTGGTATTGGATCTATGAATGCTGATAGTCAGCCTTTGTATGTGGTGGATGGTATGTTTTTTGATAATATTGATTTCTTGAATAATAGTGATATTCAAGACCTTTCTATTTTGAAAGATGCCTCGGCTGCTTCTATTTATGGTGTGCGTGCCGCTAATGGTGTTGTTTTGATCACGACAAAAAAAGGAGCGTTAAATCGCCCGGCTACTATTACATATGATGGTTATGTAGGTTTCCAGAAAGCCACGAATGTGTTAGAAATGGCTAGCGGTGATCAGTATCGTATGATGGCGAATGAGATCGGCGATGCTACTTTGATTGATAAGGTAAACCAAGCTAATAAGTTATGGGGAAATTTGAATACAAATTGGTACGACGAACTACTTCGTACAGCTATGATACATAACCACTCATTGGATATTTCCGGAGGTACGGAAAAAGTTACTTATTCTGTCGGAGCTTCTTATTTGTATCAGGATGGTATTTTAGATGCGGAGAATAGCTATAACCGTTTGAACTTGCGTACACAGGCAGACTACCGGGTATTTAATTGGTTGAAGGTGGGTACGAATATCATGTTTAGTAATTCAAATCAAATAATACCAAATCATACTGTTTGGCAACATGCGTTTCGTATGCCAGGAATTATGCCAGCTTTTGATGAAAATAGTACACTGAATCCTTATCCGGTAAAATATGCGTCTCCTGCCCAGATCGGGTTAAGTGAATTCTATTCTAATCCGGTCGCCGCTGCTAATTATTATGATTCTAAGAATAAGTCTTTGCGTATTATGCCTTCTTTCTATGCTCAATTGGACTTGCTTCCTGATAATAAATTAGTATGGAAGACACAGTATAGCCAAGATGTCAATATCCAGCAGGTTCGTACATTCACTCCGGAATATAGAGTAGGTGGTACGCAAGCAGCTTCTACTTCAACGTTAAAGAAACAGAATGATACATATTGGAGCTATATTGTTGATAATACTTTGACTTATAAAGATCAATTTGGTGATCATGGTTTGACGGCTATGTTGGGAAACTCAGTTCGTGAGGAGAATTGGCGTAATCTTTGGGGAAATGCGACAGGAGTTCCCGAAGGTTTTGAAGAGTACTATTATTTAAATCAAGGTAATGCGGATGGACGTACGACCGGAGATGATGGTACGACTTATCGCGGTGTTTCTTGGTTTGGCCGTATTTCTTATGATTATCAAGGAAAATATTTGTTGTCTGCTACAATGCGTGCTGATGGTTCTTCTAAATATCAGGATAAATGGGGATATTTTCCTTCTGTTGGTGCAGCTTGGAATATCTCAGAGGAAAGTTTTATGAAGGATCAAAAATGGATTGACTATTTAAAACTTCGTGCTAGCTGGGGTAAATTAGGTAATGATAAGATCCAAGCAAGTGATGGTTTCGCGTCTGTTACCCAAGATATGACTACGACTGGTATTTTCGGAGGTTCAGCTATACCGGGATATACAAATTTGGTCTATTTTAGTTGGTTAGGTTGGGAGACAGTAAATGAAACTAATGTTGGTTTGGATTTCCGTACGTTGAATAGCCGTTTAAGCTTAGAGGCTGATTGGTATTATCGTTTAACACAGAATGCGGTAATTGATGCTCCATTACCAATGGGCTTAGGGGATGGTAGTTTGTTAGGTAACCGTGGAGAGATTTTGAATACGGGAGTTGAATTATCATTGAATTGGTCTGATAAGATTGGTAAGGATTTTACTTATTATATAGGTGGTAATATTACGACTTTACATAATGAAGTGAAAAGTTTAGATGGAGCTCCTTATATTTATGGAGGTTCTGCGGAGTTCCGTACAATTTCTCGTGTAGGTAGTGAGTTGAATTCCTACTATGGTTATGAGTTAGCCGGTGTTTATCAAAATACGGCAGAGATTGCCGCAGATCCGATTGCGGTGGCCAATGGCCTTGAACCGGGTGATTTCAAATATGTTGATCAAAATGGAGATGGTAAGATTGATGCGCAAGATCGTGTGATTTTAGGCTCTTATGTCCCGAATTTCACGTATGGAATTAATTTAGGATTCTCTTATAAGAATTTTGATTTCTCAATGGTAATGCAGGGGCAGACAGGAAACCAGATCGTAAATCGTAAACGTGGCGACCGACGTTGGCATTCTGAACTGAATTATGATGCGGATCAAGTTGAGAATCGTTGGACAGGTGAAGGTTCTACAAATGACTATCCATCAGCGAAAGGCTCTGTAAAGGCTTGGAATATAGCTAACTTTAACTCTTTCTTCGTAGAGGATGGTTCTTATTTCCGTATCCAAAATATACAGTTAGCATATACTTTTCCGAAAAAGGATTTAGGTAAATTTAAGATGCCTAGCATTCGTTTAAGTTTGACGGCTGATAGGCCATTGACAATTTTCAAGGCGAATAGTTTTAGCCCTGAATTGATGAGTGGTGTTAATGCGGATGGTACACAATCCTTGTCTTCAACATCTTATGGATTTGATGAGCAAGTTTATCCACTATCGTCTTCTTATACATTCGGAGTTCGTATTATTTATTAATCTTTAAAGACTAAATATTATATGAAAAATATATTGAATAAAAAGTTACTTTGGGCGTTGCCATTGGCTTTTTCTTTGACAGTTTCTAGCTGTAGTGATTTTTTGGATAAAATTCCAGAAAATTCTGTAGAAGTAGAGTCTGTGGACTATTCTAATACGGCAAATATGTATATGCCAGTTTCTGGTATATATGCTAAATCAAGAAATTTACTGGCGGCATGGTCTACTTATGGTTGTTTACTTGTTCGTGGTGATGATGTGGATAAAGGAGGATCTCCTACGGACCAGATGGAATATGAGTATGCTAGTAAGTTTCAATATGGTCAATTGTCTTCATTTTGGGCATTGAATGGTACTTGGCAGAATTATTATAATGTAATTTCGTTGGTAAATTCGGCATTGAGTTCTTTAGATAATTATGCTCAACATCTGACATCGGAGAATGATAAGCAACTGAATGCTCAGTATCAAGCGGAAGCTCGTTTTTTCCGGGCATTGGCTTATTTCTATTTAGTGAACTTGTGGGGGGATGTGCCTATCTTAGTTGATAATCAAGAATTAGGTATTTTTAGGAGTCCAAAAGAAGATGTCTTGCAATATATGTATGATGAATTGGACTATTGTATCGCTAATTTACCTGCTATTCGTCCGAATGAGTCCAGTCATCCGGGGGCGGTTACAAAATATACGGCAGAGACATTGAAAGCTAAAGTAAAGATGTATAACAATGAATGGGAAGATGTCTTGGCATTAACGAATAACATTATCGATAGTGGTAAGTTCGAATTGTATAATGATTTTTATGAGTTGTTTAAGATTCCGGGAAAGTTGTGTAATGAATCATTATTAGAGTATCAGTTTACGGATTTTGGTACAGGTAGTGGTGATATTGTACAATCTGATAACTGGTTCTCCTTTCAAGGTCCTCGCGGGGAGGCACCTATCTCGGGCTGGGCTTTTATGGAGCCAACTCAGAAAATACAAGATTTATTTACAAAACGTGGTGAGACCGTACGTGCGGAAACAACTTTCTTAAAAACAGGGGAAACAACTCGTGATGGTGATTATATCCAGCCAGCGACAGGTGAGGAGCCTACTGTTTACAATGGTAAGGCTTATACGCCAGCAAATCAAATGACAGAAGGTCGTTTGAATTATGGTGACAACAATAATATCCGAGTGTTCCGTTATGCCGATGTTTTATTGATGAATGCGGAAGCAAGAGTTCGTTTAGGGCAAAGTGGAGATGCTCCATTGAATTTGGTTCGTGAACGTGCGGGAATGGCTCCGCTGACGAATGCTACCTTAGATCAAATCTTAGAGGAGCGTCAAGTAGAGTTGGCTGTCGAATGGGGAGAGCGATTCTTTGATTTGGTTCGTACAGATCGTGCTACTCAAGAGTTGGATGGATTTGTCAAAGGGGAACATGAGTATTATCCGATACCACAAGATCAGATTGACTTAAATGCAAATTTAGAGGCTGATCCTGTTCCTTTTGAATCAGAGACTGCTTCTGAGTGATTCATATAAGATTCTCATTATTTACTAGACCTTTGTAGTTTGGCAAGGCGGTGTCAACCCGTTTGGCACCGCCTATTTTATCTCAAATCATATCTTTATTTATATAAATATCAGCATCATGAAACACATCGCATTACTAACTACTCTCTTATTATCCGCCAGCTTGCAAGCGGTGGAGAAACCTTACGACTATGTTTTCTTCGAGAATAGCTTGATGAAAGGGGATTACTTTTATTCTCAAGCGAAATATACCTCACCCTCTTGGATTAAAAATGCGAGACATCATCTTCCGGTTGCCGGCTCTGTCGCTTTTACGCCCGGCAATTCCTTGGAGCTTACCTATGTATCCGCTCCCGGTGGAGATTGGTATAGCGAGATACAATATTGCCCGGTCCGTGGCAATGACTTCTTTCGTGAGCCCTCTACGCTCTCTATGCAAGTGCGGTTGAGAGAGAGCATGAATGCTGCCGCTCTTCCCAATATCGCTATTCGTTATGCGGACAGCACGTATACCCAATACCTAAACCTGAGAAATTATCTGAAAGATACACGTCCCGGCGTATGGCATCCCGTATCCATTCCATTGGAGGATTTCGGATTAAACGCCGTGAACGATACGAACATCAAGAAATTAGCGGCCGTAGCCCTTCGTCCCGGTACGGCCGATGGAAACGAATATACGATTTATCTGGACGATATAGAGCTTTTGCCGGCTTCCCTCCCGTCGGTAAGTGCCTTAAACGCTCCGGTCTTGCAGGAAGCCAAGGCGTATGAGCGTCATATCGATATCAAATGGATTCCTCAATCGAAGGAGGATATAAAATACTATCGCATTTACCGTTCTTTCGACGGGATCACTTACCAGCCGGTCGCTGTCCGCCGCCCTTGGATGAATCGTTATACTGATTTCTTGGGAGAGGTTGGTAAAAAGGCTTATTATAAGGTGACGGCCGTGGATTATGCGCTGAATGAATCCAATGATTCCCAGACAGTCTCGGCCACTACCTATCCAATGACGGACGAGCAATTGCTGGATATGGTACAGGAAGCGAACTTCCGTTATTATTGGGAGGGAGCGGAGCCGAACAGCGGTCTTGCCCGTGAGAATATTCCCGGACGGAATGATATGATCGCTACCGGGGCTTCCGGCTTCGGTATCATGGCGATCGTGGCGGGTATCGAACGGGGATTTATCACCCGGGAAGAGGGCGTACAGCGTTTCTTGAAAATCACTTCTTTCTTGGAGAAAGCGGATAAATTCCATGGGGCGGTCTCTCACTTTATCGATGGGACAACCGGGAAGACAGTCGCTTTCTTCGGCCCGAAAGATAATGGAGGTGATTTGGTGGAGACCTCTTTCTTATTCCAAGGGCTGTTAACGGCTCGTCAATATTTCAACCAAGAGAATGACAAGGAGAAACAAATCCGTAAGAGCATCGATAATCTATGGAAAAACGTGGAATGGAGCTGGTATAAGCAATTTAAGGACAGCCCATATCTATATTGGCACTGGTCTCCAGATCAGGCGTGGGTGATCAATCATAAATTGATCGGCTGGAATGAGACCATGATTACCTATATGTTGGCTATCATGGGGCCGAAATACGGAATCTCTCCGGAGATGTATTATAGCGGCTGGGCCAGCCAAGAGGAGTATGCGCAAGAATACCGTGCCGATTGGGGGCGTGTAGAAGATGGTAAGATGTATACGAATGGCAATACTTATTATGGGGAGAACTTGAAAGTAGGTGTCTCTAATGGAGGTCCTCTTTTCTTTATCCATTACTCCTATCTCGGGCTGGACCCACATAAGTTCACGGATAAGTACACGAATTATTTCGAGAACAACCAGAAAATGGCAAAGATCAATCAACGGTATTGTATCGAGAATCAAGGGGGGTATGTTGGTTATGGAGAAGATTGTTGGGGATTGACCGCCAGCGATTTCGCTTGGAACTATCAAGCTCAGGAGCCGATGCCGCACAGGGATAACGGAACGATGGCACCTACGGGCGCTCTGGCTTCTTTCCCTTATACGCCGGACGCTTCCATGAAAGCCTTGCGGAATTATTATCGTAACCACGGCAGCTTCTTATGGGGTGAGTACGGTTTCCGGGATGCTTTCAACTTGACTGTAAATTGGGTATCTCCCTTATTTATGGGATTGAATCAAGCGCCTGTAACGGTTATGATCGAGAATTACCGTACGAATCTGTTGTGGAACCTTTTCATGAGCCATCCGGATGTCCAGAAAGGTATCCAAAAGATTCAATCCATAAAATAATAATGCGACAAAAAACAACAATAACTTATCTTGAACATAATATGCTGGCATGTAATAGAATAAATAGGGCTATCGCTTCTTGGAAAAAACATGTACGTGTTTTCTCGGAAACATGTACGTCTTTTTCGGAAAACACGTACATGTTTTTCCGGAAAGACGTAGGAGTTTCTAGCGCTTCCTTAAAAGCCTACAATAAGTGTATGCTCGTATCACTCCTTGCCTCTTTCTTCGCGGTCTCTACCGTAAACGCTCAAGTAAACGAGCGGGGAGATTCCGTGATCGTGATCAAAGGGCAGGTAAGCGATTACTATATTACCGTATCCCCAGAGCATTTTCTGGAAGGTACGATTACCGGACCGGACGGCAAGCCCTTGGAAGGCGCTACAGTGATGTTCACGGCTAGCCCGGTTCATTATACCACCGATGCGACAGGCTATTATAAGATACAAGCAAGCCGCTACGATCATGAGTTATTCGTGTATTATCCGGGGATGAAGTACGCTTATCGCACGTTTGGCGATAACGATACGAAAATAGATATCCGGATGGAGGCCGATCCTCGTGATGTACGGGTAAAAGCTCCTCAGCAAGCCACCCGCTGGTTCGACGCTACGGCCGATCATCCCTCTACCTATTGCAACCCGATGAATTTGAGCTACTGCTTCCGGGCGAATCTGCCGGATTTGGTGAAGAATGGCTCTTTCCGCTCTACGGCTGATCCGATGATGGTCATGTATAAAGGGGAATATTTCCTTTTCGCCACGAATCAAGCCGGATTCTATTATTCCAAGGACTTGAGTAATTGGGAGTTTGTATTCGCCGGTTTCCAACGTTATCCGGAAGATGACGACTTGTGCGCTCCGGCCGCTTTCGTAAGTGGAGATACCTTGTTCTATACCGGTTCTACCTATGCGGGATTGCCTATTTGGTATAGTACGAACCCGAAAAGCGGAAAGTTCAAGCGGTATGTGGAGAAAACGGCTCTTCCTAGTTGGGACCCGGCATTTTTGCTGGATGATGACGGACGTTTGTATATGTACTATGGTTCAAGTAATGAGTTCGCTTTGAAGGGAGTGGAATTGGATCGCCGTGATTTCCACCCGATCAGCAAGATCCAAGAGATCATGATGCTGCGCCCGGAAGAACACGGATGGGAACGTTTCGGGATGAACAATGACGATAGTACGACTTTAGCGCCTTTTACGGAAGGAGCTTTCGTGACCAAGCATAACGGTAAATATTATTTCCAATACGGTGCGCCGGGAACGGAGTTCAAGGTCTATGCGGATGGAGTTTATGTATCCGACAAACCGATGGGCCCGTTCACCTACCAGAAACATAACCCGATGAGCTATAAGCCGGGAGGTTTCGTACAAGGTGCCGGCCATGGTGGTACTTTCGAGGATGCGTATGGTAATTACTGGCATGTGGCTACTTGCATGCTTTCTTTGAAATATAAGTTTGAGCGTCGTATTGGTTTGTACCCTACGGCATTCGATAAGGATGGCGTGATGTATTCGAACACCGCTTTCGGGGACTATCCTTTGCTTACGCCGAAAGGGAAGGTAGATGATATCGCGAATACGTTTTCCGGCTGGATGTTGCTATCGTATGGAAAACCGGTGATGGCCTCTTCCATGGATAGTACGTTAGTACCAGAGAATGTAACGGATGAGAGCATGCGTACTTTCTGGTCCGCCCGCTCGGGAGAGCCGGGTGAATGGCTCCAGATCTCTTTAGAGGGATTGAAAGAGGTACGTGCGATCCAGTTGAACTATTACGAGCATAGAGCCGTACAGCATAATAAGGCGATGGACTTGTATCATCAATATCGTATTTATCATTCTATAGATGGACAAAATTGGGAATTGGTAGTCGATAAGAGCGATAACGACAAGGACGTTCCGCACGACTATATCGAGTTGCGTGAGCCTTTAAAAACCCGTTATTTGAAAATAGTGAACGAACATGTGCCTTCGGGCAACTTCGCTATGTCTGGATTTCGTATTTTTGGAAATGGTTTGGGAGAAGCTCCCGCCGCCGTTAAGAACTTAAAGGTGGAACGCTCAAAAGCGGATAAGCGGAATGCGATGATCACTTGGGAGCCGGTAAAAGAGGCGTACGCTTACAATATCTATTATGGTATAGCGCCGGATAAATTGTACAACAGTATCACGGTACTGGGAGATACGATGTACGATTTTAGAGGCTTGGATAAGGATACGGACTATTATTTCTCGATCGAGGCATTGGGAGAGAGCGGCCGTTCACCGATGAGTAAAGTATTGAGACGATAACTATTTTAAATGTATATATCTATGAATACCTATTTCCGTACAGGCGTTGTTACCCTGTTGCTTGGCTTTTCGTTGACCGCTTGTCATGAGGCCAAGAAAAGTGACACATCCGCAGAGTCTACGCCCAATGAGCGTAAGTTGGATTTTCAGTCGGATGATGAATTCTTGACCTATATACAAAAGGCTCACTTTAATTATATGTGGGAAGGTGCGGAGCCTACCTCCGGACTGGCCTGTGAGCGTATCCATACGGATGGCGTGTATCCTGAGAACGACGCTGATATCGTGACCACCGGAGGTAGTGGTTTTGGCATCGCCGGGCTGTTGGTAGGTATTGAGCGTGGCTTTATCACCCGTGAGGAAGGTGTGGCCCGTTTTCATCAAATCGCTGATTACTTGGCGAAGGCCGATCGTTTCCATGGGGTCTGGCCTCACTGGATGCATGGACCTACGGGTAAGGTAAAGCCTTTCGGCCAGAAGGATAACGGAGGCGATTTGGTAGAGAGCGCTTTCTTAATGCAAGGTCTCTTATGCGTACGCCAATATTTCAAGGACGGTAATGCGAGCGAGAAAGCGTTGGCTGCGAAGATTGACCAGCTATGGCGTGAGATGGAATGGACCTGGTATTTGAACGGGCAGGATGTATTGTATTGGCATTGGAGCCCGAATTACGCATGGGAGATGAATTTTCCTTTGGAAGGTTACAATGAATGTCTGATTACTTATATTTTGGCGGCGTCTTCGCCTACGTATCCGATCCCGGCTTCCGCTTATCATAACGGATGGGCTCGTAAAGGGGGGATCAAGAGCGATGCGGTCGCTTACGATTTACCTTTGATCTTGAAACATAATTATGCCGAGGAGTACGGCGGCCCGTTGTTTTGGGCGCATTATTCTTATATCGGCCTATGTCCGGTAGGCTTGTCGGATCGATACGCTAACTACTGGGACTTGAACCGGAATCACGTCTTGATCGATTACCGTTATTGCGCGGAGAATCCGAAGGGCTTCAAGGGATATAGCGACGCTTGCTGGGGATTGACCGCCAGTTATTCCGTGAAAGGCTATAACGCGCATATGCCCTCCAACGATCATGGGGTAATTACGCCGACAGCCGCCTTGAGCAGTTATCCGTATACACCGGAGGAATCCTCGAAGGCATTGAAGCATTTCTATTTCAATCTGGGAGATAGCATCTGGGGTAAGTATGGTTTTTACGACGCTTTCAGTGAAGGCGAGAATTGGTATCCGCGTCGTTATCTGGCGATAGACCAATGTACGATCGCCCCGATGATCGAGAATTACCGTACGGGCCTTCTGTGGCGTTTGTTTATGAGCTGTCCGGAAATCCAGGACGGTTTGAAGAAATTGGGTTTCACGATCCATAATGCGAGAGAATCTTAATATTTAAATAACATGAGAAAGATTATATTATCATTCGCCGCTTGTTTGGCACTTGCGGCATACGGACAAAAGCCCGTTCAAGATACGAGAGCGATGGATACGTTTATCGATCAGTTGATGGGTAAAATGACTTTGGATGAGAAGATCGGACAGCTGAACTTGTCCGGTGGGGGTGTTCCCGGCATCTTGAGTGGTTCGGAAGGAGCGGACGAGACGATTCGTCGGGGCTGGCTGGGTGCTACGGGAGGCTCGGAGCTGGAGACGTTCCGTAAATTGCAGGAGATAGCGGTTAAGGAATCTCGCTTAGGAATTCCGCTTTTGTTCGGACTGGATGTGATTCATGGATATCATACGATCTTCCCGATCCCATTGGCTTTGTCTTGTAGCTGGGATACGACGTTGATCGAGCAAAGTGCCCGTATCGCCGCTATCGAGGCCAGTTCAAACGGCGTGACATGGACTTATTCCCCGATGGTGGATATCGCCCGTGACGCTCGTTGGGGACGTATTGCCGAGGGTAGTGGAGAGGACCCTTGGTGGGGTGGAAAGATCGCCGCCGCCATGGTGAGAGGTTATCAAGGAGATGACTTGACGAAAGAGAACACGATCTTGTCTTGCTTGAAGCACTTTGCCTTGTATGGCGCTTCCGAGGCCGGTCGTGATTATAATACGGTGGATATGAGCCGTATCAAGATGTTTAATGAGTATTTCCCGCCTTATAAAGCGGCTGTAGAGGCTGGTTGTGCCACGGTTATGTCTTCCTTTAATTTGGTGGAGGCGATTCCGGCTACGGGTAACCGTTGGTTGTTGACCGATTTGCTTCGTGATCAATGGGGATTCAATGGGTTTGTCGTTTCCGATTATAATTCGATCGGCGAGATGACCAATCATGGTCTGGGTGATACGCAGACCGTATCGGCCTTGGCTTTGCATGCCGGCTTGGATATGGATATGATGACGAACGGCTATATCACGACCTTGAAGAAGTCGTTGGAAGAGGGCCGTGTGTCTCAAGCGGATATTGATCAGGCTTGCCGCCGTGTATTGGAGGCGAAATATAAATTAGGCTTGTTCGAGGACCCTTATCGCTACTTGGACGCGGATCGTGCGAAAAAGAATACGTTCACGGATGAGCATATGAATACGGCTCGCCATATCGCCGGTAAATCCATTGTCTTGTTGAAGAATGACAAGGGTTTGTTGCCTTTGCGAAAGACAGGGACGATCGCCGTGGTAGGCCCGTTGGCGGATAAGAAGGTTGAGTTGTTCGGGACATGGTGTGGTATCGATACGGCGAAGTCGGCTTCCGTAGTGCAGGCTGTGAAGGAAATGGTTGGCAATAAGGCCCGTGTGATCTTCGCCAAGGGATGTAATTTGACGAACGAGCCGATGTTGGCGAAAGCCAGTGGCTTGAAGGTTGATCCGGTGGAGAATACCCGTTTGGTGAAGGAAGCGGTTGAGCAAGTGAAAGATGCGGATCGTATCATCGCCGTAATGGGTGAGCCGAATAACTGGTCCGGAGAGGCTTGCAGCCGTGCGGATATTAGTTTGCCGGAGAGCCAGAAAGAGCTGTTGAGAGCTTTGTTGGAGACCGGTAAACCGGTGGTGTTGGTCTTGGCGAACGGCCGTCCGTTGACCTTGGAGTGGGAGGATAGCCAATTCTCCGCAATCGTTGAGGCTTGGCATGGAGGTTCCGCCGCAGCTCGCGGATTGGTGGACGTATTGTTCGGCGACGTGAATCCTTCCGGTAAATTGACGACTACATTTCCTCGTAGCGTAGGCCAGATTCCTTTGTATTACAATGCTAAGAAAACAGGCCGCCCAATGAATCCGGATGATCATTTCACTTCTAAATATCTGGATATCACGAACGATCCTTTGTATCCGTTTGGCTATGGCTTGAGTTATACGACTTTCTCTTACGGTGATCTTCAGCTGGATAAGACGAGTGTGCAAGGAGAGAACGGTGTATTGACCGCCAGCGTACAAGTGACGAATACAGGCAAGCTAGAGGGCGAGGAAGTCGTACAGTTATATATCGGCGATCCGGCTGCCAGCATCTCCCGTCCGATGAAAGAGTTGAAGAACTTCCAGAAGATATCCTTGAAACCGGGTGAGAGCCGAAAAGTCTCTTTTACGATTACGCCGGAAGACTTGAAATTTTATAACAGCGCGTTGGAATACATCTGGGAACCGGGCTTATTCAATATCTATGTAGGTACGAACTCCCGGGACGTGAAATCGGCGCAGGTAACTTGGAACAAATAATACAGATACGAATAATGAAAAGGTTAACGACTTTTATCGCTGGTGCGGCCGTTGCCGCTACCTTAGGTGGATGCCAGCAACCCGCTGTAAGCGGTTGGAAAAGCTTCAGCGGCGACAAAAATATTGAACGCCGTGTAGATTCTGTGCTCCAATTAATGACCTTGGAGGAAAAGGTGGGGCAGATGGCCCAATACTCCTGTAACTGGGATGTGACCGGCCCGGTTATGACGGGGGATTATGAGACTTTGCTGAAACAAGGTCTTGTAGGAAGCTTGTTTAATGTATATACGGTAGATGGCGTACGTAAAATGCAAGAGATGGCTCTGTCCGAGAGCCGTTTGAAGATACCCGTATTGTTTGGTTATGATGTCGTGCACGGCTATCGTACGATTTTCCCGATGCCGTTGGCGGAATCCTGCTCTTGGGATTTGGAGCGGATGCGTAAAAGCGCGGCGATCGCGGCGGATGAGGCGAGCGCTTCCGGTATCGCTTGGACGTTCGCCCCGATGGTGGATATCTCCCGGGATGCCCGTTGGGGACGTGTAATGGAAGGTGCCGGTGAGGACCCGTATTTGGGAAGCTTGATTGCGAAGGTCCGTGTCGAGGGTTTCCAAGGAGGAAACGATTGGCGTTCGTTGGCCGACGTAAATACGGTCTTGGCTTGTTGCAAGCACTTTGCCGCTTATGGGGCCGCTGAGGCCGGACGTGATTATAATACGTCTGAGTTGTCGCAAAATACATTGATGAATTATTATATGCCGCCTTATTTAGCGGCTAAGGAAGCGGGAGTCGCTACGTTCATGGCCTCCTTCAATGAGATCAACGGAGTGCCCAGCACGGGTAATAAATGGTTGATGACCGACCTGTTACGTAAGGACTGGGGCTTCAATGGTTTCGTGGTTACCGATTATACCGGTATCAATGAGATGGTAGCCCATAGTATCGTGCGAAATGATAAGGAGGCGGGAGAACTGGCCGCGAACGCTGGCATCGATATGGATATGACAGGGGGTATTTATAGTCAACATCTTGTACAATCCGTGAAAGAGGGTAAAGTCTCGGAAGAGAATATCGACCGTGCCGTGGCGAGCATCTTGGAAATGAAGTTCCTCTTGGGTTTGTTCGATGATCCATATCGTTACTTGGACAATGAGCGTGAGAAGAATACGATCATGAAGCCGGAGTTCTTGCAAGAAGCTCGTGAGACTTCCGCTCGCTCGATCGTCCTTTTGAAGAATGATAATAACTTCTTCCCGATCTCGAAGGATAAGAATATTACGGTAGCCTTGATCGGCCCGATGGTAAAAGATAAGATCAACCAGAATGGCGAGTGGGCCGGCCGGGGTGAGCGTGAGGAGAGTATCTCTTTGTTCGAGGGTCTGACCGAGAAATATGCCGGTACGAACGTGAAGTTCATTTATGCCGAGGGATGTGATCTCTTGACTGATGATTCATCTAAATTCGCTGAGGCGATCGCTACGGCTCGCCGTGCGGATATCGTATTGGCGGCTATGGGCGAGGATTTCAACTGGAGTGGCGAGGCGGCTTGCCGTACGGACTTGAAATTGCCGGGCGCTCAACAAGCCTTGTTGAAAGAATTGAAAAAGACGGGTAAACCTCTTGGTTTGATCTTGGTGAACGGACGTCCTTTGGATCTTTCTTGGGAGGATCAGCATGTCGACGGTATCTTGGAGGCTTGGTATCTGGGTACGATGGCAGGTCATGGTATGGCCGATGTGATCAGTGGCGATTATAATCCGTCCGCTCGCCTGACGATGTCTTTCCCTCGTACGGTAGGTCAATTGCCTCTGTATTACAACCAGAAACCGACAGGCCGCCCGGTTCCTCCGGAAGCTCCGGATACGGATTATAAATCCAGATATATGGATGTGCCTAACACACCGTTGTACCCGTTCGGTTATGGCTTGAGCTATACGACTTTCGCCGTGAACTCTATGAAGCTGGATCAGAACTCTTTCACGAAAGGGGGCAAGATCACGGTAACGGCTGAGGTAGAGAATACGGGTAAGGTGGATGGCGAGACGGTCGTCCAGATGTATATCCGCGACTTGGCGGGTAGCGTGACCCGTCCGGTTAAAGAGCTAAAAGGTTTCGAGAAGGTGGCTTTGAAAGCGGGCGAGAAGAAGCAAGTCTCTTTCACGATTGACGAAGCTTTGCTGGCTTTCTATGGTATCGATATGCAGAAGAAAGCCGAGCCGGGTGATTTCACGGTTTGGGTAGGCTTGAATTCTGCCGACGAGACGAATCAGTCTTCTTTCTCTCTGCGGTAAAAATTAATACATATCAACATGAAACTATTATCAAAATATATCTTTTCGGCTTTGTTCTTGGCTGCTTCCGGAGGTTCCGCCACCGCTCAATCCATGCGGGCGAATACGTATTGTAATCCGCTTAATGTGGATTATACGTATATGATTTATAACTCATCGAACAATCTGTCTTACCGTTCGGGTGCGGACCCCGCTGTCGTAGAATTCCGGGGCGAGTATTATATGTTCGTAACCCGTTCGCATGGCTACTGGCATTCGAAAGATTTGTTGAACTGGGATTTTATCACTCCCGGTAAAAACTGGTATCCTCAGGGTTCCAACGCTCCCGCCGCTCATAATTATAAGGATTCCGTGCTTTATGTGATGGGTGATCCGTCCGGCTCCATGAGCGTTCTTTATACCGATGATCCGAAATCCGGTAATTGGAACGCTACTCCTGCTATACTCCACGACCTACAAGACCCGGATTTATTCATCGATGATGACGGACAAGCTTATTTATTTTGGGGCTCTTCCAATGTTTATCCGCTTCGGGGCAAGAAACTGAATAAGGATGACCGTTTCTTGATCGAGGGCGAGACGGTCGAGCTTTTCGGCTTGGATATGCCGAAGCACGGCTGGGAACGTTTTGGCGAGAACCATACCGATACGGTATTGGGGGGCTATATGGAAGGTGCTTGGCTGACCAAGCACGACGGTAAATATTATATGCAGTATGCCGCCCCCGGTACGGAATTCAACGTATATGCCGATGGTGTTTATGTGGCGGACTCCCCATTAGGTCCGTATAAATACCAATCGCATAACCCGGTAAGCTATAAGCCCGGTGGTTTCATGAATGGTGCCGGACACGGAAGTACCTTGGTGGGGCCGGGTGGCAACTATTGGCATTTCGCCTCTATGTCTCTCTCGGCTACGGTGAATTGGGAGCGTCGCCTCTGCATGTATCCTACTTTCTTCGATAAGGAGGGCATTATGTATTGTGATAATAACTTCGGTGATTATCCGCATTACGCTCCCGCCGAGCCGGGAAAGAAAGGAGAGTTTACGGGGTGGATGTTGCTTTCTTATAAAAAGCCGGTGAAAGCTTCCTCGTATGCGGAGGGTTCCGCTCCCGCCGCGCAAGGATTCACGGAATCGAACCGTCCCAAGACTTCCGCCAATTTCCTTCCGGCCAACTTGACGGATGAGGAATGTAAGACATTCTGGATGGCTCGCACGAATGGAGATACCGAATGGGTAGAGATCGATCTGGAGGCTCCCGCTATGGTATATGCCGTGCAAGTGAATTATCATGATCATCAATCGAATATGTATGGACGTATTCCCGGTTTACGCCACCGTTATGCGGTGGAAGGCTCTTTGGACGGGCAGGATTGGGTAACGTTGGTGGATCGCCGGAATAATTATAAGGATGTCCCGAATGACTACGTACAAGTGGATAATCCGGCTCGTGTCCGTTATGTCCGTTATAAGAATATAGAGGTCCCGACGCCTCATCTGGCGATCTCGGACTTGCGTGTGTTCGGTATCGGTGAGGGCAAGAAACCTGCGACGGTGAAGAACTTCAAGGTCGTTCGCCAAGCGGATCGCCGTGACGCTATGATCACTTGGGACGCTGTCAAAAACAGCCAAGGCTACAACATCCGTTGGGGCATCGCTCCCGATAAACTATACAACTCATGGCTCCTATACGGAAAGAATGAATTACTTTTAAAGAGTCTGTCCACCGACCAGCCTTATTATTTCACCATCGAGGCATTCAACGAGAACGGTGTATCAGAAGCGACAAAAATACAGGAAGCCCAATAATCTTCCGGTATCATTTTCAAATGTATTTTGTAGAGATAGGACAATCTGTCTCTACAAAATACATACAATATTCGATTATTTACTTACTAACGGGTATTTATCTGGATTTGCTATGATAGACAAGCTCAAATCTACATCTAAAGCATCCCAACGAATCCGCTCACGTCCTAATAGTTGGACATTAAACACGTCATCTACGGCAGCACGTTTGAACCATGGGAATTTGTCGTAAGGTAAATAATATTCCCGATCCTTTACCCACAATATTAAGCCATTGCGGGAAATATGTGTTACCTCAGCTCTATTATTTGCCGAAGTGGTTGTTCCATTTGTCTTTGATAACTCGCTCATGTTCAATTATTGTTTGAATTAATCAAATCCATTTATTAGTATAGCCTTTGGACTCATATCCTATATCCTTATTATTGCAAAAGTAATTTTAATCTTGATATTATACAACGCCTTAACAGACTATTTAATTATATTTGCGGAAGTTATCGATCTAAGTAGATAGTATTTACATTTGAATATATGATTATGAAAACACTTAGAAGTATTTTTTTTCTGTCTCTTTGCCTTCTTCTCTCCGTTGCTGGATATGCTGGTGATAAGGCTAGTTTTTTGAAAAAGCAGTTTACGGCTCGTGATGGTTATCAATTGAATTATCGGGTTCTGTATCCCCGAGATTATAATCCGGCGCAGAAATACCCGGTAATCCTGTTCCTGCACGGAGCGGGCGAACGAGGGTCGGATAATGAGGCCCAATTAATACATGGTGGCGATATGTTCGCTTCTTTCGAGAATCAAACCAAATATCCGGCTATCATTATAGCGCCTCAATGCCCGGCCGAGAAGACTTGGTCTGAATATAAGGGATTGAACGCCGGAAAAGAAGGAAAGCGTTTCTATCCGTTGAATGCTCCGGCCACACAATCGATGGCCGCCGTCAAGGAATTATTGGATAGTTATATAGCGGAAGGTAAGGTCGATACGAAACGCATTTACGTAACCGGCCTATCAATGGGAGGTATGGGCACGTTCGATATCGTGATGCGTTACCCGAACCTGTTTGCCGCTGCCACCCCGATCTGTGGTGGAGCAAATTTGCAACGTTTGGCAAACTTTAAGGGCAAGACGGCTTTCAGTATTTATCATGGCGGCTCCGATAGCGTAGTCGATGTACAATTCTCCCGTGACGCTAATGAAGCATTGAAGAAAGCAGGAGCTGATGTCCGTTATAAGGAATTTCCCGGTGTAGACCATAACAGTTGGGATAACGCTTTCGCCGAACCGGATTATCTGGCTTGGATGTTCCAGCATAGCTTGTAAAAACAGAGGTATCATCTCCAGATTTTTTACTTACTAGACATTATTTATCCTTTATAGGTTGGATATCCGGAAAAAGAAGTATATTTGCAATGCTAAACATTTTAAAACCAGAAAGCAGAGTAGAATACCTGCTTCTATTCGGTTGCAGGCATTTTTTTGCCTGTAACCGATCCGATATGACGGTTCCGTACCCCCGTGGAGTGCATTAATGTGCCTCCAGCTTTCTGGTAAAGTGTTTAGCAACGGGTCAGGCGGGACCGTTCTTTTTTCCGCCTGCTTAATGCTAATATATTATGGAAGCGGAAAACATTTATCCCGTAACTGAACCTGTCGGTTCAGAGCAAGACGCTCCGGTTTCGAACATGGAAATGTTGAGTGATGTATTTTTTAAGGAAGAGGCACGACGCTTGAAAGAAGCTTTCTGTTTTGAGAGAGATGCGGATGATTTCGATTATCTGAACCATCAGTTGCAAAGCGTGAAAAATCTATTGGTAGGTCTAAAACTGCCGTGGATACAAATAGCACCAATTTTGTACAGATGTATGGCCGTTTATCTGCAGCGTCCCGATCAACATGTAAGTAATATAAAAGTTCGCTACCTGTCAACGCAATTGATGGATGGGGTTTTGCTTTTATCCCAGAACGGACGGCTCATCAATGACTTGCTCACGTTTTTCGATCGCCAGATCAAGGATATTCAACGCTTGCGGGAAGAGAAGTGTGAGGAAATGGAGAATGTGAGATTGTAAGTCTATATTTGCAGCTCATACATACTTGGTTGTAGAGACGGGGCACGCCCCGTCTCTACAATTGGATGAAAAGGCTTATGCGTGTTCCGGTTAGAATATCAATGTGACAATTTGTAAACTGAAGTCCTTGAGAATCGATTATTTCGGGCCAAAGTACGTCTCGTCTCCTAAAAACGAAAGAAAAAAACAGCAATCGTCTATCCGCTAGTGACTTGTTGAAAAACGGCCTTTTATTCTAGCGAAATTAATTCATCCTATCTCATATCTTATGCCTTATGGCCCAGTCGTTAGGGGGCAACAATGCCCATTATAAGGTAGTCATATCGCCCATTATGACCATATGTGTAGCCTATCGTGACTATATGTGTGGGTTTACGCCTGTACAGGCGTGGGTGAACGGGACTATATGTGTAATCTAACGAGGGTATTCTTATCGAAAAACGGGTCTTTTTGTGTGGAAAAGGCGTATAAATGCCTGCTTTCTCCTTCATGTTCTCGTTTATAGAGCTTTTCTAAATAAAGGTGATGTTATATAAAAGGGGTTATTACTGATAAATAGTTAACATTCCTTGGCTTTTGCTTACGTCTCTGTAAATAGGGGAAAGTGAACCATTATATTTCCGGCTAAATATAAGGTGAAGCATTTCCTATCAATAACTTTCATTACCTTTGCGCCCGCTAAAAATAAACAAATGAGATGAAATCTACTTTATCAATTTCTTCCTTATCCAGACAAGTCCTGCTTCGGGAGACACGGGACTATTTAATGATCGCTCTTGGGATGATCCTTTACGGTATCGGATGGACCGTTTTCCTTTTGCCGAATGACATTACGACAGGTGGAGTGCCGGGTATCGCTTCCATTGTTTTCTGGGCTACGGGATTTCCCGTTCAGTACACTTACTTCCTCATTAATGCCGTCTTGCTGATGCTTGCCTTGAAAATATTAGGTTTTAAGTTCAGTATCAAGACGATCTTCGCCGTGTTTACGCTTACTTTTTTCTTGTCCCTTATCCAGGAGCTGACAGCCGGGATGCATTTATTACAAGATCAACCGTTTATGGCATGTGTGCTGGGAGCCTCCTTCTGCGGAAGTGGTATCGGTATCGCTTTCTCCTCGAACGGTAGTACGGGTGGAACGGATATTATTGCCGCTATCATCAATAAATACCGGGATATAACGCTGGGGCGGGTCATGATGATCTGCGATATGATTATTATCACCTCCAGTTATTTCGTGCTAAAGGATTGGGAGAAAGTGGTATATGGTTTTGTAACGTTATATGTTTGTAGTTTCGTGCTGGATCAGATCGTGAACAGTGCTCGCCAGTCCGTGCAATTCTTTATCATCTCGAAGAAGTATCAAGAGATTGGTAAGGAGATTAATGCGTTGCACCGAGGGGTTACGGTGATCGATGCTACCGGGTTATATACGGGGCAAGAACAGAAGATGATGTTCGTGCTCGCTAAAAAACGGCAATCCACTACGATTTTCCGTATCATTAATGATATTGATCCGACCGCCTTTGTATCCCAAAGCGCCGTAATCGGGGTTTATGGGGAAGGATTCGATCATTTTAAACTAAAGAAATCAAAGTAGAGACGGGGCACGCCCCGTCTCATCCTCTCAAAATAGTAACTAGGGTTGCATGATAACTTCTACCCGGTTACCCTGTCCCAAAAGCTTTTGGGCGAATGCCTTTATCTTCTCGGGAGTCAGCGCCTTAACAATCGACTCATAATCCGTATCGGTATCAAATCCTTTATAATAATAATCATCCAATACGTTCAACCAATAGCTGTTCTCCTGCAAGACTTCCGCATGACGTTTCAGCAGGTTATCCTGTGTTTTCTTGAAATCTTCTTGACGAGGGCCTACCTCAGAAAGCCGTTTCAACTCATTGCGGACAATCGTGTTCATCTGCTCCCACTTGGCCGGGTCCGTATCGAAGAATATCTGTAATGTCGTTCTTCCTTCCGGGAAAGGTGAGATTCTAGCGGATACACCGACGCCATACGTTCCTCCTTCTTTCTCGCGTACCTTCTCGTAATATACCAAGTCCATAACTTGTTTCAATGCGGTAGCGGTGATGATATTCTCCAGATTGTACTCCATCTGTCCGGTATAGAGGTTGGCTACCGTTACTTTCGGGATTTCCATGGAGCGGTTGAATCGATTCATATAGTCTCCCTTACGCATCGATGGAACCTCCGCCGGATTTCCCTTCTCAATTTTTCCTTGGGATGGCAATGTCGCTAAATACTGCTCTATATACGGACGGATACTATCAATCTGGATATTACCTACAAACGTGAATACGAAACCGGAAGCATCCGAGAAGCGTTCCTTGCGCATCTCCATGATACGAGGATAACTGATATGTTCGAAATCTTGTGGACGAAGACGTGACGCACGAGGATTATCTCCGTAAACCGCTTTAGACAAAGAGTCGCTGAAAGCGACCATCGGATTTAACTCCATATTCTGCAATTGCGCTTTTGTCCGTGTCTCGAAAGATGCGTAGGCCTCCTCGTCCATGCGGGGAGCCGTGAAGCTAAGGTAAATTAACTCGAATAAGGTTCGCAAATCGGAAGGAGCGGCCATTCCGTTCACGTTCTCACTATCTTGACTGAGCGATAGGGCGCAAGATACCTTCTTTCCGGCCAGACGCTTACTTAGATCCGTGGCGGAGAAATTGCCCAATCCACCTATCTCGATCACGTCATTGAAAACTTTTAAGTTATCAATATCCTTCGTGCCGAATAAAGTGCTTCCTCCCGGGCTGGTAGCGGTCATGATGATCTCGTCCTTCTTGAATTCGGTAGGCTTTAATACCACCTTGATACCATTGCTTAAGGTAAATACCGTCGCTCCGAAGGGCTGGCCGGTCTTTGTCTCCGTGATCTGGCCCGGGGTCGGCAAGGTCGGGACTAAAGGCTCGTTGGAGACAGTTTCCTTATAAGGCTCTACCGGCATCTGTCGTGCTTTGAGGAATGTACGGAGCAGGTTCTCCTCGGTCGGATATTTTATACCTTCTTTATCCGGTCCGGTTAACCCGATCACGATATTATCCTCTCCGATCATATCTTGGATATATTGGTTGACTTGCTCTACCGGGATATTCTGGGCGATCTGGTTCAATAGCGTGTATTCCATCTCAATGCCCGGGATATAACCGCCGTTGGTGAAATGATTCACATATTCACGAACATAAGCGTCGTTTTTTTGGTTATTCCGCTCGTTGTAAGCGGACTCGTATTGTTTCAACACGTTGATGCGTGCCCGTTCATACTCGGATGGCGTAAAGCCATATTGTTTTACCCGTTGGGTCTCTTTGACAAGCGTGGTCAGTGTGGAATCGATCTCGCCTTCCTTGGCAAGAGCGGCTACGGTCCATGCTCCCTTGCTCTTCGCGATCATGAAATTATCATCGTCGTAGGCTTGGGCATAGATAAACGGAGGATTCGCTTGATGTAAGATATCATCGAAACGCTCGTCCATGATCGACGCGCATATTTGCTGGATATAGTCCTTTACCAATCCGGCAATCGTACGATTCAAGTCGTTGGGTAATTTATCGTGTTTATAGAAGATATAAAGGATCGTATTGGATGCCTCCTTGTCTTTGGCGATCGAGATCAGAGGTAGATCATTGTCGGGAACCGATACTTGTTCCCGTTTTGCCGGGTTGACCGGGGCAGGGACATCGGCGAACATCTTTTTGATCGTTGCCTCCACTTGATCTACATTTACGTCTCCCACGACGATAATCGCTTGCAAGTCCGGACGATACCATTTTTTGTAGTAAGCCCGCAACTCGTCCGGCTTGAAGTTCTCGATCACGTCGATCGAACCGATCGGCATCCGGTTCGCGTAACGGCTTCCCGGGTACATCTTGGGTAGTTGCTGCTCCCATAGACGAGTCTGGGCATCCTGTCGGGTACGCCATTCCTCACGGATGACCCCACGTTCTTTCTGGATAGCCGAGTCGGTCAAGGCTAGGAACCCGGACCAATCGTGAAGGATCAATAAGCAAGAATCAACCACGCCGCTTTTGTTGACAGGGGCGTTGGTAATCATGTAGACGGTCTCATCAAAGGAGGTATAGGCGTTGAAGTTTTCCCCGCTGCGCATACCTACACTCTCGATATATTCGTCCATCCCGTTATTCGGGAAGTTCCTACTGCCGTCGAAAGCCATATGTTCCAAGAAGTGAGCCAAACCTCGTTGATTGTCTTCCTCTAAGATGGAGCCTACGTTTTGGGCGATGTAAAAGTCTGCCCGGTCTTTGGGCTGATCGTTGTGACGGATGTAGTAGGTCAATCCGTTACTCAATTTCCCGTATCGAACCTTAGGATCGATCGGAAGCGGTTCGGGTTCCTGCATCTCTTGTGCCATCACTTGTGTGAAAGCGACGAAACAAAGCAGGATTGCCGTTAAGATAGAATGTCTTTTTATCATATTTGTTTCATTGATAGTGAATCTAGATCACAAAACTAGCAAAAAATCATAGAAAGAGCCCCTTATGGTGAAAAAAGGAGTATCCGATACGGAATACTCCTTTCTATCAAGATGAAACAGACGGGGGGGCCTCATTTCACCTCTTTATTCATTCGGTATGTCAATGCGCCAGACGGACATTGATTGATTTGGGCAATTAATTCCGCGGTTGTCGCGTTCTCTATCTGTATCCAGGGTCTCTCCTTCGGCTTATAGACACCGGGAAGAGTCTTTACACAGATACCGGCATGTTGACATAACTCCGGTTGCCAGATAATGGTGAGTTCACCATTCGTATATTCGATCTTCTTGCCCATATAATTTTGTTATAAATATTAAACATGTATACCACTCATTACGATGCGTTTCCAATCCGGATGCTTCTGGATATATCCAGCTACGAACGGACATAACGGAACGAGACGTAAGTCTTTCTTCTCGATATCCAAGAGCACTTTCTCCACCAATTGGCTACCAATTCCTTTACCTCCAAGCTCCATGGGAACCTCAGTGTGGGTGAGATAAATTACCCCATCCTTATTTTTTATATACTCTATTCTGGGAACGTATCGCTCTATATGAAATTCATATTGGTGGCGTTCTTCATTATCAATTAGTTCATAATTTTCTTTCATCTCCCTATAATTTTAATACTCAACTATTCTATTAACACTTGAGTGATAAGGTTTGTTTAATATAATTCTAATCTATTCTATATAATTTATAGGGGAATGGAACGTTAGGTATTAAACGTAAATGATTACCTTTGCGGCCGACTGCCCGTGTGGGTATGCAAGTAGAAACAATTAATTATCACACTTATACAAAGTATGGGAAAGTACAAACTAATCAACAACGTGTTGGGGTGGGTCGTTTTTTTGATCGCTTCTACCGTTTATCTGATGACAATGGAACCCACCGCCAGTTTCTGGGATTGTGGTGAGTTTATCTCTTCGGCATACAAATTGGAAGTAGGGCATCCGCCCGGAGCTCCTTTCTTCATGTTAACAGCCAATTTATTTACGCAGTTCGCCTCGGACCCTTCCAAGGTGGCGGTAATGGTCAATACGATGTCCGCCCTCTTTAGCGGCCTGACGATCTTATTCCTTTTCTGGAGTATTACTCATTTGGCTCGTAAGATTATCGTGGAAGACGATAAGACGATGTCTCTGGGACAGATGATTACGATCATGGGTTGCGGTTTGGTAGGTTCTTTGGCTTATACGTTTAGCGATACTTTCTGGTTTAGCGCCGTGGAGGGCGAGGTATATGCTTATTCTTCCTTGTTTACCGCCTTGGTATTCTGGTTGATCCTGAAATGGGAAGAAGCCGCCGATCGTCCGCATGCCGATCGTTGGATCGTGCTGATCGCTTATTTGATGGGTCTGAGTATCGGTGTCCATTTGCTGAATTTATTGTGTATCCCGGCTATCGTGCTGGTATATTATTATAAGAAATTCCCGAATCCTACGATGAAGGGTACGCTGATCGCTTTATTGGTGTCGTTCGCTATCGTGGGCTTGATGATGTATGGTGTCGTACAAGGCTTGGTTGAGGTTTGCGGTTATTTCGAGCTGTTGTTTGTCAATACGTTCGGTATGCCGTATAACTCGGGTGTATATGCGTTCGTAATTATATTGGCGGCTTCCTTGATCTGGGCGATCTGGGAGACGATGCAAGACGAGATCCATCCGGTGCGGATGAAGATATCCTTTATTCTCTCGATCGTATTGTTGGGTATTCCGTTTATCGGTAGTGGTTACGTGATCGCCGTGATCCTCACGGCGGCCTTGACGGCTTATTTGTTCATGAGCAAGAAGGTAAATATCAAGATGCTGAATACGATCTTGGTCTGCTTGATGGTAATCGTAGTGGGTTATTCATCCTATGCCTTGACATTGATCCGTGCGACAGCCGATACGCCTATGAACCAAAACGCTCCGCAAGATATCTTTACCTTGCGTACCTATTTGGCTCGCGAGCAATACGGCAAGACTCCGTTGATCTACGGTCAGACCTATGTCTCTGAGGTGAAGCGTGAGAACCAAGGCGGCACTTGCGTACCTGTATCGAAAGAGGGTGAGCCGACTTGGAGCCGTGTCATTAAGAAAGATAAAAACGAGAAGGATCATTATTATATCTCTCGTTACGATACGGAATACGAATACGTGGATGAGTTGAGTATGCTTTTCCCCCGTATGTATAGTAGCGACGGACGTCATGTGGCTGCTTATAAGGAGTGGGCACAAGTGAAAGGTACACCGGTGAAGTTCAACCGTTGCGGTGAGATGGTGACTGTGATGAAACCTACGTTTGCCGAGAATTTGCGTTATTTCTTCGCTTATCAGCTGAATTTCATGTATTGGCGTTATTTCATGTGGAACTTCTCCGGACGGCAGAACGATATACAAGGTAACGGTGAGGTTTCGAATGGTAACTGGATAACCGGTATTCCGTTTATTGATGAGGCTTTAGTGGGCCCGCAAGAGGATATGCCGTTCGATATTATCAACAATAAGGGGCATAACGTATATTATATGTTACCGCTTCTATTGGGTATCTTGGGGCTTCTATTCCAAGCTTATGCCGGAAAGAAGGGCATTCAGGGATTCTGGATCACATTCTTCTTGTTCTTTATGACGGGTATCGCGATCGTGCTTTATTTGAACCAGACGCCGTATCAACCTCGTGAGCGAGACTATGCGTATGCCGGATCATTCTATGCGTTCTGTATATGGATCGGTTTCGGTGTGGCGGCCTTGGCGAAAGGATTGCAGAAGTATGGCAAGTTATCTCCGGTGATAGCGGGTTCTGTCGCTACGGTACTCTGCTTGTTGGTTCCTATCCAGATGGGTGCGCAAAACTGGGACGACCATGATCGCTCGAACCGTTATGTTTGCCGTGATTTCGGTGCGAACTATTTGGAATCTTGCGAGCCGAACGCTGTCATATTTACGAATGGTGATAATGACACGTTCCCGTTGTGGTACGCACAGGAGGTGGAAGGTATCCGTACGGATGTACGTGTATGTAATACGAGCTATTTGCAAACCGACTGGTATATCAACCAAATGAAGAAGCAAGCATACGAATCCGATCCGCTTCCAATCTCTTGGCAACCGGAGGATTATGTGCAAGGTACTCGTGATGCCGCTTATGTATTCCCGATGACGGATAAGTCGATCGATCTGAAGACCGCTCTTGATTTCGTTCGTAGCAACGATCCGAAGTTTAAGAAGATCCCGGGTATCAATCAAGAATTAGATTATATTCCTGCGCAGACATTGACGATGGGGGTAGATTCCGCCGCGGTTATGGCTGCCGGCGTGATCGATACCGCTAACTTGCCGTATTTGCAGAAAGAGATGAAGATTGACTTGAAAGGCAAGGATGTCTTGGGTAAGCAAGAGTTGATTATCTTGGATATGTTGCAGACGAATGACTGGAACCGTCCGATCTATTACGCGATTACCGTAAGCCCGGATCAGTTCGTGAAATTGGATCCGTACTTCCAGCAGACCGGTATGGCTTATCAGATCGTTCCGATGGAGACACAGGGAACTGTTCGTTCGATCAATACGGAGAAGATGTATGACAACGTGATGAATAAGTTCAAATGGGGTGGTGTCAATACGCCGGGTGTGTACTTGGATGAGAATGTAATGCGGATGTGCAAGAGCTATCGTATCGCGTTGTTCAGCAAGCTGGCTGCCGCTTTGGTTGCGGAAGGTAAGAATGAGAAGGCACTGAACGTATTGGATAAGGCGATGGAAGTATTGCCTCCCGAGAATGTTCCGTTGGATTATAGCGCTCTTTCTTTAGGTGAGCTGTATTACGAGTTGGGCCAGAAGGAGAAGGCGGAGATGGTTTATAAAGGTATAGCGGACAATGCGTTGCGCAGTATAAACTGGTATTTCCGTTTGCGTCCGGGGCAATTATCATCTGTCGAGAGTGATTTAGGTCATAACTTGGCGGTTCTCCAAGAGGTATTGCGTGTAAGCAAACAATACAATCCGGAGTTCGCTAAGCCTTATCAAGAGGAATTTGATAATTACCGTATGGCGTACGGATCAGTGGCAAAAGACTAACAAAGTATGTTTATAGAACAACCGCCTTGGTTTTACAGGGCACTGTTCCCGGGGGTAACTTGGCGAATACCGGCAGAGAAGAAGTGTGTGTATCTCACCTTCGACGATGGCCCGATTCCCGAGGTTACCCCTTGGGTTTTAGATATATTGGATACGTATGGGATCAAGGCTACCTTTTTTATGGTAGGGGATAATGTACGTAAGCATCCCGAGGTCTTCCAGATGGTGATAGATCGTGGGCACCGTGTCGGTAACCATACGTTCAATCATATCCAAGGCATCAAGTTCTGGACGAAGAATTATTTGGCGAATGTGGAGAAGGCGGCTGAATATATTCCCAGTAATTTATTCCGGCCTCCTCACGGGCATATGCGTTTTCCGCAGGTAGTATGGCTTCGCCGCCATTATCATATCGTGATGTGGGACGTGGTCACCCGTGACTATAGCCCTCATATGACTCCGAACGGTGTCTTCAACGTGGTAAAGAACTATACCCGTAATGGTTCCGTTATCGTCTTCCACGATTCCTTGAAAGCCGAGCGCAATATGCGTGAGGCAATGCCCCGGGCTGTCGAATGGCTCTTAAAGGAAGGCTACGAGTTTAAAGTTTTTGAATAATGGGTATCTCCCAGTTTATAAAAGATAAAGCTATGGAATTAGGCTTCTCCGCTTGCGGTATCGCTGAAGTAGCGAAGGCCGGGAGCGAGGAGGCTTATTTTGACCAATGGATCGCGGAAGGCTACCATGCTGGAATGAAATACATGGAGAATCATCGGGAAATCCGTCTCAATCCGGATGGCTTGGTGGAAGGTGCCAAATCAGTTATCTCAGTAGCCTTGAATTATTATCCGAAAGTTCTCCGGAATCCGGCGGAACCTTATATCTCGTATTATGCGTACGGAGAAGATTATCACGGGGTCGTAAAGGATAAACTTCGCCAATTATGGAAAGCGATAACCGAGCATCATCCCTCCAACAATGAGGCCCGTGTATTCACGGACTCCGCCCCTCTGTTAGAGCGTTATTGGGCTTGGAAAGCCGGTTTGGGATGGATCGGAAAGAATACGAATCTAATCATCCCGGGCAAAGGCTCTTTCTTTTTCCTTGGGGAGATCGTGACAACTTTGGTAGTCGATACCTATGATTCCCCCAAAAAGAATCACTGCGGTTCCTGCATCCGCTGTTTGGACGCTTGTCCTACCGGAGCCTTGGAAGGGCCGAAACGTTTGAATGCCCGTAAATGTATCTCTTATCTTACGATTGAGCATCGTGGAGAAATCCCTGTTGAGCAAGCCGTCCTTTTAGGTAACCGTATCTATGGATGCGACACCTGCCAAGCCGTTTGTCCTTGGAACCGCTTCGCTATGCCTACGGCAGTAGCAGCCTTTCATCCCACCCCTTCTTTGCTCTCCCTTAAAAAAGACGACCTCAAGGCATTGAGCCGTGAGGATTATAATCGTATCTTTGCGCATTCGGCGGTGAAACGCGCCAAATATGAGGGATTATTACGAACAATACAATATCTAAAAGACTAAATTACCATGAGAAGAACATTTAACTTCTTGCTTCTTTTCTTCCTGTCGGTGATGACGGTAATGGCCGCTCCCGGAGATTTACAAGAGAAGCTTGCCGCCCTAAAAGGAATTAGTGGCATTGAAAAACTTCAATCCGATTATTATCCGGAGAAATATGTAGTACGTATTACTCAGCAGGTCGATCCGAAAGACCCCGCCGCCGGAACATTTACGCAACGGGTTATCGTAGGCCATGTAGGTTATGATCGTCCTACCATTATCGTGACCGAAGGATATGGAGCGGCTTATGCGCTCAATCCGAAATATCAAGAAGAACTATCTAAACTATTGAATGCGAACTTAGTATTCGTGGAGTACCGTTATTTCTTGGAGTCGACGCCGGAACCTAAAAACTGGGATTATCTGACCGCCGAGAACTCTGCGTACGATTTACATAACGTCCGCAATACATTCAAGCAGATCTATCCGGGAAAATGGATCAGTACCGGTATCAGTAAGGGGGGGCAGACTACAATGCTTTACCGTGCCTTTTTCCCGGACGACGTGGATTTCTCCGTTCCTTATGTCGGTCCGTTATGTAAAGGTGTAGAGGATGGCCGCCACGAACCTTTCTTACGTAAGGTAGGTACGAAAGCGGAACGCGAGAAGATACAGGATTTTCAATTGGAAGTCTTGAAGCGTAAGTCCGATATGCTTCCTTTATTGGAGAGCTATTGTAAGAATAAAAACCTGACATTCCGTATCCCGATGCCCGAGGTATTGGATTATTGCGTACTGGAATATTCATTCGCTCTTTGGCAGTGGGGAACTTCGGTAAGTACGATCCCTTCCAAGTCTGCCGACGATCAGGCGCTCTTCGATCATTTGATGGAAATCAGCGGTCCTGATTATTTCGCCGAGAACCAGCCGAATATCTCTTTCTTCGTACAAGCTGCCCGTGAGCTCGGTTATTATGGCTATGACGTAAAACCTTTCAAGAAATACCTTACGATCGATAGCGCCCATGGATACCTAAACCGTATCATGCTTCCCGAGGAACTGGTCGGTAAAGTAGACTTCCGTCCGGCTCTGTACCACAAGATCTATAACTTCTTGAAAGACAACGATCCGAAAATGATCTTCATCTATGGCGAGATCGACCCGTGGAGCGCGGCCATGGTTCCCGCTTTCAAAGGCAAGAAGAACGAGCAAATCTATATCCAGCCCCGAGGCAGCCATCGTGCCCGTATCGGCAATATGCCGGAGGATATGAAGGAGCGGATCCTTACACAGATGAATAAATGGCTGGCCGAGTAAAAATAGAGTAGCCTATTTTTTCCCTATAAAATCCCCGTATTATTACTTATCGGTTGTAATACGGGGATTTTGTCAGACTGCTTCCTGATAACTTTGAATCGTCTCCTTGCTGCCTTATTACCCGATATTCGTTACCTTTGCGAAAATATATATGTGGTATGAAAGAATTTAAGGTATTGATATCAGCTCTTTTCGTCTTGATACTTATGGCCTGCGGCGATAAGCGGGCAGATGAGAGAATCGTTTCCGTGACGATTGAGCCGCAACGGTATTTTGCGGAGAAGATAGCCGGAGATAAATTTAAGATTAATTGTGTGGTTCCGGCAGGGCAAAGTCCGGAGACGTATGATCCTACACCGCAGCAAATGGTGCAGGTGGGTAAAAGCCAAGGCTATTTAAGGATCGGATCGATCGGGTTCGAACAGGCTTGGATGGATAATATCCGGAATAATAATCCGGGACTCAAGGTTTTTGACCTGTCCGAAGGAATTGATTTACTTAAAAGCCCCGAGGAAGAAGAGGAACATGATCACCACCACCATCATCATCCCGGAGGCGTCGATCCGCATACGTGGAGCTCTATCTCTGGAGCGAAGGTGATCGCCAAGAACACTTTGGATGCCTTTGTGTCTTTGGACCCGGAGAATAAGGAATATTACCAAGCGAATTATGAACAACTGACGAAAGAAATCGGAGAGACGGAAAAGACCGTTTCCGGTTTGTTACATTCTCTTGACAATAAGACATTTATTATTTACCATCCGGCCCTGACCTATTTGGCTAACGAATATGGCTTGACCCAGCTTTGCATCGAGATGGACGGAAAAGAACCGTCTCCCGCACAATTAAAGGAACTGGTCGAGACCGCACGGGAACATAATGCGAAAGTCGTGTTTATCCAGCGGGAGTTTGACCAGAAGAACGCCGAGTTGATCGCTAAAGAAACAGGTTGCCGTCTGATCCCGATCAATCCGCTGGATTACGATTGGAGTAAGGAAATGATTCATATCGCAAAATCGTTAGCCGATGGACAAGCTGATTGAGTTGAGAGAGGTTACCGCCGGATACGGTAATAAGATCGCCTTACGTAACGTAACGCTGGATGTGTGGAAAAATGATTTCTTGGGAATTATCGGACCGAATGGCGGCGGGAAAACGACGCTTTTAAAGGTGATACTAGGTCTATTGCCTCCTATTTCCGGAACGATTCGTTTTTACGATGAAAATGTAGAGGTTCCTTCCTTGAAGATCGGTTATCTACCCCAAATGAGCCAGATCGATAAGAAGTTTCCGATCTCGGTACGGGAAGTGATCTCTTCCGGTTTATCCGCGGAGAAACCTTTGTTCCGTCCATTCAATAGATCCCAGAGAGAGCGTGTAGACGAGGTGATCGTACAGATGGGATTGGAGGAGTTGGCGGGCAGGGCCATCGGTGAGCTTTCCGGCGGCCAGTTGCAGCGGGTCTTATTGGGGCGTTCTATTGTCTCCCGTCCGCAGGTATTGATCTTGGATGAGCCTAATTCGTATGTGGATAAACGATTCGAGTCTCGTTTTTATCAGCTCTTGGAAGATATCAATAAAGAGAGCGCTATCATCTTGGTTTCCCATGATATCGGTACGGTTTTGACGATGGTGAAAAATATCGCTTGCGTAAACGAGACTTTGCATTATCACCCGGGAGCGAATGTCTCTGAGGAATGGTTGGGCGAGAAATACGCTTGTCCGATCGAGTTGGTGGGGCATGGTGACTTGCCGCACCGAGTCTTGAAGAAACACCAACACGAATAATTCTTTTTCACGAATAACTCTATTTTTATGATACCACAAATCATTTGCTGGATAAGCTTGCCGGAGATCGGTTATATCGTAGGTATTGCCGTAATCCTGTTCGGATGTAAGGCCGTATCGCAAAACCCTTTCATCAGTAAGAAACAAAAGATTCTTTGGATGCTGACGATCCTGTTCTTGAATTGGATCGGGTTGTTGTGGTATTATTATACATTTTATATGAAAGAAAAATGAAGGATATGAAGATATTGATAACCGGAGCGAGTGGTTTTATCGGCGGTTTCTTGGTAGAGGAGGCGCTTCGCCGTGGCTATGAGACGTGGGCGGGTATCCGTGCGGGTAGCAGTAAAGCGCATCTGCAAGATAAGCGGATTCATTTCATCGACTTGAAATATGGCGATCAGGAAGCGCTTACGGCTCAACTCTCAGACTTTGCCCGTGAGCATGGGGCATGGGATTATGTGATCCATAACGCCGGGTTGACGAAGACATTGGATAAGCGAAACTTTTTCCGTGTGAACGCCGAGAATACGCATCGATTTATCGAGGCTTTAGCCGCCGCCGGCTGCAAACCGAAGAAATTCCTCTTGATGAGCAGCCTAAGCAGCTATGGGCGAGGCGACGAGAAGACTTTCCGCCCGATACACTTGGACGATCCGCAGCGGCCGGACACGGCTTATGGCCAAAGTAAGCTAGAGGCGGAGAACTACATCCGTAAACAAACCTATTTTCCTTACGTGATCTTGCGGCCTACAGGAGTATACGGGCCGGGTGAGAAGGATTATTTCATGGAAATACAAAGCGTAAAGTCGGGACTCGATTTCGCCGTAGGCGCTATTCCCCAGCGAATCACGTTTATCTATGTAAAAGATTTAGCGACCGTGGCCTTCCTTTCCCTTGAGAAAGAGGAGATAGAGAACCGGCATTATTTTGTAGCCGACGGAGATGTCTACACGGATGAGTCTTTTGCCCGTATGATACAAGATATCTTAGGAAAGAAGCGGGTATTGCATGCCCGTATACCGCTGGGATTGGTGCGTATCGCTTGCCACTGTTCAGAATGGATCGGTAAGTTGTTGAAGAAAAGTATGACGCTAAATAGTGATAAATACATCATCTTGAAGCAGCGTAACTGGATTTGCGATGTCACGCCTCTTCAAGATGATTTAGGTTTTATCCCGGCCTATCCTTTACGTAAAGGCTTGGAAGAAAGTATCGAATGGTATAAAAAGGAGGGGTGGTTGTAAGAATCACTCCACCTTCTCGATCTTACCGGAGCCCATTACCTTTTTTTGGATATCTTGGGGATCTCCTTTGTATTTTACGGAACCGCTACCGGCTATCTCTGCCTTGATTTTGTTTACGACAAAGGCTTCTATGTCTCCACTACCGGCAATCTTGCACTCAAGCTCATCCATGGTACAATCGAAAGCACGTACTGTACCGCTACCGGCGATCGAGAATTCAGCTATGCCTACGGTTCCCCCTAGAACGATCGTGTTAGACCCGGCCATATCCCCGTTTAATTCCTCACAATACACTTTATGGCCAACGAAATCTCCGCTACCGGCGATCTCTATCTTTAGGTTTGTAAAAGAGGCCGTGTCGTGGAATTGGATAATCCCGCTACCGGCTAATCCAGCCTCGAACTCCTCGGCTTGTAGAGGGGAATTTATATTTACATGGGTACTGCCTGCCGCCGCTAGTTTCTTTAGATTGCGGGAGTTGGCCGTAACCATGAACTCGGTCGGACGGAAATTCGTATGTTTCCTGAATTCTTTTTTCGGACGGATCTTAAGCTTATGGTTCTCTACATTAAACTCATATTTCTCGAAGATATTCCGGTCTGTCTTTATTTCCAAACCTTCAGGAGCGTCGGATTGCGTGTAATTCACGACCATGCCTCCTCCCTCTAACTCAAGACAGTCATACTCGGAAACCGGGATGTTTTCCGTGGTGATATTGCCGTCTCCTTTTATGGTTTGCGTAGGGATACAGCCTGTCGTAGAGAGGATCACCAGCAGACATAGGTATATAATTCTTGTTTTCATTCTTTTACTTCTTCTACGGTACCTTTACCGATTATTCTCTGTTGAACTGCTGTCGGGCCTTTATAACGGATATTTCCTTTACCGACTACGTTGGCCTTTAAATTATCGGTAGCATGTACTTCCGCTAAGCCATTGCCTGTTACTTTGCAACTTAGCTGAGGAACCGCTAACCCAAAAGCGTGTATATCACCACTGCTGACGATACTGTAGTCTCCTTCTTTCGCATTACCTTTCTTGATCGTTATAGAGCCAGAGCCATCGATATCACATTCGATCTTGTCGGCTTCCAGATGATTGACAACCATATTTGCGCTACCGGATACATTCAAATCCAGTTTACCGACCGTAACTGTCTCTTTCAGTTGCACCAAGCTATTGGCGTTCGCCTTAATAACGGTCTCGTCTCCGGTAAGCGGACTGTTTACCATGAAGTTGGCATTTCCGGAAACTTTTGCGGCGGCAAGCCATTTAGAATTCGTCTTTACGATAAACTTCGTGAAATGATCTACCTTCGCTCCTTTGAAAGCGATGGTTAAGACACGATCCTTCACCTCGATATTGACATAGGGATGAAGATTCTGGTCTACGGTAACCTCCACGGTGGAAGGATCATCGGATTGCTCGTAATTGAAATCAATTACGCCATCCACCTTAATCTCGTTATAATCGGCGACAGAAATCTTTTTCGAGGTCAATTTACCATCGCCTTTTACATGATCTGCGGCCCAACCGGTAGTGACCCATCCTAGGAAAAATACCATTAATAAGATAGCCTTTGTTTTCATAAGTATCGTTTTTTATGATTCTACTTTTTAATTTAGACTCTATAAATAAAGAGTTGGTTACAAAAATAGCAAGAAAAAGCTACCGGATATCACATCTAGTAGCTTTTTTAAATTTGATAATGTGTGTATTAAAAAAAATGTGTGTGTTCGATCAATTTGCGCCTTGAATGGATCCAGAGCCGGACTTTGATTTATTCACGTTCGCCGGGCCTTTATAGCGGATGTCTCCACTGCCCGAAACCGATAGGTTCATGTTATCTTTGGCATAAACACGGGCATCTCCGCTACCGCTTACCGAGCAACTCAAATCATTGACAGATAAGTCGTATGCTTTTATATCTCCACTGCCCGATACGGAATAGCGGGCTTCGTCCGCCTTACCTTTCAAGGTGATGTCTCCAGAGCCTGAAACCTTGCTGGTAAGATTCTTGCAGTCCAAATCTTCAAAAACCAGATCGCCGGAGCCGGATACCGAGAACTCACCTAATCGTAATTTCACGTTATGTGGGAACTTTACGTCGCTGGAGCCGGAAATCTTGATTTCCAGTTGATCCTCGGAAAAAGCGTTCTGCGCCTCAAAATCCATCGGGCCGGAAGTCTTTAAGTATTTCAGAGTCTTCGAGCTTCCTTCGATTACATACTGGGTCGGTTTGATACGGGTCCCGTCTTGTATGCGGATAGCTAACCGTCCGTTATTGGATTTGATCGAGAGGAGTGGGAATAGATTCTCGTCGATCGTAATTTTCAAGGAAGCGCTTCGTCCATGCGTATATTTGAATACCGGGAATTTCTTGTTGCTTCTATTTCCCCAAAAATTATTGCCGGAATATTCGATATTTCCACCCAGTTCGATCTCGCTATAGTTATCTACCGATATCTCTTTCGTAATAATATTCCCATTACCTTCTACTTTACTAGCCTCTGCCATGAAGGCACAAAAGATGAGGGCTATTACCGCTACTAATTTTGTTTTCATCGTTCGTATGTATTAAATGTTTATTTGACTTTGTTGATCGAGCCGGAACCCATGATAGACTTACTGATCTCCGGATCTCCTTTGTAATGAATCTCACCACTACCTACGATATTGGCATCCAAGATTTGCGTGGCATATACGCTGATCTCGCCGCTGCTGGCGATATTACACTCTGCTTTACGTGCTTGGCAGTCAAAGGCTTTAATCTCACCACTTCCCGCTACATTGAATGAGGCACGATCTACGGTTCCTATTACCTCGATTTCCCCGCTGCTGGCGAGGCTGCAAGATAGGTTGTCCAGCTGTATATCCTTGGCGATGATATTTCCGCTACCGGCCATGTTACATTCAAGCTTGTAACCTTTTACGGGGCCTCTCAACTCAACGTTTCCACTACCGGCCATATTGATCTCCATCCGGTTTACTTTCGTCGGTTTGCTGATAATGAAACTGCCGGAACCTACCGTATTCAACTCTTTTAGTTCCTTGGAGTTGGATTTTATCTTGTAGACGGTCGGCCTCAAGTCGTAGGAGTTATTATTAAAACCTTTCTTGATAGATTTCGGATAGATCTTTAACGTACCGCCTTCTACTTCGGTCACGAGGTAATCAAATAAGTTCTCATCGATCGTTACGGATAGATAAGGCGCTTTATCCGACTGTTCATACTCGAAATCAGCGGAGCCAACGAACGTGATCTCGTCGTAATCGCTAATCTTTATCTCCCGGGTTTCCGGGTTCCCATTTCCATCGATACGTTTGTCGGCTGCGAATCCGCAAACCGCGATCATCTGTATGCAGAATATAAAAAGTGATACTCTCGTCTTCATCGTCTTTAATTTTTTAGGTTCTTTTCTTAATAGACGAGTGCGGGTTATAAAGGGTTGCAGAAACAGATGATTTTTTTAATTTTGCATCAAGTTAGATTTAAACATAAGGAATATGAAGACACTTATACACACGGACAAGGAACAGATCGAATCGATTATCCGCCAGAGCGATGTTTGCTTCGTTGGCATGGCGGATACAGATGGAACGCCTTATGTATTGCCGATGAATTTCGGTTATAAGGATGGCGTGATTTATTTACACTCGGCGCAGGATGGACGAAGCATCTCTATATTGGAACGTAATCCGAAAGTCTGTATTACGTTTAGTATTGACCATGCCTTGGTTTTCCAGCATCCGGAGGTAGCTTGTAGCTACCGTATGCGTTCGAAGAGCGTGATCGCTTGGGGAAAGGTCGCTTACGAAGAGGATTTCGACAAGAAGGTGGAAGCCTTGGATATTATCATGAAGCAATATTCCGATAAGACTTTCCGTTATAGCGATCCGGCGGTCCGTAACGTGAAGATTTGGACGGTAGATATAGACGAGGTCAGCTGTAAGGAATTTGGCGCTCCTCATAAGAAATCTTATTAAATCAATAAATGATATGAAAAAACTACTTCTTTTATTCGTTCTATGTCTTTGTTTTCCGGTGGTTGACAAGGCTTGTACCTCCATTATAATCACTGGAAAGGCTACTCCCGATGGCCGTCCGTTGATGTGGAAACACCGGGATACCGGTGCTCCGTATAACCATATCAGTTATTTTGACGAAGGTGGCTATCGTTTTCTGGGGCTGGTAAATAGCGATGATCCGGAGGGAGCCGTGTGGACCGGAAGCAATGAGACGGGCTTCTCTATCATGAATACGGCTTCTTATAACTTGAAAGACGATGATATAAAGGAGATGGATCAAGAGGGAAACTTGATGCGAAAAGCCTTGAGAGTCTGTAAGACGGTGCAGGATTTCGAGCATTTCTTGGATACCTTGCCTCGCCCGATGCGTGTGGAGGCTAATTTCGGAGTGATCGATGCTTATGGTGGTGCGGCTTATTATGAGACGAATAATGAGCGATATTATAAGAAAGACGCGAATGATCCGAATCTGGCGCCGGAAGGTTACTTGATTTATACGAATTTCTCTTTCGAGGGGCGTACGGATGAAGGCAAAGGATATGTACGTTATGAGAATGCGAAAAAGATCTTTAAGGAAATGCGGAACGAAGGATTTACTCCTCAGCGTATCTTTCAGCAGGCTTCCCGCTCTTTTTATAATAGCTTGCTGGATATCGATTTGATGGACAAGGGACAAAGTCCGAACAATCGTACAGGCTGGTTTGTGGAGCAGGATTTCATCCCCCGTCTAGAAAGTACGGCTTCTATCGTAATCCAAGGCGTAAAATCCGGTATGAATCCGGAATTGACAACGATGTGGACTGCCTTGGGATATCCTCCTACCTCTGTCGCTATTCCTCTTTGGGTGAAAATGGGAAAGGAGCAAAGTGCTTTAGTTACTTACGACGCATCCTATAAAACAGCCCTATTAGATTGGTATTCCGTTCAATTACAGAAGAATGTCTACTCCATACATCGTGGCAACGGCCAAAAGTATTTGCATTGGCAACTGTTATGGAATGATGACCAATCTGGTTATATCCAACAGCTTCGTGCGGTAGAGAACCGGATTTTCGATTTATTCGACGCTCATAAGACGGAGTGGGAACAAAATGGATTGGATACAAAGGAAATACAACGGCTGTATAAGGAAGTCGATAAGCTCGTAAATAAAGCCTTCTTGGGGCTTCAAAAATCATAACCATAAGGTGTTTTGTTGATAGTGAAAAATACAGTAAGTATTTAAAATATACGTATTGATAATGTATTTATAATCAGATTGATAAAAAGTTGATGATGTTTCCGGAAAAACATGTACGTGTTTTTCCGGAAACATGTACGAGAATTTGTGAAAACACGTACGTGTTTTGGGAAACAGATAATGAGGTTTTAAATGCATTTGGAAAAATGTACAATAACTATGTGGAAAATAAGCACTGTATCCCTAAGAGATATACTTCATAGGCCAAGGAAGTAGTACTTCTCGTGAATTCCGATTGTGCGCTTAGGAAAACTTGTGCAGTTGGCGTATTTCAAAAAGTTACGTATATTAGTGGTCTGAATCTAATATGAAAAACATGAGAAAACTATATTATTTAGTGATGATAAGTCTGGCTTCCATTTTGATCGCATGCGAGAATCGATCGGAAGAGTGGGACGTGGTGGATTTCGGAAACGATTGTACGGTTGGCTTGCAGGAACATTTGGAATGCAGATTCATTCCTTTGGAGACGAAGGATAGCGTGCTGTTAAAAGATCTCTACCGGGTTTGCTGGGTGGACGATCGTATTTTTGTATTCGATAGAAGTGATGAGATAAATGCGCTTTTTGTATTCAGTGATCAAGGAAATTTTATTACTCGTGTAGGCTTGCGGGGACAAGGGCCGGAAGAGTATCTTTATCTAACTCACTTTTTCGTGGATGAGAAAGAGCGAATCTTGACATTGGTGGATTTTGGTGGGACGGCCTTATTGCGTTATGATCTGGATACCTATCAATATATATCCACGCAAGATGTAGCTGATTATTTTGTGGACTGCGCCCCTTTGGATAAGGAGAATTGGATTTGGTATTATCCTTTGGGATTTGCGACACCGCAAAGGGAAAACTTCTATCTGAAAGCCACGGACAGGAAAGGAGAGCAAGACGCATTGTTGGGACCGGCTTATTTCACGTCCGGCCATACGATCAATGGGAGCAAGACGTTGCATGCCTTTGCTGGGGATTGGTATGCGCATTTCCCCTTTACCCCCGAAGTGTGGAAAGTGAAGGACGGGATGTTGGAGCCTGCTTATAAAGTTCGCTTCGGAGATAAAAGTATGCCTCCTATCGAGTATGTCAAGGAGAAAGGGAGAGGCGGGAGAGATTTCTCTGGCGATCTGTTTCGCTCCGGCTATGTAAATTCTTTTGGGCTGCTGGAGACCGAACAGATCCTGCATGCGACCTATATGTGCGATAAGGTAACTTACTTCGGATTTTATGACAAGGATAGGAAAGAGGCATTCTCGTATGCGTTCCCCAACTTCATAAGGGCTACGGGGTTGACAGGCTTTTACGGTATTTGCGGAGTGTATAAAGATTATTTTATCGGGAAGATCAGTTCGACGGTGCTGTTGCGTAATCAGATACATTATGAGGATTTGAGACGGATAGCGGAGAATCGTACACAGGACGATAATCCGATCTTATGTTTATTTAAAATAGAAAGGTCATGAGAGTATTGTATGGGATTATTGTATTCTTCGCTTTGTTTCTTCTCGCTTGTTCCGATGCGGAAAGAGAAGAAAAACGGCTGGAGGGAAATTTGTTAATGAAAGGGGATTCTGGTGTATGCTATGATGGGATTGGTCTTACCGAGTCTTATTTGGTGTTGTTGGCTCGTGGGTGTGATACGATCATTCAAGTATTCGACAAAGATGATTTGTCGCACCTGCATGCGTTTGCGTTGAAAGGATATGGTGCCACTTATTTCTCTAATCCGGAGTTTATGAAGTCAAATACAAAAGAACCCGCCGGAAAGGATGAGTTCTGGATCGTGGATAACCAACTTACATTTAATAAGATGCAGGTGCTGGCGGATTCTTTGCGTTTTGATCGGAAATATATACTAATACCCGAACTTGTTCCCTCTACGCATTATAATGTCACCACGAAAGAAGTTTATGCGGTTCCGATCGTAGAGAAAAATGTTTATGGTCCTTTCTGCTATGCGAATCGGGAAGAGGGAATTTATTGGGTGGAGCCACCAAAAGTAGCAAGAACGTATCGTTCTTGTAAGCACGTCGCTTATTTGCCTAATCTTTGTGTGAATGAGCGGCAAAACAGTGTGGTTGCTGCCTTGCGTTTCTTCAACCAAATTGATTTTTACGATTTGAAGGGAACTTATCAAAGGAGCTTTACGTATGGGAAGGAGCCTATCGTGCCTTTACTGAAGAAGAATGATACCCAAGTGGATGTTCTTGGGACGACAAAATGCTTTATCGATATATTCGGTACGGATCAGTATGTATATTGCTTGTACGATGGTTCTGTGGATTTTTCTAATTTATCCACATTGCTGGTTCTTTCTTGGGATGGCAAGTTAAAGAAGCAATTGAATTTTGATCGTTCAATAAAGAGGATTGCCGTAGACCTTTCCGATGGTTTTCTGGTCGCCTTGGCTCTTGATGAAAGTGGAGCATTGGATGTGGTAAAGTATTCGATATGAAGATTATTTATTTATAACTCTATCAGGCGGATGGGCGTAAGTTGATAAAGGTTGGCGTGGAATTTAGCGCTATAGAACGTAATATTAGTCGTTGGCTGTATTTTTGATGCCTCTTCGTGAAGGTGTTCTCAAATAAAATACTATTTTTGCGCATTATAAAGAATATTCCGCAAATAATGGATATACAGAGGCATAGTAGCGTATTGGGCGATACGGTGGAGAAGCTGTCGGATGAGGCATCGTATAAACAATTGTTCCATGCGTACAGGGATGAGGAGGCGCTGCCCTCGGGCGAGGTGCTGAAAGAGATCATCGATCTATGCCGTGCGATCCTGTTCCCCGGTTATTATGGGAATGCCCGTATCAGTAAACAGACGATCCGTTTTCATACGGGCGTAAATGTTGAGACTCTTCATTCTTTATTATCCAAGCAGGTTTATGCGGGACTTTGTTTTGCGGATACATCTTGCGTGACTTGCCCGGAAGAAAAGATCTCCGCTGAGGCAGAGGCTATTTCGGAGGCTTTCATCTCTACGCTTCCGGAGATTCGCGGTCTGCTGGCTACGGATGTGGAGGCGACTTTCAATGGCGATCCCGCCGCTCAAAATCTAGGTGAGGTCATATTTTGTTATCCCGGTTTCCGGGCGATCGGTAATTACCGGATCGCCCATCAATTGTATAAGCTCGGGGTTCCTTATATTCCTCGTATGATTACGGAGATGGCACATTCCGAGACCGGTATCGATATCCATCCGGGCGCGAAGATCGGTCATCATTTCTCGATAGACCACGGGACGGGTACGGTGATCGGCGAGACGAGCGTGATCGGCAATTACGTCCGAATCTTTCAGGGCGTCAGCTTGGCGGGAGAGAAACTTCCCCCCGATGAGAACGGTAACGCTATCCGTGGCGTAGCCCGTCATCCTATCTTGGAAGATCATGTGACAGTATATTCTAATTCCACCTTAATCGGTAAAATCCGGATTGGCGGAGGGGCTACGATATGTGGTAACGTCTGGATAGCGGAGGATGTACCGGCAGGGAGTACGGTTACACAATTGAAAATTGAGAATTGAAAATTATCAAGAGGGTAGCCGGAAGGAGATCGAAGCATGTCAGAGAGCGAAATGAGAATAATTAATAATAAACAACGTAATACGCAATTGGGAATAATTTTCAATTCTCAATTCTCAATTTTCAATTAAAATGAGCGAGACATTTGAAATGGTGGCCAAAACCCTATACGGGTTGGAAGAGATCTTGGCCGAGGAGTTATTAGCTTTAGGTGCCAACGACTTGCAGATCGGTCGTCGTATGGTTTCCTTTACGGGTGATAAGGAATTGCTTTATAAAGCGAATTTCCACTGCCGTACTGCCCTGCGCATTCTGAAACCGATTTATCATTTCAAGGCCAAAGATGCTGATACCGTTTATAAAGAGGTGAAAAAGGTAGAGTGGGAGAAGTATTTGTCGCTGGACAAGACGTTCGCGATCGACTCGGTGATCTATTCCGAGGATTTCAATCACTCGAAGTTTGTCGCTTACCGTACGAAAGACGCTATCGTGGATTATTTCATCGAGAAGTTCAAGAAGCGTCCGTCCGTTCGTGTCAATAACCCGGACTTATATATCAATATCCATATTTCGCATAACGATTGTACCTTATCTATCGATAGCTCCGGCGAGTCTTTGCACAAGCGTGGTTATCGGGTGGATCAAACGGAAGCTCCGTTGAATGAGGTGTTGGCTGCCGGCATGATCCTAAAAACCGGTTGGAAAGGAGAATCTAATTTCGTAGATCCGATGTGTGGTTCCGGTACATTGTTGATCGAGGCTGCCATGATCGCCTTGAATATCGCTCCGGGTATCCATCGGAAAGAGTTCGCTTTCCAGAAATGGGTGGACTATGATGAGGAATTGTTCGATCGTATTTATAATGATGAGAGCGGGGAGCGTGAGTTCGCTTTCCATTGCTATGGCTCCGATATTTCCCAAGCCGCTATCGATATCGCCTTGGAGAATATCCGTAGCGCTGGCTTGATGAAATATATCGATCTGAAGGTGAAACCGTTCCAACAATATACAGAGGCTCCGAAGCCAGGTATATTGGTGACGAACCCACCTTATGGAGAGCGTATATCATCTCGTGATCTATTGGGATTGTATAATATGATCGGCGAGCGTTTGAAACATGTGTTCATGGGATATAAGGCTTGGATTTTGAGCTATAAAGATGAATGTTTCGATAAGATCGGCTTGCGCCCGAGCGAGAAGATCAAATTGATGAACGGTTCCTTGGAGTGCGAATACCGTTGCTATGAGTTATTTGAGGGAACCAATAAGGACTTCAAAAAGGCATTGAATGAGGATGGAGAGGAGCGTCCGCGCAGATCGGAAGGCTCTTTCGAGCGTAGAGGCAATGATCGTCCAAACTTCCGTACGGGTCGTGTGGATCGTCCGGAGCGTCGTTTCGCCGCTGCTCATAGCGAGGATGATGAGGAGCGTTTCGCTTCCATTCCGGGGAAACGTATCTTTGGAGAGGATCGGGGAGAGGATCGTCCGGTCCGCAAGAAATTCGTGGATGCCCCGGTTCGTAAGCCGATCAAGCCAAAAGGAGAACGTCCTGTGAAAATGCGTTATCGGGATGAGGATGACCGTAAGAAAGGGTTTGGCGATCATAAGCGGGATGGAAAGCGCCCGTTTAGCAAACCTATAAAGCCTATAAAACGGAGAGGGTATGATGATTATGAGGATTAAATCATCTTTATTCATAAGCCTATGTCTGATTTTATTAACGATGTCGATTACCGCCCAAGATAAGCAACTCTCCTTGCACGACTTGATTCCGGGAGGAAAAACGTATAGCCGCTTCGTACCTCGTGACTTGAAACAGTTACGATGGTGCGGGGACGAGTACTTATATGTTAAGGGAGATAGCGTGTTAGGAGCTAAGCCGGGGAAAAAAGAAGAGGTCCTTTTTTCGTTGGAAAGACTGAATGGGGCCTTGACGGTGGCAAACCTACAGACGGTTGGTTCCTTGCCTAGCTTTTCGGTACCCTATGAAAGTGGTTCGGTCTTGGCTTTTACTAGCAAACAGCACCGGATTCATTATGACTATAAGAAGAATAAGGTAGTCGCTGATTATGCTTTGAAGAATAACTGGGCGAATTATGACTTTTGTCCGGCTACGAATAACTTAGCTTTTACGGAGGGAAACAATGTGCATATTTTATCCCCGGATGGACGAAATACGATTGTTACACGTGAAACACAGGATGGAATCGTATGCGGACAGGCTGTCCATCAACGGGAGTTCGGGATTACGAAAGGTATGTTTTGGTCTCCTAAAGGTTCGGCTCTAGCGTTTTATCGTATGGATGAGCGTATGGTGACCGCTTACCCGCTGGTGAATATCGATACTCGTTGCGCTACGCCGGTTCCTCATAAATATCCGATGGCTGGAATGAAGAGCCATGAGGTTACGGTGGGTGTCTATCAGGTAGCTACCGGGCAGACGGTTTGGTTGGAGACAGGCTTGCCGAAAGAGAAATATTTAACAAATATCGCTTGGAGTCCGGATGAGAAGAGTATTTATATCGCTGAGTTGAATCGTGAGCAGAACGAGATGCATTTGGTGCGGTACTCTGCCTTGACGGGAAAGAAAGAGGCTGATCTGTTTACCGAGACGGATCGTTGTTATGTGGAGCCGCAGCATCCCGTGCTTTTCTTGCCGAACGATCCGGATAAGTTTATCTGGCAGAGTGAGGCGGATGGCTATAACCATCTATATCTGTATGATACGACTGGAAAGGAATTAAGGAAGCTAACCGGTGGGGAATGGGTGGTTACCAAGGTGCTAGGCTTTAGCAAAGACGGAAATAAGGTGATTTTCGAGGGAACGGCACCTCATCCCGTATCTCCGAATATGCAAGGAACGGGGATGCAACGTTATATTTGGGAGACGGATTTGAGAACGGGTGATATCATGAATTGCTTGAGTTGGAAAGTGGGCGTGCACCGTTGGTTGCTGAGTCCCTCCGGCGAATATGCGATTGATTATGTAAGTTCTCCTTCTACCCCGAGGGATATCGATTTAATCCGTGTAAAGGACGCTAAGGTGATTTCTACCTTACTTTCCGCTCCGGATCCTTTTAAATCGTATCGGATGCCGCAGATCAAGGTTGGATATATCCTTGCTGCCGATGGTAAGACTCGCTTGAATTACCGGTTGACTTTACCGCCGGATTTGGATGAGACGAAGAAGTATCCTACGATTGTCTACGTCTATGGAGGCCCGCATGCCCAATTGGTTACGGGCGACTGGCAAAACGGGGCTCGTGGCTGGGATCTCTATATGGCACAAAGAGGTTATGTGATGTTTTCCGTGGATAGCCGTGGCTCGGCGAACCGCGGGCATGCTTTTGAGAGCGTGATTCATCGTAATTTGGGTATCAACGAGATGGCGGATCAAGTGAAGGGGGTCGAGTTCTTGAAATCCTTGCCTTATGTGGATGCCGACCGTATCGGGGTACATGGCTGGAGTTATGGCGGTTTTATGACAACGAACTTGATGCTGACGTATCCGGAGATCTTTAAGGTGGGCGTGGCCGGAGGGCCGGTTATCGACTGGAGCAATTACGAGATCATGTATGGCGAGCGTTATATGGATCGCCCGCAGGATAATCCGGAAGGTTATAAGAACGCGAACCTGAAACTGAAGGCCGGCAATCTGAAAGGCCATCTGCTGATGATACATGGGGATATCGATCCGGTGGTAGTGTGGCAACACAGCCTAGGTTTCTTGAAGGCTTGCGTAGAGGCTGATACGTATCCGGATTACTTTGTTTATCCTCGTCATGAGCATAACGTGACCGGTAAGGACCGTCCGCATTTGCATGAGAAGATTACGAGGTATTTCGATGATTACTTGAAAAATTGAGAATTGAAAATTAGAAGAGATATGAATATATTGTTATTAGGCTCTGGTGGGCGTGAGCATGCGATCGCTTGGAAGATCGCTCAAAGCCCGAAAGTTGATAAGTTATTTATCGCTCCCGGTAATGCGGGAACTGCGTTGGTAGGAACGAACGTGGATATCAAAGCGGATGATTTTGCCGCTATCAAGGATTTTGTGTTGGCGAACCAAGTGAATATGGTCGTGGTAGGTCCCGAGGACCCATTGGTGAAGGGTGTTTATGATTATTTCAAGAAGGATGAGGCATTAAGCTCCATCCCCGTGATCGGCCCGAGTGGGGAAGGTGCCCAATTGGAAGGTAGCAAGGATTTCGCCAAGGCGTTCATGATGCGTCATAATATCCCGACTGCTCGTTATAAGAGTATTTCCGTTGAAAACTTAGAGGAAGGTTATGCGTTCTTGGAATCTCTTTCCGCTCCTTATGTATTGAAAGCGGATGGATTGGCTGCCGGTAAAGGGGTACTGATTATCGATAACTTGGAGGAAGCCAAGAAAGAGCTGGGAGATATGCTGGGCGGAATGTTTGGCGACGCGAGCAAGACGGTCGTGATCGAGGAGTTCTTGGATGGTATCGAATGCTCCGTATTCGTCTTGACGGATGGCAACGATTACAAGGTGCTTCCGGTAGCGAAAGATTATAAGCGTATCGGCGAGGGCAATACGGGCTTGAATACCGGTGGCATGGGAGCTGTTTCTCCGGTTCCTTTCGCTGATGAGGTCTTTATGGCGAAGGTGGACGAGCGTATTATCCGTCCTACCGTAGAGGGATTGAAAGCGGAGCATATCGATTATAAAGGTTTCATCTTCTTGGGTCTGATCAATGTGAAGAATGAGCCGATGGTTATAGAATACAATTGTCGTATGGGTGATCCGGAGACGGAGGTAGTCATGCTTCGTATCCAAAGCGATTTGGTTGATTTGCTGGAAGGGGTAGCGGAAGGTAATTTAGCGGGGCGTACATTGGTACAAGATCCTCGTGCGGCGGTTACGGTTATGTTGGTAAGCGGCGGTTATCCGGAGGCTTACGAGAAAAATAAGGTAATCACGGGATTGGATGGCGTATCCTCGAACAATATAGTGTTCCATGCCGGAACGAAGCTGGTAGACGGCCAGATCCTGACGAATGGCGGCCGTGTGATCGCGGTCAGTTCGTATGGGGCTACTAAGGAAGAGGCTTTGGCCCAATCTTTCGCCGGAGCTAAGCAGATCGATTTCGATAAGAAGTATTTCCGTCGGGATATCGGGTTTGATTTATAATTGCGTTTATCGAGAACGCCGGTCGGCATTTGCAGTGAACGTCAGTCGGCGTTTACGGTGAGTACCGGTCGGCGTTCACTACGAACGTCGCTCCGGTGCTTGCACTAACGCAGGTACCGTATTTTCACACTAAGATAAGATTATGGCAAGAGGAACAACTTCATATTACGGACGTAGATATACTATAGCGACACCTATGACCCATTTGTACATGCTTTGCGCTTGTATTTTTTGTTGGATCGTGGGGTATGTGGATTCGGTAGGCTATCCCGTGTATGGAGAGGTGACGGCTCCTCCTTTATGGAATGCCCTCTGTCTGATTCTTCCGGGTAAGTTGTTTACCTATTTGATCGGTTTTTTGCTGATGGCCGGTGGTGCGTTTCTGGTGCATCGGGTAAACTATGCGTTGATGTTGATTCGTGAGAAGACATTGCTTCCCTTTCTCTTCTATGCCTTGTTGACAAGTACAAACCCGGATTTCTTTCCCTTGAAATCAACATCTGTCGGGGTGTTTTGTTTGATATTGGCCCTTTATCAGTTATTTACCTCTTATCATGACCCGGACGCTACGGATAAGGCTTATAACGCATCCTTGATTATCAGTATCGGAAGTCTGTTGTGGATACACATCCTTTGGTTCTTGCCGCTGTTTTGGTTGGGAATGTATAATTTCAGGACATTGAATATCCGGACATTTGTCGCTTCCTTGTTCGGAATCTTGACGGTTTATTGGTTTGTTTTCGGATGGTGTGTCTGGGAATGGGATTTCACGGTATTTACCATACCTTTCACCTCCTTATTCAAGATCCGTTTCCTTGCGGTACTAGGGACGGGAATTATAGATTGGATACAGATTGTTTTAGTGGCGGGATTAACGATCATTGCTTCATTAAACATCGTTACACATGAGTATGAGGATAATTTGCGTACTCGTCAGTTTCTTTCTTTTCTGATTGTCATGGCCATTTGGTCGTTTGGATTGTTCTTTATCTATGAGCAGTCGTCCGAGGAATTTCTGGAAATGGCCTGTGTACCGGCGTCTATCCTGATCGCCCATTTTTTTACGGTGAACCGGGGGAAATATATCTTTTGGCTGTTCCATTTCTCGGTAGTTATGTTTATCGCATTATTAATGATACGTATATGGAATTTCTTATAGCCTACGGGTATATCGGGGTGTTTATCGCTTCTTTCTTAGCGGCTACGATCTTGCCGTTTAGCAGTGAGGCCGTATTGACGGGTGTATTATTGGCGGGTTCGGCTTATTGGCCTTGTATGATCGCCGCTACGCTTGGTAATTTCTTAGGTGGAATGAGCTGCTATTGGTTGGGGATGCAGGGAAAGGTAGAGTGGATCGAGAAATACCTCAAACTCGATCCGGTAAAACTACAGAAGGTGCAGGATTGGATCAAGGGAAAAGGCTCTTGGATGGGCTTCTTTGTTTTTCTTCCCGGTATCGGTGATTTTATCGCTGTCGCTCTAGGTTTCTTGCGGGCTAATATATGGGTCGTGGCGATCTCCATGTTCTTAGGAAAAGCGATCCGTTATTGGGTTTGGATGGAGTTTGTTTATAGGGTACAGTCTATGTTTTGATAACCCGAGAGCTGTACCTTGCACGAAATCATTTCAAGCGTAATTGTCCCCTTTTCCGTGAACTTGATAGCGTTATCGATAAAATTCGTGATAGAATTACAAGGATTTTTGTATATGAATTCTGCAAGCTTGGAAGTCTTTTTTGTCCGGAAGGAACTCATTCCAGCGTGTAAGTGTTTGCCGGGAGAAGACCGTCAATGAGAAAACCAGCATAGAGGTAAAGGCGATACTGGTCGTGATAGCGGAACCTACGACCCCGTAAGACGGGATGAGTAAAAAGCCGGAGATTAATAAGGCAATAAGCCCTACGCACGAGCTTGCCGTACTGTACCGGATCTTTCCGCTGCCGATGAAATAATGGCTGATGATGCTGTTGCAGCCTAACGCTACGATTCCGATCGATAATCCGCCTATCACTTTACGTATGCCTTTGAACTCGGCGCTGAAAAGATAATCCGTATATATCCATTCCGGTACCAATAGGATACATCCCATCACGAGGGCTAAAGCGCAAAAGGTCAATTTGAAAAGCTGTAAGGTAATACGTTTTTGTTCCGTTGCCTCTGAGGTCTTGGCCACGCTACTGTATTCGATGAAACTTACGCTGCGACTAATATTCCATACACTCTCGGAGATCTTGGTCCCAGCGTCTAGCAAGCCTACACTTCCCAACCCGGCGAAACGTTGTATTAGGAAATAATTGAGTCGGGTAGTACAGGTTTCCGCCAATCCGTCCGCGCCGGCCCACAGGCCGTAGGCAAACATTTCTTTTAATAGACCGTAGAGCGATTTGCCGGAAGACCGGGATGTCTCCTTTAAGAAATCAGGAACAAGCATCGATAGGCTGGCAATAAAGGCTATGCCGTTCGTGACATATAATCCCCAGACATACGACCGTACGTCCGGGCGCTTCAATATATAATAGAAATAGAGTAAGACGAAAAATAGCAGTCCTCCTTGCAATATAAACGTGAGATTAAACCCTTTGATATTGTCTTTACCCAACAAGAAGCGGGCATTGGCGTTTACCGTAGAGCTCAAGATCGCCAACAAGAAGATATCCAGCCGATAGCCGGTGGGTAAAAGCCCGGTAAGATACATGAAGCCGCAAGCTAGGGAAGAGCCGATAGGTGTCCACAGATATGCGGGAAGGAAAATTGTCCGCATGGAGTAACGATTCATGAAATAGACAATCGTATTCCCGCATAAAATCCCATTGACGATTACCGCTATATTTACCGAGGCCACGATCAACCCGATCATCCCCACGCCCTCGATTCCCAGCACCTTCGCATTAATGAAGATCAGCGCTAGGTTAAGGAAAGCTATCAGATAACGCGAGCCTATTGTCCCCAGTATCTTTTTTAACATAAGCTATAGTTGTAATCCATTCAGTAACCTTACATAGGTATCGATCGCTTCCCGGATCTCCGGTCCCTTGATGTATTCGTCTGCGGAATGGGAACGTGCCGAGTTTCCCGGCCCTATCTTTACGGAGGGGAAACGCATCAAGGCTTGGTCGCTAAGCGTAGGAGAGCCGAAAGGCTCTTTTCCCATTAAGATCGCCCGTCGCACAAAAGGATGATCCAGATCCGTGCGGGTGGAGCTAAGGCGGAAGCTGCGGGCCTTGATCTCGCAATGAACCTTTTCCTTGATTAGCTCGAATAACTGTTCGTTCGTATAAAATTCGTTGGTGCGGATATCTACCGTGAATTCGCATTTATCGGGAACGACATTGTGTTGTGTACCGGCATGGATGATGGTGACAGTCATTTTCACCGGTCCGAGGAAGTCGCTTTTCTCCGGGAATTGATAGGTGCTGAACCATTCTATATCCTTCATCGCTAAAGTGATGGCATTGATGCCCTCATTACGTGCGGCATGTCCGGCCTTTCCGATAGCGGTGCAATCCAGTACCATTAGCCCTTTCTCGGCTACGGCGGGTTGCATACCCGTAGGTTCACCTACGACAGCGAAGGAGATAGGAGGAAGCTCGGCCAATGCGCTTTCAATGCCATTCTTCCCGGATACCTCTTCCTCACAAGACGCAAGGAAGATTAGATTATAAGGTTGTTCTTTCTCGCTTAAGATACAGAAGGTTTCATAGAGGGAGACTACGCTCGCCCCGGCATCGTTACTGCCCAGTCCATATAATTGATCATCCTCGGTCTCTTCGGGAGTGAACGGGTCTTTGGTCCAACCGGAAGCGGGCTTGACGGTGTCTATATGGGAGTTGAGTAAAAGGGTCGGTTTACCGAAATCGAAATCCGGGGCGATGATCCACAGGTTGTTGCCTTTGCGGAACACCTTTTGTCCGGCCTTTTGCCATTCTGCTTGCAGGAAATCCGCTACGGCGGTCTCGTCCCGGCTGAAAGACGGACGGGAGATCATGCCTTTTAATAAATCAATCGCTTCGTAATATCTTTCCATATTATAATAAATTATTTACGGTGCATCTGTCTTTCTCCAGTTGGGCTTTCAATTCTTCTAAGGAATCGAATTTGATGTCTCCGCGTACGTATTGAACGAATGAGACACGAATGCTATCATTGTAGATATCTCCGGAGAAATCCAGAATATTGACCTCCATGGATATGTCCTTCCCATTATTGAGTGTCGGACGGTCACCGATATAAAGCATTCCCTTATATCGTTCGCCTTCCACCTCCACCCATACGGCATATACGCCAATACCCGGAATGACTTTAAAAGGTTCATCTACCCGTATATTCGCCGTGGGAAATCCTAGCGTGCGTCCCACTTTATAGCCGCTGACGATATGGCCCAGCAATTGATAGGGATAGGTCAGTAAATAAGCGGCTTCAGCTACATTTCCGGCTTGAAGTAATTTCCGGATTTCGGAAGAGCTGACGGCCGTATTTCCTTCGTCATAGGGAGATGCCTTCAGCACCTCGATACCACATTCGGTGCCATAAACGACATATTGCTCGAAGCCATCCGTCCGATCGTGCCCGAAACGATGGTCATATCCGATCAATAAGGTCTTTACATGCAGGCTCTTCGCTAAAATAGAGGTAATGAATTCCTTGGCCGAGAGCCGGGATAGCTCGATCGTAAAATCCAATACGATGCAATAATCTACTCCGGTAGTCTCTAATTGCTGTAACTTTTCCTCGAAAGAATTTAATAGCTTCGGTTGGTAATCCGCATGCAATACGGCCCGGGGATGTTCCGGGAAGGTGATTACGGCCGATGGCAGGTTACGTGCTTTGGCAATCTCTTTCATCTCGTCGATTAAGAAACGGTGTCCTAGATGCACACCATCGAAAAATCCGATCGTAGCCACCAGTTCCTTTCCTTTCAGTCTGTCAAAATCTCTTACAACAATCATTGCGCCTTATTCATTTCTATTCCAATCGAAAGACAAATGTACGGGATAATTTTTAATAATCATGTTCTTATATATGGATACTTTACGTGTATGTTTACTGCAACCCGCATTGCAGCAGAATTAGATACCGGTTGGTTTGGTTCGTTTTCGGGAAATATCTATATTTGCTAAGTATGAAAACGAAAACTCTACTCTGTATCATAATGATCCTGTCTTGGGGAATATTGGGATCCGGACTTGCGGCGGAAGATATTCTTTTCAACCGTCTGGGAGTACAGGACGGTCTGTCTTCCAATGAGATCACTTGTATCCTGAAAGACCGGAAGGGGTTTATGTGGTTGGGTACCACTTCTGGGGTAAACCGTTTTGATGGGTATGAGTTTAAGCATTATAAATACAAGGAAAGCGGGTTGCCTTTTAGGGAGGAGCATGTCTCCGAACTTCAAGAAACCGCTGATGGGCGTATTTGGATTACCTATAATACGAACCAACTTTGCGTATATGAGCCCGGTAATGACCGTTTTATTCCGGAGAAGGAAATATTAGATAGCTTACGTCTAGAGAATCCTCCCGCTAAGATATTCGTCGACAATGATAAACAACTCTATTTCGCTACCTATACGAATGAATTTTGTCGTTATGATCAAGCGAGGGGAAAGATTTATTCGTATCCACTAAATAAAGAGGATGGTCGGGTTTGTGATATGAGTGACGTGGGCGATCGTCTATATGTAGTCCATACCTCGGGAGTGGTAGAGGGGATCGATAAGGCATCCGGAGAATCTGTCTATCGGGATGAGTATCTGACTCAATATGCGAATGCCCAGTTATTCTATGTGTTCGCCGATAGTGACGGGGATCTGTGGTTTTTCTTAAATCCCGGATATAGTAGAGGTCTCTTTCGCCTAAATCCCAAAAGCAAGGAGTGGAAACATTATACGACCGAAACCTCGGTCGCTTTATCCTCTATAATGGTGCGTGACGTGGCGGAGGATATGAACGGTAATATCTGGATCGCTACCGATCATGGCGGTATCAATATCTTGGATAAACGTCTGAACCGGATGCGTTATATACGAAATAACCCGTTTAACCAAACGAGTTTGAGCCAGAATAGCGTGATCTGCTTGTATCGGGATGATACGGGGATTATGTGGGCCGGCACTTATAAAAACGGCATCAACTATTATCATGAGAGCATTTTTAAATTCCAGACTATCCGGTACCCTTTGGAGTTGATGCGGGATATCTTTAATAATGACTTTAATTGTATCGTAGAAGATAAAGAAGGGGATCTGTGGATCGGTACTAGCGGAAACGGCCTATTACGTTACGATCGGGAAACCGGGGAGTATGTCCGCTACCGGGCGGGACGGGAAAGCGAGAACGCTATCTCCGGCGATGTCGTGATTAGTATGGCGAAAGATTTGGATGGCAAGTTATGGCTGGGTACTTATATGGAGGGGTTGACCGGTTTTGACGGGAAACGTTTCAAGCATTATCGGGATATCCCGGGCAGTAAGGACGGCTTATCCAATAATAGCGTGTATAGTTTGTATGTCGATGCCAAGAATCGTTTGTGGATCGGTACGTTGGAAGGCGGCCTGGATTGCTTGGATCAATCTACCGGGAAATGGACGTATTATCGCATGGGGGATAAGGAGAATGCGATTAACTCGGATATCGTATATAGCCTTTCCGGGGATGAGAAGGGGAATATTGTCGTTGGAACTTCTTTAGGAGTGAACTGGATCAACCCGGAGACGGGGGCTGTTACTTCTTTTAACGGCACGAAGGATGGACGTTCCGTGTTTGAGGATCAAATCATCAATGTCGTATTTTGTGATAGCCGCCAATGGGTATGGATCGGGAGTAATCATGGGCTACATATATATGATAGGTTGAATGATAAGATGTATCGGTTGAACCATTCTTCCGGATTACCGGATAACAGCATCATGTCTATCTTGGAGGATAAATATCATACGGTTTGGGTGGGGACGAAGAACGGCTTATTGAATATCGTTCCGAATCGGGATACGGATAATAATTATACGTTCGATTGGAATAGCTATGATGAGAATGAGGGCGTTCAAGGACGTGTGTTTAATGTGAATAGCGCTTGTGGGCTGGAAACGGGTGAGTTGGCGTTTGGTGGGACAAACGGTCTTACCTTCGTTGATCCTGCCCGGATACGTTATAATAGCTATGCTCCACCGGCGGTGATAACCGGACTTATGGTGAATAATGTCCCGATAACGGCGAGAGAGGCGTATGACGGGCATGTGATTTTGGATAAAGATATCACCTGTACCAAGCAATTGAAACTGAATTATACGGAACGTAATTTCTCCTTTACCATCTCTTCTTGTTGTTATTTCCTTCCTTTGAAGAATAAATATGCTTTTAAGATGGAGGGCTTCGACTCGGAATGGACTACCGTAAGCGCCTTGGAACGTCGTATTACCTATACGAACTTGAACCCGGGAACTTACACTTTCAAGGTAAAGGCGATGAATAACGACCGGATTTGGAGCAAGGAGATCACGAGCTTGCAGATCACGATCCTGCCTCCGTTCTGGGCTACCGGATGGGCAATAGCGTTGTATATCATAGCTGGTATATTATTGGCGTATGGCGTGATACGTTTTATTTTCCGTATCCAGCAAAAGAAGTTGGAGGAGGAGCAAGAACGGGCTACTGTGCGTCAGCAGCATGAGGTGGACGAGATGAAGCTTCGTTTCTTTACGAACGTAAGCCATGAGTTCCGTACGCCGCTAACATTGATCATGACTCCTTTGGAGAAGTTGATGAAAACGGAGAAAGACATGGAATCCCAGCAAATATTGAAGTTGATCTATCGGAACGCCGACCGGTTGCTTAAATTGGTGAACCAGTTATTGGATTTCCGCAAGATCGATATGCAAGGGGATAGCTTGGTCTTGTCTACCGGCGATATTGTCCCGTTTGTGCGTGACGTGGCTTATTCCTTCAAGGAGCTTTCGGAGCAAAAGCGGATTCATTTCTCTTTTTCCTCGGTCTTCACGTCTCTCCCGATGAAGTTTGACACGGATAAGGTCTTCAAGATCGTCTCTAATCTACTGAGTAACGCTTTTAAGTTTACGCCGGAGGGAGGTACTATCTCGGTGACGCTTAGATTGCGGTTGGAGAAGGAGGGAGAGAACAAACTGGTTATCGAGGTGTCGGATAGCGGTATCGGTATTCCTGCGGATAAACAAGGAGCTATCTTCGATCGCTTTTATCAGGTGGCTTCCCCGGATAAGGGAAATCCCGTGGTAGGTACGGGTATCGGCCTGCACCTATGCCGGGAATTCGTGCGGATGCATCATGGGACGATAACCGTGAAAAGCGAGCCGGGAGCGGGTAGTACGTTTACGGTTACGCTGCCGGTGATCCCCTTGGACAACCAAGATATTATCTCGGCTCCGGAAGGAATTGCCGAAGGGGATATCTTGCCTCCGGTTGAGGAGCATCCGGAGATCGCTGATAAGGATGCGTCTCCGGCGGAAAGACCTACGTTGCTGGTCGTAGATGATAACACGGATTTCCGGGAATTTATGAAGTTAAGCTTGAGTGGCGTTTATTCGGTACTCACGGCGGCGGATGGAGAAGATGCGTGGAAACTCATTCCGGAGGAGCTGCCGGATATGGTGATCAGCGACGTGATGATGCCTATCACCGACGGTATTACTTTATGCCGCCGGATCAAGGGAGACATTCGGACTTCCCACGTCCCGGTGATCCTGTTGACGGCTAAGTCCGCAAAAGATAGCCAACTGGTCGGTCTGGAAGCCGGTGCGGATGATTATATCAGCAAGCCATTCAATATGGAGATGCTTCTCTTGAAGGTGCGGCATTTGATCGAGATGAAGAAGAAGATGCAAAAGGCCTTTATGCAGTCCTCTACCATGGGCATCGCCTTGACGGAGGTACAAGCTAGCTCCATGGATGAGGAGTTGATGCGTAAGGCCATCGGCTATATCGAGGAGCAGATCGCCAATCCGGAGTTGTCCGTAGAACGGTTGAGCCGGGAGATGGGCATGAGTCGTGTGAACTTCTACAAGAAATGCCTTTCCATCACGGGTAAGACTCCGGTGGAGTTGATCCGTACGGTGCGCTTGAAGCGTGCGGCGCAGTTATTGGAGAAGAGCCAGATGCGGGTCAACGAGGTCGCGCTGGAGTGCGGTTTCAATGATGTGAAGCTATTCCGGAAGTATTTTAAGGATGAGTTCGGAAGGCTTCCCTCTGACTATCATAAATAAACTTTTTCTAAATAAATGCCACGTAATTAGGGGATATAACAAAATATCCCCTTAAAATAAACATTCTTCCCCTACCTTTTTACGGTTCTCCCCGTAACCCAAAACATTTATGGCTTCCTGTCCGCCGCGAACCCTTTAATTTTGCCAACGAATGAAGAACCATTTTTCTTGTATGGAAAAACCTGTTCGGACTCATTGCTGATCGGAAATAATTAAAGAATCTATAGAATATGAAACAACACATCGCGGTATTCACGTTAGGGCTTTCCCTGCTGACTTCCTGCATGACTGATTCCGCTTACCGGAAGGTCGAGAATGGCTTGGTCGCCGATATCCGTTCCGGACAGGCGAAGGCTGTTAAATTGGAAGTAATCTCTGATGATATTATCCGGGTAATCGCCTCTCCGGATGGTAAGTTTTCCAACCAAGTGAACTTGATCAAGGACACGAAATCGTTGCCCGCCCCATCGTTTCAGATAACGACCTCGGGGGATACGATCATCGTAAGTACGCAAACCACACAGGCCCGTCTTTCACGGGAGACCGGAGAGGTTCGCTTTACCGACGCCAACGGACACACGATCCTTCGTGAGAAGACAAACGGAGGCAAGGAATTTACGCCGATCGAGGTGGAAGGAACCAAAGGCTATACCTTACGTCAGGTATTTGAGAGTGAGGACGAGGAAGGGCTTTACGGCCTAGGACAGCATCAGAGCGATGAGTTCAACTACAAAGGCAAGAACGAGGAGCTTTTCCAATATAACACGAAGGTGAGCGTGCCGTTTATCGTTTCCTCAAAAGGGTATGGTGTACTTTGGCATAACTATTCCTTGAGCCGTTTCGGCGACAAGCGTCCATACGCCGATTTGGGCGATGTCTTTGGCCTATACGGAAAAGACGGGAGGGCAGGGGCGTTGACCGCTACCTACTATACGGATAAGGCGAAGAATTCCGTTTTAATCCAGCGGGATGAAGATAAGGTAGATTATGAGAATCTGAAAACCATCAAGAACCTGCCGGCAGACTTCCCGAAGCCGAGCGCTTCCGCTACTTGGGAGGGCGAGATCGAGGCGAAAGAGACGGGTACTTATCATTTCAAACTACATTACGCCGGTTATACCAAGGTATTTGTGAATAACGAGGAGATCATCCCGGAACGTTGGCGTGCGGCATGGAACCCGAATGATTACAAGGCTACGGCCGATCTGGAAAAGGGCAAACGCTATCCGATCCGTATCGAATGGTTGCCGGATGGCGATGTCTCTTATATCGGCTTGAAGGTATTATCTCCGCTACCGGAGGAGGAGCGGGAGCGGTTGGCTTTCTGGTCGGAAATGGGGGATGATATCGATTACTACTTCATCAACGGAGAGTCTTCCATGGATAAGGTGATCAGCGGTTACCGCACGGTTACGGGCAAGAGCCAGATCATGCCGAAATGGGCGATGGGATTCTGGTTGAGCCGTGAGCGTTATAAGACGCAAGAGGAGCTATTGACCGCCTTGAACGAATACCGCCGGCGGCAGGTTCCCTTGGATGTGATCGTACAGGACTGGAGCTATTGGCCGGTAGATGCGTGGGGCAGCCATGAGTTTGATAAGGAACGCTTCCCGGACCCGAAAGGCATGATTCGGGAAATCCACGATAAGGATGCCCGTATCATGATCTCCGTATGGCCGAAGTTTTATTATACGACAGAGCATTATAAAGAGTTGGACGCGCTGGGTGCCATGTATCAGCAGGCGATTAAGGATAGTATCCGCGACTGGATTTATCCGGGTTATATCGGTTCTTTCTATGATGCGTACAACCCGGAAGCCCGCAAGCTTTTCTGGGAACAGATGAACGAGCATCTGTATTCCTTGGGCATTGACGCTTGGTGGATGGACGCTTCCGAGCCGAACGTACAGGATAATACGGATATCGAGTATCGCAAGGCGCTTTGCGGACCGACTTATCTGGGCCCGTCCACGAAATACTTCAACGCGTATGCCTTGGAGAACGCCGAGGCGATCTACGACGGACAACGTAGCGTAAACCCGGATGACCGTGTATTCTTGTTGACCCGTTCCGGTTTCGCCGGCCAGCAACGTTACTCTACCGCTACATGGAGTGGCGATATCGGTACTCGCTGGGAGGATATGAAAGCGCAGATCAGCGCCGGCTTGAACTTCGCCATGTCCGGTATCCCTTACTGGACGATGGATATCGGTGGCTTCAGCGTGGAGAACCGTTATATGGCCGCAAAGGAAGGTAGCGAGGATTTGAGGGAATGGAGGGAGTTGAACAACCGTTGGTATCAGTTCGGGGCTTTCTGTCCGTTGTTCCGTAGCCACGGGCAATATCCTTGCCGCGAGATCTATAATATCGCTCCGGAAGGATCGCCTACGTACCAATCGATGAAGTATTATACCGAGTTGCGCTATCAATTGATGCCGTATATCTATAGCTTGGCCTCCAAGACGCATTTTGAGGATTATACGATCATGCGTGCCTTGGTGATGGATTATTCGGACGATGAGAAGACTTACGATATAGACGACCAGTTTATGTTTGGCCCGGCCTTCATGGCATGCCCGGTGTATGAGTATAAGGCTCGCGACCGTGAGGTGTACTTCCCGGCCGGCATTTGGTACGATTTTTACAACGGCAAGCCTGTGCAAGGCGGAACGACAATGGACGTGGATGCTCCTTACGAGCGTATGCCTTTGTTCGTGAGAGCCGGTTCTATCGTACCGACCGGAAAGGTAATCCAGTCTACGAAAGAGGAGCAGAAAGACTTAACCGTCTCTGTTTACGCCGGTGCCGACGGCTCCTTCACCTTATATGAGGATAATGGCGTGACCTACGATTACGAGAAAGGAAATTACGCTACCATCCCGTTTGTTTATGATGATGCGAGGCGAACGCTCACGATCGGCGCGCGGGAGGGCGATTATCCGGGCATGATCCGCGAGCGTCAGATCACGGTACGTCTCATCACGCCGGAGAACCCCGCTGGCAAGGACGTGACAATATCTTACCAAGGTAAACCTCTAGTTGTAGAGACAGGGCACGCCCCGTCTCTACAACTGGGTAATATCAATTAAACTATATAATCACTAATGATATCACTGATGAATCGGCCATTCGCGTGGCTTCTGGGCCTATTGCTCACCGCCTGTTCCCCCACCGGGGAGCAGGTGCGTGAACGTAGCTCATGGAATGACGATTGGAAATTTGCCTTGTCGGATAGCGTTCAGGATTATTCATCCCCGGACAGCGATGATTCCACTTGGCGTATCTTATCTTTACCGCATGATTGGAGTATCGAGGGGGATTTCTCCCTCGATAACCCGTCTACCCCGGGCGGCGGCGCGCTACCGGGCGGGATTGGCTGGTATCGAAAGACATTTACCCTTCCGGAGACGGATCGGGGTAAGGTTGTTTATGTTGATTTCGACGGGGTTTACCGGAATAGCGAGGTTTGGATCAATGGTCATTCGCTGGGATTCCGCCCGAATGGTTATGTATCGTTTCGTTATGACTTGACGCCTTATTTGAGGTATGGAAGCCAACCGAACGTAATTGTAGTGAAGGCGGATAATAGCGAGCAGCCGAACTCCCGCTGGTATTCCGGCTCCGGTATCTACCGTAACGTATGGCTGGTGAAGGTGAATCCGGTACATGTGGACAACTGGGGCACTTTCGTGCATGATATGAAGATCTCACCGGAGGAGGCTACCTTCTCCTTGGAGGCGAGAATAAGGAATAGCTCGGAGGCGGATAGGGAGGCCGAAGTCTCTACCTCTATTTACGATGACCGTAACAGAGTTGTTACGGCACCCGTAACAACTCTGTTACGGGTACCGTATACGCCCTGTTACGACACCCGTATGCGGGAGGCATCTGTCGATCATCAGTTCTCGATCTCAAATCCCAAGCTTTGGAGCCCCGATTCTCCCTCGCTCTACACGGCCGTCACGGAAGTGAAAGTGGCTGGTAAGGTGGTAGATCGTTACGAGACGGTATTCGGATTGCGTACGTTCCGTTGGGATTCCGCTACCGGCTTTTATTTGAATGATAAGCCTTTGAAGATAAAAGGGGTTTGCCTGCATCATGATTTAGGCTGTCTGGGTGCCGCCGTGAATACACGGGCTATCGAGCGCCAGCTACAGATCATGAAGGAGATGGGTGTGAACGCGATCCGTACCAGCCATAACGCCCCGGCACCCGAGTTGCTGGATCTTTGCGATCGTATGGGCCTTCTGGTACAGGATGAGTCTTTCGATATGTGGGAACGCCGTAAGTCCCCATACGATTACGCCCGGTATTTCGCGGAGTGGCATGAGCGGGATTTGACGGACGAGATCTTGCGTGACCGGAATCACGCCTCTGTTTTCATGTGGAGTATAGGCAATGAGGTACTTGAGCAATGGAGTCATGCCGACGCTACCGAGCTGGATCTGCAAGCGGCGAACCTGATCTTGAATGCGGGCCATGCCATTGATCCCGCTTTGCTGAAGGATACGACCCTTAGTCGTCAATCCTTGATCACCCGTCATCTGGCGGCTATCGTGAAACGGCTGGATACTTCCCGGGTCGTTACCGCCGGCTGTAACGAGGTAAACCCTGCGAATCATCTGTTCCGCTCGGATGCCTTGGACGTGCTGGGCTTCAACTACCATGAGCAATATCTTGAACCGTTTCTCCGGAATTTCCCCGGAAGGAAACTGATCGTGAGCGAATCTACCTCGGCCTTGATGACCCGTGGCTATTATGAGATGCCGTCCGATCATATTTATATCCGTCCGGAATCGTGGGACAAGCCTTTCGAGGCTCCCGAGCATGTTTGCTCCTCTTATGATAATTGCCATGTACCTTGGGGCTCTACGCACGAGAAGACTTGGCATCTGGTGAAGACGCTTCCGCATGTATCCGGCCTGTTCGTCTGGACGGGTTTCGATTACTTGGGAGAGCCTACCCCCTATTGGTGGCCCAGCCGGAGCAGCTTCTTCGGTATCGTGGATCTGGCGGGTTTCCCGAAGGATGTATATTATATGTATAAAAGCGAGTGGACGGATGAACCCGTATTGCACATTTTCCCGCATTGGAACTGGAAGGAAGGCGAACGGGTGGATATCTGGGCCTATTATAACAATGCCGATGAGGTGGAACTATACCTAAACGGAAAGAGCCTAGGCGTACGACAAAAAACGGACAGTACCTATCATGTCTCTTGGCGTGTGCCTTTTACGCCCGGAACCTTGAGAGCCGTCTCCCGCTTAGGGGGTAAGGAGGTCTTGGTGAAAGAGATCCATACGGCAGGAGAGCCGGCCCGTTTGGTCTTGACCCCGGATCGTAGCGTCATCCAAGCGGATGGCTCGGACCTATCGTTTGTAACCGTAGATGTATGCGATATCGATGGTAACCGGGTTCCCGACGCTACCCCGTTGATCCGTTTCTCCGTGGAGGGCCCGGGTGAGATCGCCGGAACGGATAACGGAGATCCGAACGATCCGAACAGCCTCCGTAAACCGAAACGGCAAGCCTACTACGGAAAAGCCTTGGTCGTGATCCGGAACAAGGGCGGACAAGGCGACATCCACTTAAAAGCCATAGCCGAGGGCTTACCCGAGGCGACGGTAACGATTCAAGCGCAATAATAAACCTATAAATAAAGAGGAAATGAAAAAGATAATAGGCGTGATCGCTTGCGGGCTATTCTTGAACGCGGCTGCCGCGAGCTCGCAGGTCACGGATAAAGAGAAGGTACAAATGGAGAAACGTATCGAGAAACTGATTAAGAAGATGACCTTGGAGGAAAAGGTCGGGTTGTTGCATGGTAACTCAAAATTCTATGTTGCCGGAGTAGAGCGTCTGGGGATTCCCGAGTGGAGCTTGAGCGACGGGCCTCACGGGGTACGTGCGGAGATCAATCGCCACGATTGGGCGTATGCGGGTTGGACAAATGATTCCGCCTCTTATTTCCCGACCGGCACGGCTTTCGCCGCCGCTTGGAACCCGGAGTTGGCTTATCGCCGGGGCGAGGTGCTGGGCGAGGAGGCTCGCTGGCGTAAGAAGGATGTGTTGCTGGGCCCGGGCGTGAATATCATTCGCTCCCCGCTTTGTGGCCGTAACTTCGAGTATATGAGCGAGGACCCTTATATGAACTCCGTATTGGCGGTCGCTTATATCAAAGGCTTGCAGAGCCGTGACGTGGCTTGTAGCGTAAAGCATTTCGCCGTGAATAACCAAGAGACAAACCGTACGACGGTCGATGTAGAATGTAGCGAGCGTGCCTTGCGTGAGATTTATTTACCCGCTTTCAAGGCGGCCGTACAGGAGGGAGGCGCCTTGACGGTAATGGCCGCTTATAATAAATTCCGTGGGGAGTTCTGCGCGGAGAATAACTACTTGGTTCGCAAGATCCTTCGGAATGAATGGGGATTCGATGGCGTATATGTAACTGATTGGGGAGCCGCTCATAGCACGGTTCCTTCTATGGAGGCCGGCTTGGATCTGGAGATGGGCACGCTGATTGATAAATATGAGGATTGGTATTATGCCAACCCCTTGATCGAGGCTGTTAAGTCCGGTAAGGTTCCTATGAGCTTGGTGGACGAGAAGGTGGGCGATGTCTTACGTGTGATGATCAAGACGAATGTCTTGGACCCGAAAAAGCGTTTCGGCCCGGGCTCCATGAATACGAAAGAGCATCAGCAAGCCACTTACGACGCGGCTGCCGAAGCCATTGTCTTATTGAAGAACCAGAATAATCTTCTCCCGTTGGATTTCTCCTCGATCAAGAGTCTGGCGGTAATTGGCGATAACGCTACCCGCAAACATTCCAATGGTGGCTTGAGTTCCGAGATCAAGGCGGTTTACGAGGTAACTCCATTAGGGGCGCTTCGTGCGAAATGGGGCGATAAGGTGGATATCCGTTTTGCCCAAGGCTATGAGAAGTTATCTACTTTCGTGGAGGGAAGCAATAATGGGCAAAGCTCTGGTACTTTCTCTTCCAAGACACAGGAAAGCGACGCGTTATTGAAAGAGGCGGTAGAGGTTGCCCGCACGAGTGACGTGGCCCTTTTGGTTTGTGGTTTGAACCATGATTATGATACCGAGTCGTTCGACCGTCTGAATATGGATATCCCATACGGGCAGGTTGAGTTGATTCAAGAGGTGGTAAAGGCGAATCCTCGTACGATCGTGGTCATGATCGCCGGATCGCCGCTGAATATGGCCGCCGTGGATATTTGTTCCCCGGCTATCGTTTGGGCTTGGTTCAACGGCATGGAAGGAGGAAATGCCTTGGTGGACGTATTATCCGGTAAGGTGAATCCGAGCGGGAAGATGCCGTTCACCACTCCCGTGAGCTTGGATCAATCTCCGGCGCATGCGTTGGGCAACTTCCCCGGCAGGGATTTGAAAGTGAATTATGAGGAAGATATCTTGGTAGGTTACCGCTGGTTCGATACGAAGGGGCTTCCGGTCGTTTATCCGTTCGGTTACGGCTTATCCTATACGACATTCGACTATTCCAACCTGAATACGGATAAAGAGACGTACGATCAAGCGGATACGATCCAAGCGACTTTCACCCTAACCAATACCGGAGACCGTGAAGGAGCTGAGGTGGCCCAATTGTATGTAAGCGATCCGGTTTGCTCCGTGATGCGTCCGGTCAAGGAGTTAAAGGGCTTCAAGAAGGTATTCCTTAAACCCGGCGAGAGTCGGCGAATCACGTTGGACATCCCCGTATCCTCTTTAGCTTTCTATAGTGAGGCACAAAGCCAATTCGTCGTAGAACCCGGCGAGTTCATCCTCCAACTAGGAGCCTCCGCCTCAGATATCAAGCAGAAGATCAGCGTGGAGGTGAAATAACTACCCAGTTGTAGAGACGGGGTACGCCCCGTCTCTACAACTAGATATTGAAAAATAACCGCTAGGACATTTTTCGTTACATTTCCTTGAACAAGAGAGCATCTATAGAGTTATATCCATATAATAACAATATAATTAAAGATGTGCTATGAACTCTCTACAAAATCCATTGAACGCTAACTATCCGCAAGATGTTACCCAAAAACCGGGTGAGAATGCGGTTTTCATTGTCTATGCTCTAAAAGATCTCCCCGACACGATTGATAAGGTGAAGGACGTGTGCGCTAATTTCTCCGCTTTGATACGTAGTATGCGCAATCGCTATCCTGATATGCAATTCAGTTGTACGATAGGATTCGGGGCGGATGCTTGGAAACGCTTCTTCCCGGAGCAAGGGAACCCCAAAGAATTGCAACCGTTTGAAGAGATCAAAGGAGTTAAGCTTACGGCTGTTTCTACCCCCGGGGATTTACTGTTCCACATCCGCTGTAAGCAGATGGGACTGTGCTTTGAGTTCGCCTCCATTATAGACCAGAAACTGCGAGGTGTCGTGGAATCGATCGATGAGACCCACGGTTTTCGGTATAGAGACGGTAAGGCGATTATCGGTTTCGTGGACGGTACGGAGAACCCTGCCGTGGATGAAGACCCCTATCGTTTCGCGGTAATAGGCGATGAGGACCCCGAGTTTATGGGCGGAAGTTATGTGTTTGTGCAAAAATACATTCATGATATGGTGGCATGGAATGCGCTTCCAGTGGAAGAGCAAGAGAAAGTCATCGGTCGCCGTAAATTCAACGATGTCGAGCTATCAGATGAGGAAAAACCGAAGAACGCCCATAACGCCGTGACGAACATCGGAGACGATCTGAAAATAGTCCGTGCTAACATGCCATTCGCCCATACCTCCAAAGGTGAATACGGTACCTATTTTATCGCCTATGCCAGCACGTTCAGCACCACCCGACGAATGCTGGAGAATATGTTCGTCGGTGATCCCGTAGGCAATACGGATCGTCTGCTGGACTTCAGCACGCCGATAACGGGAACTCTTTTCTTCGTTCCGTCGTATGAGTTGCTTGATAAGTTAGGGGAATAATTATTTATCCATCCTTAACTGTCTAGTTAACAGACTTCCGCAGTGCCAATCATTTCCCATATCGTGGCACGGCAGTGCCATTGGCGTGGCATAGCTGTGCCTTCCTTATGGCAATGGTGTGCCACTAGGATGGCACAGTCGTGCCATTATGATGTGCTTATCTTTTAATGAAAGGCTTGTTGACTGATAAGGTTGGAGTTATGGATAACAGAAGTAAACCGCCTATTATCAATACTTCAAATATCCATAGCGGTTATATAGTGTTGGGAGTGTAGATGCGTGTTGTATGTCGTTTGCGGATTTCACCCCGGATTTATGAAGTTAACTTACTTGGTCATTTAAGTTAGCTTACTTTGTCGTTGAAGCTAACTTACTTTGAAATGTTAGTTAACTGGTAACTTTCTACCTAAAAAAGCCATTTGGCAATGTACCTAATCTTTTTTGCACTATAAAAGTGTTTTGTAAGGTCATTCCATAAACTTTAGGGTAGTAGTCTTCGTACTGTTTGATGGATTGCCATCTTGATTTTTTCCTTAATAATCAATTATAATTAAAGAATATATCATATATTTGCCTAGCTAGTAATTAAGGCAGAAAAGCAAAAGGTAAAAGCATAGGTTTTTATCTACTTATTCTTTCTTTGTTGGTAGTAAAACAATGATAAAATAGAAAACGTATGGATTATTATAGACTAAAATATTTTTAAATACGTATATTTGCGACAATAAAAGGCTTTTAAGTTAGAAGCCTTGTGTTGCGTGCGATATTTGTGCGAGTTGACAGAATCCGCTAAATTTTTCAACTTTAGAGAAGCGCAAAGAAGGCCCCGCAACCCTTTACCGAATATACGTGTTATCTATGCTGTTAAAGTATGGATAAGATTATTGTATATAGATAAAGGGGGGCGTGCGGCTGACTTTACTCTAATGTGGGTTTTTAGCGGAACCTTTGTCAACGTAATGTTCAGCCAATCGCCCTTTCTTTATTTTATAATGAAAGGCCAGCTCTTCAATATAACGCCAAATAACGCCCTTTTTAAAGATAAATAGTATAAGTTTTACTTTAATCAAATAGTTATGCCTGAGTTTATTACTATTGAAGAAGCCGCTCGTATCACCGGCTTTCCATCTGAAGAAATCCAGCAATGGGCGATATCTAAAAAAATAACATCTTACGTCGTGAAGCAAGGTGTTCGCCTAGTCGATCTGACCAATTTACGTGAATTTATTTCCCATATCGAGCGTATGGGAATACAAAAGCTATACCTGCAACTTATCATCCAAGACAAGGAAGAAGAGATAAACGAGATCATCTCCCAATTCGATGATTACCTTTTCTGCCTGCGATCCCTTAAAAACATCTCTCCCCTACTTAAACTCATTATCGCCGAACTATCAACATTCATACACGACAAGAAAGACCGACTTATCTTTATGGAAATAACTTCCGGAGCCAAGATAGAAGACGTAGCCAAACGTTGTGGTATATCCTACGACGGAATCTGTCGCCGATATAAGGTCATATCGCTCCGCTTGCAAGAAAACATGGGCTTCCTGACCGAATACAAGAAAACAATCACGAACCAAGACCTTGAGATAGAACGTCTGTGGATAGAGAACAGGAACATGGAATACGAATTGAGAAGATTATATAAAAAGGCGCTCCAAAACGGTCTATGTATCGAATCTCCCCGATCACTTACCCCCGTTCCCTTAAATGCCGCGAAACGGATATGCCAACCCATTACCCGTCTCACCTTAGCGCCCTATATCCGTAAATGCCTTACAACCTTGAAAATAGAAACCATAGAAGATATTCTACGTTACGCCCTCAAAAACGGACTCGACTCTTTATTAGACCTTCCCGGCTTTGGCGCTCTTGGTTTGGCCCAACTGAAATTCCAACTCGAAAAGCATAAGATAATCGATAAAACCGGACATTCCGACCTTTATCAATATATCATTTGCGAAGCGGATAATTAGTGAGGACATTCTTTGTCCTCAAGTAGAATTTAACTAGATTTCAAGGATACTCATACTGTATTTACATTTTTTTGTATATTTGCGATATGTAATGATGCTTGTTTATATTTGGATATTTATTAGTAACCTTGTACTTGGTTCTGATGAGACCATGTCTTGTTTATAATATAAATATCTAAATAACAACCATCTAGTTCGTTTTTTCTTTAGTTCTCCACTGCCATCGGTAATTTTACTATTTAGTTATCCGCTGATTATCTTTATCTTATCATTCATATCATCTACACTAACCGACATAGTTTCATCAGAACTCATGTATATGAAAACTGCAAATATGCAGAAAGGAGATAAGATTTGTATGGCGTGGATATGTAATATATATGTAATATGAAAGTGGATGGACATTTGCTTATAGATCTGAAGAATGGAGATGAAAAGGCTTTTGAGACTCTATTCTGGAAATATAATGAGCATGTATATCATTTTATTTACTCATTACTATATGAAAAATCTATGGCAGAGGACTTGACCCAAAACGTTTTTCTTAAGATTTGGGAGAAGCATGAGACGATAGATGTGGAGCAAAACTTTGACGCCTATCTATTCACCATCGCCCGTAACTTAGTTTATAAAGAGACAGAGAATCGGCTACTCTCCGAGAAACTGACGGAAAGCCTACAACGACAGCTATCAGATGTTGATTCGCTTATGGAAGAGCGAATTGATGCGGAGTCTTTACGGGAATATATTAATAGCTTGATAGAAGAATTGCCGTTGTCCCGTCGGGAGATATTTCGTTTGAGCCGTCATGAGCATTTATCCTATAAAGAAATAGCGGAACGCCTCTCTATCTCTGAAAAGACTGTGGAGACACAGTTGAGTAGGGCTTTGCGTTTTTTGCGAGATCGACTTTCTTCTGATGGCTTTCTTTGCCTTATAACACTCTTTTTATAGTTAATAAGCATTAAATATCTTGTGGTTTGTAGGGGTAGATAGTTTTATCGGATATACGTATGTATATGATTGGAGTGGAAAATGTATTTGTCGATTGATTACGGATATAAGACTATTCAATATTTGCGTGACAAACGATGATAAAGAACTAATAGCCTTGGGCTGGGATGATGATTATCATCTGTATTGTTTTGATCAGTCAAAGGTTATGTCGGTTTGGTAGTGAAAAACATTTACTCTATTGAAAATCCTTTTCGTAACCGTACATGCGGAAAGGAACATCGACCGTTTACTTATGAAGGCGGAAAATAAGTATGATATTAATTTGTGTTAAATCATGGATCTCTCGATTTTTTTGTGTAAGGGTAAAGCTCTTCTTCGGGATATACTTATTACACGATGAGAAAAACGTATACACATATCGAATTATTGGATCGCTTTATGAGTGGTAAGACTTCACCGGAAGAAGAGCGAACTCTTTTGGCGTGGTTTAGCGATTCCGATCATAAGGAAGAGATCATGGCTTTTTATATGTCTAGATGGGAAGAATCTTCCGGGAAAAAGCTTCCTCCTAAGCTACAAGGACAGATGTTCTGTGAGATTAAAAAGCGGATAAGACAAGAGAAGAAAACTTTGGAGATAAAGAAGAAACCGCATACCTTATGGAAGTGGCTTTCTTATGCGGCGGTGGCATTCGTATGTATAAGCCTTGGAATTGGTTCACATTGGTATTATATGAGACAGGTTCCATTATCCGATCCATTGGATTATGTGGTGTCAGCAGATAATGGGCAACGTGCTAGCGTGGTTCTGCCTGATGGGACGAAAGTATGGTTAAATTCGCATACTAAACTTAATTATAAGAGTGATTATGGCGTGAAAGAAAGATCAGTTTCTTTATCTGGTGAGGCTTATTTTGAAGTTTCGAAAGATACATTGCGCCGTTTCTTGGTAAATGCGGGGGATATGGAAGTCGAGGCGCTAGGCACAGCTTTTAATGTGAAGGCGTATGAGGAAGATGACGAGGTGGTTACGACCTTGTTTGAAGGCAGTGTACGAACAGTGGTTGGAAAAGAGTTTGTGATTCTGTCTCCGGATGAGAGTGCGGTTTTTAATAAGTCTAGTCATATATTATCTGTTAATCACCCGACAAATGCTTCTTATGCCCGTCTTTGGCGTACGAATGAACTGGCCTTCTCTGGCGAGTCGTTGGAGGAGATCGCGGTATTGTTGAATCGAATGTATAATGTTGAAGTTCGTTTTTTGTCCAATAAGATTAAAGGCTACAGTTTCTCGGGGGTGATCCGGAATAATAGTCTGGATAATGTATTTGAAATAATAAGCCTTACGGCTCCGATTACGTATGTGTCGGTAGGTGATACTATTTATTTAAATGAGAAATAGAAAGTTGAGTGTTAACCTAATAAAGAAGAAGCCTATGAGATGAGCTAGATGATTGTAGTAAAAAAAGAAGAAAGGCAAGGCCCTTCTTCCTCTTAAGCAAAATCACTTGTATATAATATCTTCAAGGAAATAACTAGCCGGTTATAAATAAGATAGAATATGTAAATGATTTGCTTGTAAAGTTACCTGTTTAAAATCTATGTATTATTAAAAAACTTTTAAAAATGAGTAATTTCAAGCACTCTTTTTTCCGGACACTTTTGTATGCCCAGTTATTGTCGGGCTTTTCCGGAGTTGCGATTGCCGCCCAGATATCGTTGTCGGTAAAGGATAGACCGATGCGGGAGGTTATTAAAGAATTAGAGGAAACGACTGAATATCGTTTTTTCTATAATGATGGGATCAAAGGTCTGAATTCTCCGATCTCTGTTGACGTGGAAGATGCGGATATTAATGCTGTAATGGATGCGATAGCAAAGCAAGCGAATGTGGCTTATGTATTGAAATCGGGTCATCAGATCGTTTTATCATCGGTAAAAACTGTTCAGCAACAAGGTAATAAGAAAGTTACCGGTACGATTACAGACCCGAAAGGGGAACCAATCATCGGGGCGAATGTGGTCGTGAAAGGATCTACCAATGGTACCATCACGGATATAGATGGCCATTTCTCTATTGAGGTAACTCCGAATGCGATACTTCAGGTTTCTTATATTGGTTATGTGGCTCAAGATGTTCCGGTAGGCAATAAAGATAATTTGGTTATATCTATTCATGAGGACACGCAGAAGCTGGATGAGGTAGTCGTGGTGGGTTATGGTTCCCAGAAAAAAGTGAATTTGACCGGTGCGGTAGAGCAAGTGACTAGTGATGTATTCGAGGGGCGTCCTACGGCTAACGCTACTCAGATGCTAGAAGGGGTTGTCCCGAACTTGAATATTTCCTTGTCTGATGGTAAACCGGGGCGTACGGCGGATTTTAACGTACGTGGCGCCGGTTCTATCAATGGGGGTAGTGCTTTGGTGTTGATTGATGGTGTGGAAGGAGACCCTTCTATGTTAAATCCGAATGATATTGAGAGTATTTCCGTATTGAAGGATGCTGCCGCTTCCGCTATTTATGGCGCACGTGCTCCATTTGGCGTGGTTTTGATCACGACGAAGAACGCTACGGAAGGTAAGCCGAAGGTGACATGGTCTTCTAGCTATTCATTACAATCACCACAGAATGTGCCGGATGTAGTTTCCGATGGTTATATTTGGGCAAAGCATTTTTATGACGCTTATTTTAATTACAATCAAGCGAATCCTTCCGGTATCAACAAGACACAGCAATTTTCCGTGGCTTGGCTGGATGAGTATAAGCGCCGTCATGAGACGGGCGATTTCGGGACGGTGATCTCTGATGGCTCTATCGGTACAAAAGGCCGTTATGTGTATTATCCGGAAGGAACCGACTATTATGATCTGATGTATAAGAAGAGTGTCTTCGCGCAGAATCAAAATCTTTCCATCTCGGGTTCCGACGGGAAGTTTGATTATTATTTGTCAGGACGTTTCTATAGTTACGATGGACTTTTCGATAGCGATGAGCAAACGGATAAGTTCAAGACCTATAACATGCGTTTCAAGGGAGGTTATCAGTTAACTCCTTGGTTGAAGATCAACAATAACTTTGAGTTTTCCCATAATAAATACTACAATCCGATTACCTATTCGGAAGGATCTGGTGTGGTATGGAGAAATATCGCAGACGAGGGACACCCGTCATCGCCACTGTTCAACCCTGATGGTACGATGACTTATTCTGCCGTCTATACCGTAGGCGATTTGCTTTATGGACGTAGCGGTATTACGACAAAGAACTCCAACTTAAAGAATACTACGACATTCAATGCTAAGTTCTTGGGTGACCGTTTGCGTGTGAATGGTGATTTCACGTATCAACAGAAGACGCAAGAGAAGACCAAGAAACAAGTACGTTCACCGTATGCACGGTCGGTTGATGCAGATGGGGAAAGCCAGATCGAACATATTACGGGTACCTATTCCAATTTGGCAGAGACAACTGATCATACGAACTATCTAGCAACGAACCTTTTCGCAGAGTTTGAGGAAACTTTTGCCGAGAAACATTATTTCAAGGCCATGGCTGGATGGAATTACGAAAAATCTACTTTCAAACGCATCTATGCTTATAATGATGACTTGTTGACGGACGACGTGGACAACATGAATTTGGTGATGGGTACTGATAACCGGAGTATTACCTCACAATGGAAGGCTTATCAGTTTGGCGGCGCTTTCTTCCGTTTGAATTATGCCTTTGATGATCGTTATCTGTTGGAGGTAAACGGACGTTACGATGGTTCCTCCCGCTTCCCGAGTGATGAGCGTTGGGCTTTCTTCCCCTCGGCTTCCGTGGGTTGGCGAATCTCGCAAGAACCTTGGTGGAATGTTAAGTCCGAACATATCTCTAACGCTAAGGTCCGGTTTTCTTGGGGCTCTTTGGGCAATGCGGCCGGATTGAGTAATTATCAGTATATCCAGACATTGGGTATCAGCAAGTCTGATTATATTCTTGACGGTTTGCGGCAGAATTATATGTCATCTCCGGCGGCTCTTCCCGGCAACTTGACGTGGGAAACCGCTACGACGTATGATATAGGAGCGGATTTAGGATTCTTTGATAATCGTTTGACCGTAAGTGGAGATTATTATATCCGTAAAACAACTGATATGATCGTGAATGGTCCGACCGTGCCGGATGTGTTCGGTGCTTCTTCTCCGAAAGGTAATTATGCGGATATGTCTACTTATGGCTATGAGTTGTCTTTGGAATGGAGAGATGGATTTGATTTAGCTGGTAAGCGATTTAATTATAGTATCAAGGGTACATTGGCAGATTACTATTCAGTGATCGATAGGTTTAATAATGCGAATAAGTCATTGAGCGAGTATGCGAATCAATCACTCGACAAGAATTATTATGAGGGGATGCGTATCGGTGAGATTTGGGGATTTGTATCCAATGGTTTGTGGCAGGACCAAGCCAGTATCGATGCGGCTGAGGCTGCCGCGAAAGCTGCGGGACAATCCTATTATAATCCGCTCATGCAAACATCGAAAACCTATAAGTTGTATCCGGGTGATATTAAGTTTGAAGACTTAAATGGCAACGGTTATATTGATCGTGGACAGAATACGGTAGATGATCCGGGCGACCGTAAGATCATCGGTAACGAGGAGCCTCGTTATATTTATAGCTTTACGCTTTCTGCCGATTGGAACAATATCTGGGTGAGTGCTTTCTTCCAAGGAGTGGGTAAGCAGGATTGGTATCCGTCTAATGAAGCCTCTACGTTCTGGGGGCAATACAATCGCCCGTATAACCAGATGCCTTCTTGGCATGTGGGAAACTATTGGACTCCTGAGAACCCGGATGCATTCTTGCCTCGTTACGCTGGTTACTATGCGCCTTTCTATGGAGGTCATAAGAACGCTAACACGCGCTATTTGATGAATGCGGCCTATCTACGCTTGAAGAACATACAGGTTGGCTATAATTTACCGTCGGAATGGATTAAAAAATTGCATTTGACAAATGTGGGAATTTACCTTTCCGGGGAAAATCTCTTTACATGGTCTCCGCTTTACAAGTATTCCAAGGATGTCAATGTATCGAATATCGGTGAATCGGATAAGGACTTGACCTCCAGCAATAGTGGTGATGGATATAATTACCCGATGATGAAGTCGTTCAGCATCGGCCTGAATGTTACATTTTAAAGAATAGGAGATTATACGAAATGAAAAAGAATATACTATTAAGCGGTCTGGTGGCACTTTTGGCTGTATTTTCGGGGTGCGAGATGAATGAGGAACCAAAGTCGGAGGCTTCTGTGGATATGGTGTTTAGCTCCGAGAATGGTTTGAAGACGTATACGTACTCATTTTACAATGTCTTGCCTTCCCGAGGAAGCGCTTTCCGGCGTGATGCTACGGCAGATTATGGGGTGAAAAATTCCTTGGGTGGTATGGAGGTTGGCGCTTATACTACGAATAGCGCGACGAGTTGGTCATGGTCCGCTCTTCGTAATATAAATTTCTTTTTGGAGAATAACGTGAATGAGTCACTAAGCACGACTATCCGTGACAATTATAATGGTATCGCACGCTTGTTCCGTGCTCGCTTCTATTTTGATAAATTGGTACAATATGGCGAGGTACCTTGGATTGATAAGGTATTTAACGAGGCTGAAGACCCGGATCTTTATAACCCGCGTGATACACGTGATGTGATTATCGGGCATATCTTGGAGGATTTGGATTATGCGTATACGAATATATTGGAAGAGGATGTCACGCATAATTCAACGATCGTAAATAAATGGACAGCTGCCGCTTTCAAATCTCGTGTTTGCTTGTTTGAGGCTGCTTGGCGTAAATACCATGCCGCTGACCAATTGGATATCGCTCGTACGGGATGTACGGAATATTCGGCCAAAGATTTATATAAACTAGCGGCTGAGGCGGCTAAGGAAGTTATGGATAACGGACCGTACAAACTTTATACTTCGGGTGCTTATAGCGATGGCCGTGGAGCGTATCGCGAACTTTTCATTGCCGATAAGGCCGTTACCACGGAGGTAATGATGGCTATCGAGACTGACAAGGTGTTAGGACTGGGTGAGCAGAATTGGTGGTATAATTCCTCTACTTACGGACCACACTTATGCATGAGCCGTAAATTTATGCTGTCATACTTGAATGCGGATGGTACGCCTTATGTCGAGAAAAAAGCGGATGGAAGCTATAAGAATTTCGTGGAGGAGACAACAGGACGTGATACCCGCTTGAACCAGACGATCCGGGGAGCGGATTATACCCGTAAGAATGCTTCTGGTGTTTATGAGCCGACCGCGGCTAATTTTACGGGACATACATTGACGGGATATCAGTTTACGAAGTTTGCCATGGATGACGTGGCTTACGATGATGCGGCTACGAATGATAATGACATTCCTATCATGCGCTATGCTGAGGTTTTGTTGAACTATGCTGAGGCTAAGGCTGAATTAGGCGAACTGACTGATGCGGATTGGGCGGCTACGATAGGTGCGCTTCGTTCTCGTGCGGGAATTACGGGAGGCACACCACAGACAGGTACATTGACAACCCGTCCGTCATCCGCAGAGCCTTATATCGCTTCTTATTACCCGACGATCTCTGATCCTTCCTTGTTGGAGATCCGTCGCGAACGTGGTATTGAACTTTGTCTGGAAGGTTTGCGCCTAAATGATTTGAAACGTTGGAATTGTTGCGATCTTTGGGTGAACGATCCTTGGGAAGGTATCTTTATCCCATCACTTAACCAACCGTTGGATGTGAATGGCGATGGTAATTATGATGCCTATTTCTATGATACGGATAAGATCGCTGATGAGAAGTATGCTGCGATTGGTGTCTATGTGGGTACAAATAAGAGTAATGTGCTTAACGTGAAGCCGGTTCAAGGAGGTTATTTGATGGAGTATAATTACGCCGGACGTAGCTGGCCGGCTCGTCAGTACTTATATCCGATACCGGAGGTAGTAATTCAGTTCAATACGAATCTAAGCCAGAATCCGGGCTGGTAATCAAGGGGGTATCATGAGAAACTTAATTATAGTGTTTATCTCTTTATTTACTTTCTGCATAGGGATATCCGGACAACAGAAGTGTAAACTGAACGTGGGTAGTTTTAACCTGCGGTATGATAATGAGGGGGATAAGGATGATTCATGGGTACACCGCAAAGACATGGCGGTATCTTTGGTTCATTTCCATGATTTTGATGTCTTTGGGATTCAAGAAGGGTTGATTCACCAAGTGAAGGAATTAGTGAAAGATGATACGTACACGTATGTCGGCGTAGGCCGGGATGACGGAAAAGAGGCTGGGGAACATGCCGCGGTTTTATTTAAGAAAGATCGGTTTAAATTATTGGACTCGGGAAATTACTGGCTGTCGGAGACACAGGATAAGCCTTCTTTTGGCTGGGATGCGCAATGCCGGAGGGTTTGTTCTTGGGCGAAGTTGAAGGATAAGGTTTCGGGAAAGGAATTTTATTTCTTCAGCGTTCATTTTGACCATATCGGTAAGGTGGCACGTCATGAGTCTGCTTTGATAATGTTGGCTAATATTAAAAAGATAGCGGGGGATTCCCCTGCTATCTGTGTAGGTGATTTCAATGGTACGCCGGATTCTGAGCCTATACAAATACTGAAATCCGATGGTTTACTGTTGGACTCACGGGAAATCTCAAAAACACCACCCTATGGGACGGTAGGAACGACAAACCAATTCAATTTGAATGCCCCGATGAAAAACCGGATTGACTATATTTTCGTCACTAAAGGTATTCAGGTAAATAAATATGGGACTTTGAACGAGTGCCAGTATGGGCATTTCTCTTCGGATCATTTCCCGATAATGATAGAGGCAGAGTTCTAATTTATTGATGTGGATTTAATTTTATGATAAAAGGTATGAAGAAGCTAATTTATTCTTTTTTATTTGTCCTTTGTTCCGTATTTGCGTTACAAGCGGAGTCAATGGTAGTAGCCACCTATAATTTGCGTAATGCGAATGCGGGAGACTCGACGAATGGGAATGGCTGGGGACAACGTTATCCCTACATTGCCCAATTGGTGCAGTTCCATGGTTTTGATATCTTTGGGACTCAAGAAGGTAAATATCATCAGTTGCAAGATCTAAAGAATGCGATGCCCGGTTATGATTATATCGGGGTAGGACGTGATGATGGTAAGCAAGCTGGTGAATATTCTGCCATATTTTATCGTACGGGAAAGTTCGAGGTGCTCGATCATGGGGACTTTTGGTTGTCTACGATAACCGATCGCCCTAATAAGGGATGGGATGCCGTTCTTCCCCGTATTTGCACATGGGGTAAATTTCGGGATAAACAAACCGGCTTTACTTTCTTGTTCTTTAACTTACATATGGATCATATTGGTGTACAGGCCCGTGCGGAAAGCGCGAAACTTATCCTTAAGAAGTTGAAAGAATTTCCGGAGAAGCTACCGGCGATTCTAACAGGTGATTTTAATGTGGATCAACATAATGAATCCTACTTATTACTGGACAATTCCGGTATTATGCGGGATTCTTATCAGATAGCGGATTTCCGGTATGTACCCAACGGCACGTTTAATGCCTTCCATGCGGATCGCAAAACAGACAGTCGTATCGATCATTTATTCCTTACGAAAGAGTTTGATGTGAAAAAATATGGTGTCTTGACGGATACATATCGTTCGGAAGCGAAAGATGCGAAGAATGAGCAAAATGCGAATTTTCCGAAGGAGGTCTCCATGCAAAAACATGTAGCTCGTGTTCCATCTGATCATTTCCCTGTGATGATTGTAGTAGAAGTAAAATAATTCAAACATAAGATTCATGGTAAAAGGGAAGTGTCGTGAGATATTTCCCTTTTTATTTGCTGGGGAGTAAAAGGGAAGATGATCTTATATGAAAAGAATGATAAAATAATCAATCAAATAATAATTTTCCTACTTTTGCGTCACAGGAGATTTGTGGAAAGGCAGGATTAATTTCTTGTAAAATATCCTTCTGAGATCTATTTCAACTGAGTCTCGGCAAGACTATGGTTTTGTTGATAAACTGTAAATTATTCTACCACATATATTTATAATCCAGTTCTCCTTTTCCTGAAATCTCAGATCTCTTTACTAAGCATCTTTTTAAACTTCGGTTACAAACTGAATTTGTTCGCTTTATATCTTCGTTCTTCTTTTTGTTAGCCATAGTCTTGCCGAAACTCTTTTACCTGTAAAGACGATTGTGAATATTCATGATAAATGAAGATTATATGCAGGAAGTTCATGCCGATAAGGTCTTAATGCTAGCGATCGGAAATAATGATTATATCAGTTATAATAAACTGTTTGATCGTTATTACGGGCGTCTTTGTCAGTATGTGTATAGTCTATTGATGGATAGAAATGATGCGGAGGATGTTGTTCAAGAGCTTTTCTTGAATTTATGGAAAAATAGGGGGAGAATAGAGATAAAGGAAAATGTATCAGGATATTTATATCGGATGGCTAAACATCTGGCCTTGAACTTTATCCGATCAAAGGTGCAGACGGGAAGTTTATCAGAGAATCAAGACTTATTACTTCTATCCTATGAGGATAATCAACTGGAAACAGAAGAGTTTAGGATCGCTCTTTATGATTGTATAGACCATTTGCCGGATCGGAGTAGAGAAGTGTTACTTCTTCACAGGGTAAAAGGATTGAAGCAGAAAGAAATATCGGAGAAACTATCTATATCCGTGAAAACAATTAAAAATCAAATATGGATGTCTTTACAGAAGTTGAAGGAATGTCTGGAGATGAAGGAGGTATAAAATAATGAGAAAATTTTCAAGGTTCGTATAGGACCTTTTTTTATTTGTGGTGTCATTTAAATAAAGACTAGACTCATGGAGAAGAAAAAGCAAATAGGAGAACACATCGTTGACCATTTATCGGAGAGGATGAATGAAGAGATCGTGGATCCGGTTCTGGATGAATGGTTGGCTGAGGATGAGTCTAATCAAGAGGATTTTAAACGGTATAAAGAGATCTGGAAAGAAACAGGCTCTTATCTGGAGCAAGAAACTTTTAATGCTCAATACGCATGGGATAAGATCGATCGTATCAATAAGGAGAGAGATAATAAGCGGAAACGCTTGGTGAATATCGGATATATCATTTCAGGAGTGGCGGCTACTTTATTGCTTGTCCTCGGGTTTTCGAAAATGGGAGTATTTGATAAACAGCCGGAAATGCTGGTTCGAATGACCGCTGATTACGGAAGCCGATCGGAGGTGGTCTTGCCGGATGGTTCCGTTGTTAAGCTGAATTCTGGATCTGATATTACGTATTCCTATAACGCAAAGGAGAATATCAGGGAAGTGAATTTCCAAGGAGAGGGCTTCTTCGATGTCTCGAAGAACAAGATACCGTTCGTGATCAAGATGAGCAATGGATTACGCTTAAAGGTACATGGAACTTCTTTTAATTTGCAAGCGTATACGGATGAAAAAACAGTTGAAGCCTCGTTGGTGGAAGGCTGTATCGAGTTGGATCATGGGAATGATAAGTTGTTAATGAACGCCGGTGACATGGCGATTTTCGATAAGCAAACCAACAAGATGAGACCGATATCGGATGTGTTATCTCATTCGTACAGCTGGCTGGAGGATAAACTCTATATGGATCATATGTCGTTGGCTTCCGTCTGCAAATATCTGGAGAGGAGGTACGATGTAACCATCCATCTTCAAAAGGATTTGGGGAATAGTATACATTACGATGGAGTCATACAGGAGGAAACCATAACGGATATATTGGGCGTACTATCCCGATTGAGTGATATAAGTTATAACGTGAAAGGAAAAAATATAAGTATAACCTCTAAATAAAGTCTGCCTATGAAGTAAAGAACAGGAATCGCATGAATACACATGAAAAACGGGAAATGCTGGAACATTCCCCGTCATCTTTTTGATCATTAAAATTAGTGCTCGTAACACTAGTGTTAACAAACAATCGAATTACAAATATATGAATTTTTGGAATATAGCAAGGCCGGAAGAGTCTCCGGTCCTTAAAAAAACTTTGTCTATTATGAGATTGACGACATTATTCTCTATCGCATGTTCACTTCAGATCTCGGCCTCTGTCTATTCGCAAGAGACAAAGTTGTCTTTGGACGTTAATAACCAGACAATAAAGGAGGTTCTTTTCAAGATAGAGAAACAGTCTGGCTTCCGTTTTATCTACGAGAGCGAGAAGGTTAACCTGAATAAGAAAGTATCTGTACATGTGAAAGAGCAGACGGTGGAAACCATTTTAAAGCGTCTTTTCGCAGGGGAAGGCGTAAAGTATGAGATTACGGAGAATAATTTCATCTTAATTAATCCCTCTACAAAAAACGAGAAAGCCGCCCCTTCCTCACAAGCCGTTTTGCAAAAGAAGAATTTAGTGCAAGGTGTAGTGACCGACGAGAATGGTGAACCTATTATTGGCGCGAACGTAGTTGAGAAAGGTACTACCAACGGAACGGTTACGGACCTTGATGGAAAATTTACGATGGAGGTATCGGAAAACGGTGTCCTTCAAATCTCTTACATCGGATATGCCATGACGGAATTGCGTCCCGGCAAGGAAGCGAATTTGAACGTGAAGTTACGGGAAGATGCTTTGCAAATGGATGAGGTTGTAGTTGTCGGTTATGGTACGGTAAAAAGAGCGAACTTGGGTGGTGCCGTATCTACGGCCGACGCGAAAGCGTTTGAGTCTCGTCCGGTTCAGAATGCGGCTCAGGCTTTGCAGGGAGAGGTACCCGGTTTGACGATTACACGTGCCGGAGGCGCTCCGGGTTCGGACATGACCATGAAGGTTCGTGATGTCTCTTCTATCAACGGTGGTACTCCCCTTGTTTTGATTGATGGAGCGGAGGGAAACATTAATATGATCAATCCTTCCGATATCGAGAATATTTCCGTATTGAAAGATGGTACGGCCGCTATTTACGGTGCTCGTGCCTCGGATGGTGTTATTCTGGTGACAACGAAAAGTGGTAAGCGCAATCAGAAGACATCTGTTGCTTTTGATGCATATTACTCTATTAAGACTCCTGCGTTGTTAAGGAAACCGGCGAATCTATTACAACATGCGGAGATGGCCTTGGAGATCACCGATGGATCATTCACTCCAGAATACACGAGAGATCAATTGGACCTGATCCGGCAGAATAGTGATCTGGTGTTGACTGATGCGGAATGGGGGCGTTGGACCGGTTATCCGCAATTCTTCAAGGATCAAGACTGGAATGATATGCTTATTGGCAATGGTAATATGCAGAATTACAATGTCAATATCTCCGGCGGTGGAGAGAGATACTCGTATATGTTGTCTTTAGGCCATCAGCGGGAGGAAGGTATCCCTAAATTTGGTGAGGATGTGAACAAGCGTTACTTCGTACGTGCTAAATCGAGCGTCGAGATCTTCAAGAACTTGACTTACGATCTTAATTTAGCTTATGAGGCAAGCAACAGGGACTATTCCTCGGGTTTGACGGAAGGACAAAATATATGGGAACTGATTTATAAGACTCGCTCTTGGACTCCGATGTACAATCCGTCGGGAACTTTCTATACATTCGAGGGTTTCGATAATCCGGCTCAAGTATTGGAAGACGGGGGTATGGTGAATAAGACTACAGGTAATATAACGGTCAACAACCAATTACGCTGGAAAGTGATCGACGGATTACAATTGGTGGGGCAAGCCGTGATCCGTAAGTATGATCAGGATGAGAACGTGACGAACAAGAAAATCATCAATTACGATTGGGATAATAACGAGGTCCGGGAGAAACGTACGCCGAATAGCGCGGAGCGTCGTTACCAGAAAACTTTATCCAAGAACTTCACGCTCTATGCTGATTATAAAAAGAACTTCAATGACCGGCATGATTTAAGCGTGATGGTCGGTACTTCCCATGAGTCTGAGAACTATGATAGGTTCACGGCGAAGCGTATTAACTTCGACCAACAAGAAAATATGTCTTTGCAATTGGGTAGCGCTCAAGATCAAAACGCTTGGAGCGAGGGAAATCAGTGGACGATTAATTCTTTCTTCTCCAGAGTGAATTATACGTTTGCCAATAAATATGTCATCGAAGGAACGATCCGTGCGGATGGTAGTTCCCGTTTTGATCCGGATCACCGTTGGGGATGGTTCCCGGGTGTAAACGCGGCTTGGCGTGTCGGGGAAGAAGGCTTCATGAAAAGATTGGGTTGGTTCGAGGACTTGAAGGTAAGGGCTTCTTATGGAGAGATGGGTAATCAGTCCGGTATCGGATTGTATGATTATATTCAATTAATCTCTTTATCGAACGATTATTATCCTTTCGGGACTGGCGTGAAAGGACAAATGGCTACGTCTGGAAATATTATTTCTACCTCTCGTACATGGGAGACGATCCAGACAACCAATGTGGGATTTGATTTCTCGACGCTCAATAACCGTTTATATGGATCGTTCGACTACTTCTGGAAAGAGAATAAGAACATGCTTATCCCGAAGACCTATCCTTCTATGTTAGGTGCGGACGCTCCGAGCACGAACAGCGGCCATTTAAGTATTCATGGATGGGAAATCTCTCTAGGCTGGAGGGATCAGATCAAGGATTTCAGCTACTCGGTTCGCTTTAATATCAGTGACGCGAAAAACAAGGTCGTGGATCGGGTTGGAAGTAACCTGATCCAATTAGGTAATAACGAGACTCCGACCGGATATCCGTTGAATTCCTATTTCGGATATGAATTTGATGGAATCATCCAGAATGAGCAAGAATTGGAGGCGTATAAATCTCGTTTCTCGGAAGGAGGTATCCCGGGTGACTTGAGCGTAGGTGACGCTATGTACAAGGACTTGGATGGAGACGGGAAGCTATCCGTATTAGGTGATGGCAAAGAAGGCTCCGGTGACGTGAAATACTTGGGTGACAAGAACCCTCGTTATAATTTCGGCTTTAACCTGAGTATGGCTTGGAAGGGATTCGATCTGAGCGCCTTTATACAAGGAGTCGGCCGTAGGACGATGTTCTTGGAAGGGGAGAGCCGATGCCCGATGCCAGAGGCATGGTATCAATCCGCCGAGTATTGGTATGGAAAGACTTGGACCCCGGAAAGAACGGATGCCCAATATCCGGCGATCACGTTGAAGGATAAACGAAACTACAACTATTATGTATCTACGAACACGAAGTTTAACGTTGCGTATGCCCGTTTGAAAAACTTGCAGTTCGGTTATACGATCCCGCAGACTTTGACCTCGAAGGCCGGTTTGCAGAAGGTGCGGGTGTATTTCTCCGGCGAGGATTTATTTGAGGTACATAACACGCCAAATGGTTGGGACCCGGAGGAGAACAGCGGTAGCATTACTTCCTATCCGTTTACCCGTAATTATTCATTTGGTATAAATGTCGTATTTTAAAAATTAAAGCGAAAAGTCATGAAAAACTATCGGATAATATTGGGAAGCTTTATTGTTTCCGCTTTGTTCTTGTCAAGTTGCCAAGATATAGACCTGTTGCCAAAAGATAATATGCCGGACGAGCTATTCTGGAAAACCCCGGATGACTTCGAGAAGGAGGTCAATTGGCTCTACACACGTACCGAGACGTTCGGCACCAAGGATACGGATAGCGATATCGCCTATGAGCTGAACGAGAACACGACGAGCAACGGTACGTTGATCGCCCCGAATACGGATGCCCTATGGGACTCTACTTTCATAGACCTGCGTCAGAGCAATATGATTATCGAGAAGAGCCAGACGTACGAGGGCGATCCCTCGGAGATCGAGCGGTATGTGGCTGAGGCCCGTTTCTTCCGTGCTTACTCGCATTTTCGGTTGATGGCGAAATACAACGATATCCCTATCTTGACGAAGGTGCTTACCGTAGATTCCCCGGAGTTGTATGGTTCTAGGAATAAGCAACAGGAGGTGGAAGACTTCATCTTGTCGGAACTCAACGAGGTGTATTCTAAACTACCCTTGCAAAGTGAGTTAAGCTCGGATGAGGCGGGACGTGTAACCCAAGGCGCTGCCTTGGCGTTGAAAGCGAGGGTTGCCTTGTTTGCCGGGACTTGGGCGAAGTATCACCAGCACCGTTCGGACTATCAGCAGTTGTTGCAACAAGCGATCGATGCCGCTACAAAAGTGATCGATAGTGGTGAGTATGCTTTATATGAAGGCTCCGGTGAGGAGAGCTACCGCTACTTGTTTATCAATGCGGGCGATAATTCAAAAGAGGGTATCTTCGACAGTCGGTACGAGACGGATATCCGCCACCATAGCGATGCGTGCCCTGTATATTGGGGATGGCGAGGGACGCCTACCCGTAAGCTGGCCGATATGTATTTGTGTAAGAGCACGGGATTGCCGATTGAGAACGCTAATTCCGGATTTGAGGGATATGCCACGATCAAGAGCGAATACGAGAATCGTGACCCTCGTATGAAACAGACCTTCTTGATGCCCGGAACCGACTATATCAGTCCGCAAGACGGCGCCTTGACCTGCCCGCCGCAATTTACCATACGTCCCGAGACACGTACGGGTTATAAGTTGTGGAAATATATGGCGGAGACTTCCGTTCCTTCTGACAAGGATGTATATGATTATCACATCATCCGTTATCCGGAGGTATTGCTGATATTGGCCGAGGCCACCTATGAGAAAGACGGGGCGATCAGCGATGACATCTTGAACAAGACGATCAATGTGATCCGTTCCCGGAAAGGCGTGGAGATGCCTCCTCTGACCAACGCTTTCGTGAAGAGCAATGGGTTGGATATGCGGACGGAGATCCGTCGGGAACGTACGATCGAGTTAGCGTTCGAAGGCTTCCGCAGGGATGATTTGAGACGTTGGAAGACGGCTGAGACGGAATTGATAGGTGCCATAAAAGGTATTAAGCTGAAAGGTTCGGAATACGAGAACTTGGATGTCTTGAACGAGGGAAATCCCGGTTTGACAGACGAAAATGGTTTCTTGATTGTGGAACCGGCGGAGAATCGTAACTTTGTGACCCCGAAGCATTACTATTATTCCCTTCCGTTGGATGAGTTGTATCTGAACCCGAACTTGGCTCCGAACAACCCGGGGTGGTAGGGTAATGCCTTATATTCCGGTAAAAATGGCCTTGCACTGGTGTAAAATGCCTTTTTAGATCTAAGAAATGGCTTTTCACCCTCGCGAAGTACCTTTTAGATTTCTAAAAACGACTTTGCGCTTGTGAAATGCCGTTTTTAGATTTAAGAAATGGCTTTGCACCCTTGCGAAATGCCTTTTAGATTTCTAAAAATGATTTTACACCTGTGAAATGCCATTTCTAGAATATTTTATGAGAGTAAATGAATTTAAAATTGAATCGAATGTCATTCATAAAGAAGATAGGTCTTGTATGCTTTATCGTCTTCTGCTGTGCGGGATGCCGTAGCGCGGGAGAGAAACTGGTTGAGAGTGCGGCTGCTCCCCGTATTATCAACATCATCAATTTCATCCGCCAGACAGACTACCGGGTGGAGAACGCCGATAGCTTATTGTACGAGACGGTTTGTGAGCAAGTGAAATTGGTGAATAAATATGATTTGCCGGCTACCTTTTTATTACAGTACGATGCGTTGATCAACCCGTTGTACCAAGATCTGTTGAAAAGTAAACTCAATGCTCACTCCGAGATCGGTGCTTGGTGGGAACTTACGCAACCGCAGATCGAGGCCGCCGGGATCAAGTGGCGTGGCGAGCATTCTTGGGTCTCGCACGCGAATATCGCTTTCAGCACCGGATATACGAAAGAAGAACGGGAGCGACTGGTGGATGTCTATATGGCGAAGTTCAAGGAGATATTCGGCACGTACCCGAAATCGGTCGGCTCTTGGTTTATCGACGCGCATACCTTGGGCTATATGTACGATAAATATAAGATCGTGGCGTCGTGCAACTGCAAGGACCAAGTGGGGACGGATGGTTATACCCTATGGGGTGGTTACTGGAACCAAGCCTATTACCCGAGCCGGGTAAACGCCTATATGCCGGCGCAGACCGAGGAGGGGCAAATCCCCGTTCCTATTTTCCGTATGCTGGGCAGTGATCCTATTTATCAATATGATGATGGTCTGGGACAAGAGCGTCAAGGGGTGATCTCCTTGGAACCCGTGTATGAGAAGGCGGGCATGGATCGTCGCTGGGTGGATTATTTCTTGGAATCGATCGTGAACCAGCCTTGTCTGGCCTTCAATTATGCGCAAGCGGGACAGGAGAACTCTTTCACGTGGAGTAATATGAGCAAGGGACTGGAGATGCAGATCCCTATCTTGGACTCCTTGAGGAAGGAAAATAAGATCCGGGTGGAGACGCTGGGCGAATCCGGTGCGTGGTTCAAGGAATGCTTCAAGGTTACGCCGCCGACGGCTGTCACCACGTTGACGGATGTCCGTGGAGAAGGAAATAAGACGGTCTGGTTTAACAGCCGTTATTATCGGGCGAACTTATTGTGGGAAAGGGGAACCTTCCGCTTTAGGGATATCCATCTTTTCGACGAAGGCTATAAGTCCGCTTATATGGAAAAGCCCGGAGACGGGAACCAGTTCTTGTTCTATACCTTGCCCGTCGTGGACGGATTCATGTGGAGCGAGGGACTCGATCGTGCCGGGCTTCGGATCGTCCGATTAGACAAGGATGGAGATAAGGAGGAACTTACCTTGGATCATCCGGTAGTGACGGAGATAGGCAAGGATACCTTGGTAGTTTCCGCCGAAGACTCAAAAGGCCATCCATTCAAGATCACTTTCTATGAGACCCGCTTCGAGGTAGCCGCTCTGTCAAAGGAGGCGGACCTCTCATGGGCTTTAGAGCTAAAGGTCGCAGCAGGGAAGGAGCTACCTTTCACCGTTATAGAGGATAAGGCGGTCAACGCTAGCTTCGATGGTTTCAACTACGTGATCACTTGCAAGAAAGGCCATATAAGGAAACCTGAATCTGGTTCGGATTATGTCTTTAGGATACTTCCGTCGGATAAGGAAATAGTAATAAATTGTACAAATACGAGATTAAATTGTACACATGAGAAATAGTAATATGAATATATCAGTTTGGAGAAAATGGGCGGTCGTATGGATGGTCGCTGTGCTCAGTGGTTTTCAATTAAGGGCGGCAGATCCTGTGGTCGTCCCGGCGAATATGGAACCGCTGACGATAGAAGGAAATCGTTTTGTCACCTTATGTATCATGATACGTACGACGCCTTGGGAAGTCTCCCGGGATGTCAAGTTACATCCCCGCGATGAGGTGGATTGGCATACGCTTGAAGGAGTACGTGCCTTGCGGGAGGCTTTCGCCACGAATAACCCGAACGGTCGTCTTACATGGGGATTCACGATGAATGCCTTGGAGGACGGACGGAAGAATTACCGGGAGATCCGTGATTATGTAGTGGAGTGCCAAAAGAAATATGGGGATGAGGTTACTTATTTTCCCGGTTATTTTCCGGCGATGTATCTACCCCGTGAGCGGGTAAACCGTGAGATGTCGGAGGCGATAGAGATCATTTCTAAAATGGTGGGAAACGGTTATCGTCCCCAATCGATTATGGGAGGTTTCTTATCGGCCGATAATTTGAGATATTTGGCGGAGAAAGAGAACATCCATGTGGCGCACGCCGTGATCTGGAGCCAGCATAATATAGACGGTGGTGGTGCTGACGGCTCTCCTTCTTATCCTTTCTATCCCTCGACGGAACACTTCTGCAAGCCGGCGCAGGGAAAAAGCGATTTCATCGATTGCGTGAATCTGGATGGCTGGACGATGGACTTTATCTGTGCCCGCCGTAGCGGACAGACCGGACATGGTATCGATGGATACAACAGCCGTAGAGGTGTCGGCCCGATCGAGACGTACAAAGGTTGGGGGCTCGACTTGGGACATCGTGAGGTGATGCACACGGAAGCGATTCACTTTGATAAAGGTCTTGAGTTGAATGGCTTTGGCTGGGTCGCCAATATCTGGGAGGCGCAGATGGTACATGAGTTCGGGAAGGATCTCATCTGTGATGCCATGAAGATGTGGGTAACGGGTACCAAGGAACGCTGGCCGGATACTCATTTCGTTACGTTCGGAGAATTTGGCGAACTTTGGAGAAAACAATATAAATCGAACGACGACTGGAACTATCGCTTCGTAGAACGAGGCTCTGGTTTGGGAGACTCTTATAATAATTTGGAGATAAAATGGTTTATGAATAAGGAATTCCGCTTGGCCTTATTACGTGATTGGCATACGAAAAATTCCCCGGCTTACGTCATCGACTTTACCCGTTATGATTTGCAAGCCCATGAACCTGCCGATCCCAGCCCGGAGAAACCGGCTAAGGATTGGAGCTTGATCAACAAAATCAATCAAAAAGCCCTCCGTCCGCAAGATAAGCCGGTCTTGATCGATAAGTTGGAGAAAGAAGATCAAGATTTGATCCGGAAATATTATCCGGAATTACTTAAATAGTTGGTTTATGAAAAAGATTACCGTTGTTTGTTTAGCTCTTTGCTCCTTTCTTTTTGGGGGAGATCTCTTCTCCGTAAAGGCGCAAATCCTAGAGAAGTTCACATTGCCTACCCCATGGACAGAGGAGGCATTGAAGGCTGAGATTCCTTTACCGGAATATCCACGTCCGCAGATGGTGCGTTCGGAATGGTTGAATCTGAATGGTATATGGGATTATATGGGAGGAAAAGACCTGCTTGATCCTGTTACGGCAACCACCCCTCCAGTCTTTCCCGCAAAAGTAGAAAAGATACGTGTGCCGTATCCTCCGGAATCGGAATTATCCGGTATAGCTCGTGGGGGTGATACTTGCCTGTGGTATAAGCGTAGCTTCTCTGTTCCTCAAGCATGGAAGGGCAGGAATGTATTGTTGAATTTTGGGGCTGTAGATCGGATCTCGTCTGTGTTTGTCAACGGTAAGAAGGTGGGTACCCATACGGGAGGGTACGATGCTTTTAGTTTAAATATTACTGATTATTTGAAATCCGGTGAAAATGTCCTTGTGGTAGGTGCTTATGATCCTAACGACGGCCGGGCCGCTTCGGGCAAGAACGGCTCACGTGGAGATTATATTTTTACCTCCGGTATCTGGCAAACCGTTTGGCTTGAACCGGTAGAGAAACAATATATTTCTCAGATTAAGCTAGTGCCCGATTTAAAAAATAATCGGTTGGAAGTAATTGCTTATACGGAGGATAAGGAGTTAAAGGTAACGGCTATCGCGGATAATGGTACTTCAGAGGTGGCAAGAACCGAAGGAAATTCCAATATGAGTTTTTACTTGCCTATCCGGGAACCCCGTCTATGGAGTCCAGATGATCCTTTCTTGTATGGTTTGAAATTGCAGTTGAAAGATCGAAAGGGTGAGATAATAGATGAGGTATCTTCTTATTTTGGTATGCGTTCTGTTAGTATGGGAAAGGTAGATGGTGTGCTTCGGCCTTTATTGAACGGGGAGTTTGTTTTCCATATCGGTCTTTTAGATCAAGGTTATTGGCCCGATGGCGCATTTACTGCTCCTACCGACAAGGCTTTGTTGTATGATATAGAACTGGCGAAACGTGCGGGTTTTAATGTAATACGCAAGCATATCAAAGTAGAGCCTCAACGTTGGTATTATCATTGTGACAGGCTTGGCTTGATGGTTTGGCAAGATATGCCGAATCTTTGGGAGCCGGATGGTGAGGATTCCGTGGCGGTTCGTAAACAGTTCCGTGACGAATTGAAAGTGATGATCGACCAACACGTCAGCTCGCCTTCTATCGTGATGTGGGTCCCGTTTAATGAGAATTGGGGAGCTTTTGAAGCGACAGACATCACAGCTTGGGTGAAAAAGTACGATCCGAATCGTTGGGTAAACGGTATGTCGGGATATAATTACGCTCCGGGCTATCGTAAGGCTTATGGAGATCCCAGAAATGGAGATTTCGTGGATATGCATCATTATGGCAAGATCGAGCCTAAGGCGATCCCCCGTCCCGATGATAAACGTGCTGCGTCCCTTGGCGAATTCGGAGGAAAAGGTCTATTTGTGCGTGGGCATATGTGGCCTGTACGCAATGACGCTTATGAGATGATGTTGAATAGAGAGGTCCTGACCGATACCTATGTATTAATGCTTACCGAGCTAGAGCAGATGATAAACTATTTCGGACTAAGCACGGCCATCTATACGCAGACTACAGATGTGGAACATGAGATAAACGGCTTGGTCACTTATGACCGAAAGGTGGAGAAGATGGATCTGGAGAAAGTTAAGTACATCAATCAGGAAGTTATAAGATGTACAAGAAAAAAGTAGCATATCCTCTAAAATGTTGATAATTAAAGAATACGGGATTCATTGATGAGTTCCGTGTTTTTTTATTTTGTAAGTAAAGAGCTAATATTTTTCCCTTTTGTCTTAAAATATTTGAGCTGGTGATAATTGCAAATGAATATGAAAAAACTTAGAGCATAGATTGTACGGAACCGTAGGTCATTACTGAGAAGGTGGTGGAGTTCGAGGAGAATCTGTTGATAAATAATGTTGTGCTATTCAAAATTAACCAAACGAAAGTAGATACTTATCAAGGTTATTTATTTTATTTATTAAATTTTTGAGATAAAGATAAATATGTAATCTGTAAAAATTAAGGGACGTATCCATGTGGATATGTCCCTGATAAAATTTGGTTGTTACATATTGACTGTCCCTCGTACTAAGATCATGATGTTATTCTACCTTCGGGGTTTGGCTGAAGATATCATGAATACGCTTCATGTCGAATTTTGGCGTACGGTCATAATAATAGATACCGTTTTGCTCTTGTTCCACATCAGTCAACTGTGTATAGCAATATCCCCAGATATCCTTCGAAAGAGATAGGACAGCGTTAACTTGGCCCTCCAAACGTTTGTAAAACTCTTCTAAAGAATGGGGGGGCTCTCCATATCCCCAAGATGTATTTTGGGTACTTTCCATCTGTTGTGACGGGTTCCATTTTATACCGCCAAACTCATCAACTAAATAAGGCATATCTTTTTTATATTTCGGGAATTGGTATTGGTCTGTATATTTCAGGCCGTTGAAACCGATATTTTTCGGCATCAATTGTATTTCCCATTTTGGGGTGACAAATAGTTTACCGTCATTATACAGTTGCTTTTTCAATTCTTCCGGATTTTGCTCGTAATTGTGGATTGTCCAGATATCGGTAGCGATGTGTACACCACCGCTGGTACCGTGGAAAGGACGCGTCGGGTCTATCATTTTCGTTAGGTTATACAGGTCGTGCATCAGGCGCGGATATTGTATGCGATCAGGCCAGAACTCCTCGTTTGTAGGTGTCCAGATAAGAAGGGAAGGATGGTTACGGTCACGTTCTACGATTTCGGTCCATTCAGTTATGAAATTCCGGGCGGTTTCCGTATCATTGCAATCCATTCCCCAACTGGAAGCTTCCCCCCATGTAAGATAGCCCATCTTATCCGCCCAATAATAGAAACGTTCCTCGAATACTTTCTGATGGAGGCGGGCACCATTAAAGCCGGCCGCCATGGAGAGTTCGATGTCATGCTTTAACGCCTCGTCGCTAGGAGCCGTCCAAATTCCATCGGGATAAAATCCTTGATCAAGTACCAAGCGTTGGTAATAAGGTTTGTTGTTCAGATAAATCTTATTGCCTTCGATATGTACCTTACGCATACCTGTATAGCTTCTTACCTCATCTACTACCTTCCCGTTCTTATCTATTACTTTGTATTCCAAGTCGTACAGAAAAGGGTTTTCCGGACTCCATGTTTTCATTTTCTTGATGGGTAGAATAGCAGAAGATAAGGAGCTTGCCGTAATGGTTTGGCTGGCTACTATTTTACCGTTGTCTTTTACGGTTACTTGCAATTTACCTCCTAGTTCTTTATAGAAACGAGGACGCACAACCAATTGTTGTTGGTCTATATCTGTCAGCAACTGCACGGATTGCAATCCTTCCGGATGGACAGCCTCCATCCAAACCGTTTGCCAAATACCTGTGGTCCGGGTATAATTACAGGCGTAGGATTCAAATTGTAGGTTTTGTTTTCCTGCCGGTTGTTTTGCGCTTCGTAGGTCACTTTCTACATATACGACTAGGCTATGTGTCTTTCCTGGTGTTACCAAGGAGGTGATATCTACTGCGAAAGAAGAGGTTCCGCCAAAATGGCGATTGGCTAAGACTCCATCAATGTATATTTCCGATTTATAATAAACAGCTCCAAAGTTAAGTCTTATATTCTTTCCATTCCATTCTTGTGGGATCGTGATAGGACGCTGATACCAGAAATGTTGAATGAAATCCGTGTATTTTACGCCGGATAACTTACTTTCCGGGCAGAAAGGCACTGTGATCTTTTGGTCAAAACCGTTCGATTTATAGAACTCCCGTTCCATTCCGGTACCTCCGAAATCGAATGAGCAAGTCCATTCTCCGTTCAAATTTACCCAATCCATGCGTTCAAATTGTGGACGGGGATATTCGGGACGTGGGATAGACCATAAAGCAGTGATGCACCAAAACAGTAAGAATGTAGTAATGTTCAATTTTTGTTTCATAATATATAATTGTATTATAATAAATGCAAAAATAAAAATTTGAATACTATTAGACAAATTCTTGAAAGACTATGAAGGGTAACCGCATTAAAATGTCACTTTTAGTTTTTTTGTCGCAGGAGATATACTTATTTTGTCACAGGAGATAGCTTACTTTGCCAATGAAGTATATCTTCTCTACCCAAGTAAGTAGTACTTCATTTGATTTAAAATCTATATATTGGGGCATCTTGAAGGAATTGATTTATTTTATTATTATGTGTAAAAAGGAGATTAAATGAGAAAAATTGTTGTTGCTTCCGATTCATTTAAAGGCTCAGTATCTTCTATTGAAGTGGCTGAATGTGCCGAGTTGGCGATCCATAAGGTTTTTCCGGATTGCGAGGTCGTGAAAATCCCGGTTGGGGATGGGGGAGAAGGTACCGTGGAGACTTTGATTACGGCGATGGGTGGAGAAGTCGTATCTTGTGTCGTACATGATCCGTTGATGAGGCCGGTCGAGGCTACTTATGGGATACTGGGGGATAATCGTACGGCGGTTATCGAGATGGCGACAGCGAGTGGCCTTACGTTAGTGCCTGTGTCGGAGCGTAATCCCTTGAGAACAACGACATATGGAACCGGAGAGTTGATAAAAGACGCTATGGAGCGTGGCTGCCGGAATTTCTTAATAGGAATAGGGGGAAGCGCGACAAATGACGGAGGAACCGGTATGTTGCAGGCCTTGGGTTTTCGTTTTCTTGATAGAGACGGGAATGAGCTGGAATTGGGTGGGCAGATCCTTAATCGGATTTATGAGATCGATTGTTCAAGGGCATTATCGCAATTGCGGGAAACTTCATTTACCATAGCCTGCGATGTGAATAACCCTTTTTATGGTGAGAAAGGGGCGGCGTATGTCTTTGCCCGCCAAAAGGGAGCGGATGACGCTATGGTCCGTTTGCTGGATGAGGGCTTGCGAAATTTTGCGGAAGTCATAAAAAGAACGGGACGAATAAAGATAGACGACATTCCGGGTGCGGGAGCCGCAGGTGGTTTAGGTGGAGGATTTGTCGCTTTCCTAAAGGCTGAACTTAAACCCGGTATCCGGATGGTTCTGGATGCCTTGCGTTTTGATGAATGTATACGGGGGGCGGATCTAATTATTACGGGAGAAGGTAAACTGGATAAACAGACTTGCATGGGAAAGACCCCATTCGGAGTGTTGCAGGCAGGTGTGAGACAGGATATCCCGGTTATCGTAATAGGTGGTTCCGTAGAGGAGGTAGAGGCACTTAATAAATCCGGGTTTCTGGCGGTCTTACCACTTCTTCCTTATCCGGTTTCCTTGGAGCAGGCGATGGATAAGGATTTCACCTGCCGGAATATTGGGCGTGCCTTGGAACAACAATTGCGTGTAATCCAATACTATATGAATCATTAACATAGGGATATTCGTGATAAGGTATATTGTTTTCGTTTTGGAGTTTGGAGGTATTGCGGTGTTTAGTGCCACCATTTACTTTCGCGTTATCAAACTTGAAAAAACGAATAAGAATAAAAATTATTACGGATATGGAAATGAATAAGACACTTGCTTCGTCCGGTGGACGTATTACGGTAATCGACGCTCTGCGTGGCTTCTCCTTGATTGGTATTTGCTTGATTCATGGGATGCAGCATTTTGGCGCTATGGGGACGATGGCTCCCCAAGCCATGTTCCCTTGGGAAGGGACGCTGGATGAGATTTTTCGGTGGTTTATTAATTACTTGGTGTTCGGCAAGTTCTTCATTATATTTTCTTGCCTGTTTGGTTTGAGCTTCTTTATCCAGATGGATCGGGCAGCTCAAAAAGGTGTTGATTTCCGTCCTCGTTTTTTATGGCGATTGGTACTATTGCTGGTGATTGGTTTTGTTCATGGTTTATTAGTCCGTGTAGATATTTTGTTGGTGTATGCGTTGCTTGGTTTTGTATTGGTATTGATGTATAAATGGCCTACTAAATTATTGGTGGGAATCACCCTTTTCCTTTTCTTGGGCGGTGCCTCGCTAATTCCCGTAGCGTATAAGGCTGTAACGGCTCCTGCCGTCGAGCAAGTGGTGGAGAGACCGGCTGCCGCACCTATCGCTCGTGCTGAGGTTCCCCGGCGAGTCCCGACATTAGCCGAGACCATTGAGAACAACGCTTGGGACGGATTGGTAGGAAAAATGAATTTCCAGTTTGCCAGCGGTCGTATCTATCTGACCTTGGGATTGTTTATCCTCGGATTTATCGTAGGCCGAATCCGCTTGTTCCAACGCATGGATGAGTTCCGTAGCCGTTTGAATTACGGGGCGTTGGTCGCGTTGGTTTTAATCGGCTTGTTGTATCTGCTAAAACCTTATATACCTGCCGCATCTTGGCGTGAGGTCTCTATCAATGCGTGGATGGGTGCTACGACAACTAACTTGATTAATCTGATGACGGCTTATCTGTGGGTGGTGTTGGTCTTAGAGGCTTACCGCTCGGTAAAAGTTCAAAATGCCATGAAACCATTGGTTAGCTATGGGCGTATGGGATTGACAAACTATATCGTACAATCCGTGACCGGTGTCTTTATTTTCTCCGGTTTTGGCTTGGATTGGAGCCATTTGGGTGTTTTCTTGAGTGTATTGGTCTGCCTTGGATTTACGGCTATACAGATAGCCTTTAGCCAATATTGGCTGTCGGGCTTGCGCTACGGCCCGATGGAGTGGTTATGGCGGACCGGCACGTATATGAGATGGCAACCCATCCGTTTGGGTTAAGCCGGAAAGCTTTGTTCTCAATACAAATTCCGTACAATAAGACCATTGATGAGTCTAGTGTATAAAATGCTAAAAATCAGAGTCAAAAAAGCACGATGATCTTTCATCCAAAACACGTACGACTTTTTGAAAAAACATGTACGTGTTTTGGATGAAAGTCGTACGTGTTTGTCCCGAATCCTTCCACAGAAAACCAGAGCGCATATAAAAATCTACAAGAAGCTTCATTTAAACGGAGCGGTAAATGAAAAAGCTGTGGATGGAAGATCGTATAATTAGAAATAATATTTTTAATTTTCATTTTAAAATCTCATCTTTGCGATGAGATGGATGTTAAGGAGCGGTTAATAGTGCAAAAATTACGAAATGGCGAGCAAGATGCTTATCGATATTTATATGATCGTCATTATGTGGTACTATGTCAATTTGCGAATGAGTTGGTTGGCGATCCATTTCTAGCGGAGACTATAGTTGGTGATGTGATATTTCATCTGTGGGAAATCCGTGAGACATTGGATATAAATAGCTCTCTTCGTGCTTATCTAATGCGGGCTGTGCGGAACCGCTGTTATAACCATATCTCATCAGAAAAGGAAAAGAAGGAAGTTCGTTTCTCGAAGATTGAGTCTGAGACCTTAGGGTGGGACGCTATGATACAATCGGATGAACAGCCGCTCGGTATATTACTTGAACGGGAGTTAGAGAAGGAGATCATAAAATCAATCGATAGTTTAGGCGATGAATGTAAACGAGTTTTTAGGAAAAGCCGTTTTGAGCATAAGAAAAATGAGGAAATCGCTACAGAGCTAGGAATTTCTGTCAATACGGTTAAATACCACATAAAGATAGCTTTAACCCGCCTACATCAAGATCTGAGGAAGTATCTGATCTTGTTGATATCATTTTTCTCCTTGTGAGGATGAAAAAATTGATGTTTCTCACTACCCCTTGAGGAGAAATAACTGTCTTATATATAAAAGCTGGATATTTAATCTATATGGAAGAAAAGAAATCACATACGAAAAACGAGCGATCATTACCTGATCATGAAGAACAAGAACTTTGGTTCTCTGCTTTGGTTGCCGATGATTCCTGTGCCTATAATGTCGATAAGGCGTTCGATCGTTTTGTTTCTCGTACCCAGCAAAAACGCCGTACGGTTTTCAATATTCCTAAAATCGTTTATGGTGCGGCAGCGGTTATCCTATTATTGATCGCTTCTACGATTTCCTATTGGTGGGGTGAGCGGCAATTACAGAACCAGTTTGCGGATATCTTGGTGGAAGCTCCTTTAGGGGCCAAGACCAAGCTAATTTTACCGGATAGCACATTGGTCTGGTTAAACGCTGGCTCAAAGATCGTATATTCGCAAGGTTTTGGGGTGAAAGACCGCCATCTTCGGCTGAATGGAGAGGCTTATTTTGAGGTGAGGAAAAATGAGAAGTTACCTTTTGATGTAATGACGAAAGAGTTGAATGTAAAAGTATTGGGTACTAAGTTCAACTTCCGGAATTATGACGAGGACGAAGAGGTAACCGTGAATCTGTTGGAAGGAAAAGTTCAGCTAGAGAATTATGTAAAGAAGATGGGAATAAACTACTTGTCTCCTTCAGAGAAGATTACCTTGAATAAACTTACCGGGGAAATGATTATAAGCCGAGCGGAAGTGAAAAACGCTAAGGAATGGACAAACGATGGACTATTCTTCGATGAGATGCCTCTATCTGACATTGTGAAAGAACTGAATCGTAGCTATAATGTGAAGATTCATATTGCGGATGAACAGTTAACCCATAATCGCTTTTATGCGTTATTCAATAGAAAAGAACAGACTATCTATAATGTGTTAGATATTATAACTGCGACAAATCAAGTAAGATATAAAGTGGAAGGTGATAGTATTCTGCTTTATGCGAAGTGATAGATAATTGTTTAACCTTAAAATTGTTTTAATATGGAGAATATGGAAGGAGATTAAAAAAGGAGTAACAGGATCATAAAAGGAATCGGAGAATGGGCTAGATCCTCCGACTCATAAATCCTCAAATTACATTATGCAAATGATCTGGATGAGGAATACAAATGTAATCAATCCTCTGAAAGGTCATCATCAATCACAAGTTAAATTACTAAAAATTAAGCTATTTATGAAAGTTGTAAAAAAGGTCATTTATGTGGCCATGGCTTCGTTTTGCTTAAATTTAACTGTTAGTTCTCAGAATATAACATTGAAAATGAGTAATATAACAGTAAAACAAGCGATGGATGAGCTGAAGAGTAGGAGTGGCTACTCGTTTGTATTCTCGTCTGCGGACGTGGATACAGGGAAGAAAATATCCGTGTCTTCGGAAAATCAATCGATCAATGCGGTAATCGAACAAATTTTGCGTGGTCAAGGGCTGACGTATGAGATCCAAGGAAAGAATATTATCTTGAAGAAGGATATCTTAACCTCTGTCGATAAAAAAACGAAGATAACAGGAATTGTAAAAGATCAATATGGGGAGCCTATTATCGGAGCGAATGTTGTTGTAAAGGGGACTACTTTGGGGACGATCACGGATATAGATGGAAATTATACGCTTGATATACCACTTGGTGCGAGCTTACAAGTGTCCTATATTGGGTATCTTACACAAGAGGTAGCTACAGTAGGTAAAAATAATATAAATGTTAGTCTTATAGAAGACACTCAAAAACTGGAAGAGGTCGTGGTTGTTGCTTACGGTGTCCAAAAGAAAGCGACAAAGACAGGGGCTATAGAGGATATAAAAGGTGAGGATCTGAAGAAAAATATTGCGCCGAATGTGTCTGGTTCGTTAGCAGGTAAGCTTTCAGGTGTAAGTATGCGCCCAAGTAATGGTAAGCCGGGAGAAGATAATCCAAAAATCTATATTCGAGGAATTAGTAGTACAGGGAAACAAGAGCCATTGATTGTTGTCGATGGTGTGATTCGAGATAATATGAATCAGATCGATCCAAATGATATAGAGTCCATCAGTGTATTGAAAGATGCGGCGGCTATCGCTCCTTATGGCTTAGGAGGTGCTAATGGTGTCGTATTGATTACGACTAAAAAGGGAGAAACAGGGAAACCGACCTTGTCGTTAAACGCTTATTATGGCTGGCAGAGTCCTACGGTATATCCGGATATGGTAAATGCTAAAGACTATATGACATTGCGTAATGAGGCTTATCTAAATGATAATAACGGGCAGATCCCTCAAGGTGGTAGCCTTCCTTTTAGCCCTGATTTGATTGCGGATTATGATAGATTACATGCGTTGGATCCGGATAAATATCCAAATAGTAATTTCTATGATGAAATGGCCAATTTTAACACACCGATTCAAAGTTATAATTTATCATTATCTGGTGGAAGCGAAAAGGTACGCTATTATTTAGGATTAGGTTACTTTGATCAGCAGGGAATGTTTGATCCTGTATACTATAAGCGTTATAGCATGAATGCTAAAGTAGACATGGATGCAACTAAAACAACGAAATTGGCGTTTGCTATGAATGGGACGGTTGAACGGAATAATTTAGGTCCGGCTCCATTTGCCCCGGGATATATGCCGATTAAAAACTTATATTTTAGCAATGGGCTGCCGGGTGAGTCGAACGGTAGTAGTCCCGGGGGAGAGCTGAATAGTGGGTCTTATGATAGACGGGATAATAATACTCTATTAACGACTATCTCTATAGAACAACAACTCCCTTTTATCAAAGGGTTAAGTGTGAAAGGGGTATTTAGTTATGACCCGGATTTTAGGTATGAGAAAACATGGACTAAGCCTAACTATTATTATATAATGGATGAAACTACATCTCCATATACTTATAAGAAAGCCGTGAATGGAGAAGAGATTACTTCTTTAAACCAAAAGAGTATAAAAAATGAACGTTTGACATATCAAGCTTATGCGAATTATGCTCAAACATTTGGAAAGCATGAAGTAACAGGTTTGTTGGTATTTGAGGCTAGAGATACAAAGTCTAATTGGTTTAGTGCCTATCGGAAGAACTTTCAGGTAGATATGGATGAGATGGATATGGGTAACTCTGATAAGATGGACTTTAATAATGGAGGATCAAGTTCACAAACGACCCAGGCCGGTATTGTTTATCGTGCTACTTATGGTTATGATGGAAAATACTTGGTAGAAGCTTCCGGACGTTATGATGGACATTCTTATTTTGCCCCGGGTAAGCGTTGGGCTTTCTTCCCATCTTTTTCAGCGGGATGGAGAATCTCAGAAGAAAAGTTCTTTAAAGAGAATATTTCATGGGTAGATAATTTGAAAATTAGGGCTTCGTGGGGACAATCAGGAAACTTGGCAGGTGATCCTTTCCAGTATTTGTCAGCCTATGAGTTGTTCAATAATGCTTATGCGTTTGGGAACACATTGGTTCAAGGATCTAAAATGCCTCGGGAAGCTAATCCGAATATTACTTGGGAGAAGGCTGAAAGTATGAATATTGGAATTGATGCGTCTTTCTTTAATGGTCTGTTGACTTTTGCAGGTGATTACTTTTATCAAAGAAGAGAGGGTATGTTACTTTCACCTAATATTAATGTTCCTGTTGAATATGGACTTGGTTTGGCGGAAGAGAATGCTGGTGTCATGAATAATAGAGGGTTTGAATTTCAAATTGGGGTAAATAAAATGTTACCAAACGGGTTGATGTTGCATTTTGATGGTAATTTTAGTTATGCCAAGAATGAGATGGAAAAGATCTATGAATCGTTGGATACTTATAATAGTCCAAACAGACGCCGTACGGGAAGATCGTGGAAAACACCGTTTGGCTATAAGGCATTAGGTTTGTTTTCTACGGCGGATGATAAGAATAGTGATGGTGTTATTAATGTGGATGATGGGTATATGATCGATCAGTTCGGAGCGGTCCTACATCCGGGAGATGTGAAGTATGCGGATATCAGTGGGCCGGAGGGAACCCCGGATGGCGTTATTGATGCTTGGGATGAAACAGTTGTGGGATATGCGCCTTATCCTCGTATTACGTATGGTTTTACTCTAACGGCTGAATGGAAAGGCTTTGATGTAAGTTTATTCTTCCAAGGAGCTGCGCAAGCTAGTATTAATACACAAGGATATGTGACAGTTCCTTTTAGATTGAATAACACGAATGTCTCCTATGAGTTCTTTAATAATTATTGGACTCCGGAGCGTCAAGACGCACGTTATCCACGTATTACTCAGTCTCCATATAAGAATAATACTACGAATTCTGAGTATGATAATGGCTTTGGACCTTATTCTAGTTCATTCTGGATGCGGAATTCGAACTTCTTACGATTGAAAAATATTGTGATAGGCTATACGTTACCTTCTGCTTGGACTAAAAAAGCAGGTTTGAACTCTGTCAGAATTTATTGGACTGGTCAAAATTTATTGACTTTTAGTAATTTAGGTTTTATTGATCCTGAGATTGATTATGAAAAGCGTGACGAGGGTTATCCTTTGCAGAAAGCGAATACTATCGGTTTGAATGTAACATTTTAAATAACGTAGATATATGAATGACTCTAAATATATGAATTTATTATATTGTACCATTTTCGCATTGTTTATTTTTATGCTGAGTGGTTGTAGTGACTTCTTGGATACAGAATCGCGGAATACATTAACAGAACTCAATCAATGGGAGAATGAGAAAAATGCTGATATCTATTTGAATGGTATCTATAGTACGCTGGATAAACCGAATACGCCGGATCCTTTAGATAGTTATACTGATGATAACGATGGAGGGCCTTATTGGGCCTCTTGGCAATGGAAACAAGGTATTGCTACTCCTGAGGTGCGTGGAGGTTATCCAATGGTGCAAGACGACGTGGCACATGGCTTTATGAAATGGAGCAATGTGTATGAACGTATCCGGAAGTGTAATGAGTTTCTATTTGAGATCGAGGCTCATAAAATGAATTATTCGGAAGAATGGATAAATCAAAGAATAGATGAGGTACGTTTTTTGCGAGCATTTTTTTACGCCGGTTTATGGCAGCATGTTGGAGGAGTGGTTTTATTGACAGAACCATTAGACCGAAATACGATGGCGGAAGAGGAATTGTATCGTCCGAGGAATACTTTTGAAGAAACATATGATTTTATTTGTAAGGAGTTAGAGGAAATTGTGAACAATGGATATTTAGCTGTTAAATACAATAATGGAGATTCAGATGCGGGACGTGCGACTTTGGGAGCAGCTCTCGCATTGAAAGGTTGGGTTGAATTATATGCTGCGAGCCCGGGTTTTAATTCGAATATACCTGTTGCGGCAGACGGGACTGGTGCGACTCCTGAACAGATCAAGATGGTTGGCTTTGGTGATTATGATCTTAAAAGATGGGAAAGAGCAGCTATTACGAATAAAAAGTTTATTGATCTATTTGCAGGAGCTTATCAGCTATTTCCTAATATGGCTAATTTTTGGAGTGAAGCGACAGAATATAACTCAGAGGTCATTTGGGATCGTCAATTGATGCGTAATATAGATGACCTAAAATCCGATTTTGCTCAAAAAGGAGGGCCTACCTATATTCTTGGAAAATATTATACTTGGGGGAATTTCTGCCCGACCCAAGAACTGGTAGATCAATTTGCGATGGAAAATGGATTACCGATTACGGATCCGGCTTCCGGTTATGACCCGAAACATCCGTACAAAAATAGAGAGAAACGTTTTTATGATTTTATTGTATATGATGGTGCTCCTTATAAAATGAATTGGATGCCTGAATCGGATACAATTTATACCCGCATTGACGAGGTGAATGTGTCGAAGAATCAGATAGAGCTTGGTCAATCGGACGTTACACGTACAGGCTATTATTTCAAAAAGAGAATGGATCCCGATTGGGAGCCTTCTTCCTGGGGATATGGTATTAATTATGTGTATTTCCGTTACGCTGAAGTTCTATTGAATTATGCTGAGGCTCAAAATGAATTTGCGGGTCCGGATGCGAGCGTATACAGTGCTATTGATCAGATCAGGGAACGTAGTAATTTACCTTCTTTAAAAGAGACTTACGGGGCGAAAGCGATAAATCAAGCTGAAATGAGAGAGATCATTAAACGTGAGAGAAGAGTGGAATTGTGTTTTGAAAATAAACGTTGGTATGATTTAGTTCGTTGGGGGATTGCTTCGGAGGTGTTGAATAAAGAGCTTCATGGGATGAAAATCTATAATTCAAGTCCGGCAGATAACTCAGGAGAGTGGATTTACGAACGTTTACCTTTGTCTAGTCATCCGCATGTGTTCACTCAAAAGATGTATATGTGTCCTATTCCTTATTCCGTAATCACTGCGAATCCGAAATTAATTCAAAATCCGGGGTATTAATTGGATAGAAGAACCTGATGCTGAAACTGATGAGTCAGGTTCTTCTTTTAAATGACTGTAAAAAATGAAAAATCGTATATTATTAGTTTTGTGTTTATTATCTTTTTATCTCTCGTCAGAGGCGCAAAAAGATAATTATGGAGCAGGTGCTGCCAATGTTCGTTTTATTCCCTCGAAAGGCTTGTTGGGTGGACGTACCGATTTTGATTATTTGAAACTGGAGAATCATCCGGGTAATAGTGGTGTCCCATTGGGGGGAATTGGAGTTGGAAATGTTGAATTTGCTCCGGATGGTCGTTTCGCACGTATTGGTTTGAATAATATTCATTTGCCGATTCGTAAAAGTACAGCATCTTTTTTCTCCTTATGGTATAAAGGGGCAAAAGAAACCGCAGTTGTGAGGTTAGTTCGTGATTCTTTACCTCAGTATGGGTTATTGGGTGTCGAAGATATTTATTATACAGGACTATTTCCACGGGTAGAGATGGATTTTGGGAATTCTATTCCTGGAATAAATGCGACGATACGTGCTTTTTCCCCGTTGATTCCGCATGATGTGAAGAATTCTAGTTTACCTGTTGTTTTCTTTGATGTAGATTTGGTTTCGCAAGAAGGGGGAGAGGTCTCTATTGCATTTTCCTGGGAAGATTTTATTGGAAGGGGGATAAAAGAACCAGATGATATTAAAGGAATGGATGGGCAATTATTCGGACAGGAGCGTAATAGTTTGTGTAATGGGGAGGCTTGGCCTGAGCGTCCATTAGAACAAACCTATTCGGAATCTTGGAGTTGTGGGAAGATGCAGGGAATACGTCAATTCGCTTCGGGTCCGTTAAAACCTAAACGTGCGAATTTTCAAAACTATGTTAATGAAGTCGCCGTATTAGCGGAATCTAGAGAAGATGTGGAAGTATCGGTATTACCCTCATTTAATATAAAAGAGACTCATGAGGCTTGGGACTTGTTTAAGCAAGAAGGACGTTTTGAGGATATATCCAAGGATGTTTCCTTATTAAGTATTCCGGGTAAACAGATGGGAGGTAGTGCTGTTGCGTTAAAAACAAAATTGAAGGCCAAAGAAAAGAAGACCGTTCGTTTCATGTTAGTTTGGTTTTATCCGGAGATGATGATTGACCGGGAAAATGACCCGTTAGAATATTATTGGGTTGGGGGTAGTGACTATGGGCGGTATTTCCATAATTATTTCAATCGTTTAGAACAATTGGTTGATTATGGATACGGAAATCGTGAGAGATTTAGGGAAAAAACAACAGAATGGCAGTTGCCTGTCTTGAATAGTACCATGCCAGATTGGTATAAGTTTAAGCTGATTAATAGCGGTTATGTGATCTATACAAATATGATTTTAAATAAGAAAGGAGATGTAACTGTAAATGAAGGAGGTATGGGTGGATTGGCCGGAACGATGGATCAACGAATTTCATCTCATCCATTCTATCAGAAATTTTTCACTCAACTAGATCGTTCTGAGATGATGATATTCGCTGACGCTCAGCAATCAAAAGGTAATATTACCCATTTTATCGGTCATTATTATTTTGGTATGGGAACTGTTGGCGGACGTATACCCACAGAGGATGGCTGGATGATTGATAATACGGGTGGTTGGATTATCCAACTGGTAAAAGATTATGAACAGACAGGAGATTTTCATTATTTAAGTCGTTATGCTGGGAGAGTGTATAATGGTATGGACTTTTTAAAGTCATTAATGCCAGAAGGCCTCAACATTCCTATAGGAGGAACAACTTATGATGATTTTACACATCCACCTGTGTATAGTTATGGAGCAAGTATTTATTTAGCGACGTTAAGAGCAGCGCAGGTTGTTGCTCAAGCGATGAAAGATACTGTTCGTGAAAATGAATATAAAGAACAATTTGATAAAACCCAGAAAGATATGATTCGTCTATTATGGAATGGGCGGTTCTTTTCTTATGGTTGTGAATTGGATGGCTCAGGCAGGAAAGATAATCTCTTATTCACTGGACAGTTGGGAGGACAATTTGTGAGTCGTTATTGTGGTTGGGGAGATGTTATTCCGATGGAGATGACGAAAGCCTCATTGGTCTCACAATTTAAGATTTCATTGTCTAAGACTCCGGATTATTATGCTAATAAAGTCTGGGATATTACCCTAAATAGAGGGATAGATAATAGAGGTTCGCAATGTTGGCCATTTTATTTAGAAAGTTATACAGGATATACTGCATGGCAAGCAGGATATTGTCAGGATGCTTTAGATATAATGAAACACATTCAACTCGTTCATTTGAGACAGGGATGGACTTGGTGTCAGAATCTATGGAATCCGGCAGAGCTTTCATATATGTCAGCACCTGTAGTTTGGTTTTCGACAGATGTGTTAGCCGGAGCAGGCCTGAACGTACCACGTCAAGAATTGCGTTTAGCGCCTATTGTGGAAGGGAAAGATAAAGTTGTACTTCCGTTGTATTATCCGACGTTTTGGGCAACACTTTCATTAGATCCAATTCGGAAAAAAGCATTATTAGAGATTACTAAAACATTTGGAGATGATGAGGTGGTACTATCGAAAATTGTGTCAGTTCCAAATGGTGTGGCTGCGGAGCATAAGCGAGAAATTGCGATTCCTGCATTTACTGTTGAAAAAGGTAAAATGCTAGATTTATCTCCCTATTGGGATCAAATAGTACAGAGAAATACAGAAAAATCAATTTTGCCTCGTGCTGATGAAGTGGATTTTTTAATGTTAGATTATAAAGAATAGAGAGACTTGACTTTTACTTTGTCTGGCTCATTAATTTTAATGAGCATAAGTTATGTTGGAGAAAATATGGCAATATTGCGTATGCATAATCTGTAGGCGTTTCTTCTAAAAGAACTTTATTCCAGCTGAAAGGGATTATCTCCGATTCATGTGAGATAATCCCTTCTTTATGCAGAACAATTTCTAGAGCCTATTTTACTATTTTTACTTGTTCTCCATAAAGAGAATGAGCAAAGGGTGAATCTTGTTGGATGTATGTAACCTCATGGTACGGAAATAAATCTATACTTATCTGTTTTTGTTTTTTCTATGTCAGAGAATTTTGGAACAATATCTTGACGAGGTATATTTCTTTTCTCGTTAACATGTTCTTTTGAGAATGCCTTGCATATCTCAAGGGTTTTGGCGAATATTGCATATAAATTGTGTATGTAACGATTTGAAATTCTTAAATTAGGGACTGTTAATTTGCTAATGAGTAATAAGACTTACATAAATAATGATTTTATGGCCTTCCGTTTAGTGTGAGCCTGTATGATGAAACCGAAATGTTTATTACGTACAGGTAAGGTGGAGGGGCTACCTAATTAATGGCTTTCTCACAAACCAAACGGGGATTTCCGGAGTCTGTTCCCGATCCCACAAGAAGCGGTTGACGCAAATCCGAATTTAAAGCAAAATCCGGCGTATGAATAATCTTAATTTGAATATATGAAGAAAGTAACAATTTTTTCAATGATCTTTTTCCTTGTTATTGGGAATCTATCGTTGTTTGCACGTAAAAATGTGCAACTTACCTCTCCAAACGGCAAGTTGAAGTTCTCATTGACACTTGAGCGAGAACATCCGGTTTATGATATTCAATATCAAAAGCAGGCATTGGTGCAAAATTCTCCCTTAAGCCTCGTTTTCGATAACGGGGCTTTTGGAGAAGGGCTTAAGATGAACAAACCGGTTTTCAGTACAAAAGAGGAAACATACGAGTTAATTGTCGGTAAGTCGAAAACAGTCCATAGCTTGTCGAAGGAGGTGGTTATTCCCCTAGAGGAAACGGCCGCTCCTTTTCGGAAGATCAATCTTGTGGTTCGGGCATTTAATGACGGTATCGCTTTCCGTTATGAATTTCCAGAGCAACCGAATTGGAAAACATATGTTATGTACGATGAGAATACGGCATTTAACGTAGTGGATAATCCTAAATTCTTGGGTATGTATTTACCTTCTTATCAAACCTCGCACGAGGCCACATATTCACATGTGAAATATGAGGAAATAAAAGAGCGGAATTTAATGGATATGCCTGCGTTGTTCGAATATCCGAACCATATTTTTATGGCTATTACGGAAGCGGCTGTCAGGGATTATGCCGGAATGTATCTGTGGAAAGAAAATGGGTGTTTACAAGGTAAGTTATCACCTAAGCTTAATCAAGAACAGATAAAAGTGGAGGCGAGTCTTCCGCATCAGTCTCCATGGCGTGTTTTCATGATCAGTGACCGGGTAGGAGCCTTGATAGAGTCTGATTTATTGACAAACCTCAATGAGCCGTGTAAAATAGAGGATACCTCATGGATCAAACCCGGCAAGACAACTTTTACTTGGTGGAATGGGAACGTAACACCAGATACGACCTTTTTGGGGGGTAATAATTTCCCGACCAATAAATATTATATAGATTTCGCTGCCCGCAATGGTTTGGATTTCCATTCAATATATGGATATGCGGAACAGCCTTGGTATACAGATGATGGGACATGGTTCGGGTTTCCCGGGGAAAATTCGGACATTACGAAACCTGTGTCTAGCTTGAATATGCAAGAGATTTGCGATTATGCGAAAAGCCAAGGTGTTCAAATCCATTTATGGACGAATTGGAAACCTTTATATGCGAAGATTGACGAGGCTTTTGCCTTGTTTGAAAAATGGGGGGTCGTAGGTATGATGATTGATTTCATGGATCGTGACGATCAAGAGATGATACGTATTCAGGAAGAGTTCTTGGCAAAGGCGGCTAAACATCATTTGTTCGTGCAGTTCCATGGTTCCAGTAAGCCATCTGGATTACATCGGACTTATCCGAATGAATTTACCCGGGAAGGGACGCTCAATTATGAGAATTTCAAAGGATGTATGGTCACGACCGCGGATCATGATATATCTATGCCTTTTACCCGTTTATTGGCTGGAGCTGCCGATTATCATTTAGGCGGGTTTCGGGCTCTTCCGAAAGACAAGTTTAAGATACAACAAAGTAACCCTTATGTCACTAGTACTCGCTGCCATATGCTAGCGATGTATGTCGTATTGGAGAGTTATTTGGGAATGATCTGCGATACTCCGGAAGCTTACGAAGGCCAGCCGGGATTCGAGTTCTTACAAACCGTACCGACTACTTGGGACAAAACGGTCGTACCGGATGCCTCTGTCAATGAGTATGTAGCGATCGCACGTAGGCATGGAGACGATTGGTACGTTGGGGCGATCAACAATAGTCAAGCCCGTGATGTGGAAATAGCCTTGGATTTCCTCGGTAAAGGAGATTATAAAGTAACTCTTTATAAAGATGCGAGAGACACGGATACCAATCCTAACCATCTTATCAAAGAGACCTTTACTGTTACCGCAAAGGATAAAATAACAGTACCGCTCGCTTCCGATGGTGGTGCCGCTATGCATATCCAATCTGTAGACATCTCTTTCTAAAAGAACTTTATTCCAGTAGAAAGAGGCTATCTCCGAAAAAGTGAGATAGCCTCTTTTGAATAAAAAAAGACTGTCTCTGTAAGTGATTTAAATGAATGAGTCGTATATATTAAGAAGAATGAATCTTAATATTTAGAATGATGAACACAAGAAGGGATTTTTTGAGAAAGGGGGCTTTTGCGGGCTTAGGAATGTTAACCATGTCGGAATTAGCGAAGGCGGTAGTGAGTAAACAAAATGGAAATGTATCTCCGAAGATTAAATTGGAAAAGGATAGTGTGATTCTTTTTCAAGGTGATTCGATAACGGATATGTTTCGGAAATATGATTGTAACCAATGTAATACACCCGAGCAAATGGGTATGGGATATGCCTTATTTACCGCCTCAACCTTATTGAGTGATTATCCTGATAAGCAATTGAAGATATATAACCGTGGTGTAGGGGGCAATAAGGTATATCAGTTACGAGATCGTTGGGAACTGGATACCTTGGCTATTCAGCCGGATGTGCTAAGTATCTTGATTGGAGTAAATGACTTCTGGCATATATTGATGGGAAATTATAAAGGATCATTAGGGATTTATGAAAGGGATTTACGAGATCTGCTACATTATACGAAGGAAAAACTTCCCAATGTCCAACTAGTACTAGGAGAACCTTTCGCTTTACGTGGCGGATCCGCCATTGATGATGCCAAATGGTTCCCGGAGTTTGATGGTTACAGGGTATCGTTGAAAAAACTAGCCGATGAGTTTAATGCGATATTTGTTCCCTACCAAGTGGCATTCGACGCTGCGTTAAAATTAGCTCCAGCTCGTTATTGGGGAGCGGATGGTGTACACCCCGATTTACCGGGCCGCCAGTTAATGGCAAATGTCTGGTTGGAAGCAACAGGATTAAAAAAGTAAGGAAGGGAGATCGGAGATAATATATTTATTTCTCCTTGAGTTAAGAGGCTGTCTCATAGTGGTGAGGGAAGCCTCTTATTTTGTTATCATACAATGAAAATGAATGATTAAAACGATCGTCTAAATCAACCGTTTTTTTTAATATTGAATATGCTTCATTATGAAGAGCTAACTACATGAAAAGAAAGAAGATAAATGAAAGCTTTGAATATTGTAGGTCAGAGAAAAATATATATTTTTGTGACGAATCTAGACGATCGTTTAAACTAGTCGTTTTTGTAAGAAATATTCTCTGTAACTATCTGTAAATGTTATGATAAGGATAGAGTTTCAAATTCTGAGAAATGAAAGTAACAAAGGAAATAATCTCTCGGCTGCAGGAAGGAAATATGCTGGCGTTTCAGTCTGTATATGAATCGTATAGCGCTCATATCTATAATTTTATCTATTCCTTATTGTATAACAGGTTAGAGGCGGAGGACTTGACGCAGGAAGTCTTCGTTAGAATCTGGGAAAAGAGAGGTTCACTGGATATAGATAAGAATTTTGATTCCTATATTTTCACGATTGCCCGTAATTTAGTGTATGACGAGTGGGATTCCCTTTTCCATGCGGAGCTATATATGAAATCCTTAGAAGCAGATTGGGATGAACGGGACACTCCAAAAGTCGAAGAAGATATTACGGTAAATTCGATAGGACAATATATTGATTCTCTTATTGATAAATTACCGGTATCCCGTCGGGAAATCTTTTTGCTTAGTCGTAAAGAGCACTTATCGACGAAGGAAATCGCACAACGTCTGTCCATCTCCGAAAGAACCGTTGAAGCCCAGATTTACCGCTCTCTTCAGTTTTTAAGGAAGTATTTGGCGGAAGAAGGGATCTTGCTTTGGCTCTTATCTTTTGTTGTTAATGAATATTAAATGCGAAAAAAAACGCTTTGCTTGTAAGTAGTCGCTTCGGGCAAAGAGTATATAATCATGTAAAGCGTATGGAAAAGAGTGAATATATCATATTGTTAGAACGTTTCTTGAAAGGAGAGACTACTCATGACGAGGAACGGATTCTGGTGGATTGGTTCAAGAGCGATGTTTCCCGGAATGAATTAAGGAACTATATCCAGCGGAAATGGGAAATTGCGTCTAACAGTTCTATTCCTACGGATTTGAAGGAGCGAATGTTCCGGAAAATACAAAGTCGTATTGAGAGCGTAGCGGCCGAGAAGAAGGAAGTTGGGCGATTCTCTCTTCGGAATATCATGCGTTATGCGGCTATTGGTTTGTTGGTGATCTGTGCCGGTTTGGGAGGACATCTGCTGACAAGGTATTCACGGTCGGTTGGTGTGGAAAAAGACTATCTGGTCTTTGCTGCTAAAGGACAGAAAGCGAGCGTTGTCTTACCGGATGGTTCCAAGGTTTGGCTGAACTCAGACTCAGAAATCAAGTACACAAACCTATATGGAGATGGAGAGCGCATCATATCCTTGGATGGAGAGGCTTATTTTGAGGTAGCGAAAGATAGTCTCAATCGTTTTGTCGTACAAGCGGGCGATTTAGCGGTAGAGGCGTTGGGCACTTCTTTTAATGTAAAGGCTTACGAAGAAGATAATCAAGCCGTGGTCACCTTGTTTCAAGGAAAAGTAAAAACGAGTGTCGGACGAGACGAGGCGTTCTTATTGCCGGATCAAGCGGTTACTTACTTGAAAAACACGGGGCAACTGAAAAAATCCACATTGAATGACGCATATAGGGCCTGTCTATGGCGGAATAATGAGTTGGCTTTTAATGATGAGGCTTTAAGCGAGATCGCCGTATTGTTAAACCGGATGTATAATATCCAAGTAGTATTTAAGAGTGAGAAGGTTAAAGCATTACGATTCACGGGAGTGATAACCAATAATAGCTTGGATAATATTATCGAACTAATCAGTTTGACATCGCCTATTATATATACATCAAAAGGAGATACTATTATTATTGATGAAAAAAAGTAATGCCTATGACGAAGGACGTGAGATAACAAATGTCGGGCTTATATAGCTAAATCAATCGTTAACTTTTGATATGTTTTTGTGAATAGTCCACTCTGCGAAAAAGAGTGGAAGCGTATCATATTGTGTAAATTATACTATTAAAAACACGTGGAAAATGCGTAAAATTAAACAAACGGTACGAACAATCTTATTGTGTGGCTTCCTATTTGCTTATACGGACGCCACTTTGGCGCAGATAACTTTATCTGTGAAACAACAACCTGTTCGTGAAGTTATTAAAGAGATCGAAAGGATCAGTGATTATCGTTTCTTTTATAATGAAAACTCGATTCCGATGGAGAAACGGGTTACGGTAAACGTAAAAGATAGCGATATCGAGAATGTACTTAATTTGATCGCCGATCAGATGGGTATATCGTATGTTATTAAAAACAACCAAATCGCTCTATCCGCTGAAAAGCGAGCGAATGTAGCCCAGCAAACAAGGAAAGTGCAGGGGACGGTGGTAGATGATCTAGGGATGCCAGTTATCGGAGCGAATGTATCCGTAAAGGGTACCACCAACGGTACAATTACGGATATGGATGGTAATTTCTTGTTGGAAGTACCTAACAATGCCATTCTGGAAATTACTTATATTGGCTATCGCCCTCAAGAGATCGCTATAAAAGGGCAGACTCGGGTCGATATTAAATTAGCGGAAGATACTCAAAAATTGGATGAGGTCGTAGTGGTCGGTTATGGTACGCAAAAGAAAGCGACCTTAACCGGAGCTGTCGCCTCCTTGAAGGGCGAGGAACTGGCAAAGGTTAGCCAACCGAATATGAAGGCAAACTTGATCGGTAAGATCCCGGGTGTACGCTATCAGGAGTCTACGGGTGAGCCAGGTGTCGATAGCTCGGATCGATTTAATATTCGTGGTTTTGGAGAGCCGTTAGTTATTGTGGATGGAGTGGAACGTCCGTTTACCCAGATCGATCCGAATGAGATCGCTTCTATGAACGTCTTGAAAGATGCCTCCGCCGCTGTGTACGGTTTCAAAGGAGTGAATGGTGTCATCATTATTGAGACGAAAAAAGGTGAGATGAGCCGCCCTAAAATTAACTATAGCTATTCTATCGGTTTGCAATCTCCGGTAAAGAACCTTGAGATGATGAATGCGTATGAATATGCCTATTACCGTAATCAAGCGTTGATGAACGCCGGACAATCCAAGCGTTTTACGGATGAAGAGGTCGAGAAATACCGTACAGGTTCGGACCCAATCAATTATCCGTCCACCGACTGGTATGCGGAAACGGTCCGCAAGGTTGCCCCGAAACAACAGCATAATTTGAATATCAATGGAGGTTCTGAGAAGATCCGCTATTTCTTCTCGTTAGGATATTTGGATCAAGAGAGTATCTTAAAATCTACCCAAGAGTTTAAGCGCTATAATTTCCGCTCAAATATTACGGCTGAGATCACCAGCAAATTGAACGCTGAAGTGGGCCTAGGCGGTCATATCGATGATTATAAATATCCGTATTGGACGGGCGATGAAGGTATCGAGTTATTTACAGCGATTAAGTCGAACGCTCCGAATGTCCCTGTCTATGCCAATAATAATAAAAACTACTACTATAATTCGGACAATAATGAATTGAACCCGGTAGCCATGCTCGATCGTGACGCTACAGGCTTCAAGGATAAGCGCAATGTCGAGTTTAACGGTCAATTAGCTTTGAATTATGAGATCTTTAAAGGACTAAAAGCCCGTGCTTTCTTCGCCTATGATTATACCAACTTGGCTCAGAAAGAGATGAAGACGGCCTGTACGTTCTATACCTACGATTCGGTTCAAGATACGTATAACCCGATAACGAAGGTCGCGAAGGGAGAGTTGATGGAGAAAACTCAACCTTATTATAAGACTACCCAGCAATACTCATTGAACTACAAGAATACATTCAATGATTTGCACGATGTGGAAGCTTTGGCTTTATGGGAGTGGAAAGAGACAAATACGAACTGGTTCATGGCTAGACGTTATTATTCGACAACATCGGCTATACCTGAGCTAGATAGAGGTGACGTGGATAATATGTATAATGAAGGAAACTCTGCGGTCTATAAATATGGCGGTTTAGTAGGCCGCTTGAATTATGTCTATGCGGGTAAATATATGGCTGAGTTCAGTTTCCGTTATGATGGCTCTTATAAGACGGCTCCGGATAAACGTTGGGGATTTTTCCCTGCCGTATCTGCTGGCTGGCGTATTTCTGAAGAGCAATTTATGAAAGACTTGGTACCTCAGATGGATAATTTGAAACTACGTGCCTCATGGGGAAGCATTGGTAATGATAGCCAACTAAACGCTAGTCAGTTCGTCAGTGGATGGCAATTTGAGGATCGATTTATATTGGGAGGTGCAGGAAACTCTTCGGCTTCGATTACGAATGGTATGAAAGAAGCGAATTTGGCGAATCCGAATATTACTTGGTATAAGGTAATGACTACGAATGTTGGTTTGGATGGCTCTTTCTGGGGCGGTAAGCTTAGTTTTGAGTTCGATTACTTTTATCGCAAGACGACAGGATATCCGGCGACACGTAACACTTCTTTACCAACTACCTCTGGTATCCCTTTGCCGCAAGAGAATTTGAATAGTAGTGATAACCGTGGTTTTGAATTGTCTTTAGGTACTGTCCAACGGATCGGGAACGTGAATTTACAGATCAAAGGAAATGTGGCTTATGCTCGTGAAAAGGATTTGTATAAGGAGCAGGCATTACCACTGAATCAATATAAGAATTGGAGAGACAATGGCGCATATCGTTGGAAAAATGTTACTTGGGGGTATGAACATATCGGTCAGTTCCAGTCTTATGATGAGATCTATAATTCACCGATCCAAGATGGTAAAGGTAATTCATCGTTACGTCCAGGTGATATTAAATATAAGGATCTGAATGGAGATGGCTTGATTGATGCGAATGATGAGAAAGTGATAGGTAAAGGAACTTTCCCTGACTTAAATTTCGGGTTGACATTAGCTGCGGATTGGAAAGGCTTTGATGTGAATATCTTATTTCAAGGAGCCTCGAACTATACGCAGGTATTGAATGCCTTGACCAGTCCTTTCCGTGGACCGGGCGAGGGAAATGGTTTCCGTGTATGGATGGATAGTTGGCATAAGGCGGATTATAATGATCCGGATAGTGAGTGGGTACCGGGCAAATTCCCCTCTTTACGTATTGAGGGTAATGATAATAACTCGAAAAAATCCACCTATTGGACGACTGATGCGTACTATGTTCGCTTGAAATCTATTGAGATTGGGTATACCATACCCAAGAATCTTTTAAGCAAGGTGGGTATTGAGCATTTGCGTGTATACGCTAATGCGTATAACCCCTTGACGATTACGAATGTCAAATATACAGATCCAGAGGCAATAGAAGGTTGGCAAAGTTTCTATTATCCACAATTGAAAGTATATTCATTCGGTGTTAACGTTAGTTTCTAATAGGATTTAAAAGAAAAATGAAGATGAGAAGAACTATAATTTATTCCTTGTGTTGCGCTTCCTTATTACTTTCTTCCTGTGATTTGGATGTTCCTGTGACCGACCGTTTGCCGGATGAGGAAGTTTGGAAGGATGATAATCTGATAACAGGAGTGTTCTCTAGATTGTATAACCAGATGCAGATGGAACATAACTCCACTTATTTTGAGGGATGGGATGTTTGGAATGTCAGCTTAGTGACCGCTTCAGATGAGGGTACAGGAGCTTACCAAGCTGGGGATCTTGGTACGGGTGACGTTGCCCGTGCGAATTTCAATGATGAGTGGTTTGGTCTGTGGGAGGACGGTTTTAAGGCTGTTCGAGCGACGAATCTGGTATTACAAGAGCTGAATGCGGCCGAGATGCCGGAAAGCAAACGGCAGCAATTGATCGCCGAGGCTCGTTTTATTCGTGCGTTCCATTATTTTAATCTGGTAAAACGCTACGGAGGCGTTCCTATCGTGACAGAAGTACAGCAATATACCGGTCCGGAAGACTTGTATGGCTTACAAGTTTCCCGTGATAAGGAGCAAGAAGTCTGGGATTTTATTCTAACTGAATTAGACGAGTCCGCTTTGGAATTACCGGAGACCCGTGAATCTGTGGAAAGAACCCGTGCCACTCGATATGCGGCTTATGCGTTGCAATCTCGTGCGGCATTGTATGCGGCATCGATCGCTAAATACGGCAAAGTGCAATTGAACGGTATCGTTGGCGTGAATAGCGATGACGCTAACGCATATTGGGCGAAATCGATCGAGGCGGCGGATAAAGTGATTAACTCGGGTAAATATACGCTTTACAACCAGTATGCGGACCGGGTGGAGAACTTCCGGAATATGTTTCTGGAGAAAAGAGGATGTTCGGAGTTTATCTTCTGGAAAGAGTTTCTGGCTACCGATCTAGGCCATTCTTGGGATTTATTGAATGTGCCGTTTAGCTTCGTGCAGAATGGCTATGGTTGCGGGCAGAATCCCACACTCGATTTAATAGAGGCTTTTGAATATAAAGATGGTTCAGACGGTACCTTGAAATTGAAGGATGCTTCTGGCAATTATATCAAATATGACTCTCCATTGGATCTATTTAAGGACAAGGACCCACGTCTTCGGGCGACTTTCTATTTACCGATGGATGAATGTAGGGGAGGGATCGTCGAGATTCGTCGGGGTATTTACGATGCCTCTAAATCTGGGGATGCCCGTTTTATCACCAGCAATAACGTGAACGAGTATTATGGTGAGGAAGGTAATCAGATGAAGATCTTAGGTAAGGATGGCGTATGGGATACCGGGGATGTTGGAAAGACCGGCTTCTATACGAAGAAGTTCTCAGACGAGGGAGTGATGGATATCTCCGGGAATAAATCAGATGCTCCATGGCCGGTGTTCCGTCTGGCCGAGATGTATTTGAACAAGGCGGAAGCCGCTATGGAATTAGGCAAGACGGGCGATGCCGCTACCGCATTGAATATGGTTCGTGAGAGAGCGGGCATCCGTACGCTTTCTGCCGGGGAGGTTTCATTGGATCGTATCCGTAATGAGCGCCGTGTAGAGTTGGCGTATGAGAATCATCGTCATTGGGATTTAAAGCGTTGGCATATCGCGCATATCAAAATGGCTGATTTCCCGACCATGGCGCTTTATCCATGGTATATCTGGGGGGAAGGTAAATATATCTTTACGACTGGTAAGGCTCCGAAACCTAATAAGGTATTCTTGGAACGTAACTATTACATAAAGATCAAGGATAGCGATATGGGTAGTAACCCGATGTTGGCTCCTAATAATCCCGGTTTCTAATTAATGAAAGGAAAAAGAATCATGAAAAAGATCATATATAATATAGCGATTGTCTTGGCGGCTTCTTGCCTCTTTGCCTCCTGTGAGGATGATAATTATGATGAGCCTAATTCCGGTATCAAAGGCCGCTTTATCGATGCGGAAACCTCCGAGGTTGTCCCGATGCCGGTACAGGGTACCAGCAGTATCCAGATACGTATGTATGAGCGTGACCGTTATTATTCTACGGGTGATGATTACTCGCAGCTTCCGGTTATCACGTATCCCAAGATCGATGGGACTTACGAGAACTCGTGGATGTTCAGTAAGCAATATATCTTGACGCTGGAGCAGACTAATTTCTATCCGGTGGATACGATGGTGGTTGATCTGAACGCTGGTGGACTGACGGATCAAGATATCAAGGTGATTCCCTACGCCCGAATCAAGGTAAACAACGCTGTATTCGAGAACAAGAAGTTGAAGGTATCTTATACGATCACTCGTAGCAAGGATGACTATAAGATAGAGAATGCTTTTTTGGCTTGGCATATCAGCCCTTATATCGATAAGATGTCCGGTAACTCGGAGGAATTGGTGACTGTTGATTATACGAACGTGTCCGATAAGGATATCCTGAATACGATATTAACCCAAGAGATCGGCTTAAGTGAAAGTGCGAGTTTCAACAATAAGGATAAGCAGGCCATCATGAAAGGAAACGGAAATAGGATGTATATCCGTGTTGGTGTAACGACAAACGGTAAGGTTAATTATAGTGAGGTCGTACCTGTAGACGTATCTTTCTAAAAGTACTTTATTCCGGTAGAAAGGGATTATCTCCGACTTATGTGGGATAATCCCTTCCTCTTTTAAGTTGGATAACATTAATCTATAAAGATTCCCCGTAGCTACTATTATTTATCCGGAGTATAAAGCCAACAAGGGCTACGCCGACTTCTACGTGATGACCGACTTGATTCACGAGCCCGAGATGGACTTGGCTTGATTTTGTTTTTATGCTATTTTTGATGGTAGATAATAATACGTTTAATCATCAAAAAAGGAGATATGAGCAAGAGAAAGAATAACCGCTTGGGCAAGGCGGGCATAACATTTTATACCTATGCCACCGAACGCATCCGGGAGAAACGTTTAGCGGGGAAACATAACACCGCCGATTTATATAGGACGACCCGTAATTGGATCTGCGCCTTTCTGGGTAGGAGAAACCTTCTTTTCCCGGAGATAACCCCGGGCTTAATAAGCCGTTTTGTCGCTTATCTGCAATCCGCCGGCTTGCGAGTGAATACCGTGAATACATACCTCAGCAACTTTCGCTCGATTTATAACCAAGCTTGCCGGGATGGTCTGTTGCCGGCTTGCGTCGTATCGCCTTTCGCATACTTGAACTTGAAGCGGGAAAGAGCCGGATCTAGGGCGTTGGGAAACGAGTCGCTCCGGGAGATCGTGACCTTGAAGTCTGAGGAGCCGGATTTGGCGTGCGTGATCGACTATTGTACGTTCGCCTATTTATCTTGCGGCATGCCTTTCGCGGATATGGCTCGCTTGACTACGGCGAACCTGTATGGCGAGGAGATCGTATATCGGCGTAAGAAGACGGGGACCTTAATCCGTGTCGGGATAACAGCGGGGATGCGGCGGTTGATTAATAAGTATGCGGACGCTTCTTCCCCGTACCTTTTCCCTATTTTATCTCCGGGTAGAGAGGTAGGGCATGAGGAATACAAGGCGATACTGCGTTCGTATAATAACTCGTTGAAGAAGATCGGTCGTGCGCTATCTCGTCCCATTCATCTGACCTCGTATGTTTTCCGCCATACATGGGCAACGAACGCCTTGCGGAAACAAGTCCCTTTATCGATCATTAGCCAAGCGTTGGGGCATACCTCGGAAAAAACAACACGTTTTTATCTGGCCTCTTTGGAACAGTCGGAATTGAATCGTGCGAACGCTAGGGTGACGGAAGAGGTGGATTTGCTTTTGGCGGCTGGGTGATGCCCTTATTCGCGAAATAAGGGGAAGAGCCTATTCAGCATAAAAATTACCTATAATAGGCTATTTTCAACGGAAGGCTTGGCAAATGTAAAAAATATTATTGATAAACAATCACTTTTATCTATTTATTAAGAAATAGGAATTGAAGGGGATACAGATATCGTATCCTCTAATTAATCCAAATTTATGCTTATTGCGCATATATCGTGGATATGCGGTTAAAAATAGTGGTTATGCGTGTTTTTTTTAGTTTATGTTGGACGTGCGATATCTCTTCCCCTTATTTCGCGAATAAGGGTGATAAACATTATTAAAAGGTAACGCTCCACTACCACGGGGCATTAAAGACAAAAAGCATCATGGCAGAAGAAAAGACCATCTTGACCGTAGATCTGTACGACAACGTATTAACCGAGAAAACCGGCGATTTCACCGGAAAGATCCGCATTACCGGAACCACGCGAACCTCAGACATCTCGAACCGCATCGTGAAGAAACGCACCGAGTACCGCCCGGAGACGATCACCAACATCCTCGACCTCTCCTACGACGAGATGATCGAGGCCCTCGCCCAAGGCCGTTGCGTGGTGAACAAGTTCGGGCAATGGCTGCTCACTATCAACGGCTCGTTCGACGGAAAGAAATCAGACTTCCGCTCTACGGAGAATAAGATCACCGTAATGTTCACCCCCAGCGCCACCCTCCTGAAGGCGCTAGAAAACATCTACGTGAACGCCGACGTAGCCACTGTGGGCCCGATGATCGAGAACCTCACGGATTCTACCACGAAGGAGAAGAACCTCCATATCACTCCGAACGCCCCGGCTATCATCTTCGGCAGCACGCTGCTTATCAAGGGGGATGATCCATCTGTAGGCGTCTACTTCACCAAGGATGAGGAGGGCGCCACGCCAACAAAAGTCTCCCTTATCGTACGTAACACCAAGAGCGAGATAATTATCCAGATCCCGCAACTCGCCGAGGGGCAGTACTGGCTGAGCGTCACTACGCAGGCGGGGGCGAATTACGGCTTGGTGAAGGATCCCCGTACCTATAAGTTCCCCATCCTCCTGACGGTAGGTGCCGGAGGCGGAGGCGATAGCGAAAGCCCGGACGAGATCTGATAAGGCAGAGAGCCTCATCTATGAGGGCTGATAAAGCCTAGGCTCTCACCCCTCATAGACGAGGCTCTCTCATGGTTCATGGTCTAGGCTCTCTCACCGGTCATAGACGGGAAGCTATGAGCATACCCGTGAACGAATGTTAAGACTATTATTCACTTTAAATTATATCGCTTATGAAAACAAATTTACTACGAATCGGTTTACGGCTGTCACTGGTGGTGATAGCCCTTTTGTGTGGTGTGCATCTTGCTTGGGGGCAGGAAAATACGAAAGTGATGCACAAGATATATACTAATACTTATGGTAATGTCACGATTGATTGTCCGTCAGAGGTTGAGGATGGAGGTAGTTTTGCTTTTAAAATAGCAACATCAACAGGTGCTTATCGTCTTGGTATATCACAAGCAGGGAAGAATTTTAGGGATTTCTCATGGGATGATTCCCAAAATGCTAATGTGGCGAAGAATATTACTGGAACGATCTTAATTAATGTTGTTGAGCATACGGAAATAATGATTGGAGAGGAGAGGTATATGCTTGAGAAATGCAGCGCTATGCTTCCTCCTTCACAAACTCAACCGACTTCATCAAGCATAGTATTAAAGAGCGTGGTAACCGCAAAAGGAAAGCACTATAGTTTGAATGGTTATGAGGGTGCCTACAATACATATGCTAATATAACATCAATAACATTGCCGAATGACAAGTTTTATATTTTTCCTGATGCGTTTTCCATACAGGCTGGTTTGACTGAGATTCATGCGAAAGCTATAGACCCCAAAAATTACCATATAATAGAGGGCGCTTTCGGAGAGAAAGATTTGAGTGGAATCACGCTTTACGTACCGGCTGGCAGTAAGGCTGATTATGCCGCCAGTGCCCCTTGGAATCAGTTTAAGGAAATTTTGGAGGAGCCGCTTCCCAAGAAATATCCGGTTTATGTTGTGGGTTATGGAGTAGCGTCTACTGATGCGCCGGATTCAATAGCTCGCGGGCAATCCTTGACCGTGAATATTACGCTGGAACCCGGATTTAAATCTTTTGAACCTAGCGTAATAACTATCCCGGGTGAGGAAGTGAATAAAGATGTCGTTATACAAGTCTCTACTTATACGGAAAATGTGTTGTCTGGAATTTCTTATAGCATGAGTACTACTCAAGAAAACGCATTTTGTCATGGCTTCCTAGATGCTCCCCAGAAAGAAGTGACCATACCGGAAGTGGTGACTGTCGGCTCTAATTCTTATAAGGTAGAATATATCGTGGCTGATGCGTTTAAAAATCAAACCTCACTCGAAAAGCTTACTCTAGAAGGAAACACTGGTATTGCTCGGAGAGCATTCTCTGGGTGTACCGCCTTAAAAGAGATTCATTGTATAAGTCCTGAACCCATAAATATTTATTATGAGGACGCTTTTGAAGGAGTGGATAAGGACGCATGTGTCATCTTTGTACCTGCCGGGGCTTCCGGTGCCTACAAAGCCACCGATGGCTGGAAGGACTTTAAGAACATAAGGGAGGAGGGCACATACTCCATCACCCGTACCGGATTTGAGGGAGTCGCTTATTATGGCCCCGACTTGGTGGTTGATGGCTCCCGACTGGAAGCGAGACTCACGCCCGAGAGTGGCTATGTATTAGGCATAGGAGACATCACCGTCACCATGGGAGGCAAGAAACTGGATCCTATGTCGAAGGAATTCTTCTATGGTACATTCGGTAAGGATACCTTGACTATAGAAACCGTTACCGGCGACGTGACGATCACTGCGAAGGCTAGGAAAATTAGTGGGGATCCTTTTGTCCTTGGTGACCTTACCTATCGGATTACTAGGGATGCGGCTGTCGAGGTTGCGGGTGTAAAAGAGGATGCCTATACGAAAGGTAGATCGTACGTAATCCCCTCTTCTTTGGAATATGAAGGGAATAATTATGCTGTTACCGGTATAGGGCCTAAGGCGTTCAGCGGTCGTATCATGGAATCCATAACGATCCCGAGTAGTGTGGAGGAAGTAGGAACAGAGAGTTTCCTTGACGCACAAGCTGACGATATTCACATTCAACGTTCTACGCCACTTTCAACCGTTAATGGCTCATTCAATATCTTGGATAAAAACAAATGTAGAATCTACGTGCCCAAAGGGGCCCTTGCCGCTTATCATACCGCTACTTGGGATTGGCTAGGTTTTCCTTATATCTTGGAAGAAGGTGATAAATATTTCGATGTGGACTTTGAGTTGACAGGACTTACCGTAAAGCCCTTCCAACCGGAAATAGCTATATCCGGGAGGTCCGTGTCTTTCATTTTAGTTCCGGATAGCGGTAGTTTTTTGCCGGACTCGATCGAGGTATGGTATCCTACAGGTCTGGAGCCTTGCGAGTATGACGCAAAAACGGGCAAGGTTACTATCGCTACGGTAAAAGGGAACTTGACTATCAAAGCCAAAGCGATAGGAGCCTTATTGCCAGATAAGGACACTGATATTACAATCGGAAAAGATTCTACCTATACGGACGGCAGTACGACAGGCAGTAAGTTCAATGGAGTCATCGGAAACGACGAGGAATTAACAAGAGTTAAATCCTTGAAAATAGATACTGAGGATGGAAAGGTTACCGGCATCACGTTTAAAAGCTTGATTGTTGGTTCCGGAAGTTCTACGTCACAGAGTGTTACCGTTGCCGAGACATCCAATATCGAGATCACGTTGGATGGCAATAATAACTTAGGGAAAGTATTGAACCAAGGAAGCACACGGTTACTACCCGGCGAAAATACCCTGTTGGATGCGTTGGTGGAAAATGAGGGTATCTTCATTGATGAAACCGGTCTGTTAGATGCCGTAACGGGGCCTGCTGGCCTTACTATTGCCCAACGACCGGAGAAAGCGCCTAGGATAGAGATGGGTTCCTCCACGCTTCTAAAAGTCGAAGCGTCGGCTGAGGAAGAGGCGAATCTTTCCTATATATGGGAGAAATTTGACAGCGAGAATAATAACTGGAAGCAAGTGAAGCCGGAAGTACAGCGGACGAAGGCTCTCTCCTCTCTTCGTTCGGATGTCTTAAGTACGAATGAAGATGCGCAACTGGAGGTCTCCGAGGCCGGGAAGTATCGTTGTCTTGTCTCGAATACGGTAAATGCTGTAAATTCTACTCTGACCGCTTATTCAGAGGTAAGCATTGCCTCTTCCACACCGGATCCAACAGTGACCTTTAGTGTGACCCTTCCATCCGTTGAAGGCGCCGCCTTGAGTCCTCTCGCTGGAACTTATTCCGTGGAAGCGGGCGGTAGCTTCTCGTTCTCCCTTACGCTCGATACGGACTACGATCAATCTACCCCTATGGTAAAGGTAGGAGATAAGCTGATCGAGCCGACCTCTGATGGCAAGTATGAGATCAAGAATATCAACTCTGATATAACAATATCTATTACCGGGATCGTAAAAAACACCACCGTAGGCAATGCGGAGGTAGAATCCAATGCCTTGAAAATTTGGGGATCAAACGGGGTATTGCATATCCAGTCCGCTCATGTGAGTACGGCTTATATAATGACATTCGGCGGTCAATTGTATAAGGCGATAACCTTACCAATTGGTGAGACGATGATAACCATCCCGCAAGGTTCCTATATCATCCGTATCGAAAACCAATCCTACAAGATCCGCTTCTAGCCATTCTTGAGGAATCATAGGAAGGCGAGTCATTTGCGAGTGGCTCGCCTTTCTTGTTTAATAAATCTTAATATTTACCGGGGATATAAGTATCGTAAGCCATTAGAAAGTATATTCATGCGTAATGTCAATCTATTTATCATGAAATGTATATCTATCTACTTTGTGACCCTATTGTTACTGATGTCGGGCTGTGAATCCGGGCGGAGGTTCATCTTAAAAGATCTTCGTTGTGAGAACTTGGAGAATCCGGTTGCGATCGACAATACCCATCCCCATTTTAGCTGGAAAATCGAGACAGACGGGCAAACTATGCGGCAAGCGTATTTTGAGATACAAGTAGCCACGGATAGTTCCTTGCTGGCTCAAGGCAAAGCCGATCTATGGAATTCAGGTAAGGTGGAATCGTCCGCTTCCGTGATGGTCCCTTATCGAGGGAAAGAGTTGCGATCTAGTGTGCTGGCCTATTGGAAAGTCCGGGTATGGGACGATAAGGGGGAATCCTCGGATTGGAGTCCAATCAATCGCTTTGGGATCGGGCTTTTGGATAAAGCGGAATGGCAAGGGAAATATATAGGGATGCCGGATGAGAAGAATCCGATGTTAAGGAATAAGTTCGAGCTTCAAGACCGTGATGCCACATTACTCCTTCATGTAAACTCCTTAGGGTATCATGAGATCTATTTAAATGGGAGGAAGGTATCGGAAGATGTTCTCTCGCCTGCGGTATCTCAATTAAACAAAAGATCATTATCGGTGACGTACGATCTTACGCCGTACGCAAAGCAGGGAATAAACGACTTATTGCTCTGGTTGGGCCGTGGCTGGTACAGAAAAGCTACTTTTAATGCCGTTCATGATGGGCCGTTGGTTAAACTGCAATTGGACGAGATTCAAAGAAATGGCGCTACAAGTACGTTACTCGTTACAGATAGCTCTTGGGAAGGCCGGGGAAGTATGTATGGTGAGACCGGTACCGGTACTTGGTATCCCCATCAATTCGGGGGTGAATGTGTGGATGGGCGGAAGGCGTTGCCGGATTTGACAACGGCTACGCTTGACAAACTGGATTGGACGCCGGTATTGGAGGTGGAGGTACCCGGGATAGAGGTAAGTCCCCAAATGTGTGAGCCTAATCGAATACAAGAGATTATCCGTCCCAAAGGAATCAAACAAATAGGGGATAGTATTTGGCTCGTAGATATGGGAAAGGCGTTAAATGGTTGGGTTGAGCTGAGTTTCCCAAAATTACCGGAAGGCCACCGGGTCCGTATGGAATATACGGATTGGTTAAATGAAAACGAAGATTTCAAGCCACAAGAGGAGAACGGACAGTATGAGGATTGGTATATCGGTTCCGGACAAGGCAAAGAGGTATTCCGAAATAAATTTAACCACCATGCGTTTCAATATATAAGGATATCCGGTTTGGCGAAAGCCCCCGAGGAGGTAACCGGCTATCTGATTCATACGGATTATAAGGATGCCTCGTCTTTCGAGTGCTCGGATCCGGACTTGAATGCTATCTATGCGATGATCAAATATACTTTCAAGAACCTAGCTTTCAGTGGTTATATCGTAGACTGCCCGCATTATGAGCGTATGGGATACGGTGGGGATGGAAATGCCTCTTGTAAGAGTTTCCAGACATTGTATGAGGGCTCTTCCGTGTATATGAACTGGATGCAGATGTGGCAGGATTGCATCCGTGAGGATGGGGGTATGCCGCATTGCGTACCGAGTCCATACCCGGCGGGAGGTGGTCCGTATTGGTGTGGCTTTATTATCACGGGATCGTGGCAGACTTATTTGAATTATGGGGATAGCCGTCTGATCGAGCGATATTATCCGGTTATGCGACATTGGTTGCGTTATGTGGATGCGTATACGGTCGATGGATTGCTGAAACGTTGGCCGGATACGGATTATCGGGCATGGTATTTAGGGGATTGGTTGGCTCCGGCGGGTGTCGATTATACGGCGCAGTCATCGGTAGATCTGGTTAGTAACTGCTTTATAAGCGATTGCCTCACTACGATGGAGAAGATCGCGAAGGTATTGGGGAAAGCGGAGGATGCCGCTAAGTATAAAGAGCGTCGCCAACGATTGAACGAGCTTATCCAGAAGACTTTCTATGATCCGGAGAAGAAACAGTACGCTACAGGCTCCCAGATCGATCGGATTTATCCGATGTTGGTCGGCGTGACAGATGAACAGCATATGCCCGAGGTAAAGGAAGGTTTATATCGAGAGACATTGGAGAATTGCAAAGGGCATATCGGTTCCGGCTTGGTGGGTGTTACAATCTTGACCGATTGGGCGATAAAGGACGGAGAGGCCGATTTTCTCTATTCCATGCTGAAAAAGAGAGAGCTGCCGGGATATCTATATATGATCGATCAAGGGGCTTCTACGACTTGGGAATACTGGTCGGGAGAACGTAGTAAGGTTCATAATTGTTTCAATGGCATTGGCGCTTGGTTCTGTCAGGCGGTCGGAGGGATCTTGCCGGATGAGGATGAGCCGGGCTATAAACATTTCTTTATCAAACCTCAGATACCGAATGGCGTGACGTGGGCGAGGGCGGCGAGAGAGACCCCTTACGGTACGGCACGTGTGTCTTGGACTATGGAGAACCGATCGCTTTCCCTCGATCTGGAGATACCGGCGAATAGTATGGCGACCTTTATCGCTCCATTTAACGTATCGAATTGTGTGTTAGATGGGAATAATGTAGAAATATCGGCGGGTTCGATCCTGTTGGAAAGTGGAAAACACACGCTATCGCTGCCTGCGGAATAGGAATCATATGATTCCCTTTTTGTTGACTTATGTTAATAGCTGTTTTTTAATTATTACGCCGTAAGTGTTTTATTCTATTGAAGGGTATATAGTATAAAAGGCTAAATAATAAAAAGGATCTATTACCATGTTTAAATGTAAACAGCTTTTAAGGCGAATATGTGTGGTTAGCTATGTTTTCTTGTTGTGTGGAGGTTTGGTAAATGCGTCAAATCTCGTTTCTAAGACCAATACCCTGATAGGGACTCAAGGTAATGGGTGGGCTTCCGGATATTTGTATCCGGGGGCTACCTATCCCTTCGGTATGGTACAGTTTACCCCGACTTATTTCACGAAACAACTAGGCTTTGTCATCAATCAATTGAGTGGTGCGGGATGCGATCATATGGGAAATTTCCCTACGCTTCCGATTGCCGGAGCTTTACGGGTTTCTCCGGATAGTATCTTGAATATGCAGACTCCGGTCGGCAAGGAGATCGGAACGGCCGGTTATTACGCAGCCACCGTAGATCATTCTATACGTGCGGAATTAACCGTTACGGAACGTACGGGTATGGCTCGTTATACGTTTTCTTCCAAGGAAAAGCAGGGTACCGTGATTATCGGAGGAGGAGTAGCCGCTACCCCTATCCAAGTAGCCGCTATTAAGATTACGGGTCCTCATAGTTGCGAGGGATATGCGGAGGGTGGTGCTTTCTGTGGAATCCCAACTCCCTATAAGGTTTACTTTGTGGCTGAGTTCGATGCGGATGCGGAGAGTTTTGGTACATGGAAGGAGGAGCGACTACATGCGAATCATACGTTTGCGGAAGGCAGTCACTCGGGGGTGTATTTTACTTTTCCGTTGAAAGAGGGGAATCAGGCGGTGCAGTATAAGATCGGTGTTTCTTATGTCTCGGTGGAGAATGCCCGAGAGAATTTGAGGGTTGAGAATCCCGCTTGGGACTTCTCTGCGGTCCGTCAGGCGACGCAAGATAAATGGAATGAATACCTCGGGAAGATAGAGGTAGAGGGAGATAACGAGGATCGCCAAATGCAATTCTATACGCATCTATATCGTTCATTAATCCATCCGAATGTTTGTAGCGACGTGAATGGGGAATATATGGGGGCGGATAGCCAAGTGCATAAGACAGCCCGAAAATTCTATACCTCTTTCAGTAATTGGGATACGTATCGTACGCAGACTGCTTTGATCGCTATGCTAGCTCCCGAGGAGACCTCGGATATCGTTATGTCTCATTACTTATTTGCCGAGCAATCCGGTGGTGGCTTCCCTCGTTGGGTACTGGCGAATATAGAGACAGGTGTTATGCAGGGGGACCCGACTCCGATTCTTGTAGCCAATGCGTATGCGTTTGGAGCTCGCAACTATGATCCTCGAACTTTACTGCGGACTATGCGTTATGGAGCAGAAGTGCCGGGGGCTAATTCCCAAGGTGTTTTGACTCGACCGGGCTTGGAACAGTATTTGGAGAAAGGGTATTACGACGCTTCGATCTTACTGGAATATACATCTTCTGATTTTGCGATTGGCCGTTTCGCCTTGCAAGCCTGCAATGATGAGCCGGTTTGTAATTGGTATACGCAACGGGCGATGAACTGGAAGAATCTTTTTAATAAGGAGACCGGTTGGTTGCAGTCCCGAAACGAGGATGGTTCGTGGAAACGTTATGATGCGGATTGGCGGGAATCGACATATAAGAATTATTTCTGGATGGTACCTTATGATTTGCAAGGGTTGATCGATAGTATAGGAGGAAAGGAAGCGGCGGAGAAGCGTTTGGATGAGATGTTCCGACGTTTGGACGCTAGTTATGGAGATGAATGGTTCGCCTCCGGTAACGAGCCTAGTTTCCAAATCCCTTGGATTTATAATTGGGCGGGGGCTCCTTATAAGGCGCAACAAGTGATCCGGCGTATACTGAACGAACAATATAGTAGTCGTGTGAACGGTTTGCCGGGCAACGACGATTTAGGATCGATGGGAGCATGGTATGTCTTTGCCAGTATCGGTTTGTTTCCAGAGATTCCCGGAGTGGGAGGTTTCTCTGTGAATAGTCCGGTATTCCGTAAGATTGTTTTACATTTGCCCGAGGGAGACGTGATTATCAAAGGGGGTGATGAGAAAAAAGAGTATATCCATTCCTTAAGTCTTGATGGAAAGAAGATGGAGGGCACTTGGATTGATTGGTCGGATTTATATCGGGGGGCGACCTTGGAATATAAATTATCCGGGAAGCCGGATAAGACGTGGGGAACTCGGATAGCTCCCCCTTCATATGGAAAATAAATATAACTTAATACTACGAATAACATGATTAAAGAAACATTATTAGTCTCTACTTTCGGCTTATTGGGATTGGTTACCGTAGCTTGCGGCTCTCAAAAGAAAGACCAGACGGCGGAAGCTGTATCGGAAACTATATCGGAAACAGCTTGGTGCTTGGACGGGTTTGAGCGTCCGACAGGAGTGAATCCGGTAATTAAGCCGTTACCAACTAAGTTTTATTGCCCGATGCGGGAAGATTCTGTAGCATGGGAGGAGAGTGACACATTTAATCCGGCGGCTACGATTTATGATGGGAAGATCGTGGTGATGTACCGTGCGGAAGATAACTCCGCTCAGGGAATCGGTTCCCGGACTTCCCGTTTGGGATATGCGACCTCTACTGACGGTATCCATTTCGAGAGGGATACGAAGCCTGCTTTTTATCCGGCTAAAGATAATCAAGCGGAGAACGAATGTCCCGGAGGTACGGAAGATCCTCGTATCGCTATGACCGAGGATGGTACGTATGTCTTGCTATATACGCAATGGAATCGTAAGGTGCCTCGTCTGGCGGTGGCGACCTCAAAGGATTTGAAACACTGGACGAAGTTCGGTCCGGCTTTTGAGAAAGCCTATAATGGCAAATTCAAGGATGAGGCGACTAAATCCGCATCGCTAGTCACGACTTTAAAGGGAGATAAGCAGGTCATTGCGAAAGTGAATGGCAAGTATTTCATGTACTGGGGGGAGAAGAATGTATATGCGGCTACCTCCGATAATTTAATAGATTGGGACCCACTGTTGGACGAGAATGGTGAGTTGCTTAAATTGTTCTCTCCTCGTTCCGGCTATTTCGATAGTCAGTTGACCGAATGTGGACCTCCCGCTATCTTGACAAAGGATGGCATCGTTCTGTTGTATAATGGTAAAAACGAACCGGGAGAAAAAGGGGATACCGCTTATCCTGCGAACTCTTATTGTGCCGGACAAGCATTGTTCGATGTAAATAACCCGACAAAATTGATCGGTCGTTTGGATAAGCCTTTCTTGCAACCGACGGATGATTTTGAAAAAAGCGGTCAATACCCTGCGGGTACCGTATTCGTGGAAGGTCTGGTCTATTACCGGAATAAATGGTATCTGTATTATGGCTGTGCCGATTCATTCGTGGCTGTGGCCGTATCGGATAAACAATTGAACTTCTAAGTGTCCAAAAGTAAATAAGATGAGAACTAATCGATGGCTTTTTAGTTTGGCGTGTATGCTTTCTGTGTTTGTGTGTGGCAATGCGCAGAAAACTCCTTCCCCTTTTCAAAGGGGTGATCGGGTTGTTTTTTTAGGCAATAGCATAACAGAGGGCGGACATTATCATTCTTATATATGGTTGTACTATATCACTCATTTCCCGGATATGCGGATGCGGATGTATAGCGCCGGTACCGGTGGTGACAGTTCTTGGGATATGTTGGAACGGATCGAGGAGGATGTATATGGTAAAAATCCGACGGTGGTTACGGCTACTTTCGGTATGAACGATAGTGGTTATTTCGAATATAACGGCGATAATCCTACGGCTTTCGTGGAGCAGCAAATGTATCGGGTAGATACGACCTTTCAGGCGATGCAGAAGATCATGAAATCTCACAAAGATACAAGGGTGATCATGATCGGTGGCACGCCGTACGATGAGACTTGGCAAAATAAGAAAAATAAGCCTTTTCTTGGAAAGAACGCTACGATCCAGAAAATCATCCGTCTGCAAAGAGAGGCGGCCGTGAAGAATGACTGGGCGTTCGTGGATTTCCACAACCCGGTATTGGAGGTGAACAGGGTACAGCAAGCGAAAGATCCGCGGTTTACCTTAATGCAAGGAGATCGGATTCATCCGGATAACCACGGTAATATGTTGATGGCCTATTTCTTCTTGAAGTCTCAGGGATTGGCGGGTAAACCGGTCGCTAAAGTTGATATCGATGCTTCCCGACGTGTGGTGCTGGCGAACGAGAATTGTTTCGTGAATGAATTGAAAGTATCAGACAAGGGTACGATCTCTTTTACCTATTTAGCGAAGTCTTTACCTTATCCGATGGATACGATCTCTCGGGGCTGGGAGAAAAAACATACGCAATATGAGGCGACCTTATACGCTCCGATTATGGAGGATCTTAATCAAGAGGTATTGCGGGTGGATGGATTGAAAGGTGCGTATAGGTTGGAGATAGACGGGGATTCAATTTCTACGTTTTCGGCCGAGGATTTGGCAAAAGGTATTAACTTAGCGGCGTTAACGAACACACCGCAATATCAGCAGGCCGTTCGGGTCATGCATTTGAATGAGGAACGTTGGAATATCGAGAAACGTTTCCGGGAATATGCGTGGACGGAATTTTATATCTTGAAGCGGAAGGGCATGTTATTTCAGGATAATATCGCCGCTATGGATACGTTAAGGGCGAACCTTCATACGAATATCTTCTTAGCCGGCCATCTGGATAACTACTCCAAGATGATGTATCCGGAGATCCGGGAGGCTTGGAACCAACAAATCGATATGTTGGTGGATCGTATGTATCAGATCGCCCAACCGAAGGTACGTAGAATAGAACTTATAAAAAAATGATACGACTAGTAAGAAATTTAAGATGGATAACGACTACGGCGTTATCGCTCGCGTTGGTGGGAACTGCCTGTTCCGGTCCGACCCGGACTATCGAGGAGGTTCATTTCTCTGATTATGTAAATCCCTTTATCGGGGCGAGTACGAATACGGAGGCGGCCGGTGCTTACCATGGCTTGGGGAAGACCTTCCCCGGTGCGACTACCCCTTTCGGTATGGTACAGGTAAGTCCGAATACGATTACGGGGGGCGACAATGGTTCCGGATATAGCTACGAGCATGAGACGATCGAGGGATTCGCCTTTACGCAGATGAGTGGTATCGGCTGGTACGGTGATCTGGGTAATTTATTGGTAATGCCTACCGTGGGCGATCTGCGCACGAACTCGGGAAAAGAGGGGGGCGTAGCCGGGTATCGTTCCCGGTATGATAAATCTTCCGAGGAGGCTAAGGCTGGATATTATAAGGTATTGCTTAGCGATTACCAGATACAAGCGGAAGCGACAGCGGCTCCTCATAGCGGTATGCTGCGATTCGTTTTCCCCGAGAATAAGCAGTCCCGCATCCAGTTGGACTTAGCCCGTCGTGTAGGAGGTACTTCTACGTATCAGGCGGTTCAAGTGATAGATGACCATACGATCGCCGGACGAATGGAATGTACGCCGGAAGGCGGAGGCTGGGGGAATGGTGAAGGTTCTTCCCGGTATACCGTGTATTTTTATGCGCAGTTCTCCAAACCGTTGAAAGATTATGGTGTATGGAGCGTGGATATTCCGGAAGGACAGGATCGTCATCGGGAATTCGTGGAGAGCCCGGCTTTCCAGACATTGACAGCGAACGCAAAGATTTCGGAGAGACCAAAGGCATATGAGGGCGAGCACCTCGGGTTCTTTACGGAGTTTGAGACCGAGGCGAATGAGGAGGTTCTTTTCAAGGCCGGTATTTCCTTTGTAAGCTTGGAGGGTGCGGAAAAGAACTTGAAAGCGGAGATCAAGGATTGGGATTTTGACGCGGTACGTTCTCGTGCCCGCTCGTTGTGGGATACGGCTTTGGCTAAGATGGATGTCAGCGGTGGAACGGATGAGCAGAAGGTGATCTTCTATACCTCCTTGTATCATACAATGATCGATCCGAGGATTTACACGGATGTGGATGGTCAATATATGGGCGCGGATGGAAAAGCGCATAAGTCGGATACGTTCACGAAACGTACGATCTTTAGCGGTTGGGACGTGTTCCGTAGTCAGATGCCTTTGCAAACGATTATTAATCCGGTATTGGTGAACGATTTGTTGAAGTCATTGACAACGATGGCAGAGGAGAGTGGCCGTGAGTACTATGAGCGCTGGGAGTTGTTGAACGCCTATAGCGGTTGTATGTTAGGAAATCCGGCTATATCGGTCTTGGCGGATGCCTATGCGAAAGGTATTTGTAGCTTGGATATGGAAAAGGCTTATCGGTATGCGGATAAAACCTCGAGAATGTTCGGGAATGCGGAGTTGGGCTATACCCCGAATCCGCAGAGTATCTCCAAAACCTTGGAGTATGCGTATACGGAATGGTGTATGTCTCAGTTGGCGAAATCATTAGGAAAACAGGAGGATGCGGTTTATTATGCGAAGTTGGCTCAGTCTTACCGGAATTTATATGATGCGGAGAAACATAGCTTCCGCCCGAGAGAAGCGAATGGCCGGTTTGAGGCTTGGCCGGAAGAGGGTAAGCTGAAGGAATGGTACGGCTGTATGGAATGCAATGAGCTGCAACAGGGGTGGTTCGTGCCTCACGATATTCCGGGTATGGTGGAACTGATGGGAGGAACGGAACGGGTGATTGCCGATCTGGATACGATGTTCGACAAGACACCTACGGATTTCCTGTGGAACGCTTATTACAATCATGCGAACGAGCCGGTTCATCATGTGCCTTTCTTGTACAATCATTTGGGACAGCCGTGGAAAACCCAGAAATGGTCTCGTTTCATTTGCGATAAGGCGTATAAGAATAAGGTAGAAGGCTTGGTTGGAAACGAGGATGTCGGTCAGATGTCCGCTTGGTATGTATTGGCGGCATGTGGTTTGTATCCGGTTTGTCCGGGAGATACTCGCTATGAGATATCCAGCCCGGTTTTTGAGAAGACCGAGATCCAGGTTGGTGAAGGGAATACATTTATCATACGAGCCAACCGAAATACCCCGGAAAACACCTATATCCAATCCGCTAAATTAAACGGGATGGATTATACGAGATGCTATCTTGATTATAAGGATATTATGAAAGGTGGCGTACTAGAATTGGAGATGGGGCCCGAGCCGAATACAAATTGGGGCGTGAATAATTAATCAGTAAATAAAATAACATGAAACTCAATACTTTTTATAAACAGGGGGCGGCTTTAGCCCTCTGTTTAACCCTCTCTTTTCCTGTTTTTGCGGAGAAAGACTTGGTACAATACGTAAATACTTTGCAAGGAACAAACTCGACTTACGAATTGAGTTGGGGAAATACCTACCCGACTACGGCGGTTCCCTATCCCATGAATAGCTGGTCTCCACAGACCGGGAAGAATGGTGATGGTTGGAAATACCAATACTCGGCCACTACGATCCGGGGTTTCCAACCGACGCATCAATGTAGCCCTTGGGTGGGAGATTACGGGGTATTCTCTTTGATGCCTGTACCGGAATTGGTTGTTGATGAGTCCAAACGGGCGACTCCGTTCTCTCATGATAAGGAAATTGCCAAGCCTCATTATTATAAGGTTACGTTGGAGAATGGTATTACCACGGAGTTCTCGCCAACTACCCGTTCCGCTCATTTCCGTTTTTCCTTTCCCGCGAAGGGAGACGCTTTTCTCGTACTGGATGGCTATACGAAAACCAGTCAGGTACAAATCGATGTAGCGAACCACCGGATCACCGGCTATGTACACAATGGGGCTTTCTCTCCGAAGACACATAAGAATTATTTTATCATTCAATTTGATAAGCCTTTCGTTAGCTATGGTACATGGGAGAATCGTAAGAATACGATCCAGAAGAATAATTTGAGTCGGGAAGGAGAAGGAATCGGTGCCTATGTACAATTTGCGAAAGGCTCTAAGGTACAGGCCAAGGTCTCTACCTCTTATATCAGTCCGGAACAAGCGGAGGTTACGATGACTCGTGAGCTAGGTAAGCACTCATCGGTAGAAGTGACGAAGCAAGCGGCTGCTGATGTATGGAACCAGCTATTGAATCGTGTGTTGGTGGAAGGTGGAACCGAGGAGGATATGAAAACCTTCTACTCCTGCATGTTCCGTGCCAATTTGTTTTCCCATAAGTTTTATGAGGAGAAAGAGGATGGTTCTCCTTACTACTATAGTCCGTACGATGAGAAGATTCATGATGGATATATGTTTACCGATAATGGTTTTTGGGACACTTTCCGTTCCCAGTTCCCGCTGACCAATATCTTGCACCCTACGATGCAGGGGCAATATATGCAAGCCTTGCTAGACGCTCAGGAGCAATGTGGATGGTTACCTTCTTGGTCGTTCCCGAGTGAGACCGGCGGGATGGTAGGGAATCACTCGATCTCTTTATTGACGGATGCTTGGGTGAAGGGTATCCGCACTTTCGATCCGGAGAAAGCCTTGAAAGCGTATGCGCATGAGGCGATGAATAAGGGACCTTGGGGCGGTGCCAACGGACGGGTTCGTTGGAAGGATTATTATCAGTTGGGATATATACCTTATCCGGAATCCATGGGATCTACGGCACAGACGTTGGAATATTGCTATGATGACTTTTGTGCGTATCAGTTGGCGAAAATGACTGGGAATAAGTTTTATGAGGAGGTCTTTGCCCGCCAGATTTATAATTACAAGAATGTGTACGATCCATCTGTCGGTTTTATGAGAGGTCGTAAATTGGATGGTAGTTGGGCGGATTTCGATGCTTTCGAATGGGGCGGTCCTTATTGCGAGGGGAATGCTTGGCATTACAATTGGTCGGTTTTCCATGATGTCCAAGGGTTGATCGATTTGACAGGAGGTGATGAGCGTTTCGTGGCGAAGATCGACTCTGTTTTCGCTTTACCCGGTATCGTGAAATATGGAACATACGGAACGAAAATTCATGAGATGCTGGAGATGGAATTGGCGAAGATGGGACAGTACGCCCAAGGTAATCAACCGATCCAGCATATGATTTACTTGTATAGTTACGCAGGCCAGCCTTGGAAGACGCAATATTGGATTCGTCAGGTGATGGATCGGTTATATAATAGCTCGGAAAATGGTTATCCGGGTGATGAGGATCAAGGCGGTATGTCTTCTTGGTACGTATTGAGCGCGTTGGGAATCTACAGTGTTTGCCCGGGGACGGATGAGTATGTATTGGGTAGCCCGAAATTCCGGAAAGCTACGATTACGATGGAGGATGGCAAGAAGTTCGTGATCGAGGCGAAAGGGAATAGTAAGGATAACGTATATATCCAAAACGCTACCTTGAACGGGAAGAGACATACACGTAATTATATCCATTACAGCGATATCGTGAATGGGGGCGTGCTGGAGCTTCAAATGGGCAATCAACCGGAGAAGACGAGAGGAACCGCGAAAGAGGATCGTCCTTTCTCGTTAAGTAAATAAGTTTTTGGCTGTAAAATCTGTATATTTGTCCCCGTAGTTCCTTGAAAACAAGGCTACGGGGAATTAATCATTAATGTTCACTGATATGAATTGGATGAAAAAGGTAGCGGTAGCGTTGGTTTGTTTGCTTCCGCTCGGTTTACAGGCGGCGAAGGTAGATACTTTGCAAGTGAAAAGTCCTTCGATGAATAAAAGTATAGAGGTAGTCGTGGTAAGTCCGGATGTGGCTGCGACGAAAGCGTGTCCGGTGATTTATTTGTTACATGGCTATGGCGGTAACGCTCGTACATGGGTCGGTATCAAGCCGGATCTATCTAAGATCGCTGATGAGAAGGGTATCTTTTTCGTATGCCCGGATGGTAAGAATACGTGGTATTGGGATAGCCCTTTGAACGCTGATGTACGGTATGAGACTTTCATCTCGGATGAGTTGGTGAAATACGTGGATTCCCATTATAAGACCGTGGCCGATCGTAAGGGACGTGCTATTACCGGCTTGAGCATGGGTGGACATGGCGCTATGTGGAATGGCCTTCGTCATAGCGATGTTTTCTCCGCTGCGGGAAGTACTAGCGGTGGCGTGGATATCCGCCCTTTCCCGAAAAACTGGGAGATGAGCGTACAAATAGGTGAGAAGGCAAAATATCCGGAAAACTGGGAGAAGTACACGGTTATCAATTTGGTTCCAACCTTGAGGAAAGACCAGATCGCTTTGATCTTCGATTGCGGTGACAGCGATTTCTTTTTGGAGGTGAATAAGAACTACCACGAGGCGTTATTAAAACAAGGCATCGACCACGACTTTATCACTCGCCCGGGTAATCATGATTCACAATACTGGAATAATTCTATTGATTACCAGATCCTCTTTTTCTGGAAGCATTTCTTGAAGATGAAGGCCTTGTGATAAGACCGTTTGGCGATTTGACATTCTGACATTTTGTAAACTGAAGTCCCGGAGAACCGATTTTTCCGGGACTATGTACGACTCGTTGCCAAATACGCAAGAAAAAAACAATAATTCGTTCATTGATAATACAATACCGAAAAACCGCCTTTCATTCTAGCGAAAATAATTCATCCTAATTCATATCCATTGACTTCTTCGGGCTATCCGATAGGGTTACGACTGGGTTCTAACCGGGTTACGATGCCTATTCACGACTACTGACAACCCTATTCGTGACTGTTTATAATGCCTAACGGCAGTATTGGCGTCGCCCAACGCGACTATACGTGTAGGCTTTCATCGCCTTTCGTGCCTGAAAACGGGAATATTCTCACTTAAAAGGGCGTTTTATTGCCCCTCCCGTCTACTGGTTGGATCGGTTTAAACGAACGCCTTGTCACGATTGGTGTTCGAGAAGAAGCATAAAGAAAGCCGAAGGCCGGTTTCTGTATCATGTCGGCAAAGGGGTCCGTTGTTAATGTAAGGAGTCATGTAGTGAGAGGAAAGAAGAAAGTTTCCCGCAGTTATACTCCATATGTACGCTAATTTTCGTACTTTTGCTTCTTGAATCTTGAATATACGAAAGCGATGAATTATCAGATAGATGCTCCGGGTTCCGCTATCCGGACTACCGTAAAGCTTCCCGCTTCTAAAAGTATCAGTAACAGGGCATTGATCTTGAATGCGCTAAGTTATAGCGCATACGATGTGGAGAACTTATCCGATTGCGATGATACAAATTTGATGGTAAAGGCATTAAACTCGAACGATCGGGATTTTAATGTGGGTGCGGCGGGTACGACGATGCGTTTCCTTACTGCTTTCCTCTCGAAGGTGGTGGGCGAATGGACGATTACGGGAACCGAACGCATGAAGAACCGTCCGATCAAGGTGTTGGTGGATGCGCTGAACGCTTTAGGCGCCCGGATCGAGTACATGGAGAAGGAGGGTTATCCCCCTTTGCGTATTTTCGGAAGCGCCTTGCAAGGCGGAGAGATCTCGCTACCGGGAAATGTTAGCTCTCAATATATATCCGCTATCTTGATGATCGCCCCGTTAACAGAAAATGGGGTTACGTTGCATTTGGAGGGCGCTATTATCTCTAGGCCCTATATCCATATCACCTTGCAATTGATGGAGCAATATGGAGTGAGAGCCTCTTGGACGGAGAATACGATCAAAGTACTTCCCCAAGAGTATAAGCCGATTCGTTTTACGGTGGAATCCGATTGGAGTGCCGCTTCTTATTGGTATGAGATCATGGCGTTATCGAAAAATGCTGAGATCGAATTGTTAGGTTTATTCAAGAATAGCTTGCAGGGAGATGCCGCCGGAGCGAAGTTGTTCGCTCAATTGGGAGTGGGCACTACTTATACGAAACGTGGAGTAGTGTTAAAGCATACTGGAAATATCTGTGAGAAGTTGGTTTATAACTTCGTGAATGAACCGGATTTGGCTCAAACCTTTGTGGTGACTTGCGTGTTATTAAATATCCCTTTCCGCTTTACGGGACTTCAATCATTGAAGATCAAGGAGACGGATCGGATCGAGGCATTGAAGACAGAGCTTCGTAAATTAGGTTATGTGTTGACGGATCGCAATGATAGCATCTTGGAGTGGAACGGTGAACGCAGGGAACCGGAGTCGCATCCGGTAATCGCCACTTACGAGGATCATCGGATGGCTTTGTCATTCGCTCCCGCCGCTTTGGTACGTCCCGAGGGGATAGAGATCGCCCACCCGCAAGTGGTCAGCAAGAGTTATCCCCATTATTGGGAAGATCTTAAGGCCGCTGGTTTCTCTATTAGGGAATCAGCCCTTTAATTTTCAGTTTTCAATTCTCAACTTTCAATTGAATTATGTGGTACATTGTCATAAGTCTTATAGGTCTGGGTGTCGTAGCCGCTATCGCCGGGTATTTCCGGAATAAGAAACTTCAGAAGATGCTGGAACGGGGGGAGATCTCGGAGATCCCCGAGGCACAGGAGATTCCGGAGGTTTGCTGCGGACAACATGAGACTTGCGAGCGGGATAGTTTATTAGCCGCCGTCAGCAAGAAAATCGAATATTATAACGATGAGGAACTGGATCGGTTCCAAGGAGTGGAAGCGGACGCTTACGATGAGGAAGCCGTTGAGGAGTTTAGTGAAGTGCTTTATACCCTCCGGGAAGTGGAGGTGGCCGGTTGGCTCCGTAGCCTGCAATTGCGGGGGATCAATTTGCCGGATGCCTTGAAGGATGAGGCATTCTTGATCATTGGCGAACGCCGTACTCATTAATTTAGGAAACGAATCATATGGATTTATTGCAATATGCCTTTTTTCAGAATGCCTTGATCGGGAGCTTGCTAACCGCTATCGCTTGTGGGATTGTCGGGACTTACATCGTATCCCGCCGGTTGGTATTTATCAGCGGAGGGATCACGCATGCTTCGTTCGGTGGTTTGGGCTTGGGTTTTTATCTGGGAACAAATCCGATCTTGATGGCGATGCTGTTCTCCATCCTCTCCGCTTTTGGCGTGGAGTGGGCGAGCAAGACGCAAAACGTAAGGGAGGATTCCGCTATAGCGGGCGTATGGTCGCTGGGTATGGCTTTGGGAGTGATCTTCATCTTCCTTACCCCGGGGTACGCCCCGAATCTATCCGCCTATCTATTTGGTAATATATTAACGATCTCTACGGCCGATATCTTATGGATTTTAGGGTTGGTGGTATTGTTGATACTCATATTCTCCCTTTTCCTCCGTGAGATTGTTTACGTGGCGTTCGATCGTGACTTCGCTGTCACGCAAGGCCTACCGGTAAAATGGATCGAGTATACGATGATGTGCTTTATCGCCATGACAATTGTTCTTTCGATCCGTTTGGTAGGGATTATGCTATTGATGAGTTTGCTGACCTTGCCTCAAATAACGGTAAACCTGTTTACTTCCGACTTCAAGAAGATCATATGGGGAAGTATCGCGATCGGCTTTCTGGGTTGCGTGTCCGGACTGGTTCTTTCTTATTTCCTGAACGTGCCTTCCGGTGCGTTTATCATCTTGTTTTTGGTGGTCCTCTTTTTGGCCTTGAAAGCAATAAAACCGTTGTTACGGCGTTAATTAAAGAATGAAAAAAGGGTTTTACTACATAGTGGCGTTATTAACGGTACTCTTGCTTTGGTCGTGCAGCACGAAGAAGAACACGAAAGCGAGCCGTTTTTATCATGCCTTTACGACCCGTTATAATATTTATTTCAATGGAAAACAAGCGTTTGACGAGGCACTGAAAAGCCAACAGGACGGATATAAAGAGAACTATTCCGACAGGATCTATATGTATCCGATTAGCGCCCAGCCTAAAGACAAAGCCGAGCCGGGCGGCCCTTTCGACCGGACGATCGAGAAAAGTAATAAAGCTATTAAGCTACACTCCATAAAAGCGAAACCGGCCAAGAAACCGGGCTGGCGGAATAATCCCAAACTACGTGCTATCCAAGAACAAGAGGAGTATAACCCTTTCTTAAAGAATAGTTGGCTGATCATGGGACAGGCGCAATTCTACAATGCCGATTTCCTGCAAGCCTCCGCTACCTTTTCCTATATAGCCCGTCATTACGCGAAGGACGAGGAGGTCGTGGCCGAGGCCCGTTTGTGGCAAGCCCGTTGTTATTCCGAGATGGGTTGGTTCTATGAATCCGAGGATATCTTGGATAAGATGAACAAGAACGGTATTCCTGCTTCCGTCTTGAAGCAATATGCGGCGGTGTATGCCGATTATTTGATCAAGAACGGGCAGTTCGAGGATGCCATCCCTTATCTGAAGACCGCTATCAAGGCGGAGAAAAACCGGAAGCAACGTACCCGGATGAAGTATCTTTTGGGACAAATCTATGCGGATCAAGAATTAGATGGCTTGGCTTATAAGACCTTTGGTGAGGTAGCCCGTTCGAATCCTCCGTATGAGTTGGAATTTGCCTCACGTATCCGTCAGACAGAAGTATTCTCGGGTACGAATTACTTGAAAGTGGTGAAGATGCTCGAGAAAATGGCGAAAAGCCAGAAGAATAAGGATTATCTGGATCAAGTATACTATGCTTTAGGAAATGTATACCTCAGCCGGGAAGATACGGTGAATGCCATAAAGAACTATCAACTCGGTATCGATAAGAGTACATTGAATGGAATGGATAAGGCGATCTGCCAGATAAAGCTGGGAGATATCTATTTTACGATGCGGGATTACGTGAAAGCGCAACCTTGCTTTAGCGGAGCCTTAGCCGGAATTCAAAAGGAATACAGGGATTATGAACGGGTTTCTAAATTGTCGGCGATTCTGGATGAATTGGTCGTGCATGTAGAAGCGGTCCATCTTCAAGACAGTTTGCAAGCCTTGGCTAAATTGCCGGAAGCGGAGCGGTTAGCGATTATCGATAAGAAGATTGAGGAGGTAAAGAAAGAGGAGGAAGAGGCGAAAGCCTTGGCTGAGAAGGAGGCTTATCTGGCCGAGCAGGAAGCGAAAGGCACCGGAATCGACCGTCCCGGTACGGAAACCAATGCTGTTGTCTTGCCGAATGCGTCCGGTGGAGCGTCTTTCTATTTCTATAATCCTCAGACCGTAGCGCAAGGAAAGACACAGTTCCAGCGTAAATGGGGACGTCGTCCGTTGGAAGATCACTGGCGCCGCCGTAAGAAGGAACTCTCTACCTTTAATGAGAATCTGGATGAGGAGATGCTGGCCGAGGGAGATTCCACCCAAATGGTAGGGCCGGACGGTGAGCCGTTGCCGACCGATTCGATAGGCGGTGACCTGTCGGCTGTTGCCGCCGATGATCCGCATACCCGTGAGTATTACCTACAGCAGCTACCTTTCACGCAAGAGGATATAGACGCTTCTAACATTATTATTATAGACGGTCTTTACAATATGGCGATGATCTATAAGGATAAGTTGGAGGATATCCCCTTATCTGTCGAGGCATTCGAGAATTTGGAACGCCGTTTCCCGGATAATGAGCACCGTTTGGAGAGCTATTATCAAGTATATTTGATGGCCCTGAAAACTGGAAATACAGTGTTGGCTACCGAGTATAAGAATAAACTAATGAACGCCTTCCCGGAAAGCGATTATGCGGTAGCTGTGGCTGATCCGAATTACGAGTATAATATCCGCATGATGGATGTGGTACAAGACTCGATCTATCAAGCTACTTACGACCGTTATCTGGAGAGCGATACAGCGTATGTACGTAAGAGTTTCCGGTACGTAAGCGAGAAATATCCATTGGCTACATTGATGCCTAAATTCATGTTCTTGGATGCGTTATCATATGTGCAGGCCGGGGATGCGGAAGGCTTTAAGAATGCCTTGAAAGCGCTGGTCGAGAAGTATCCGAACGCAGATGTCACGGAACTGGCCGGGGAGATGTTGAAAGGTGTTCTTCGGGGACGTGCCTTGGTGCAGGGCGGTGTGAAAGGTATGAGTTGGAACTTACGATTCGGTTTGGGCGAGGATGGTATGTTATCTGCCGAGGATTCGGCCCGTGTATTTAATCCGGAACGGAATACGCCTTATCAGATGCTTTTGGTATATCCTACGGGTAGCGTAGATCAGAATCAGTTGCTATTCGCTGTCGCCGCTTATAACTTTGCGAACTTCATGGTGAAAGAGTTTGATTTGGCTTTGGAGCAGGCCGGCCCGATCAGTATGCTGGCGATTAAAGGATTTATTAGTTTTGATGAGATTATCCAATATTATAAGATGATATACGGTAAGGATGGTTATGCTACGGCCTTGAATAAAGCGGTTGCCGTGTTACCGATCTCTGATGATAATTATGAGACCTTGATGCGTGGCAAGACCTTGGATGAATATATCACCTTCTTCGATGAGAGCTTCGGTGAGGAATTACCGGATCTGGCAGGTCGTTGGAAAGCCCGTATGGAAGCCGCTAAGGAGGAGGAGGCGACTGAAGATGAAATGATCACGGAGGAAGAAGCCGAAGTGCCGGAAAAGGCAGATGAATTGAAACCAGAAGTTGAACCAGAAAAACAACCTGTTACAGAGCCGGAGGAGGAACAACGGTCTGTTCAAGAACCTGTCCGACAGCTTGCTATGCCAGTCGTCCCGGATACGATTGAGGTCCCTGCGTTTGACAAACCGGAAATCCAGCCTGTCGATACCCTTCGTAAGGATACGGTTCCTGTTGTTCAGCCGGCGGTTGAGGATCAAGGCATGACCTTGAAAGAAATCCAAGAGATCCGTAAACGGGAAGCTGCCGAAGAAGAAGCCCGCAAGGAAGAGGCTCGTAAGGCTTTCGAGGCTCAGCAAAAGGCGGATAAGGAATTACGTGAGCAGAAAGCGAAAGAACAGGAAGAACTTCTCAAGAAGCAAGCGGAGGAAGAACGTGCCCTGTTGAAAGCGAAGGCTGATCGAGAGAAACAGTTGGAAGCTGATCGCAAGGCTAAGCTGAAACAAGCGGAAGCGGATCGTAAGGCGAAACTGAAAGCTCGTGAGGACCTTCGTAAGGAAAAAGAACGTGCTTATAAGCAACGCTTGAAACAGAAGGAAAAAGAGCGCAAGGAGAAGGAACGCTTATACAAGCAAAAATTGAAAGAGAAGGAAAAAGCCCGCAAGGAAGCCTTGCGGGAAAAGGAAAAGGTAGCCCGGGAAAAGGCCCGGAAGCGTTAATTGCATTAGATATTAATAGGTAAGAATTTCCAATCCTGTCTCTGTCATCAAGAAGGTATGTTCCCATTGGGCGGAGGGTAGTTCATCCTCGGTGATGACCGTCCAACCGTCTTCCTCGTCGATAAATACTTTCCAAGTACCCATGTTAATCATAGGCTCGATCGTAAAGACCATACCCGGAACTAAAAGCATCCCAGTTCCTTTTCGTCCGAAATGACAAACTTCCGGTTCCTCATGGAATTCCAGACCGACGCCATGTCCGCATAAATCCCGTACGACAGAGAATCCGTTTTTCTCCGCATGCTTTTGAATAGCGTTGCCTATATCACCGACGAATCCGAACGGCTTCGCCGCTTTCATACCGATCTCCAGACATTCCTTGGCGACCTGTACCAATTTCTGCTTTTCCGGAGATACGTTCCCGATCATGAACATGCGGGACGCATCCGAATAATAACCATCTAAAATCGTTGAGACATCCACATTAATAATATCACCGTCTCTTAGGATCTCCTTCTCACTGGGAATACCGTGACAAACGACCTCGTTGATAGAGGTACATACACTTTTAGGGAACCCCTCATAGTTTAAGGGGGCTGGAATCGCTCCATGCCCTACCGTATAATCATACACCAATTTATCGATAACAGCTGTAGACATACCTTCTTTAATCTCCTTCTGGATTAAGTCCAGCACCCCTGTATTGATCACGCTACTTCTGCGGATGCCTTCAATCTGCTCTGGAGTCTTGATAAGCTTGCGGGTGGGTACTAAATGTCCTTTATTTTGGATATATAGGATTTTCTTGTCTAATTCGGTGAGAGGTTGCCCCTTGATAGGCTTCCAATTGTTTACTGTTCTACGTGACATATTAATTCATTTTACTCAAAATGTAGTGTAAAGGTATGACTTTTTAAGATACCCTGTCCTGTAGATACTCTTTATTTATCCAAATAGCTCTTCTTGAAGATATCTATACAAAGAAGGAATAAGGATAATAACAACGGCCCGAAGATGATCCCCATAAATCCGAATAAGGACAACCCGATTACGACTCCGAAGACGGTGATTAACGGATGTATATCCGCCAACTTCTTTTGTAGGATAAAACGAATCAGATTATCGACGTTCGTAATGACAAGCAAGGCATAAATAGCCAATCCCAAGGCATGTACCCAATCTCCGTTTAAAGCCATATAAGCCGCCAACGGAACCCAGACCAATGCGGTCCCTACAATGGGAATGATCGTAGCGATACAAGTGAGAAACCCAAATAACAGCGGATCGGGAGTCTGAAAGATAAAGTAACCGATCACCGCTACGATACCTTGTATAACCGCCAAAAGAGGGATACCTATGGCGTTTGATTTTACGATCATATTGATCTCGTTGAGTACCTCATCCTTGTTTTGATCACTGAAGGGGAATAAGGTGTATAGATAGTTTTCCATTTTTCTTCCGCCTATCAACATGAAGTACAGAATGAAAATCAAGACGACGACATTTACGGCGAAACTGCTTATGCTACCCACTAAAAACTGTCCGATTTGTGGGAGTATAGAGGCCACTTTTAATAAGTTTCCTCTATCCAGTACATCAAACCCGGTCTTTTCCTGAACTAGATCCGCTATATGTTGGCCTGTATTTAGCAGTACAGTCGGGTCTAAATTAATATTTTGAGTTTTGTTGATTACCAACCAGATCGCCAATGTGATTGGGATTAAGAAACATAAGATTGTTTCCCCCAGTAACAGTAAAGCTGCAAAAGCCGGTCTCATATTTAGCTTTTCTGTCAGATGGAACATCTGTCCACGCAGCAATATATAGATGGTGAATGCTCCAAGTATACCTCCAAGAAACGGGGTAATCTTAAAAAATAGAATTACCCCTAGTCCTAATATAATGGTGATCAATGAGTATCTCCAGTAATGTTCTTTTACGTTTTCCATATACATTCATGCCCTTATTTATCTAAAAACAAGATAGGAGAAGTCATTGTTTATTGGATTTCTTATTCTTTGGAGAGCCGTTTACCTTCGATGAAGGTCTCTTGAATCTCTATATCGTTGTTGAAAATGATGATATCGGCATCCTTTCCTTTCTCCAATGTTCCTTTACGGTCTAAAAGACCCATTAGGCGGGCTGGGCTTTCGGAAGCCATACGAACAGCGTCGTGCAATGGAATTTCCGCTTTCTCGACTAGGGTACGGATCAAACGGATTCCGGTAGCTATACTTCCCGCGATAGCTGAGCGATCGGCTAATTTACATACGCCTTCCTCGATAATTACCCGGGAGTCCGGAAAATGTTCCGTACCGTTATCGCAAGCGGCGGCGGCCATTGCGTCCGTGATTAAGGACGTACGTTCTACCCCTTTGATTTGATATACCAACTTTAAGATTGCCGGCGGTACGTGGATACCATCGGCTACAACTTCAACGGTCATATCTTTCATGAGATAAATACCTTCTACCGTTCCTTCATGTTTATACTCACGGTCTTTATGGACGGAAGTCATGGCATTGTAGAAGTGGGTAGCATGGGTGAATCCGGCTTCGTATGCTTTTTTCACTTGGAGATAATCGGCTGTGGTGTGGGCTAGTGAAACCAACACACCATGAGCTGACGCATATTTACCGAATTCCAAAGCCCCGTCAAGCTCGGGGGCGGCGCTCCAGCGTTTAACACATTGGGTACTGTTTAGTAATTCCTTATATTCTTGGGGATCGGGCGGGTAAATATAATTAGGGTCTTGTCCGCCTTTCATAGCCATATTCAAATAGTTGCCTTCGAGATGTAATCCCATGATGCGGGCTCCCTGTTCCGGGTGGTTCATGATGTGCTCGCAGGTCTTGATCGCTTCCCGGAAGGTATCGATAGGGGCAGCTGCCAATGTAGGATATAAAGCCGTTGTTCCCTGTAAAGCATGTGCTCTTGTGATCGCATAGAACGCTTTCGGGGTAGCTTCCGTGAAATCATGTCCGTTGCCGCCGTGTACATGCGTGTCGATACAGCCGGGAGCCACATAATATCCTTTTGCGTCGATGATCTCCGCATGAGGAATCTCCCGGTTTTGCCCGGTGATCTCCACTATTTTCCCATCCGAGATGATGATTTGCCCGTTTGGTAGGAGACCCGAAGGAGTTAATACTTTTGCGTTTATGATTTTAAGAAATGCGCTTTCCATATATCTTGTTTTTAGTCTTTTGGAATCAGTAATAAGTTATCCTTATAGGACAACGGGGGATTATATTGGATTTCCCGGTTGCCCCTCGGGGTAGCGGATCGTAAGAGCGGTGACTGGCCGGTTATCTCGTAAATAGCTTGTCCTAATAAAGGATCCTTCAAATCTCCGAATTCAGCTAGATCACTCTTGAATTCATCGATAGCTACATCGGGATGAAATCCGTCTTCATAATCAGCTTCCCGATCCTTATTATAAATATGGAAAGTGACGGGAGAAAGTATCCAGCCATATTTTTTAGATTCATTGTAGATCGTCATACCGACGGTCTTGCCAAAAGTCTGCTTACCGATAACCCGAACGTCTAGATAAGATCGTAGCGAGTTAATGATAAGTTCGGAGGCAGAAGCCGTAGTTGAACCTGTCAAAACAAATAGCCGTTGTAGGTTTAAGTTTCCCGCCATGACCTCGGTCGTTTTGAGCAAAGGTAAGGTCTCATTTTTATTGGAGTTTTTATCGTTATACTCCATGATACATAAAGGTTCTCCTAAAACGTTTTCACGGACTAATAGCGAAGCCAGTAATTGGGCGCAATTGACAAGCCCACCCCCATTATAGCGTAAATCAAGTACGAACTCATTGACGTTGCGACTTTTGAATTTTTCGAAGAGTTGTTGCAAATAAAGATTATAACTAGTGTCGCTATAATCGTATTCATCCGGTCCGGAGGCGAAATGGTTGTACATCAAATAGCCGATTCGCTTATTGCCATATGTGTATACGGAATCTTTTAGGAATGGGCTGTCTTCTACCGTTCGGGATGCGTTCAAGGTAACTCTTCGGGTGGAGACGAATCCCTTGGTGTTTCCTGTTTCTTTTCCTAGTTGGAGGGATACGCTGCCTCCGCTTCTCAACACATCATAGTCTTGGATAGAACCCAAGGAGCCGTTTACGCCAAGTATCCAGTCTCCCCGTTTCAATCCGGCTTCTTCGGCGGGTGAATCCTTTAATACATAAAGGACAATGGCTATTTTATAGGTACTGCCTCCGTCTTTAAGGTTGGAAGTCGCGAAATCGAATCCGTATGAGTTGTTCGCGTCGTAAATGCTCTTTGTTACGGTCGCTTTCTCTAATTGGGAGAAGTAATGATGGCCATCAGAAAGCTCTTTCCCGTCTTTATCGGATAACAGGCCCTTGAAGAAGCTCTCCGGATCAAGACTAAAGTCCAAGGAACTTTTATCCGGTAACTCGGAATACCAAAGATAATTCTCTCGCATCGTTTGCTCGATCCATTGATTTACTTCATTGTCGGTTGCCGGAATATCGATATCATCTTTCTCGCAAGCGGAGAATGCTAAAAGGCCAAGGATAACGATCGTATAATACTTATAATTCATAGTGGATATATATTAAAAACAGCCCTTCTCTCAATAACGGAAAAGGGCTGTTGATATTGTTAAGGACAAATATACGCTATATTTTCTTCTCGATAACCGCTTGAACAACATTTAATACATAATCGCCCAGCTTTTCACTTTCACTAACCATGTCCATGTAATAAACGCCATCTTGATATTGGTACAGCTTATTGTTGATATCTTCGATATTCCGGCTCTTCAACTGGTTACGGTAGTTGTTGATCTCGTTCTCTATGTTATAAGAAGGATTGATATCATCATGTACGAGTTCCGGTTTATGCAAAATTAGGTTCATGCGATTTAACGCCCCGGATACCAGCTCGAACATATGATCCAAGTGCTTGTTTTGCTCCTCCGTGAATTCGGATTTGAACTCGTTTCTGCGTTTGATACTTCGGGCAAGGTTATTACAAGAATCCGCTATACTCTCGATTTCCGAGACGGCACGTAGCATGATACGGATTTCTTCCTTACTTTCAGAACTCAAACGGCCTTCCGATACTTCAGTCAAGTAATTTGCGATCTCGATCTCCATGCGGTCGCTGATATTCTCGTATTTCTCGATGCGGCTATAAGTCTTGAGGAAGGTCTCCTCATTCTTCTCGTAGAATAATTCTTTCACCATATTAAACATCCTAGCCGTACGCTCGGCGAATAATGAGATTTCTTTATGCGCTTGCAGGATAGAAAGCTCGGCGGTGGATAACATACCTCCCGTGATATAGCGAAGGCGGTATTCCTCGTCTTCCACCTTGGGCTTGATAAGCGTACATACGGTCTTTTCGATCAAGCTTACGAACCAGATCATAATGAAAGTATTACTGATATTGAATGCTGTGTGGAACGCTGCCAGTTTAAAGGATACCGCCACAGCCGGATCACTGACCTTCATTACATGGGTAACAAACCATGAGACGGCATTCGTGAAAGGGTAGAAGAGCACCAAAACCCACATGACACCGAAAACGTTGAAAACAAGGTGCGCTAACGCGGCTCGTCGTGCTTGTGTGTTTCCGGTTAATGCGGCTAAGTTGGCCGTAATCGTGGTTCCGATATTCTCGCCTAATACCAAAGCGACTCCCAAATGATAATCGATCCAGCCGTTGGCGCACATAATCAATGTAATAGCCATCGTGGCAGCGGAGGCTTGTACGATCATGGTTAAGATCGCTCCGATAAATAAGAACAAGATGATGGAGAAAAATCCCATATCCGTATAATTCTGCACGAAAGCCAGCATCTCCGGATTCGCTCCGAGGTCCGGGGCGTTTGCCTTTAAGCTTTGAAGCCCCATGAACAGGAACGCGAAACCAAAGACAAATTCACCAATTGATTTACGAGAGCTTTTTCCTGAGAAGAAGAGTGGGAGAGCGAAAGCTAAAAGGGGAAGGGCGAATGCGGCGATATCGACCTTGAAACCGAGGGCGGAGATAAGCCATGCCGTTACCGTGGTTCCGATGTTGGCACCCATAATGACTCCGATGGATTGGGTCAATGTCAAGAGTCCGGCATTCACGAAACTCACGACCATAACCGTCGTAGCCGATGAGGATTGGATGAGAGCCGTTATTAACACGCCGGTGAGCACACCGGTCACTCTGTTTGTGGTCATCGCGGTTAGTATTCGACGTAAACTGTCACCCGCAAATTTTTGTAACCCTTCACTCATGATCTTCATTCCGTACAAGAACAGCGCCAAGGAGCCGATCAGCCGGAGAAAATCAAAAAAAGAATAGTCCATTTAAATTACGTTTAAGTGGATTGTATATCCGATTAATATTCCTAACTTTAGGGGGCGAATTTACAAATAATAACTGAGATAGTATGTCTGAGACAATAACAATTTACTGCAAAAATAATAATACCTACAAGGATGTACCCATTGGTTCTTCGTTGTTGGACATTTATACGGCGCTTGGCGCTCCGCTTCGGTACAGGCCGATGAACGCGCAAGTGAATAATAAGACGGAAAGCTTGAACTTCCGTTGCTGGCAACCGAAGGATATCGAATTTATCGACTATACTCAATTATCCGGATTGAGAACCTATGTCCGCTCGCTTTGCCATATATTTTCCAAGGCGGTGTATGATATTTGGCCGACGGCGACCTTAAATCTGGAACATCCGGTGTCGAAAGGTTACTATTGCGTGATCCATAACGGCAAGAACATCGATCTGGAGACGATCGAGAGGATCAAGAAACGTATGTGGGAGTTGATTGACGCGGATCTTCCTTTCCTCCATAAGAGTGTCCGTACGGTGGATGCCGCCGTATTGTTCAGGGAGCGGGGTATGAATGATAAGGCTCGCTTAATAGAGACGGCGGGATTGCCTTATACCTCTTATTATGAGTTGGAAGGTTATATCAACTTCTTTTATGGCTGTTTAACCCCTTCGACCGGCTATATCCAATTGTTTGACTTGGAACCGTATATGGATGGCGTTTTGCTCCGTATTCCGAAGCAGACCGATCCGATGGAATTGCAGCCTGTCATCAAGCAGGATAAGATGTTCGAGGCTTATAAGGAACACCTTACATTGCAGCGGACTGTCGGCTTAGATAATGTGGGGGATTTGAATTTAGCGATAGAGAAAGGCCGCTCTCAGGATATAATCCTTGTCTCTGAGGCGATGCAGGAAAAACAGGTTGCTAAGATCGCCGAAAAGATCGCCGATGGATATAAAGAGGGCATCCGTATCGTCTTGATCTCTGGCCCTTCTTCTTCGGGAAAGACTACGTTTTGCAAGCGTTTGCAAGTGCAATTAACAACTAACCTGCTTCATCCGGTAGGAATTTCCTTGGATGATTATTTCTTGAACCGGGAAGATACACCGAAGGATGAGCATGGCGAGTATGATTTTGAATCCTTGTATGCGCTGGATTTACCCTATTTTAATAAGGATTTGAAGAAGTTGTTATCCGGGGAAGAGATCGATTTGCCGACTTTTAATTTCGAGACCGGCCAACGGGTTTTCAAAGGGAAGAAGCTTAAGCTTCGTGAGAACTCGATCTTGGTGATAGAAGGTATCCATGCCTTGAATCCGGAGCTGACGGAGTTTATCGATGATAAATATAAATATCGGGTATATGTCTCGGTCTTGACCTCTATCTCTTTGGATAACCATAATTGGATACCGACGACGGATAATCGTCTGCTGCGCCGTATCATCCGGGATTATCGCTTTAGGGGATATTCGGCGGAAGATACGATCAACCGTTGGCCGAGCGTTCGCCGGGGTGAGGATAAATGGATCTTTCCGTATCAGGAGAATGCGGACGCTATGTTTAACAGCGCCATGTTGTATGAGCTGGCCGCCTTGCGCAAATTTGCGGAACCGATCCTCGCGCAAGTGCCGGAGAGTAGTAAGGCGAATGCGGAGGCGTATCGTTTGCTCCGTTTCCTCCGCTACTTTAATTACATCCCGACGGAGGAACTTCCCGGAACTTCCTTGCTCCGTGAATTCTTGGGGGGAGGAAGCTTCAAGTACTAGGTAGAATCATACTCTATAAAGCCTTTAAAAAAAGACGTACGTGTTTTTCCGAAAACATGTACGTCTTTTTTTGAAAACATGTACGTGTTTTTTTCATATCTTTGTCTATGAGTCACATTAAACACAAGACGATATGAACCAGACTATTTACCCCATCGGCATACAGAACTTTGAGAAGATCCGCAAGGACGGCTATCTCTACATTGATAAGACCGCCTTGATCTATCAATTGGTGAAAACAGGAAGCTACTATTTCCTCAGCCGCCCGCGTCGATTCGGGAAGAGTCTGCTGCTATCCACGCTGGAGGCCTATTTCCAAGGGAAAAAGGAGCTGTTCGAGGGACTGGCCATGGAGAAGCTGGAGAAAGAGTGGACCAAGCATCCGATCTTGCATTTCGACTTGAATATCTCCCACTACGACGCCCCTGACAGCTTGTATAAGATATTAAATGATACCTTGTCCAGATATGAGGAGGAGTATGGGACACGGCCTACCGAGGAGACCCTGCCCCTCCGCTTCGCCGGAATCATCGACCGGGCCTACCGCAAAACCGGACAGCGGGCCGTGATCCTGATCGACGAGTACGACAAGCCCTTGCTACAGAACTTGCACGACGAAGAGATGCAAAACCGGTTCCGGAACATGCTCAAACCCTTCTACGGTGTGTTGAAGACTATGGACAGGGCTATACGCTTCGCCCTACTGACCGGCGTGACCAAGTTCGGGAAGGTAAGCGTCTTCAGCGACCTCAACAATCTGGACGATATATCCATGCGGGAGCCTTACGCCGCCATTTGCGGCATCACGGAAACGGAGCTGCGTACGCATTTCGATGAGGACATCCATACGTTGGCCTCTGCCCTTGAGCGGACATACGAGGAGGCCCGATCCTTGCTACGGAAACGGTACGACGGCTATCATTTCGTGGCCGGGGGACCGGGCATTTATAACCCTTTCAGCCTGCTGAATACCTTCAAGTATATGCGGCTCAGCGATTATTGGTTCGAGACGGGCACGCCCACTTACTTGGTGGAGTTGCTGAAACGAACGAATTACGACCTGTACGACATGGCCAACACCGAGACCGACGCCGACGTGTTGAACAGCATCGACTCCGCTTCGAACAATCCCATCCCCGTCATCTACCAAAGCGGATACCTCACGATCAAGGATTACGAGCCGGAATTCAAGATCTATCGCTTAGGTTTCCCCAACCAAGAGGTAGAGGAGGGTTTCATGAAATACTTACTGCCGTTCTATACGAACATTCAAGCCTCGAAGTCTCCTTTCGAGATAGGCCGCTTTGTGAGAGAGGTACGGGCAGGAGACTACGACGCCTTCTTCCACCGCCTACAAAGCTTCTTCGCCGATACCTCTTACGAGGCGATTATTGGCCGGAACCCGGAACGGGACACGGAGCTGCATTACCGCAACGTGCTCTTCATCGTCTTCAAGCTGGTCGGACTGTACACGCAAGTGGAATACCACACCTCGAATGGACGCATCGACCTCGTCCTACAAACCGACCGCTACGTCTATATTATGGAGTTCAAGCTGAACGGAACCGCAGAGGAGGCTCTGCGGCAGATCGAGGAGAAAGGTTATGCCCTACCCTTCGCCGGAGACGACCGGGAGGTCTTAAAGATCGGCGCGAATTTCTCCTCCGAGACCCGGAATATCGAGAGGTGGCTGGTAGGGTGAAAAAGTCCTATTTTTATCCATATATACTTACTTGGCCAACGCAGTATATATTCTATGCCCGGAGAAGATATACTTCATCGGCAAAGTAAGTATATCTTCTCTGGGAAAAGGCTTCTCAAGTGAATAACTGATCACTTCCCAAGCCGTTAACTGACGGCTACCCCTACTCGTTAGTTATTCACTTGACAAGCCGTTAGTTATTCACTTGTCAAGCCATAAACGGATGACTTGCTTCTAGTTTAACCGTCTGTTATTCAATATGTTTTAATGGTAATAAAAATAGATCCAAAAAGTCGGGATTTCCAGCCAAGATATTCTCGTCTTTTTGTATTATTTTTACCCTCAACAAATAACACGCAAATGAAGAAAAACATTGTTTTCCTGTTAATTCTAATACCTATTATATGGATCTCTTGCGATGGGATGGGGCATCAAACCATAGACTTCCGGAAAGTAGAGAACCTTATGCCTCAACATCCGGATAGCGCGTTAATGCTCCTTGAACAAATAGAGAACAAAGAAAACCTATCCCGAAAAGATAAGGCACATTATTCTTTGCTGCTGACGGAAGCGGAAGACAAGACGTACGTTACGCATACCACCGACTCCCTGATCTCGATCGCCGCAGATTATTACGAGAAAACAGACGACTTGGGAAGAAAAGCGAAAGCTTGGTATTATAAAGGAAGAATCAATCAAGACTTGGGGCACCCGCTAAAAGCGCAGGAATATTACCTCAAAGCTCTTCGGGATGAGGAAAAGATAGAGGATCATGCCTTGCTTGGTAGGATCCATAATCATATAGGTATGCTCTATGCCTACCAGAAGGTTTATGAGAAGGCATTGCCTTTCCAGAAAAAAGCGGTGGAGAATTTTCATCTAATAAATGACAGTACAGGACAGGTGTTCGCATTGCGGGACTTAGGGCGTACCTTCTTGATGCTGGGCCTTCAAGACAGCTCCATTATTTGCAACCAAAAAGCGATCGCTTTAATGAGGAAGAGAATTATTCCTTCGGTTTATACGGAATTAGCAGGTCTCTATATAGACAGACAACGCATGGAGGAAGCACATGGATTATTGCGGACATCTTTACAAAACGTAGCAAAACCACAAGCCAAATATCCCGTATATCTAGTGCTTGGGGAACTTTATAAGAAAAGCGGTCAAATCGACTCGGCTCGCTTTTACTTACAAGCCTGTATAAATTCTGCACCTTTACCCGAGACACGTGCCGGAGGACTTTTCCATTTGAAAGAAATAGCCTTGGAGAAAGGGCAATGGGAACAAGCGGCGTTATTATCTAAGCAATACGAATTATTAAAAGATTCTATAGAGCAAGGAAAGAATGCTGAATCCATCCGGAACGTACAAGCGTTCTATTCATATAACGAAATCGAACAGGATTTATGGGAGGCACGGCTTTACGCCTCTAAACAGAAGTCCTTTTATTCTTTACTCATAACGGCTTGCCTGTTTTTATTAACAGTAGCCCTACTGCGTTTCATCCATTACAGGCGAGAACGAAAAAGCCTGTTACAACGGTTAAAAGCCAATGAGGAACAAATTCAAAGAAATGAGCAGACCCTGAAAAATATATCTGACGTAAAGGATAGCCTACAGAACGAAATCCAAATTTACAAAACGACAGAGCGACAACTTTCCAAGGAAAAAGATGAGCAACTAAAGCGGACAAACGAGGAGATTAGGCAAAAAATCATGCAATTAGAGAAATTGTCTCATACCAAAGATGAATTAGAGAAAAATTTGCTCACCCTTCGGAGTGAGAACTCAAACTTAAAGAAACGGGAACAAGCAAGAGAAGAAGAGCGGAAAAAAATAGAGGAATCAGAGCGACTGCAAAACGAACGCCTATATGATAAATTCCGTTCCCCCGCTGGCTGGGAACCCACGGATACGGATTGGCATAAACTTTTCATCTCGGTGGACAAACTTTACCCAAAGATGGTGACCACCTTGCAAAAATCCACCTCCTTAAACGAATCGGAGAGGAAAATCTGTTATCTAAGTAAAATAGGAGTAAAACCCGGGGCGATCGAAATCTTGCTGGGTAAGGGAAACGTATCCGTTTATCGAAAAAGATTGTATGAGAAGCTCAACAAGAAGGCAGGAACAGCGAAGGATTTTGATAAATATATATCTGATATATAATTATTTATACAGGATTTAAAATCAAAAAACGAACAAAAACGAACAAAAGTGAGAACAGGACGAAAAAACATTTTTGCGCATTGTTCATATTTGTTCATTCGCTTATTGTTTTTTTACTGATATTCACAAACGATTAAAACACAACCAGTAATTAAACAATATTAGCGTATGAAAACAAATTTGTTGACCTTCTGTATCTTTTTAAGTTCTTTTTTCTCCATTTCATTGGCGTATGGGGATGACATTCCTACACAAGGAAGATGGGATGATGAGGATTATCGTTCCATCACGGCGTTGCCACCCACATTGTCCATAGATAACAATATACTGAGCATAGAGTTCAAGGATGCTCTGGATAACCTGACAATTCATATTACGGATGAGAATAGTAATATAATATATGAGAATACATTTTCCGGTGCGATGGGCGATATAATCGACATTGCAGTGAACGGGATGCGAACAGGGACATATCAAGTTATCCTGACCCATAAGTTAGGATGGCTAGTGGGTGAATTTGAAAATCAATAAACCGTATGGCAATCCCTAAAATCATACATCAAGTCTGGGAGGGGCGTACAGAACCATGTATGCCCACCCGCTTACAAATCTTGGCAAGAACTTGGCGAGAGCAGAATCCAGATTGGGAATATCACCTTTGGAACGGAGAGGAAATGGATGAGTTGGTAGAAAAACATTTTCCGGAGTATCTTTCCATGTATAGAAGTTTTCCATACAATGTACAACGTTGGGACACGATTCGCTATATGATATTATATGTATATGGGGGAGTCTATACAGATTTGGATACGGAATGTTTTAAGCCTATCGAGCCATTATTAGAAGACGTGATGATAGGATTTGGCGAAGAGCCCCCGGAGCATAATTTCAACTCAAGTATGTCCACCCTAATAGGAAATGCATTTATGGTTTCTGAGCCAAGATGCGGAGGATGGATAGACATTTTAAAAGAAATTACTGATGCAATGTTACGGGACTATCCAGCACAAAAGGTGATGCATACAACAGGCCCATTGATGATATCACGGATATTTAATACCTTGAAGAAAAGATACAAGGTTACTCTTTTCCCTTATTCAAAAGTAACGCCTGTGACGAAAGATGACATGGGTTCATATATCTATCAGGGAGAGACCGCCTCATTCCATGAAAAAATAAAGGAAGCATATTGTTCTCATTATTTTTTTGGTAGCTGGGGTACGAATTTTTCATTTTACAATTAATGAACGATATGAAAGAGTTATTCATTCAATACAAAGGCATACTAAAAGACCTACTCCGTTACGGGGTACTGAAAACAGAGGCTCTAGAGCATACCGGATTGTATAACGGTAAGCTAGGCATGACTATCCTATTTTATGAATACAGTCGTTATAGTGGAGATGCTTTATATGAACAATTCGCGGACGAGATATTAGAATCTATAATGGAGCTTCCGGATGATTTATCTCTTGATTTGTCAGATGGATTATGTGGCATTGGATGGGGAATCACCTATCTATTAAGAGAACGTTTTATTACCGGTGAGATCAAAGATGTATTATCGGATATAGATATAAAGATACAAGAAACAGAAATTTTGAATGACGATACACTAAAAGATTATCATACATATTTAATGTTTAGAAAAGAGTACATAGGAGAAGATGCACAAAGAGATTTGCCATATAGTCCTTATAGAGAGAGCTATATACAGAAAAAAATTTGGGAAACTTGTTTTTCTCAAAATCAATTAGAAATGAATCAATAATTTAATTACCATGAGCTCTAAGCAACAGGACTATACCGAATACACTGTCGATTTATCACAATTGACAAAAGAACGCCCTTTAGGGGTAACGGGTATATTGCGCTGCCAAAACAGTGCGGATTTCCTAGACGCTTGCATAGAGTCCTGTATTGAAGGATTAGATGAGCTGATTGCGGTATATCACAATTGTACAGATGAGACAGCTAATATACTTAAAAGAAAACAGAGCAAATACCCCTACAAGATCAAAATCTTTGAATACCAACCCTATATCTATCCTATAGATTTAACGGATGAACAATTCCAAGAGACCATGAATTTGCCGAAGGATTCAATTCATCTCCTTTCCGGATACACGAATTATGCGATTTCAAAAGTAACCTATCGCTATGCGATCAAGATAGATTCAGATCAGCTATTTTTTTCCGAATCATTCAAAAAATATTGTGATGCCTACCGCACCGAGCAAAAAGTCCGGATCAACCCTTTGGAACAAATTGCTTATAAGCTATATACATCTTACCTGCATAATTTTAAAAAGGACAAAAGTCCAAAAAGAAAATGGCAAGACTGGTTAGCGATAAAGATGGTTCCTTTCTATTTTTCCTATTTGAAAAAAAGAATCAAGCAAGATAAAATATTGGTATCCCTCTCTGGTATCAATGTGTTACAAAAAAACGGAGAATGGCTTACTTTTTTAGGAGACGAAAAGATAGACACAACCTACCGGGACATTCTATGCCCATTCAACGGAGTGCGAGATCTTTTCTTTTTCGAGGTCTCTGAAGAAATGACCTACCAAGCTTGTTATTTGCCAAAAGCTCCCGGCTACAATCAAGTTCTGGAAGTAATGTTTCACAATAAAAAGCTATTTGATGGTGGTCTGATATGGTTTCATTTACGTCCATGTCTTCAAAAGCACACTGAAACTTATCAATATTGGTATGAAAAAGCAAAGGATCGCTTCATTTCTCTAGAAAAATTCAAGAAATGTAATTATTCAAAGCTGAAAAGAAGGAAAAATTTATTCATACGTTCACGCTTTGAATCCATGTTTTCTTATTTCTATTCTGCGCAACGTCATTCAATTCCTTGGCGCACATTGGAAAATTGGAGACAAGAGGAGTCTCAAGAAAAGATGAGTTCGCTGGATTTGGGAAAATACAAAATCGAGTTTGATACAATCATACAAGAATATATAAGAACTGCTATTCAAGAATATGAGGTCCGGGATACCCTAAGACTCATGCTTGGCAACCATTCCATAAAAAACGCATTGTTCGTATATATACTGTCTTTCATTTCGAAAGAACAAATGGATTATATACGTTCCCGTATCGCCGGAAAATCTATCGAGGAGTCTATTCACAACATCTCTAATTTCTTGAATCATTTTGAATGGATAGAAAAGAAAAGGAATACCACAAATAACTTTAATATAGATAATCATCTTTGGACAAAGCTTTTATCTCCATATAAAAGATGTTGCTTGGTTTACCTAGTGGACAAGGAAGAATTGGCTCATATATCGACTTTTTTACAAAAAGAAGAGATTCCAATTCTATTATTATCTGAATATGAGATTCCAGATGATACAGAACTACCGGAAACAGTTACAGCTGTACAAGTTGAATTTTCCGAACAAAAGGTATTTGAGAATGATAGCATTGAACAAAATTTTCCTAGACTGTTCTTATACGCAAATACGTTTGAGACGATTTTACGAATCTTAAACCCAAGTAAGGTTGTTTGTTTGACATCAAGCAAAACTTATCAAAAAGAATTATTGCTAGGCTTTGCAAAAGATTTAAATACTAAAATTGAGTGTTGGTAAGATGAATACAGAAAAAGACATATTATTACGAAGAATAGCGAATCATCTGATTTTGCATTCAATCGACATAGAGGATATTGGTTTATTCCATGGAAAGATGGGAGTTGTGCTATTCTTTGCGCACTACGCAAGATATACAGACTCAGCTATATATGATGACTTTGCAGGGGAACTGCTCGAAGAAATCTGCGAGAATATTCCAGAGACATTGCCTATAAATCTGGAGACTGGATTATGTGGAATCGGCTGGGGAATCGAATATCTAATTCAAAATGGGTTCATGGAAGGGGATTCCAATGAAATCCTTACAGAAATCGATAAAAAAGTCATGGAGCGGGATTTACGAAGAATAAAAGATCTTAGTTTGGAGACAGGACTAATGGGAATATCTAGTTATATAAATATACGAATTAACAACGCAGATATAACAGCAATTCATACAAATTTCGATGATCTATTTTTATTAGAATGGAATCTTATTTGTAATAATAAGATAATATTGGATAAAAAACAAGCTATATTGCAAATTATAGGATCATTTCCCAAAAATGAGGATATCCATTCATGGGAACTTGGTCTACATCAAGGAAGTTCAGGATATGGACTTAGATGGATATTAGAAGAAACACCAGTCTATTCTGGCTAATTTCATATTTATAAACAATTTAAATTTATCGTTATGAAACAAGTACGTAAATTGAAACTTTCTCAACTCAGCAAAAATGAGTTAGAAAAAAAAGAGCTAAAAAAACTCAAAGGCGGTGGATGCTGCATTTGCGGAGGTGGAGGCGGCTCAGCTAATGCTAGCGCAAATCATTCAGGAGATCTTTATTCTCCGGGTGGTGGATATGGATGGGGTTACTAACCTTTTCTGAAGTAAGATAAGATTTTTCTGTTATAAGATGTATCTTATAGCGGATATCTGTCACTTTAAAGAACTTCTTATTTCTTATTAAAGAAATAAGAAGTTCTTACTTCCACTAAGATAGATATTGAATGTCAATTAACTATTATACCAATTTCAATATGTGCGAAATGCTAGTGATATCAAAAGCTAATTAAATAATAAATTATGATACAACCAGTTATATCAAAATCCGGATATACATATATTTATAGTTCATATATAAATAGCATATTATTGTCTCCCTCTGAAAATGAATATGTTGATATAGATATGGACAAGAATGCATATGAATATTATAAACAAAAAGATTTCTTCTTGAGAGAGAATAATTTTTTCGAGAAAAAAATCCCCAATATGGAGATTGAATATGATACCTCTTGTATAGAATCAGAGTTAGCAAACCTAAATCAATTACTTATTGAGGTAACGGATGAATGTAATTTATCTTGCAAATACTGTAGTTATGGAGACTTATATTCAAATCAAGATGAACGCAATAGAGGCAAACAAGAATTTAATAATGTTAAAATTCTAATTGACTATTTAATATCACTATGGAAATCATATCGTAATATATCATTCAATAATACCATAAACATAGGATTTTTTGGAGGAGAACCTTTAGTCAATATGATATTAATTGAGAAAATAATTAACTACTTAAATGCAGTGAAGATAAAGGGGATAACATTTGTATATAATTTAACGACAAATGCGATATTATTGCCTAAATATATGAATTATCTTGTCGAGAATGATGTGCATTTATTGATAAGCATTGATGGATCCAAACAGAATAATATATATCGGGTAAAAAAGGAAGGGAAAGAGTCTTTCGATATTGTATTTGCTAATATCAAAAAATTAAAAGATAATCATCCTAATTATTTTGATTCCAATGTAAATTTCAACTCTGTATTGCACGATAAAAACTCTGTTGATCAAATTTATAGCTACATAAAGACTAACTTTGACAAAACACCTTATATATCTGAATTGAATAGAAATGGAATTGCTGAAGACAAGAAAGAAGAATTTAATAGAATGTTTCATTCTAAAGAAGACAGCATAAAGCAAGCGGTAAACTGTGGAAGTAGCTATTTGAAGGAGATTGCAGATGATTCCCATATTGTGCAATTAGATATTTTCATGCAATCGTATTTTGGCAATACTTACAAAACCATCCCAGACCTATTTTTCCAAGATAAAGATATCAAATATTTTCCAACAAGCACCTGTGTACCTTTTTCTAAAAAGATATTTTTGACAGTACAAGGGAAAATATTACCTTGCGAGAAGGTTGGACAACAGTATCCGCTAGGCTATGTGAGAGATGGTAAAATAAATTTGGATAGCAAGGAAGTTAAACAACTGTATTTGAAACTTTATACTCCTATAGTTGATAAATGCAAAAAATGCTTGTTGTGGAAAAATTGTGAGATCTGCGTGTTTTATTTACCCAAAGATGAGGAAGGTCAAACCGTATGTCCTTATTATCTTGGAAATGAAGATGTCAATCGATATTTTTCCACCTACATATACGCTTTAGAAAAGCATCCTGATTTATTAGATAGAATAGAAAACGAAATATTAATAGATTGAACATGGAAAATTATACTCATTGGTTCTATTTAGAATCTTACACATTTCTTTTTTACAGTAAAAATCAATATGTAATATACAATACATTAAATTCAACTTATATTGATTGTTCCCTATATGGAAAGACAATAAATACAGTCTTATCAATTCTTCATAATACAAATAAAACCTATTGTGTAGGTATTTATGAGTATCAATTAAGAGATTCGCAATTTACAGAATTCATAAAAAAGATAAGGAATACATTTTCAGGTGATATAATCAAAAACATTAGAGGTATTCCACCTTTTATCTCTAAGCCTATTTTACGGATTCTTCATCATCCTAATAATCCAAAGACAAAAGAATACAATTTACTGGGAGAAAATGCACTATTTCATCTCCATGAAGTGACCTTTTATTTAGAAAATCAAGGTTTTGATTTAAATCCAATGTATAAAGATTGCTATAAGCAATTCTTATATCCCACATATACAGAAAAACAAAAATTATCACATGCAAAATATCTAGAGATAATAGAACAATTATCTATTTGTCAAATAGATAAAATAAATATCATACCGGCTACAATAGAAAAAAAAGAGCTTTTTTCCTATCTGTTATCACTCTCCCGCCAGTACAGTATTAAAACACAGATAATATTACCATATAAAAAATACAACAAAGAAGATTTGAAACAATTGTTAACAAATCCGCAATTTTCAATAATGATAATGGTTCATTTACCTGTAGATTATGAAGAGTTAAATAGTTATATAAACTTATTTAATGAATATAATATCACTTGGAGTCTAATCGCTTCTAATAAGAATGACGTTATTTTTTTATCTAAAAACAACCTCGGGAAATTCACAAATGTTGATTATATACCTTGGTATACAGGAGATAATATGGATTTCTTCAAAGAATATATTTATAATGATTTTAAAGATATTATAGAACAAAAAAACACAAAACAGCATATTTTCAGAAAACAAATACTGAATGATAATCTTTTTGGCAAATTAACCATTTTCCCTACAGGAGAAGTGTATTCTAACGTAAACTTTCCTACGATTGGAAATATTCAAGATCAAAAATTGTCTGAAATTGTTTATTCTGAAATAGAAAACTATTTTAAACCTTGGTTCTTTACAAGAGATTATGTTTCATGCAAAAACTGCGTAAACAAGTATCTATGTCCTTCTATATCTAATTATGAAATAGTAGCCAATGAATATAATATGTGTTATTTAAATCAATAAGGTCATGAATAGAATCATATATTACGTATCGATCACGTTACTAACGATTGTTTCCTCATGCGGAAATAAAGAGACAAATGTATCCAGAAAGTTGACCTTGGATAATTGCCCAGTCATAGCACAGGTTATTAATCTGCAAGGAGATCCGGTGACTAATTTAGACTTTTCTTCCGTAAAGGATACATTCAATTTATCGCTAAGCTCCTTGCTTTCTTCCTTTCAAGTTATTCGCCTAGAAAACTCGGAAGACGCATTGACCGCCGCAGGGCAAGATACCCATATAGCCGTGAGTGACCATTATATTTTTGTGAAATCTTTTAGGGCAGGCTCTTCATGTAAGCTCTATAACCGTAATGGGGATTTCATCAGAAAGATCTCCTCCCAAGGACAAGGGCCGGATGAATATAACCTATTTATTTATGATCAGTATTTAGATGAAAGTAATAATAAAATCTATCTAATGGAGATTCGTGCCTCTAAGATATTAGTGTTTGACTTCGACGGGCAGCCACAAAAACACATTCCTCTGGCCTATATAACCCATAAAGGCCGGTTCGTCATCAATGCCGAGAAAAAAACAGTAACCGTCATGTGCATACCTTTTCAGGGAACTCCCACCGCATTGATCTGGACGCAGGATTTCGAAGGCAATATCATCCAAGAATATCCGGTCTCCGACCAATTCATGTTGATCCCAAGCACTTACGATTATGAGGTACGGGAATCCTTGAATACCACCGCTTCCGACTTCTATCTTCATAATTGTATAGCCTCGCAAGACACACTTTATCATTATGACATAGACTCGAATACGCTACACCCTGTTTTTACGATGCATACGGGTCATGAGCCGATCTGCCATTATTTCACGGAGCTGCCCAATCACTTTCTAGTCACTTGGTATACACAGACCTCATGGAATAATGAGTTACCCCGTTTCCCGAAAATCCTAGTAGACAAACAAAGCCTTAAAGGTTGTTTCGTGAATTTGAAATGGAATATGCTAGGGAATATAGATGGGCCTACCAATCCGTCCTTCAATCGAGGTTATTTCACTGCGATCATGGAACCTTACGCATTAAAAGAGCAATTGGAAAAGGTTCTGACTTCCACTCAAAAATTATTCCCAGAAGTATTGAGTAAAGTGAAGAAGTTGAATAATCAAATTACTGATGATGACAATTGTATCGTTTTTATAGGGAAGTTGAAAACAAAATAAAATAGGACAAGCATATGATACAGATTATTCTTGTTAATGAAGAATCCAGAGCATCCCAATATGGAATTGGCACATATATAAAGCAACTTTGTTTAATTCTTTCACAGAAGCAAGGGATTCATCTTAGCGTGATATGTTGTCGTTCAACAAAAAATGATTTTTATATAGAACGCAAAGGAGATATAGATTATTATCATATACCTGATACGATACAAAATAATGATCCAGAAATTAGAATAAAAACTTATTATAAGAATATATGGTATCTAATATTTCCTTACTTTAGCTCGCATAGTAAAGAGAATATCATATTACATATCAATTATTATCAGCACATTCATCTGTTAAATACATTTCGTGCTTTTTTTTCTAAAGGACGATGTTGCTTTACTATTCATTATATGGATTGGTGCTTTAAAATAAAAGGAAATTATTCTTATTTAAAAAGTATTCTTTACAAAGAATTAGACAGTATCAAAAATCCTTTGGAAAAAAATATCAAAGAAATATGCGAAAAAGAAAAAAATGTATTTGAACAAGTTGATAAGATTATTTGCTTGTCAAATAGTACACAAAATCTATTGAGTAAAATATATGATTTACCTATAAACAAATTTTGTATTTTATATAATGGTCTTAAAGATGAATCTATATTATTGAATAGCGATAAACGATTGAATCTTAAAAAGAATTTCCTTTTTAGTAAAGAAGAAAAAATTATTCTTTTTGTTGGTCGTTTAGATGAAATAAAAGGGCTGGGAGAATTAATTTTTACTTTCAAAAAACTACTGCAAATTGACCCTTATTGCCATTTAGTTATTGTAGGAGATGGGTTTTATTCTTACTATTTAAATTCTTGCAATCCAACATGGAATAAGATTACATTTACTGGAAAACTAAATAAAGAAGACTTATACAAATTATACCAAATCGCAGATATTGGTGTATTACCATCATTCCATGAACAATGTAGTTATGTGGCAATTGAAATGATGATGTATGGGATACCTCTTGTTGCAAGTACATCTACAGGTTTATCAGAAATGATAGAGGATGGAGTCTCAGGATATCATATACCAATCATTGAATATGAGAATCACACAGATTTAAATACCTATGAATTACAATCTAAACTTTTAATATTATTAAAAGATTCTTCTATGCGAAAAGAAATGGCTAAAAATTCTCGTCTACGCTATGAGAGATATTATACGTCTGAAATATTTAGTTCTTGTATGCAAGAATTTTATAATAGATTTGTTTTGTGATTTTAGAGTTCCCTATATATCGTCAACTAGACGCAAAGGACTGTGGTCCTAGCTGCCTCCGTATGATCGCCAAGTTCTATGGTCGTGTGTACTCGATCCAGAACTTACGGGAGAAAGCCTTCATCACACGGGAAGGGGTCTCTATGCTCGGTATCAGCGAGGCGGCGGAGGCGATCGGGTTCCGGACACAGGGCGTGCGGATCACGGTGGAGGAATTGGAAAAGGAATGTCCCCTACCCTGCATACTGCACTGGAACCAATGGCATTTCGTGGTTTGCTACAAGATAAGGAAAGGGAAGTTCTACATAGCGGACCCGGCGGCGGGACTTATCACCTATACGAGGGAGGAGTTCAAGCGGTGCTGGGTCAGTACCAAGGTGGACGGGCAGGATACCGGGACGGCGCTCTTGCTGGAACCGGGGCCGGAGTTCTACGGGATGGAGGACGAGGGGAGAGACAGGAAACGTAACCTCGGATTCTTTTTCCGATATATATCGCCCTACAGGCGTGAGATGGCACAGCTCGTGCTGGGCATGCTGACCGCCAGTGTACTGCAACTCATCCTGCCTTTCCTCACGCAGAGCCTGGTGGATACCGGTATACGGGACAACAACCTGGGTTTCATAACCTTGATCCTTATATCGCAATTAGTGATCTTTATCGCCAAGCTATCCGTGGACTTCATACGGAGCTGGATATTGCTGCACGTAAACACGAGGATCAATATCGCCTTGATCTCCGATTTCCTCGCCAAGCTGATGCGTCTGCCCCTGCATTTCTTCGATACCAAGATGGTGGGCGATATCATGCAGCGCATCGGTGACCATGACCGCGTCGAGGCTTTCATGACGGGGACATCCATCAATACGCTCTTCTCTTTCGTCAACTTCATCGTGTTCGGGTTCGTGCTGGCCTATTACGACTGGACGATACTGGGACTCTTCTTGGTAGGTAACGGGTTATACGTGGCGTGGGTACTCGCTTTCATGAGATGGAGGAGGGAGCTGGACGTAAAGCGTTTCTCGCAGGCGGCCGGGGAACAAAGCAACCTATTCCAGCTCATCACCGGCATGCAGGAGATCAAGCTGAATAATTGCGAGACCAAGATGCGCTGGAAATGGGAACGGATACAGGTAAAACTTTTCAAGATAGGGATCAAGGGGTTGGCGTTACAACAATACCAGCAACTCGGGGCGGTCTTTTTCAACCAGACCACGAACATACTCATCTCCTTCATCGCGGCACGGGCCGTCGTGCAAGGGGATATGACGCTGGGTATGATGATGTCGGTGACCTACATCGTGGGGCAGCTCTCTTCGCCTATCGAGCAATTGATCGATTTCTCACGGTCCCTACAGGACGCGAAGATCAGTCTGGAGCGACTCGGCGAGATACACGGGAAGGAGGACGAGGAACAGGCAGGCGGGATAAGGCTGAATGTTCTCCCCGATGACAGGACGCTACGGCTGGAAAACCTCAGCTTCAGCTATGACGGCGCAGACCGGGATTACGTGCTGGAGGATATCAACCTGACGATACCCCATAACAGGGTGACCGCCATCGTGGGGGCCAGCGGGAGCGGGAAGACGACGATCGTGAAACTCCTGCTCGGTTTTTATAACCCCAACAAGGGGGACGTGAGGATCGGCGATACCTCCCTCAAGAACTTGAATCCTCACGTATGGCGTAGCAAGACCGGTTCGGTCATGCAGGATGGTTTTATCTTCTCGGATACGATCGCCAACAACATCGCCCCCGGCGAAGAGGTGGTGGACAAGGAACGCCTGCTGCATGCCGTGACGGTGGCGAATATCCGGGATTTCATCGACTCGCTCCCGCTGGGCTATAATACGAAGATCGGCATGGAGGGAAACGGAGTGAGCCAAGGGCAGAGACAGCGTATCCTGATCGCCCGGGCGGTGTACAAGAATCCCGACTTCATCTTCCTGGACGAGGCCACGAACGCCTTGGACGCCAACAACGAGCGGGAGATCATGGAGCAGTTGCACGCCTTCTACAAAGGACGGACGGTGGTGGTCGTGGCGCATCGGCTAAGCACGGTACGTGACGCGGACAAGATCGTGGTGCTGGACAAGGGACGCATCGTGGAGGAAGGGACGCATCAGGAACTCACGGCCTTGCGGGGGACTTATTATAAGTTGGTGAAGAACCAGTTGGAGCTTGGGAATTGAAAATTGAGAATTGAAAATTAGTTGGAGAAGGGAAATAAGGACATAGAGCTGAGGAGCGAGGAGGTGCAGGAGGTGATGGGGCAAGTGCCGGCCTGGATCGTACGGTGGGGGATAACGCTGTTATTCCTCGTGGTCGTAGCGTTGCTGGTGGGGAGCTGTTTCTTCAAGTATCCTGACGTGATCACGGCTGACATGACATTGACGGGGCAACATCCCGCAACGGCGGTGGTGACACGGGCGGCGGGGAAGATACAGGAGCTGCTCGTCAGGGATAATCGTCCGGTAAGGCAGGGGGATTGGCTGGCGGTCATAGAGAATCACGCCGACACGGACGATGCCATCTATCTGGATAAGGCGTTGGAACGATCCGGAAGCGACGTGGATAGCCTGGACAAGGCATTATCAAAGTACAAGGAGCTATCGCTGGGTGATATGCAAGCGGCTTACTCGGGACTACTGTCGGCGCTCCATGCCTGCGTCAATTACAGGGAGATCGATTATTATCCGCAAAAAATGGCCTCCATCCGCAAACAGATAGCGTTGTATAAGGCTTACTATAACGAGACCGAACGGCAGCGGAAGACCCTCTCGGAGCAATTCGCCTTGACAAGGCGGCAATACGCCCGGGATTCATTATTGTATAGCCGGTCCGTGATTTCTTCCTACGAGCATGAGACCGCACGGGCTTCCCTGCTGCAAAGCCGTTATTCGCTGGAAGGGGCGTCAGCCTCGGCCGAGAATCTCCGGATACAGATCGGGGAGCAAGAGCAATCCTTGCTGGATCTGACGCTGGAGCGGAGCGAGAAAGAATTTACGCTACGGCAGGAATTACAGACCGCCCGGGAACAATTGCTGAACAGCATGAACGAGTGGAGGTTGCGTTATTGCCTCATCGCCCCGGTAGGGGGTGTCGTGACTTTCACCAAGTACTGGAATGAGAACCAATATATCCCATCCGGAGAGGTGGCTTTCACCGTCGTGCCGCAAGGCGAGGGCCGGCTGGTGGGGAAGGTGCGCATACCGATAGCACGCTCGGGAAAAGTCCAGAGAGGCCAGCGGGCGATCGTCCGTTTCTCCAATTTCCCGGATCAGGAGTTTGGAGTGGTAAACGGCGTGGTATCGAATATCTCATTGGTCCCCACCGACGAGTACTATACGGCGGATATCGATTTTCCAGAGGGGCTGAGAACCAATTACGGTATCGACCTGCCCGTCTCGCCCGAGACGCAAGCCTCCGCGGAGATCGTAACGGAAGAATTACGCCTGATCGAACGATTCTTCCTCCCGATCAAACGGATCGTGAAGGAAGGATTTTAAAGTCGCTAGGGTCCGTCATGCACCTTGTTTAGAACTATTATAGTTTAATAGCTGTACTGTTAAAACTAAAAACTTATATTTGCATGTTGATAAATAAGAGGGCGGGTGATTGTCCTACCCTTACAGTGCAATGATTTAGATTATGTTAAAGCAACAGTTACAACAAAAGTTACAGCAAAAGCTATCCCCTCAGCAGATACAGTTGATACGGCTTCTGGAGCTTCCTGCGATCGAGTTGGAAGAACGTGTGAAGCATGAGCTGGAAGATAACCCAGCCTTGGAGGAAGGAAAAGAGCCTGTTGATGATTTTGAACGAACTGAAAGCGAGGAGGGGGGAGAAGAGATCCCTTCTGTTGATACTGAGACCGACCTTTCTTTGGGAGATTATTTAACGGAAGACGATATACCTGATTATAAGCTACGGGAAATGACCGAGCGTGCGGAACGGAAAGAGGATGTCCCCTTCTCCGTAAGCCAATCCTTGAATGAGTTTCTGTTACAGCAGCTCGGGTTAAGGGATTTACCGGATAAGCAAATGAAAATAGCGGAGTATATCATTGGAAATATCGATGATGACGGTTATTTGAGACGGGACCTTTCGGCGATAGCGGACGATTTGATCTTCCAAGCCGGACAAGAGGTAGATGAGAAGGAGATCGAGTCTATCTTGAATATCATCCAAGATTTTGAGCCTGCCGGGGTAGGTGCCCGTGACTTGAAAGAATGTCTGTTGATCCAGCTGGATAAGAAGGAGAATACTCCGGTTACAAATTTGGCGATTCGTGTTTTGACCGAATATTTCGAGGAGTTCACCCGCAAACATTACGATAAGATCTTACGAGGTCTCGATATCGATGAGGAAACGTTAAAGAAGGTCATTCACGAGATTACTATGTTAAATCCGAAACCCGGAAGTAGTTGGGGTGGTTCTATGGAAGTGGCGATGAGCCAGATCATCCCGGATTTCGTGGTGGAAGCGCATAATGGAGAGCTTATCTTGAGCATGAATAACCGGGGGGTACCGGATATGCGTATCAACCGGGAGTATGCCGAGATGTTTCAGGATTATACGGCGAATAAGGCGAACCAAACCGCTGAGAGGCGGGATGCCGTACAGTTCGTGAAACAAAAGTTGGATTCCGCCCAGTGGTTCATCGACGCTATCAAGCAACGTAATGAGACCTTGCAGCGTACCATGGAGGCGATTATCTATTTACAACGGGACTTTTTCCTGACAGGCGATGAGGCTACCCTCCATCCCATGATCTTGAAAGACGTAGCGGAGCGTGCGGGATATGATATCTCCACTATTTCCCGGGTAAGTAACAGTAAATATGTGCAAACGAATTTCGGTATTTATCCGTTGAAATACTTTTTCTCCGAGTCTATGCAGACCGATACCGGCGAGGAGATCTCGACCCGTGAGGTGAAAAAGATTATGAAAGAGCATGTAGATGCCGAAGACAAACGAAAACCGTTGACCGATGAGGAGTTGGCTACGATCCTGAAAGAAAAAGGATATGTCATCGCCCGGCGTACGGTAGCGAAATACAGGGAGCAACTGGGGATTCCGGTAGCTCGTCTGAGAAAAGAAATATAAAAGCGTATGAAGCTATTCTCGAATATAATATCCTTCGTGTTCCATCCGTTGCTTATGGTGACCTATGGGATCGTGTTGGCGTTGATGTTTACATTCCTCGCCATTTACCCGTTACCTGTGAAGCTGCTGATTGCCGGAGGCACCTTTATTTCGACAGCGATAGTTCCCGGACTTTTCATTTTCTTATTGGTGAAAAATGGCGCGGCCGGCGATATAGAGCTTTCCGACCGGAAGGAACGAGTGGTTCCTTATCTGATTTTTATCACTTCCATCTTGGTCTGTATCTTTTTCCTGTATAAGATGCTGATGCCGTTTTGGTTGTTGGCGATGCTGATCGGGGCTTGCGTAGCCTTGGTAATCGCCTTATGCGTCAATTTCGCTTGGAAGATTAGCGCGCATGCCATTGGTATCGGCGGGTTACTGGGCGCTATTATGGGAGTGGCGCGTATCCATATGATAAATCCCTACTGGGCTTTTATAGTCGTGTTGATCGTGGTCGGTTTATTAGGTACCTCGCGCATCTTTTTAAAAAGACATACACCAATGCAGGTATATGCGGGGTTTTGTCTGGGATTTATATGTACCTTTGTAGCCTCATTAATGAGTTATATCTATTTATTCATCTAATAAAAACACTAAAATTATGAATTTTCCTGCAGATTTAAAGTACACAAAAGACCATGAGTGGATTCGTGTAGAAGGTGACGTAGCTTATGTTGGTATTACTGATTACGCTCAAGGCGAGCTAGGTGAGATCGTTTATGTAGACATTACGACAGAGGGGGAGACCGTCGCTAAAGAAGAGGTGTTCGGTACGATTGAAGCTGTTAAGACTGTTTCCGATCTTTTCATGCCGGTTAGCGGAGAGGTTTTGGAAGTAAACGCTGAATTGGAAGACGCTCCTGAATTGGTTAATGAAGACGCTTATGGTAAAGGTTGGTTAATCAAGATTTCTCTTACGGACGCTTCTGAGTTGGAGGAACTATTATCCGCTGAAGACTATCAAAAATTAATCGCTAAATAAGAATGACACCTGTTGTAAGTATTATCATGGGTAGTACCTCGGATCTACCCGTTATGGAGAAGGCGGCTAAGTTCTTGGATGAGATGGAGATCCCGTTCGAGATGCATGCTCTATCCGCACACCGTACTCCCGCTGAGGTGGAGGCTTTCGCCAAAGGAGCTAAAGGACGTGGAATCAAGGTTATCATCGCCGCTGCCGGAATGGCCGCTCATCTTTGCGGTGTGATCGCTTCCATGACGACGGTTCCCGTGATCGGCGTGCCTATTAACTCTACGCTGGACGGTATGGATGCCTTGTTGGCTATCGTACAGATGCCTCCGGGAATCCCTGTGGCTACTGTCGGCATCAATGGCGCTTTGAACGCTGGTATCCTTGCGGTGCAGATGCTTGCCGTCGGCGACGAGCAACTTCAGGAGAAGCTATCCGCTTATAAGGAGGATTTGAAGAAGAAAATCGTGAAGGCTAACGAGGAGTTGGCTAAGGTTTCTTTTAAATACAAAACTAATTAATTGAAAGTTGAAAGTTGAGAATTGAAAATTAAGGAGAAAGTCTCTCTTTAGGTTTTCAGTTCTCAACACTCATTCTCAATTTTCAATTCTCAATTTTCAATGAACAATGGCTTACTTTAATTACAACCGCCGTAAATCATCCGTTGCCCAAATCGGTGACACACCCATGGGAGGTGAGAATCCTATCCGTATTCAATCCATGGCTAATGTATCAACGATGGATACGGAGGCGGCGGTAGCTCAAGCGATCCGTATGATCGAGGCGGGAGCTGAGTATGTGCGTTTTACGGCACAGGGGGAACGGGAAGCCCGAAACTTGGGCGAGATTCGTAAACAATTGAATGAGCAAGGGTATACGACTCCTTTGGTCGCTGATATCCATTTTAATCCTAGAGCGGCTGATGCCGCCGCCGGTGAGGTGGAAAAGGTACGTATCAATCCGGGAAACTATGTAGATAAGGTAAAGACATTCAGCCATCTTGAATATACGGATGAGGAATATGCCGCCGAGATCGAGAAGATCCGCGAGCGGTTCGTCCCTTTCTTGAATATTTGTAAGGCACATGGCACCGCTATTCGTATCGGTGTGAATCATGGCTCGCTCTCCGATCGTATCATGAGCCGTTATGGTGATACGCCCGAGGGGATGGTAGCGAGTTGTATGGAGTTTCTTCGCATTTGCCGGGAGGAGAATTTCCCGGATGTGGTTATTTCGATTAAGGCTTCCAATACCGTTGTCATGGTAAGGACCGTGCGGTTGTTGGTTCGTACGATGGAGGCCGAGAATATGCATTACCCCTTGCACCTTGGGGTAACGGAGGCGGGTGACGGTGAGGACGGGCGTATCAAGAGCGCTGTTGGAATCGGTACGCTTCTATGTGACGGTATCGGTGATACGATCCGGGTTTCCTTGAGTGAGGACCCCGAGGCGGAAATGCCGGTAGCGCGTAAATTGGTGGATTATATTAGGGAACGGGAAAATCATCGTCCTATCGAGGCTTCGATGGCTCCCGGTTTCGATACGGTGGCGACAAGCCGTCGTATAAGCCGTGTGGTGGAAGGTATCGGAGGTACTTTCTCGCCAGTCGTGATCTCCGATCGTAGTAGCGGGGATTTTGAGTTTGATTATTTGTCCTTGCCGGACTATATATATATAGGAAAGGAAGATCCGGATAATTTGCCGGATAATTTCCGTTTATTGGTAGACGCTCATTTTTGGAAAGAGCGTCCGAATGCTTTTCCTTGCTTCATCGCCTCGGAGGCGGAGGAGTTAAAGGATTACGATTGTCCGCTTAAGTTTATCCGTCTGACGTATATGGATCTTACGGATCGTATGTTGGAGATCTTGAAAGCGGATAAGACCGTGGTGGTCTTATTAAGTACACATCATCGGAATGGGGTTGGCTCGCAACGTGCGGCTATGCATAAATTGCTGATGGCGGGTTGTGACGTGCCGGTTGTCTTGCATCGTGATTTCCGGGAGACGGATGTGGAGTTGTTGCAACTGAAATCCGCCGCCGATTTCGGAACGCTTTTGCTGGATGGTTTCGGGGATGGCTTGATGCTGCACAATGAGGGATGCGAGGCGGTTGTCTCGGATCGCTGTATGTTCGGGATCTTGCAGGCTACAAGAACCCGTATCAGTAAGACGGAATATATCTCTTGTCCGAGTTGCGGACGTACCTTGTACGACCTGCAAACAACGATCGCCCGTATCAAGGAGGCTACTTCCCATTTAAAAGGCTTGAAGATCGGTATCATGGGCTGTATCGTGAATGGTCCCGGCGAGATGGCCGATGCCGACTATGGTTATGTGGGTGCCGGACGTGGACAAATCAGCCTGTATAAAGGTAAGGAATGTGTCCTCAAGAATATCCCCGAGGAAGACGCTGTAGAACGTTTAGTTCAGTTAATAAAAGAGAACGGGGATTGGGTTAATTGATTGACTATTGACAATTTGTTTATCTTTGCAAGTATGAAAGTAAGAATTATCAATAAATCGCATCACCCGCTGCCGGGTTATGCGACTCCTTTATCTGCCGGGATGGATATCCGGGCGAATTTGTCGGAATCGGTTGTGTTGAAACCGTTGGAACGTAAATTAATCCCGACCGGACTTTATATCTCGCTGCCGGAAGGCTATGAGGCCCAGATGCGTCCGCGTAGCGGGCTGGCTTTAAAGCATGGGATAACCCTGCTGAATACGCCGGGTACGATCGACGCCGATTATCGGGGGGAGATCGGCATTATTCTCGTGAATCTATCTTCGGAGCCTTTTACGGTGAATGATGGTGAGCGTATCTGCCAAATGGTTATAGCCGCTCATAGCCATGTGGATTGGGAGCCCGTGGAGACGTTGGATGATACCGAGCGGGGAGCCGGGGGATTCGGTCATACCGGAAAAGAATAAGAATAATAAGGTTAACAAGAATAATAGGATGTTTAAGCAACTGATATATCTCATCTCTTTCCTCTCGTTGGTCGCTGTGCTCCCGGCTGGTGCTACAGAAACGGAGAAGGATCAACGTAAGTTCGATTACTTCTTTTATGAGGGCTTGAATTTGAAGAACGCCGGGAAATTCGACGCCGCTTATGATGCCTTCAACCATTGCTTGGAGATTGACTCTACGGCGGCTCCGGTCTTGTATGAGCTTTCTTCTTTTTATGTACAGTTGAACCGTCCGGAGAAAGCGGTCGAGATGTTGAAAAGAGCCGTGGCCAACAGCAAGGATAATTTCACGTATAAAATGGCATTGGCGTCTATCACCCGGAATCTGGGCATGTATGGCGAAGCCGCCGAGGAGTACGAGGAATTGGTTCGTGATTATCCGGAGAAGGAGGAGCTGAATTATTATCTGGCCGATGCCTTGACGCAAGCCGGCGAGATCGGGAAGGCGATCGAGGCTTATGATGCGTTGGAGTCGGTTATGGGTATGAACGAGGCGATCTCCATGCAGAAATACAAACTGTACGTCCAGTTGGAGAAACCGGAAGAGGCTTTCAAGGAGATCGAGAAGCTAGCGGCTAAATATCCTATGGAGGCCCGTTACCAGATCGTATTGGGCGATCTTCATTTGGAAAACGGGGAGATGGACAAGGCTTTGGCTTGCTATCAAAAAGCGAATGAGATTGATCCGACCGACCCTTATTATATCGTCTCTATGGCCAATTACTACGAGGCGAAAGGGGATAAGGAGGCCGCCGAGCAACAAATCCGCAGCGCTTTGGTAAACGAGAAGCTGGACGTGGAGACGAAAGTGAACATCCTTTCCCGGTATATCTTGAAACTGCAACAAACGAAGCAAGGAACTGAGAACGCGAACCATTTATTCCAAACTCTTTTGGAGCAACATCCGGAGGATATCGACTTAAAACTGATGTATGGCGGTCTCTTGATGGCCCAAGGAAAGACAGAGGAGGCGAAATTCCAGTTCCAGTTGGTAACAGAGATGGAACCGGGTAACGCCGGGGCTTGGCAGCAATTGCTGAATCTGGCTTTGAAAGGGGAGGATATCCCGGAGGTCATCCGTATCTGTACGGCTTGTATGGAGCTTTTCCCCGAGTCGCCGGAATATTACTTCTATCTGGGTATCGCTTACTACCAACAACAGAAATATCAAGAAGCCTTGAATACCTATTATGCGGGCTTGAATATCATTCCGAAGGAGAACCTGCCGCTGAAATCGGATTTCTACGGTCAGATCGGTGATATTTATTACCAGATGGGGCAATTGGATCAAGCGTATAAAGCGTACGATGAGGCGTTGAAGTATAATGACAAGAACGTGGTCGTACTGAACAACTACAGTTACTTCCTTTCTTTGGAGAAGAAAGACTTGAAAAAGGCGGAACGTATGAGCGCCCAATGTATCAAGCTGGAACCGGACAACGCCACGTATCTGGATACCTACGCTTGGATCTTCTTCGTACAAGGAAACTATACCTTGGCGAAAATCTATATCGAGAGCGCTTTGGAGAAAGATAAGACAAAGAGCGCCGAACTCGTGGATCATTATGGGGACATCCTTTTCATGAACGGTGATAAGGAAAAAGCGGTGGAGCAATGGAAAAAGGCGAAAGAGATGGGGAAGGATTCCGAGATCTTGAACCGTAAGATCGCCGAGCAACAATATATAGAAGACGAGAACGCGAAATGAAAAGAGACTATTTCTTGACCTTCCTGTTATGTGGAGGTCTTTTACTTTCGATGTTGACAGGCTGTAAATCGTCCAAGAAAGTCGGGACGGTGGAATCCGCTAGCGTGAAGGCTCATAATGAGTTCTTCCAGTCGGTGGAGGATCAATCCTTCCAGTTCCGTACCTTGACGGCCCGGTTGAACGTGGATCTGGATATCCCTGGTAAGCAAATGAGCTCTCGGGTGGATATGAAGATGGTCAAGGATAGTGCTTTCCAACTGTCGGTACAACCTTTTCTCGGGATCGAGATCTTCCGTATCGAGTTGAGCCGGGATACGATCAAGGTGGTAGACCGCATGAATAAACGCTATATGATCGAGAATTATTCCAATTTGCAAGGGCAGACTCCGATCGAGTTCAACTTCTACAATTTGCAGGCTCTTTTCACGAATCATCTGTTTATCCCGGGGGAGCAGGGCGTTTCCCGTAAGCATTATAATCGTTTTAAGCTGAATCAAGAAGGCCCGGTAGCCGAGATCAAGACCAAGGATGCCATGGGGCTTTTCTATACCTTTAAGGCGGATGGCGAGGAGAAACTTCTCTCTACCTATGTAGCGGATCCTTCCGATCGTTATGCCTTGCAATGGCTGTACGAGGATTTTCGCTTGGTGGATCGGCAGCCGTTCCCGATGTTGATGGATGTGCAGGTGTTGAAGAACGGGAATCCCGAGGGTGGGGTGAAGATCCATTACTCCCGTATCCAACTGGACGAGCCGCTCAAGTTGGATTTTTCGGTTCCTTCTAAATATAAGCGTATTACCTTTGCGCAAGTATTGAAAACGATTACGAATCTGAATCAATAATCTATCATGAGGCACGTCTGGATCGTTCTATTGGCATTGTCTTTATCTACCGTGGTTTACGGTCAGAAATCCGCCGCTGTCCGTCAGTTGGAGCAGCAGCGCAAGGAGGCGTTGGCCGATATCGAGGAGACGAATAAATTATTACAGGAGACGGCCCAGACTGCTAAAACTTCCCTGAACCGTTTGAATCTACTCTCCAAACAAATTCTTTCCCGTAGGAAAGTCATCAGTTTATTGAATCAAGAGCTGGATGAGATCGAGAAAGATATCTTGAATATCCAAGGCCAGTTGCGCACCTTAAAACGGGAACTGGGCGATAAGCAGACGAATTACGGTAAATCGATGCGAGGGCTTTATAAACGCCATAGCTCGCAAGATAAATTGTTGTTTATCCTATCCGCCGAGAGTTTCTCTCAATCCATGCGGCGTATGCGGTATTTGCGGGAATATGCGGATTGGCAGAAGCGGCAAGCGAATGACATCGTTGAAAAGCAGGCCGAGATCAGCCGCAAGCAAGCTGAGATGGAGAAGACCCGTGCCGAGAAGCGTACCCTTTTAGGAACTCGTCAAGAAGAGAGTAAGAAGCTAGAAAGCGAGGAAGCTTCTCAGAAAGAGGAAGTCCAGCTATTGAATAAGAGACAAAAGGATTTGAAGGCGGATCTCCAAAAGAAGCGTCGTCAAGCCGAGGCTTTAAACCGACAGATAGAGAAGCAGATCGCCGAGGAGATCGCCCGTGCCGAGGCCGAGGCGAAAGCCGCCCGTGAACGTGCGGAACGTGAGCGCCGTGCCCGTGAACAAGCTGCCGCTAAGGGTAAACCCGTACCGGAGAGTAAAAACGAGCCGATCCGTGAGGAACGTGTGGCGGATACGAAAGGGGGCTATGCGATGACAAAGGCGGAGAAGCAATTGTCCGATAACTTCGCCAATAACCGGGGGCGTTTGCCGTATCCGGTGGCCGGAAGACATACGATCGTCGCTACATTCGGCGAGCAACAGCATCAGGAGTTGAAATATGTTCGTACCAGTAATAGTGGTATCGATATCCAGACCTCACCCGGGGCGGATGCCCGTGCGGTATTCAATGGGGAGGTAACGCGTGTGTTCGTGGTGCCGGGGTATAATAATTCCGTAATCGTTCGTCATGGTAACTACTTGACGGTTTATAGCAATTTGAGTCAGGTATATGTAAAAGCGGGCGACCGGGTCTCTACCCGTCAAGCGATCGGAAGGATCTATTCGGATCCGGAGGACGGTAATTCCACGATCCTCCATTTCCAATTGTGGAAGGAAAAGACGAAGCTGAATCCGCAGCCTTGGTTGGAATAAAAGCGGTTGTGATATGTTAAAACTATGATGGGCATTATAAGGCTGTTACGATGCCTGTTGTAAAGATGCTAGAATGCCCATTGTAACAACCTTATAATGCCTATTGTAATTTTCTCGTTTAACGCTCGTTCAATACGTTGTATAACCCATTCAGGTCATCGGCACCTACCAAGTCTACGCCTTCTTTGATGAAGAAGCGTTTGAACTGCTCGGTATCCGGGGCGCCCCACCAACGGAATAGTTTTCCCTCATCGTGGACTTTCCGGATGATCTCACGCATCTTCTGTAGTTGGTCGGCGGGCATCTCACCTTCGCCTTTCCATGTGAAGAAATCGGAGTAATTATCGCTTATGACCGGAGCGAGGGAAGCAGGGATGCCCTGTCCCAGATCCTTTATTTGTCCGTCGAGGAAGGTGAAGCGGCTGTTCTCTTTCGGCAGGCTGTTCTTCGGACGGTCGCCGGAAAGGAAGAAGAGGACGGCACCTTCTTTATATTCGCCGTTATCGACGGAACAGAAATATTCCTTGTAAGGTTCCATCTGTTTCTTTAATAGCTTGTACATCTCTTCGCCTTGTGCCTTGCAATCCACCATCAGGTAGAAAGGACGATCGCTACCGGGATAGACCTTACCTCCATTCGCTTGTATGCGGGCCACGAGCGGCTTGAGGTATAGGTTCTCGAAGGTAATTGCCGGATTGGGTTCCGGGCGGTCATGGGAAACGTATAGCTCGTCATCGATCAGCCACAGATCGGCCTCCACGCAGTTGAAGCGGAAGGACAAGGCGTCCAGCAGAGGTCTCTCCCGCCAGTAATCATTGTGCGAGAAGGCGTTGTAATGAATTGCGGAGGAGGCTTTCTGAATCGTCTGCTCCGTGGTTGTCTCCGCCACTTGAACTGTGTCCGATCCCTTCGGGGAGGAGCAAGCCGTACAGAGGGCGAGGGAGGTGATAAATAAGGATAGAATCTGTTTCATATACTAATTGTTTTTTGAGTCTAGTTGTAGAGACGGGGCGTGCCCCGTCTCTACAACTGGATGTTTGATGGATTTACTGTTTTATACGGTTTGCGTGCCGGGTTTTACGTTAGCCGTCTTCTGTTTGTCGCCCCAAAGGACGGTTAGTTCCAAGGGGACGTCGCTGGTAATTTCTACCTGCGGCTCTTGGGTAGCGGAAGAACGGGCCTTGACTTTGATCGCTACCAGACCGTCGAGGCCGAAAGGATAACGGTCGATACCATAAGCCTCCGTCAAGTTCACGTCTACGGTCAATTTCTTCTCGTACACATTGGAGCGGATGCCGAAGATTTGCTCGATCAAGCCGGAGATCGGTGCCAGTCCGCCCCAGCCCACGAAATTCGGGCGAGCCATGAAGCCCGGCTCCTCATGTTCCGGAGCGTAGTATTCCCAGAACGTACCGGTATTCTTATACACCTTTAGGACGTTATCGTAATGGTTGCGTGCGATCTCGTAAGCCAATTTACGATAGCCTTGTTGCAATAGGCCGGTAATCACCATATAGTTCGCTCCCGGCCATACGCCACCCTGCCAGTAGCGGCCGTTATCCTTGTATTTAGGATGGTTGGCGGCAAGGGAAGGGACGCGGTGCAGGCGGTTGAATGTCTCCTTGTTATCCAGCTCGGCCACGAAAGCATCCATGCGTTCCTTGGACAGGACATCGGTCAATAAGGCCCAGTACGCGTAGATTCCCTTGGTGGAGGAAAGGCTTCCGTCGGCGTATTGATCGAAAAGGAAATGCTCCTTCTCGTCCCATAGGTTCTCGTTGATATACTTCTTTAGCATCTTCTGCTCGTCCTCGAACTCCTCGATCTCCTGCCAACGCTCCAGATAGAAACCCATCTCAAGCAGATGCCCGGCGGTGAAGTATTGTTGCAAGCAAACGTCCAGCCAGATCATATGGCCGTGGCTGTATATCGGATTGTATTTCGGTTCCACCCGGGGCATGTTGTCCATGCCGGTACCCCAACCGCTGGTCCAATACGTACCGTTGCGCCACGTATGGTTTAGCTTCAACCATTTATAATAAGCGCAAAGGGCGGGGAATATCTTGTGTAGGCGGTCTATATCGCCGAACTGCTTATAATAGACGATCTCGCTCCAAGGGAGGATATTCGGTCCGGTGCTGGTCGGATCGTAACGCTCGAAACAGTCCGCTCCGTCCGCCTTGATCTCCCGGCAGATGAAACCGTCCGGATGTTGTTTGGCGTAGAAATTATCTAACGTACGTTGGAAGGGGAAGAAGCGGGTACCGAAACGGGCGAACATCATCATGAAGGCGGAGTCCCACATGAAGATATTGCCGTTGTAGGCGACATCAAGGTAACTGCATACGAAACCGGAATCCGGTTCCGGGGCCTTGATGTTGCCGATGCCGATTTGCCAAGCCTTCCAGTACATCTCGATCTCTTTCTCATGTCCGCTCCAAGTCGGGCCCGGGAGGATTTGCTTGGCCTCCTCGAAGGTTCCGGGCGTGATGGTCTCCGGTCTCGCCGTCCGGAACTCGTTCTCGGTCACGAAGGGTTCCTTCAGGTAGGTGTTCTTGTAAGGAAGATTGTATTTGGGGCGTTTCTCTTCCATTTTCTCTTGTGCTAAAAGGTTCCCGGCGGGAACGGAGGCCGCGCCTGCCGCAAGAAGGGATTGCTTTAAGAAGTTTCGTCTTGTTGTCATTCTTTATGATATTTATTGGGGGAGAGAGGGAGAAGGCGCGCCTCAGTCGGTGAACACAGTCCTCCCGGTCGGGTACCGTAGTACTGCTAGTCAAGTACTGCTGTCCTGCTAGTCAAGTACCGCTGTCCTCTCAGCCAAAGTACTGCGGTACTTGACTAGCGGGATAGCCCTGTTATACTCTCCATCGGATGAATACTGTTTGATTATAGATTCAGGAGCTTTTTGATCTTCCAGAAGATATCCGTATTCTCGAAGATACCCGTGAAGTTCTCGGCGCCCGGGCCGAAAGCATAAACGGGGACCATTACGCCGCTATGCCCTCCGGTGGAGAATTTACAAACGATACGGCCCTCGTTCAGATCCCCGTCCACCAAGGTAAGGCCACCGGTCTCGTGATCGGCGGTTACGACGACCAATGTCTCACCGTCTTGGGCGGCCCATTCGAAGATACGTCCGATCGTACGGTCGAAATCATGTGTCTCTTGCATCAACAGGTCGATATCGTTGAAATGTCCGTAATCATCCAATTGGGAGCCCTCTACCATCAGGAAGAAACCTTCCGGGTTTTGTCCCAGCAGATCGATCGCTTTCATCGAGGCACGAGCCAAGAGATCGCCTCGCTCGGCGGGAAGCGGGGTGTCTACGGTATCGGTAACGCAGAATACCTTGCCTTTTTGGATCTTCGCCAGTTCCTCCCAGCTACGGGGAGTCTGGTAACCTTTCTCCCTTAATTCCTTGAACAAATCGCGACCGTCCGCACGGTTCTCGAATAGCTTGGAGCCGCCGCCGAATACGTAATCGACGCCACAGTTCACGTAATCCGCTACGATCTCGGCCTCGGCGTCACGATCCGTATTGTGGCAGCAGAAGTCGGCGGGCGTAGCATCCCATAGGCGACAGGTAACGGCGATGCCGCTTGACAGGCCTTTCTTATTCGCCAAGGTAGCCAAAGATTCCAAGGGCTTGCCTTCCGGGTCTACGCCTACCATATGGTAGTTCGTTTTATGGCCGGTGGCCAGTGCGGTACCTCCGGCTCCGGAGTCGGTGATGAGGCGGTTGGCGCAATAGGTTTTCGAGAGGCCGGTGTATTGGGAGTTGTCCAGCCAGAGCTTGCCCCGGTTGGCGGTCCAAGCGGAATACATGTGCATAAGGCTCATACCGTCGCCGATCATTAGGATCACGTTCTTTATTTTCTTTCCGGTAGGGGGGACTAGTTTCTTGACCTCGTAAGGTTTCTCTAGTACATACGTTTGTTCTTTGTCTCGGCGACTTTGTGCCGCGGCCTCCGGAACGATCATGCCGGATAGCAGGATGGCTAAGGCGGATAGCACGGATAGAGTTGTTCTTCTCATATGATTCAGTATTTAATATTATCAATTTATATAAAGGTTCTCTGTTGGGATCGCGTCTAGTTTGGACATGCTTGGCGTACGCCAGCTCCAGCCTAGGTACTCACCCTCGTAATCCTCGAAATAATGCAAGGCGAAGGGGTGGTAGCCTTTTTGTAAGGGGATGCGTCCCGTCGCGTCGATGGCGGCGTGGGAGGCATCATTGTCCACTACCTTTTCTTTGCCGATATAGAGGACGCTACCGTCATCCGAGCGGGTACTGAACTCATAGACACCGTCTTCCGGTGCGTATATATATCCAGTGAAGATATAACCGAAATGATCCGGCAATTTAGCGTTCAGGATAGAAGGCTCAGGTATTGTTCCGGTCTCGACTACCTTCGCTTTTTGCAGATCGGCTACCCATTGGAACTCTCCTTCGTAATAGGTATAAGCTACCCCATGCTTCGTAGGCTGTATGGATAACGCGGGGCGTAATACGGCTTTTGTCGCTTGGATCGAGTACGTACGGCTGGGTACGAATCCCTTTTTATATCCTTTGGCCTTGATAATCGTGGTCTCTTTTAAGACGAATGGCTCGCTGTATACCGGAGCGTTCTCATCCGGTTCCGATCCGTCAAGCGTGTAATGGATAACCGCCTCGGGTGTCGTGGATTTTAGTTCCGCCGTAATCTCACCTTCAAATAAATCCAGATCATTCGCTATGTAAGGGATAGAGACGGTAGGTTGCTCCGTATAGGAATAGGGAGCGTACTCGGGAGCGGTTCCCCAACTCTTGTCCGGTGTCGCCGAGAGCGTAAAGTCCAGTGTGCCTCCTTGCATCAACTGGTAGTATGTGATATAGCAATGCTTAATCTCTTTTCCATTCAGCGATACGCTCGTGATGTATTTATTCTTTTCCGGTTGGTTTGCCGTGATCGTAAGTATCTTTCCGTTTCCGAGTTTCACGGTCGCTTTGTCAAAGAGCGGCGCAGTCAGGATAAACTGGTTGCTACCCGGACAAACGGAGTAGAAACCAAGGCTGCTCAACAGGTACCAAGCGGACATCTGCCCGCAATCCTCGTTGCCGATAATCCCCTCGGGAGTCGGTTGGTACATCTCGTCCAACAGGCGGCGGGTCCATTCTTGGGTTTTCCACGGCTCGCCTACGTAGCTGTACAGGTAAGCCATGTGGTGGCTAGGCTCGTTGCCATGCGCGTATTGACCGACCAATCCTGTAACGTCTACCAGATCGCCGACTACCTCGGAGGTAACCATAAATAAGCTATCCAGATCAGCGATGAATGCCTCCCGGCCTCCGAACAACTGGGTCAATCCATATACGTCATGCGGGGTAAAGAAACGATATTGCCAGGCCGTAGCCTCCGTATAGGAACGTCCGATAGCGAATGGATCGAAAGGAGTCTCCCAATTCCCATCCTGCCGTTTGCCCCGGAAGAACCGGGTACTACCGTCGAATACGTTGATAAAATTCTGGGAACGCTTGATGAAGGTCTCATAATCATCCATATGTCCTAAAGCTTTCGCCATTTGTGCGATACACCAGTCATCGTAGGCGAATTCCAATAAACAGGAAACCGATTCTTTCTTGATATTCGTCGGGATGAAGCCTTCCTTTATATAATAATCCGCTCCTTTCTTATTCTTCTCCGCTGAGATCTTCATCGCTTCGAGAGCATGTTCCGCGTCATATCCGCGAATACCTTTTAAATAAGCGTCCGCTATAATCGATGTGGAGTGATAACCGATCATCGTTCCGGTCTCGCCTGCCGATAAGGGCCATAACGGAAGCTCGCCGCTGGCGTCGTACATATCCAAGAGAGACTGTACCATATCATTCACCAAGGTAGTATCCAACAGAGTCATCATCGGATGCCAGGCCCGGAAGGTGTCCCAAGTGGAGAAGGTGGAGAATTGGCGGCGACCTGCCGGGATCGTCGCTACGCTCATGTCGTGACGGCGGTATTGTCCGTTCACGTCGCTCGCTATGTTCGGGATGATCTTGCTATGGTATAGCGCCGTATAGAAATTCGTGCGCTCGGCTTCGGTGCCTCCTTCTACCGTGATAACGTCCAGTTCTTTTTCCCAATCGGAGCGTGTCGCTTGATGGATGGCATCGAAATCAAAGCCATAGGAATCCGTCTCTTGCTCAAGGTTCAGACGGGCGTTCTCCTCATTTACGATCGATACCCCGACTTTGCAGATGATGGGCTTTCCGGTAGTCGTATCGAAGGTAAGTACGGCTTGCCGTTCGGAAGGCTGTTCCATGGAAGAGAAGGGTTGCGAGAATTGCGCTACAAAGAAGACATACTGATTGTCTACCCAGCCCCGGGTACGCCGCATACCGGTAAGCTCATTCTCCCCAGTTTGCTTAACCCAGCCTTCGTATATATATTCGTTATCCAATAAATGGTCCATATCGACCACCAACGTAGCCTCTATCCCTTTTTTATAGGTATATCGGTGTATCCCGACATGCGGGGTCGTGGTAAGTTCCGCTAATACACCTGCCTCCCTGAGATTCACCGAGTAGTAACCCGGGGAAGCCTTCTCGTCCGAGTGCGAGAACGCTAGAGGTGTCTGGAGTGACGGACGGAATAGGATATCGCCAAGGTCGATACATCCCGTACCGCTTAAATGGGTATGGGAAAAACCCATTAAGGTAGAATCGCTGTAATGATAACCGGAACAAGCGTCCCAATTCCCTTTCCGGGTGTCCGGACTGAGTTGGACCGCTCCGTAAGGAGCCGTGGCCCCGGGATACGTGTGTCCGTGAAATCCCGTGCCGATAAACGGATTCACGGAATCGATGGGGGATTGTGGTGCTTGGCTACAGGCCGTGAATAAGGCTATTATCCCTGTACACAAGCAAGAAGAAAGAGTTTGAATTAATCTCATGGTGTATCTTTTGTTTACTATATTATACAATTGGCAAAGGTAAACTACCTATTTGAGATATGCGTTTTTACCCGGTAGAAAATAACACGGGCTGTTTCATTTTCTGAGACAGCCCGTAATTGAATCTTATTCGTACCTTGATCGGTTTAAAGGAATCGGTTAATATCCCTCGTTCTGCTTCAGTTGACCATTCGATTTAGTAATCTCTTCACTTGGATACGGGAATACCATCATATGTGCTTGATAGGCGTTTTTGTTGGTGTAATCTTCGTAACCAATAATCGTGAACGCGGATTCCGGATTCGCCCGGTCTTCATATCTGCGGATACGTGGATGTGCGTTCAACTCTTTATCGGCCAATGTCTTTATGTCGGCATTGGAAGAACGGTTCCAACGCTTTAAGTCGAATAGATGGTCTGTAAACTCAAAAGCCAATTCACAACGGCGTTCGTGATATAGATCCTTCATCGTGGCGGTGCCGGTAAGCGGTGTCAAGTTGGAGCGTAGGCGGATACGGTTGATATCTGCGGTTGCTTTATCGGCTTGGCCTGTCATTAAATATGCCTCGGCACGGAACAATAACATTTCTGCGAAACGGATGATCGGGAAATTGACACGGACCGTAGGCCAGTCTCCGTTAGCACTCACGGCTCCTTCACCTACAGGGTCTGAGTATTTGAACGCGTCCATGTATTTATTGATCATGAAACCAGCTTCAAGATCGGAGGTAGACCAGAACTTGCGTGTCTCGCCGAAGAACGGGAACTCTTGGTTGTATTCCAAGATTGAGCGTACTAAACGGTCATTACCTTTACCATCTTTCGCCATTTCTTCGTAGATGTCGTAAGAGGGCTTCATCTGCCCCCAACCATTATATTTGCCCCAGCCTTTGTTCTCAAGGATAATACCCGGGAATTCGGTACCGCCCGGTAGTGCGCCACCGATACTCGGAATAGTCCAGAGATATTCGGCGTTCCAATAATCTTTCAAGTCAGACGAGAATAGTTCTGCGAATGTGGGAGCTAGATCTCGATTGTAGTTGTTCTCTAATTGATTGACCATCTCGATGACGTTGTTCCATTGGGTAGCATCCCAAGTAGCCCAGTAAGCATAAGTTTTCGCTTTGAACGCCACGGCAGCAGCCTGATGTGCCCGGCCCCGGTTGTCAGCGTCATAGGATTCGAAGATTGGAAGGTAGGCGATTGCCTTGTCCATATCTTCGATGATCAGTTTATAATTGTCCATAACGGTAGCTTGCTGAGGCGGTATGGAGTTGTCGTAATCGTCGGGGAAGTCCTCGTAACGTACGAAAGGTACTCCTTGTTTATCCGTACCGTACCGATAAGCGATCAGATAATGTGCCCAGCCGCGACTGAAGTAAGCTTCGCCCAAGCTGCGTTTCTCGACGGCGGTCAGCGTCGTTCCCTTTTCTTTCTTCACTAATTCTTGGATGATCCAATTCGCACGGGACATAGTAGAATACATACGGCTGAATACATCTCTTAGAGGAGATTCATCACCGGTATAGGCTAAGGTCGCCAAAGAGTTATAACCGCGCGTACGTCCCCAAACAATGTCGCATGCGGCTCCCTGTTCCCAGAATAACTCACGGCCGTAACAACCCTCTTGATGGAATCTTTCATATAATCCGTCAATGGCATCAATGGCCTGTTGATCATTCAAGAAATAGGAGGTTGTAGTTGCGTTTCCTTCCGGCTGAACGTCGAGGAAGTCGCTACAAGAACTACAAACCAATGCGGATAATGCTAATACTGTAATATATCTTTTCATTTTGATCCTTTGTTAATATGAATATCTTTTAAAACACCCGATTAGTATGTCAATTTGACTCCGACAGAGAATACGCGTGAAACCGGATACTTCAAGGCATCCCAACCGCCGGTTTCCGGGTCCATTCCTGAGTAGTTCGTGATCGTGAAGAGGTTCTCACCGCTAAGGTAAACCGACATCATGCTGTTGCGTTCTTGCAGGTGAGCGCATTTCCTGATAACATCACTCAAGTCATAGGATACGGTGAAGTTCTTCAAACGTAAGTAAGAAGCATTCTCCAGATACCAATCAGACGGTGTGCTAAAGTTGCTATTCGGGTCGTTTTTCGATAAGCGTGGAATATTCGACCCTGTATTCGACGGACTCCAAGCGTTCATGATCTCTTTTGAGCGGTTGAAGTTTCCTTCTACATCGCTTAAGGCCATATATTTACCTACATATAAAGCTTGTGCTCCACCTACGCCTTGGAACATAGCGCTTACGGAAAGCTTCTTCCAAGTGAATCCTCCGGAGAATGAGAATGTAGTTTTAGGTGTAGCGCTACCGCAGTATTGACGGTCTTCATCATTGATGACTCCATCACCATTGGCATCGACGAATTTCAAATCGCCGGCTACAGCGTCCGGTTGGATTCGTTTTCCGTCTTTGTTTACATAAGCGGCTGCCTCTGCGTCGCTTTGAAAAATGCCGTCAGTCTTGATCAGATAGAAAGAGGCCAGCGGTTCTCCTTCGGCTGTTTGATACATATATGGAAGGTTACGATAACTACCATCGAAATATGCATCATTTTTGGTGATACCTGTCCAAACGCCCGGGGTTCCGTCTGCGTTCTTTACCCCAATATCAGAAACCCAGTTCTTTAGATAAGAGAAGTTTCCGGAAACGAAGTACGACCAATCTTTATTTACCTGTTGGTTCCAATTGATTTGCGCCTCAAAACCTCGGTTGCGGACTTCACCTTGATTGACTAACATGGCATCGATACCGATCGTTCCCGGCCAGTTCATCGTTTGCGACTGGATCAAGTTGAACGTGCGTTTGTCGAAATAGTCGAATGCCATGCTCAAGCGATTGTCGAACATGTTCACATCTAGACCTAAGTCCCATTGCTCGGAAGTTTCCCATGTTAAGTTGGGATTTAATGCGGTAGAGTTATAGACGAAGTTTCCCCAAATCTTGTTCGATTCTACGCCGTACTGTGCCTGCTCCGACCAATAATTCTTACCTAATAAAGCTGATTTGTAATTATAACCGATAGATCCTAGATTACCGACACGTCCCCAAGAAGCACGGATCTTCAATAAATTCAGTGTCTCGCTCTTCGGGAAGAAAGATTCATTAGAGATTTTCCATCCGGCTGTTACGGCAGGAAAGTCGCCATAGTTATTATCTTTAGGTAGACGGCCTGCGTAATCACGACGCCAAGAGGCTGTAACGAAGTAACGATCGTTGAAGGAATAAGCCAGACGGGCGATCAAGGATACGTTTGCGTCAGGACCGGTCAAATAATCGGTTGCGGAAACGGAATTCGCATAGGATAGATATTGTAAATAAGCGGATTCGTCAGATAAATCTTTTCCATTAACCTCTAATCCTCGCTTGCTGTAATGATCGGCCGTAGTGGATAGTAAGACACCCACGGTGTGCATGTCATTAAACGTATTGTCGTAGGTCAATGTGTTTTCCGTTTTCCATGCGTCTGCACGGTAAGTCGTTTCATCCAGATTATTTGTCAAGGAGGGTTTTCCCACCTCGTCACGGATCGGGCTGAAGTTCTTATATAGATTATTCTTCAGGTTGTAAGTGAAACGGCTCGTGAACTTCAAGCCGGTAACGATATTAGCTAGTTCCAGACTGGTCGTACTCCAGATGTCGCTGGTTCGGTCATAGCGGTTTTCCGCTTCCAGCAAGCGAACCGGATTGACAGCGTCTCCATGGATATCTGCGAAGTTGGAGCCATATTTGGCGATGTAATCCGGGTCTTCGGTCGTTGTTCCACCGTAAGTACCATCCAGCGGATTGTAAACCGTAGCGCTGGCAGGCATATACATAGCCGCCGCGACAACTCCCGTATAACCACTGTCGGTATCTTTTGAACGGCTTTCGTTGTTTTTCCAAACCACGTCTTCGGTGATAGTCACCCATTTATTCAATTTGAATTTACCGTTGTAACGAAGTGAAAGGTTCTTGTTGAAAGTATTGATCAATACACCTTCATCATTATCGTAAGCAAATGAAACACGGTTGGAGGCATTCTCTGAACCAACATTCAAGGCTACGTTATGGCGTTGGTAGAAAGCGGTGCGGAAGATCTCGTCCATCCAGTTGGTACGTGTGGTACCTACCCATGGGTTCTTGGTCAAATCCCAACCGGTCGGCAATGTAAGCCCTGCGTTTGCGTAAGACAGTTTTCGCATCTCGAGTTGCTCTTCCGCATTTAACGGCTCGATTACGTTGCTAGCTTTACGAACACCGAAAGTTGCGTCATAGCTCAACGAGGTTTTGCCCTCTTTCGCCTTCTTGGTGGTTACCAAGATAACACCGCCGGCTCCGGATTGCGCTCCATAGATAGCGGCAGAGGCAGCATCTTTTAAGACGACAATCGTCTCGATATCATTCATAGAAGCGATGGGTGCGCCGGGGACACCGTCAACAACCCATAATACGTTATCGCCATTCTGTGAGCCCTGTCCACGGATCACTATCGAGGGTGTAGCCGTCGGGTCTCCACCGTTCGCTTGTACGGTAACACCCGCTAACTGCCCTTGCAACATACTTTCGGTAGAGGTAACCGGACGGGCCACCAGGTCTTCCGTGTTGTTCAGCACGCCCACGGAAGCGGAGAGATCTTGTTTGCGTTGCCCCGCTCCATAACCGAGTACGACTACCTCATCCAATTTCTGCGTATCTTCTTCTAGGATGATGTTGAAGGTCGTTTTCCCGTTTATCGGGATACTTTGCGTCATATAACCGATATAACTGATCTCTAAGGTAGCGTTTTCCGGAACTTCCAGTAGGAAATCTCCATCGAGCCCGGTGATTACTCCGTTTGTCGTCCCTTTTACGATCACGTTCGCGCCAATTACAGGAATCCCCGCCTGGTCTTTGACGATACCGGAAATCTGTTTCGTACTTTGTTGGTAGATGCTGGGACTCGGAAGTTCTAAGCCCGATGATTGCCCGAAGACGGGAGAAGCTTGAGCGGTTTGGGTACCTGCCACTATGCCACATAAAGACATCCCTACGCATAGATGCTTGACAGGGATGAAATCATAAAGCCGTTGTTTCATGTTTGCGTATTTTAGTGTTTATCTAAATCTGCCGCAAAAGTAGGCGTAATATGTGCGAGTATAGTGGAAGGTCTTATGAAGTGTTTGTGAATAAAATGTTGCAAAGCTGTTGCAGCCTTACTGCAACGCACGTGCAGTGTTACTGCGACAGGCGTGCAGTAACATTGCAATGCGGGTTGCAATAATCAGAAATCAAAGTATCGTTTAGCGTTGTTGTAACTGATGTCCTCCACCATCTGTCCAATGAAGGAAAGCTCGGAGGCGGGCAATAAGCCTTTCTCTATCTCATTGCCTAGCATATTACAAAGGATCCGGCGGAAATACTCATGGCGGGGATATGACAGGAAGCTGCGGGAATCTGTCAGCATACCGACGAAACGGCTTAAAAGACCGAGGCTGGAAAGTGCGTTTAACTGATCTTCCATGCCTTTGATCTGATCGAGGAACCACCAAGCCGCTCCATATTGCATCTTCCCGGGTACACTGCCGTCGTTGAAATTGTAGGCATTGGCTACCATCAACTCGGTGTCGCGGGGATTCAGGTTGTAAACGATCGTTTTCGCTAACAGCCCTTCTTGATCTAAATGGCTGAAAAAGCGGTTCATGGAAACAGCTACCGGCTGATCATCGATAGCGTCGAAACCCGTGTCTGGCCCTAATAACTTGAACATCCGTTTGTTATTATTCCGATTTGCGCCGATATGGAATTGCTGTACCCATCCACTCCGGGCATCCATTGCCGCCAATTCGTATAGCAATGCCGAACGGTATTTGCGAACTTCCTGCTCCGTGAGCGATTTACCCATACGAGCCTTGAGGAAAATCACCTCAATCTCCTGCTCGGTATAAGGTTCGGCATAGAAAGTATCCAACCCGTGGTCCGATAACCGGCACCCTTGAGCGGCGAAGAAATCATGCCGCTTTTGTAATGCCTCCAATAAATGCTTGTAGGTGAGGATGGTCTTATCGGCGGCGGCCTCCAGCTTGGACAAATAGTCATTTAGCGCCTTGAAATTATCGATAGCGAGTACCTTGTCCGGTCGCCATGCCGGATATACACGGATGTGGCATCCGCTTGAACGTATTTTTTGATGGAATTCCAATGAGTCTATAGGATCGTCGGTCGTACAAACAACCTCTACGTTCATCCGTTTCATGATGGCTTGCGCACGATATTCGGGGGTACGCAGTTTATCCGTACAAGTTGCGTAGATTTCCTCGGCGGAAGCCGGATTCAAGACTTTATGGATTCCAAATATACGGCTAAGTTCCAGATGTGTCCAATGATAAAGCGGGTTTCGCATCGTGTAAGGCATCGTCTCTGCCCATTTAAGGAATTTCTCGTAAGAGGGCTTATCTCCGGTGATGTATTCCTCGGGGATACCATTTGCTCTCATCGCCCGCCATTTGTAATGGTCTCCGCCAAGCCATATCTCCGTAAGATCCTCGAATTGATGATTCTCCGCTATTTGCCGGGGATCTAGGTGGCAATGGTAATCAATGATGGGCATCTTCGCCGCATGCTCGTGATATAACTCACGGGCCGTGTCGGTTTGGAGCAAGAAATCTTGATCTAAAAAGTTTTTCATACTTGGCGATACTTTTGAATGATAGATAAGGCGTTGCGGCATAAATCGGTAATGGATTGCCAATCGTTTCCCGCTATCGCTTCTTTGGGGAAGAGTTTGGATCCCATTCCTACGCAGGTCACGCCGGCCTTGAACCAAGCGGATAGATTCTCCTCTGTCGGCTCCACGGCACCGGTAGCCATGATTAGGGTCCATGGCATGGGTGCCTTTATGTTCTTGACAAATGAGGGACCTCCTACATTTCCGGCGGGGAATATCTTGCAAAGGTCGCAACCAACTTCTTGGGCAAAGCCGATCTCGGATACGGAACCGCAGCCGGGCGTATAAGGGATGAGGCGACGGTTACATATCTTCGCTATCTCCGGGTTGAACAACGGGCCGACTACGAAGTTTGCGCCTAGCTGTATGAATAAGGCGGCTGTGGCCGGGTCTACGATAGAACCTACGCCCAATACTAATTCCGGGCATTCCTTGGCGGCGTATTTTACCAGCTCGCCAAATACCTCGTGGGCGAAATCTCCCCGGTTAGTAAACTCGAAGGCTCTGACGCCTCCCTCGTAACAGGCTTTTACAACTTGTTTTGCGATCTCTACCTCTTTATTATAATAAACGGGCACCATTCCGGTTTGGATGATAGCCTGTAATGTTTGTATTTTATTGAATTGAGCCATATTGGGAATTAAAAATTGAAAGTTGAGAATTGAAAATTAGCGGGAGACACGGCCGGAGGTGTCGCCGGACATGAGTTTTTCTACTTCCTCTACGGTTACTTGGTTGAAGTCTCCGTAAATTGTGTGCTTTAGGCAAGAAGCCGCTACCGCGAAGTCCAAGGCTTTCTGGTCGTCACCGGGGTAGGAGAGCAAACCGTAAATAAGGCCTCCCATAAAAGAATCGCCTCCACCTACACGATCTACGATATGGGTGATGTCATACCGGCGGGATTTGTACAACCGGTTGTCGGCGTATAGCACTCCGCCCCATGTGTTATGATTGGCATTGATGGAGCCTCTTAGCGTGATGATAACTTTCCGGGCACGTGGGAAGTGAGCCATTAATTGGGTACATACCGACTGGAAAGAGGCGGCGTGTACCTCGCCTTCCGTGGCGGCGGCGTCAAAACCTTCGGGCTTGATACCGAAGACTTTCTCGGCATCTTCCTCGTTTCCTAGGATGATATCGCATCCGGCTACTAGTTCCGGCATGACCTCATGGGCTGTCTTACCGTATTTCCAGAGATTTTTCCGGTAGTTGAGGTCGCAGGATACCGTGATGCCCAATCGGTTTGCCGCCTGTATCGCTTCCAAGCATACGTTGGCGGCACCTTCGGATATGGCTGGCGTGATACCTGTCCAGTGAAACCAAGAGGCATCCTTGAATACCTCGTTCCAATCGATCATCCCCGGTCGGATCTCGGCGATGGAAGAATGAGCCCGGTCATATACCACCTTGCTGGCACGAGCGACCGCTCCGGTCTCCAGAAAATAAATGCCTAACCGTTCCCCTCCGTAAATGATCTTGGAAGTTCCGATACCCTGTTTGCGTAATTCCATAACGCAGGCACGGGCGATGTCATTTTGGGGTAAACGGGTTACAAACTCAGTCTCTATGCCATAGTTGGCGAGTGAGGCGGCGACATTCGCTTCCCCTCCGCCAAAAGTAGCGTTGAACTGATTGGCTTGGCAAAAGCGTAAATAGTCCGGAGTAGCCAGCCTAAGCATGATCTCTCCGAAAGTTATGACTTTCTTACTCATGGTGGTATAGTATTATGTTTTTCGCAAATGTAAGGGTTTATTTCGAATAATATATAGCGTGTGTGCGAAAACATAGGCTTTTTTATTCCACCTCCCGGACAAAACGCCCGATTTCGAAAGGAGTCTTTGGGGCGCTAACACTGGTGTAGAAAGGAAGCAGGTATTTGACAAAGCCTTCTTCTACCTCTAAATTGGGAAATCCTAGTTTATAGATACCAAAGCGAGAATCATAATCCTTGATCGTAAGGTAGCCGCTTTGGTAAATAACAGGGACAGGATTGCTAGAGGTTGAGTCGATACTGTTCAGCACATCGGCATCGGTCTCGGTATTTGCCAGCTCATAGAGGTCGTAATGGGTGTGCTTGAGTAACTCTACTAAATAAGAAGGTGTCCCGGTCTCGAACCAATAATCTTCAGGCCGCATATATTTAAAGGTATTCAGCAGGCTGAAAGGGTTATAGATACCCGGTACGTTGGCTACGAAATGATAGCCGTCGTAACGCTTTCTCAGCAAGGAGTGTGTTTCATCATAGGTCAGTTCGAGGGAGGAGGCCAGTTTATGGGTATCTCCGTCCTTGCGAATCTTCTCGAAATTCTGTATACCGACTGGGATAAATAGTCTGGTTCATAGTGCCAAATATTTAATGTGACCTATTGACAAAGATACGATAAGTTTCTTGATTTAGGATATAGAGTCCGGAAAAACAAAAAAGCCGCTAGTCCCAATATGGATGCGGCTTTTTTTGCTCCTCAATGAAACAATCTCACGATTCCCCCCTTGCAAAGACTTGTTAACCTTAGATCTAAAATACTATGAAAAAAACTCGATGCAAATATAAGGGGTTTTATAATATGCGTCAATAGTATTTGTAACATTTTATTGTAAAGATATCGCAAATAGGTTTCAATTTGATATATATCAAGCTTGTTATTCTGAAATTCCGTACTTTTTAGGAATGTTATTCATAATTTCGAATAATTCGTTAACAGTCTCCGCACGTAGCATGGCGATCCGTGTTTGCTTGAAATCGGTAATACCTTTGAAGAGTGGAGTAGCTGCCAGATGACGGCGAATATGTAAGATTCCCCTACGCTCGTCCAATCGTTCCACGCTTTGCTCCACTTGTTTTTTTAGGATATCCAGATACCAAGAGAAAGGCTCTTGTGGCAATAATTCCCCGGTCGTAAGATAGTGTTTTACCTCCCGGAAGATCCAAGGGCGGCCTATGCTAGCCCTACCGATCATTACGGCGTCTACGCCATAGTCCTCGAAACGCTGCTTGCATATCTCGGCGGAAGTCACGTCGCCATTCCCGATGATAGGGATTTGCATGCGAGGGTTATTTTTTACGGCACGGATCAAGGTCCAATCCGCCTCGCCCGTGTACATTTGCGCCCGTGTACGTCCGTGGATGGAGAGGGCGGCGATACCGCAATCCTGTAGTTGCTCGGCCAGATCCACGATAACGCGGTTGTCGGCATCCCATCCCAAACGGGTTTTCACGGTGACGGGGATGTTCACGGCTTTCACCACCTCTCTCGTGATCTCCAGCATCAACGGGATATTGCGTAGCATGCCGGCTCCGGCTCCCTTGCCCGCTACTTTCTTTACGGGGCAACCAAAGTTTATATCTAAAATATCCGGACGAGCTTCCTCGCAAATACGTGCGGCCTCTACCATCGAGGCTACGTCCTTGCCGTAAATCTGGATAGCGACCGGACGCTCATCATCGGAGACATTTAGTTTTTGCTGTGTTTTGTTCACACTGCGGATCAACGCGTCGCTCGATACGAACTCCGTATATACCATGTCCGCTCCGAAGCGTTTGCACATCAAACGAAACGAGATATCCGTCACGTCCTCCATAGGCGCCAAGAATACCGGACGCTCCCCTAAATCTATTGAACCAATCTTCATACCTTCTGTTTGCTAACTAAATAGAGATTACAAAAGTACTTCTTTTTGGGGAATAATTTTTACATCTCGTAAGATGATCGGTAGATGGAACAGGTGTTTTTAATAATCCGGATCATTTATGATATATTGATAGAGCTCGGATTGCCCCGCTTTATTTAGGATCTTGTGCTTCTCCAACTGGAACTTCAACTGATCCAAACCAAGGGTACCGAAGCCCGGCATATCCAATAATGAGTCGAGGCCTTTTTTCTTCGCGTAGCGTAACAGATCTTCTATGGTTTCTATTTCCAGCTTCGCGAGGCACTTGCGGATATAGGGAGACAAGGTGAGGTTAGTGATGGGTTGGCATATCCGTTTGGCGGCACTTTGGGGTATGGAGACGAGTGATCGGGGAGATTCGATATACAAACCGCTTTCAAGTGCCTTTTTGTACAGGCTTTTCAACTCGTATTCCATATTCCTGTTCTCGAGCCGTAAACGCTCTATCTCCAGATCCTGATACTTGATTGTTTTCTTATATTCAGCCAGAAATCCGGTGCTCTCTTGTAATCGGAGTACTATGTTTTTATACCGGTAGCACAATCTGTCGTAGGATATATCGCAACGTTTGGCTACATCCTGCATTTTGGTGCCCGAGGTTATTTCCGTGAATATGTATCGATCTTGTTTGTCGTGTATGAATGTAGCTAGTTCGGCGGTAATTTGTTTAAGGAGGGGAGAGATGTTTTTAAGGGATCGAAGGCAGAACAGGAAATCATCGTGTTGGGCGATGATCTCGTCGGCCTCTTCTTTCTTGTCTTCGATGATCAGTTGCAGGTATAGTTTCTGTATTCCCAGATGCTCGATATGGGAGATGAATTCACGCAGGTTGGCCAGATCCACGAGGCGACTGTCTCTCGTCACGGAGTAAGAGGTTATTTTATGGCTTTTGGCCCAATATTGGATATCTTCGCTGGGGAAACCCGTGATACGGGCGGCCTCTTCTATGGTAATAAGTTCAGGCATATTGAAATAAGGTTATATTACGAGTAATAGGTTTTCTGTTTAGTTAAAATACGGAATTTAGCATCGATCGATAAAGGCAAATAGATCACGTATTCCTGTTTCATCTCAATTATGAAATGAGTGGTATTATAGCATACTCCCTTTATATCACTGTATTTACGTATAATACTATGAACGTGGAATTCCTTCTCATTACAATAAAATTCTAATTCAGGGAAATACTTGCTAAAACAAGTATCGTAAAAAATAAAAAGATTCTGAATCTCTTCAAGGCTACAAACGTCCATACGCCAATTGTTTTATAGTTAATAATAGATTAAAAGGTCAAGACAATTTATAAAGGATGTCCTTCGTGAGGGCGGGCGTTATATGGCTTTATGTAGAGTTGTGGTCCTTTCCTTATTAAAGGAAAGGGCGATTGGCTGAACTTTTAATTGATCGAAGGTTCGGCAAAGACCCGACGAAGAATAAAAGTCAGCCGCACGCTCCCTTTATTTGTATACACTCATAGTTCCTAAAGTAACGTCAGTTTCCACTATAAGTAACGCCAGTTTCATCCGGTTGAAACTACAGTTTCCTAAGCGAGAAATAGAAGGAAGCTGCAATAGGTTTATAGACAGTACTTTATATTATCTTCCCATCATCTTTCATTAACTCCCATATACCTTGTTCAAGAATCTCTTGCAGGGAATGGTCTTGAAGTATCTCTTGATAGATGGAATATTTGTCTGCGCAAAAAATAAATCGCTGAATTCATGTGTCTTAAATTATTTCACATCTTTTGCCTGTCTTTCCTCTTTCTGTGGCCTGTGGGTCGTTTATAAGAAATCTTCTCAAATATTATTCGTACCTTTGCTACCGTAATATTAAAATATATAACCTTGAAAAAGAAGGATTTTGAAATAATGGCGCCTGTCGGTTCCTATGAATCGTTGATGGCGGCTATACAAGGAGGGGCCGACTCCATTTATTTCGGTATCGAAGGATTGAATATGCGTTCTCGCTCGTCGAATAATTTCACGACGGAGGATTTGCGTAAGATCGTCGCTATTTGCGGCGAACATGGTATCAAGAGTTATCTCACGGTTAATACGGTTATTTATGGTGAGGATCTTCCGTTGATGAGGGAGATTATAGATGCCGCTAAGGATGCGGGTGTCTCCGCCATTATCGCCGCCGATGTAGCCGCTATGAGTTACGCAAATAGCATCGGGCAAGAGGTGCACTTATCCACGCAATTGAATATCTCGAACGTGGAGGCGTTGAAGTTTTACGCCCGCTTCGCCGATGTGGTCGTATTGGCTCGCGAATTGAACTTAAAGCAGGTGCATGAGATTTATCAGGAGATCGTGAAGCAGCAGATCAAGGGCCCGAAAGGGGAATTGATCCGCATAGAGATGTTCGCTCACGGGGCTTTGTGCATGGCCGTGTCCGGTAAATGCTATTTGAGTTTGCATGAGATGAACGCTTCCGCCAACCGGGGGGCTTGCATGCAAATTTGTCGTCGTGCCTATACGGTGCATGATAAGGATAGCCAGATCGAGCTGGATGTGGAGAATCAGTATATCATGTCGCCGAAGGACTTGAAGACGATTCATTTCATGAATAAGATGATGGATGCCGGCGTACGTGTGTTCAAGCTGGAGGGGCGTGCCCGCGGGCCGGAGTATGTGCGTCTCGTGACCGAATGTTATAAAGAGGCGGTCAAGGCTTATTGCGAAGGTACCTTCGATGAGGAAAAGATAGCGGTTTGGGACGAGCGTCTGCGCAGGGTCTTTAATCGCGGTTTCTGGGATGGCTACTATCTGGGACAACGATTGGGTGAATGGAGCAGTAAATATGGCTCCGGTGCTACCCGTAAGAAAGTGTACGTGGCACGGGGTATCAAATACTTCAGCGGAATCGGTGTCGCCGAGTTTGAGATGGAGTCCGGTTCCTTGAGAGTAGGCGATGAGATCTTGGTAACGGGTCCCACGACCGGAGCCGTTATGCAGACCGTCGATGAGATCCGGGTAGACCTGAAACCGGTGGAGGAGACCGTGAAAGGGGAACGCTTCTCGATAAAGATGTCCGAGAAGATCCGCCCGTCCGATCGTCTTTATAAAATGGAGAAAGTACAAATCGAAAAAGAACTACGATAATGAAGGAATATATTTTTAAACTGACAGACAAGGTTCGCGATTACGAGTGCGATTTGCAAGGCGTGGTGAATAACTCCAATTACCAGCATTATATGGAGCATACCCGGCATGAGTTTCTAGAGTCGTTGGGTGAGAACTTCGGCGCCATGCATGAGAAGGGCATCGATGCTTTTGTGGCCCGTGTGGATATCCAGTTCAAGAACTCCTTGCGGAGCGGCGATCGGTATACTTCTTGCCTGAATGTATATAAGAAAGGGGTGAAACTGGTGTTCGAGCAAGATATTTACCGGGAATCCGATGGGGCGCTGGCTACTAAAGGAGTCGTGGAATCCGTTGTCGTAGAGAATGGCAAATTAACCAGAGGAGAATATTTCGATGAGATGCTAAAGCGAATAGAATCAAAACAAGCATAAATGACAGACAAACAGATTTACCAAATTGGCCTTACTATGATTAATGGGGTGGGAGATATCCTAGCCCGCCATCTTCTGGAAGCGTTGGGGGATGCGGAGGCCGTGTTTACGGAAAAGCGCCAGTCGCTAGAGAAGATACCGGGTATCGGCGATTCGATTATCACCGAGATTAAGCGGGCGGATGTGCTTTTACGGGCAGAGAAAGAATTGGCTTTTGCCCAAAAGAACGGTATCTCTATCTATTTCTTGAAAGATATGAATTATCCGGAACGTCTGCGGGAATGCCCGGACGCTCCGGTTTTATTTTATTTCAAGGGGAACGCGGATTTAAACGCCGCCCATATCATCAGCGTTGTGGGTACTCGTAGGGCCTCCACTTATGGACAGGAAGTGACCGAGCGTTTATTGCGGGATTTGTCCGTGATTTTCCCGGATCTATTGGTCGTTAGCGGACTCGCATATGGCATCGATATTTGCGCTCATCGGAATGCGTTGAAGAACCAATTGCCCACGGTGGGCGTATTGGCGCATGGTTTGGATCGTATCTATCCTCCCGTGCATCGCTCTACGGCGGTCGAGATGTTGGAGCGGGGAGGTTTATTGACCGACTTTCCTAGCGGGACGAATCCGGATCGGCAGAACTTTATCCGGCGAAACCGGATCGTAGCCGGTCTGGCGGATGCCACGATCGTTATTGAATCGGCGGAGAAAGGAGGCTCTTTGATCACGGCGGATATCGCTTTCTCGTATGGCCGGGATGTCTATGCCTTTCCGGGCCGGGTAACGGATATCAACTCTAAAGGATGTAATGGCTTAATCCGGCAGAATAAAGGAGGCTTGATCACTTGCGCTGACGATTTAATCATGGCGATGCGTTGGGATGTCGCTCAAAAGACAGATGCGTTACCGGTCCAAACCCAATTATTATTTCCTGAGAACGAGGAGAGTGAACGGATCTTGTCGTTCTTGGAAATGCGAAAGGAATCTCATATCAATGAATTGTCCGTAGCCTTGAATCTTCCGGTACATCAATTATCTTCTCTGCTCTTTGAGTTGGAATTGGATGGAAAGATAAAATCGATGCCGGGAAGCATCTATAAACGAATGAAACCCCTATAAATAATTAAAGCCTGTCTCACGACAAGCCCTAACCAAACTTTGTTAACCTTAAATCTAATACTATTATGAAAAAACCACAATGCAAAGATAAGCTTGTAAAGCCCCTTTGTCAAGGGTTTTGAGTATAACTTGTGTTAAACAACATGTCTGCCCGGTATAAAAAATGTTTTTGAATTTGAAACTATACAGAATAGGCATAAAATCTTCTAAAATTAACAGTTTGGATGTTGTTTGTAATCCTTGATCTTCACAGTGCTTGTATATATGGAGGAGGTTTATCCATACTAAAAAATCCTTGTAAGCGAACTTACAAGGATTTCTGGATTTGTGCGGCTGAAGGGACTCGAACCCCCACGCCGTGAAGCATCAGATCCTAAGTCTGACGTGGCTACCAATTACACCACAGCCGCATTGGAATCGTGTGCAAAGGTAATGCTTTTTTATAAACTTGCAAATATTTGCGTTGTTTTTTTAGCGAAACCTTATTTCTTCTCGGTCTCGGACAAGAGGTGGGTGATCGCCGCCTCGATAATCGTATCTTTACCTTTCTCGATATCTTCTTGGGTCATAGAAACCTTATATGTAGGATCGATACCGAATTCCGTATGCTGTTTGTTTACATCTAGCATGGGAGACGCGGAGAAACGGACACCCCAGCCGTTGGGCAACTCGGAGTTAAAGGGGAAGCCACTACCGCCTCCGGTGCGATCTCCCATCGTCGTTACATAAGGCATCATGCGTACTTTCTGCACGAAATCGTTGGCGGCGCTGTAGCAATGACGATTCGTTAAGACCACAACAGGGCGTAACCAGCGGATACGCTCGGAAGGTGAGAGATAAAGGGGATAAGGTTCGGAAAAGTCATCGTGCCCTTTACCCGTCTTATGTTGGATATAGCCGGTCAGTATCTTTTCCTCCAAGAAACGGGAAGCGATGCGATCGGCGTTTGATAACATGCCACCGCCATTATCCCGGATATCGAAGATCAAACCTTTGCAATCCTTGAATTGATAGAATATGTGATCCAAACCGCTTTCGCCGGCCGAACTGGAAAAGCTACCGTAGTAAATATACCCGATCTGCCCGTCACTCAATGTCGTGTATTTAAGTCCTCCGGCGATCGAGTAGTTCCTTCCGAGATAATTCTCTTGTATGTCCGAGTCGAAATTATCCGGATAATCGAGATACCAATCCCAATAGCGGGACATATTGAAGGTGGATATCAAATTGGTATGCCCGTCTTTCAGCTCGTTTAGCATATCGCCTAATACGTCAAATAGGACGTATTGGTTCATCGTATCGCTTATCTGCGTCTTATAACGGTCGTGAACCTCGTTCCAATCAATGTCCTTGTATTCGAAGAAGCAGTAATTCTCATCCAATATTTTCCAAAGCGCCTCAAAGTTCTCCTGTGGGGAGGCCACGTATTCGTCCGATTTCTCACATCCGGTAAACAGGAATCCGAGAGATATACATATATATATAAGGTATCGTTTCATTTGATTTCCTTTTAATAATAAGCGCTTCTGAACCGCTGGGTATTCTTTAGGCGTTTTCCTCCGAAAGAGATAAATTCTTTCACGAGGCCGATCATAAAAGAGTGAGAGATTATATGAGACTGTATCCCATTGACATCTGTACGGTAAGAGCTGTTTAGGTAACCTGCCCGTATCGTAAAATTACAAACCGGGAAATCTACCGTGAAAAAGTTCTTCATGGCGAATTTATTATGGAAGGAATTGAATTGCACCACTCCCGAGGCATTCCCTAGGTTGAAGATCTCGTAATACGATTGCCCGTAATGGGGGGAGAATAAAACACCGGCGAAGGGGATCGTGAACTGGTAGCGTAGCGTCATGGGATATTCCTTGATGCGTAACTTATAGATCGCCATGGCGGAGATGTTCAAATCGATATCCGCTTTCGCCGAGGCCGGGTTATTTCCGTTGCGGGTATTGTATATAAAACCACCCATGCCATGCACGGCACCACCCGCCAGAAGCTTTAAATCCGGCAATACCGTGGGCAAATGATAATAGTAACCCAACGTATAATCGATAAAGCCCGCGAAATCCGTAGCGGTAGAGGCAGCATTATCCGTGCTAGCCAGATCGACGCTTATGATTTGCTGTCTGGATACCCGATAGTTTGCCAGTCGGACCCTCTTCATCCGTTCATTCATTACCCGTAATCCGGGGCCTGTATATTTCTTATCTTCCATGCTGGGAGATAAATAGGTGTCCATTAGATTGTAGCTTCCTATACCGACCATGGTCCCGCTGTTGATAGACCAAGGGATCTCGTCTCCATCGGACTGGGCCTTGGCCGGTGACGCGAGAAACAGCAGGAACAAACCAATCAAACAGGTGATAGCTTTCATAGGTTATTCGTCAAACAATTTCATCTGTCCCGTAATTTCATCGATAATATCCGTGGTACTCTGCCCGTCGTCAGTGTCGTTTTCCTCCTCATTGCCTTCGGTATCGTCTGATTCCGATGCGTTTTCGGAAGGGACGAAGCGATTCGGTTCCAGCTCATTGATTGTCTCGACCTCAAATGTAGAGATTCGTTTACCTTTGGCTTTGAAGCCTTTCACCGCGATAAATTCGTCGGCATCGAGGACGAGAGCCTCCCGGAAGGCGTCATGGCCTCCGAAGATCACCTCGATACGAGGATAGACCTCATCCGTAAGCAACATCAAGCGGTTCTTCGGATTCTCTCCTAGGAAATTCTGCTTCCGGGTGTTTACCTCCAGCAGGAATCGTTTGATATAATAATATTTCTGATCCGCGTCGTATAATACGGCAGTCCATATCTTGCTCGGCTGGTATTTCTCGATGACCATGATATTGGACTCGTAGTGATTGCTAAGGTCAAAATTCGTGACGTAGAAATCGCCGTTCGGCAGGATCACCAATATCTGATCGTTGCTATGGAACTCGCCTAGCTCTTCTCCCCGTCCATCGTAATTTAACCGGAGTACGTCCCAGTCGAACCATACTTCCCGGCCTCCCAAGGTGGAAGAGCCTTTCTGCTTGAGGCTGATCTTGTGCACTTCCGCTTTCGTCAGGATATTACCTTGAGAACCCCGTCCCTTAATGGCTATCTCGCTGAAGTTCTTTTCGAAGACGAGTAGTTTCTGCCGGGGTTTGGGTTTCAGGATTACCTTGACGGTCTCCGCCTCTCCGTTCGGGTTTGCGCTGAAGTAAAGGACACGGGAGTTTTCCGTACCTTTGGTCAGGTCGTATTCCCGATCGCGTGTAGCGCCTGTGACGGCGAAGCGTTTGATGTAATTATATCCGAACTTACCGTCCCGGTATATGACGTTGTAAATCGTCCGGTTGTCGTTACGCTTAAATACGTTGACATATAGAATATCCTTACCGATAAAGATCTTATCCGCTACCTTGACGATCTTATAAGTACCGTTGCGATAGAAGATAATGACATCGTCTATATCCGAGCAGTTACATATGAACTCGTCCTTTTTCAGTCCCATGCCGATGAAACCTTCTTGACGGTTGATATACAATTTCTCGTTTGCCTCTACGACCTTGGTCGCCTCGATCGTGTCGAAATTGCGTATCACGGTATGGCGAGGGTAAGCCTTGCCGTATTTCTCTTTCAGCATGGTAAACCAATCGATAGTATAGTCGATGATATGTTCCAGTTTATCGTTGATCTTGGCGATTTGTTCCAAGGTCTGGGCAATGAACTCGTTACTCTTGTCGGAGTTGAACTTTAGGATACGTCCCATTTTGATCTCCATGAGCTTCAGGATATCGTCCCGGGTAACCTCACGGATAAATCGGGGCTTGAACGGCTCTAAACGAAGGTCGATATGGGATATCGCCTCGTCCATGTTCTTGGCGTTCTCGAACTCCGGATCTTTATAGATGCGCTCCTCGATAAATATCTTTTCAAGGGAGGCGAAGAACAGGGCCTCCTCTTGTTCTTGTTTCTGAATCTTGAGTTCTTCCCGTAACAGCTCCAGCGTACGATCCGTAGAGTGGTGGAGCACATCGCTGACCGTAAGGAAATGCGGCTTGTCCTCCTTGATCACGCAACAGTTTGGGGAGATACTGATCTCACAATCCGTAAAGGCGTATAAAGCATCGATGGTCTTGTCTGAAGAGACCCCCGGAGCGAGATGCACCAAGATCTCTACATCCTTGGCGGTATTATCGTCTACCTTCTTGATCTTGATCTTTCCTTTATCGTTCGCTTTTAGGATGGACTCGATCACGGTAGAGGTTGTTTTTCCATACGGGATCTCCGAGATCACCAATGTCTTATTATCGAGCTTGCCGATTTTTGCACGGACTTTCACCGATCCACCCCGTTCTCCATCATTATATTTGGCTATGTCGATAGAGCCTCCTGTCTGGAAATCCGGATATAACGCGAATTCCTCTCCCCGTAGATAGGCGATGGAAGCATCTAATAACTCATTGAAATTATGAGGGAGTATCTTGGAAGACAGGCCTACGGCGATACCTTCCACGCCCTGTGCCAGCAATAAAGGGAATTTTACCGGTAAGGTAACCGGTTCCTTATTACGCCCGTCGTAAGAAAGCTGCCAAAGGGTTGTCTTGGGATTGAATACGGTCTCCAAGGCAAACTTGGAAAGGCGAGCCTCTATATAACGAGGAGCGGCGGCTCCGTCTCCCGTCAGGATATTACCCCAGTTTCCTTGGCAATCGATCAATAGATCCTTTTGTCCCAATTGCACCAAGGCATCTCCGATAGAGGCGTCTCCGTGAGGGTGGAACTGCATCGTATGACCTACGATATTCGCAACCTTGTTATACCGCCCGTCATCCAACCTTCTCATGGAGTGCAGGATACGTCGTTGTACGGGTTTCAGTCCATCGTTGATATGCGGAACGGCCCGTTCCAAGATCACATAAGAAGCGTAGTCTAGGAACCAGTTTTGGTACATCCCAGACAAATGATAGGTCGTGACACGTGTATCCCCTTTCCCCGGGACTTTATAGTCGGAATGGGTATTCGCCTCTTCCTCCGTAGCCTCGTTATCTTGGGTATCACTATTTATATCCTCAATTTCCTCGTTTTCCTTATCCTCGATATAATCGTCTTCTTTATCTTCCGGTCTCATAAAATCCAGTTCTTTCTACACAACGCTATTACGCCAAATTGCTAACAGGGTGTAAATATAGCAAATATTCGGCAGTTTTTATAAGAATGAGGCTTTTACGAGAGTGAGTTTGCGTTAAATAAAGAGATTTCTACTAATAAATATTTAGGTGGTAGGGGTTTTTCAGAATCTTTTGTCTTATCAATAACAATTGATATTTACATATAAAAGAATATGATATGAAGAAGCTGATTTTATTTGTGTTATGCGCTTTGAGTGGCTTGATGGTGAGCGCTCAATCACGCTGGGGGATTACTCCGGAGGGTGGATTTGCTGCGGTTAATCGTGTTGGAATGGGCTCTAGCTGGCGTGCGGGGGTTAAGGTAGGCGTTGGTGTATCTTACCAGTTTGAACCGGGATGGATTGGATTGAAATCCGGTCTATATTATGCGAATAGAGGGTATTCGTTGGGAGATTATCCGAGAACGACGGAGTCTGCTACGTATGTCTTGAAAGAGATGATGACCGGTGGTATCACGCAACATTTTTTGCAATTGCCCGTGATGGCTGATTTCTCATGGAAAGTGTCGAAAGAGGTACGTATGCATTTAGCGGTCGGTATGTATGCCGGTGTATCTGTCAAGAATGATACGAATTGGGGATCTTCGTTTACGATGGGGTATTCGAAGGAGCCGCAGGCGCTTGGTAAATATGTCAAATCTACTGGCCTAGGGTATAGTTATGGTTATGGCCATTCGGGATATGATGAGGCTGAAAACGCCGATCATCCATTTCGAGACGTGAATTCTTTTGATTGGGGATTGACAACTTCTTTTGGTATAGAGGTGAATAACTGGGTGATGAATCTGGGGTATGATCTCTCTCTAGGTGATGAGGGCGGTAACTATAAGATCGATGGCGATAATTTCTCTCTGTATGAGGTAAGAAGTGTCGGTGCCAATTACAATACGATGAGTCTGACGGTTGGGTATAAGTTCAAGCTTTAACGGCAAATCACTCATAGGATACGAATCTGACGAATATTCGGTGTCTTTTGGCGTAAGAAGTTTACTTCAACAGAAACCTAGATCAGACGTATCATAATTTGTCTACGCTTCATTATAAGTATGATGAACAAGGCCGGAAAATAAAGGGGATTACTGAATATCCGGTTATTGGCAAGAGCAAGGTGACAGTCTTTTCTTATAAGAATAATCTTCTGGAACGGAAAGTTGAGTACGACGAACTCGGCCGGAAGCTTACTTATACGGACTATGAGTACGATGAGACAGGGTTGTTGACAAAAGAAACGATTCGTGATCCCGAAACGTCCGAGGTTCTCCGATATAGCGAGTACCGCAATGAGAACGGATTGAACATGGAGATCATGGTTTATACTTCTCTCCCGACAGAGAAGAAACCCATAGAGCTTCGTCGGATCACGAAGTCCTATGATCAGAATGGCAATCTGCATCAATTAGTCTCTGAAGAATTGGCTTCTTCTAGCTCCCAGTCGAGTTTCTCGGAGTCCTATGAGTATATTTGAAGGCGTTCGTGATGACTTTATTCGATATGGAATGTCATCACGAATGTTTTTTCCTTCGTATAGGGTGCCTATTCGTCCAATCCTTGTTCGTTCGGATTTCCGGTCTTCATGAAATACCCTTATACAATAAGACCCCTTCCGTAGTTGTTCTCACTCCTTGTACTTTTCCTTCGGTAATTTGAAAATTCTTTTAGTTCTTATGGTTTTCTATATTTGCCATAAATATAACAAAAAATGCAGAGCGTAGCGTCGGGATTAAAAGCAAAAGACATTTCTCTTAGAGGTAACAAAAGTTTCATACTGAGGAAACTTTAGTTTCCCTATAGAGAAACAAAAGTTTTCCGCTTATTAAACTTTTGTTTTCCTATAATAAAACTTTTGTTTTTTAGGTTAAAAAACTACAAATGGCTAGATGTTAATATTTTATCCGTGTTGAAAGGAGATCGGATAATGCTATATGGTGAGTGTGGAGAAGCGTTGTGTTAGGTGATGGAAAAGTGGTAAATAGCGGTAAATAGTGGTAGATAGAGCTAGATAATTGTAGATGTTTTTTATCTACCACCATTAGTTAATCATCCTAAGACCAGATGAATGCAGGGATAGTTGTAGATGTTGTAGCAAATAGGCTTATAAACTATATGAGAGAATTGAAAGTTAAAGCGATGAGCGAATAACTTTCAATTCTCCATGTTTCAATTAAATGGTATAATATTGTTCCCATCCTTTGCGAGGCGGTACTCCACATAGCATCTTATTCGCCTCCGGATCGTTCGTGATCTGTTTCGTGTCACGGTCGAAGACGAGCTTGCGGTTCAAGCGCTGGCTTAATACGCCGAGACAGAATACCTGACTTAATGGGCCGGCGATAGAGAACGGTGAGCGGGTTTTCTCCTTACCCATACAACTGAGCAGGAAGTTTGCGAAATGGTTAGACGGGCTTTTCGGCACTTCCGGTAAGCGGGATTCCATCTCTTTCGCTTTCTCATCCGGGATGATAGATAAGGTACTTCCATGAGAACCACCCTTGAAGGTTAATTCTTTCGAGTAGATTTCCTTGCCCGGGTTCAACTTCGCCGGTTGTATCTTGCCGCCGGCTACGGTCGGGATATTCGGGTCAAGTTCGGAAACACCGTAACCTTCCGGGACAGAGGGGATATTGTCCAGTCCATCGTACCAAGTGATATCCACGGCCGGCATATTCCCTCTTTCCGGGAATTTAAACAAAAGGGTGGATGACATCGGGAAGAAGAACGGGTTATGGTCTTTCAAATAAAGCGGATTTATTTCTGTAGGCAATCCTAAATCTAGGAATTCATGTGCCGTATCCAAAATGTGCGCTCCCCAGTCTCCTAAGACACCCATTCCAAAGTCGTACCAACAACGCCATTGTCCCAAATGGTAGTCATGGTTGTAATCATGATATTGAGCTACGCCGATCCATGTGTCCCAATCCATCGTCTCGGGAACCGGTTCTCCCATAGGCATATGCCTAATATTCGGGTTCCATCCGTGCCAGCGACGCGGATTATTCATATGGGCGGTAATGGCGGTAACATCCTTGATAATACCGGCCTCTTTCCATGCCTTGAATTGGAAATAGTTCGCCTCGGAATGTCCTTGGTTACCCATTTGGGTGACAACGCCGTATTTCTTCGCTCCACGCATCATGATCTCTATTTCTTGGAACGTGCGGGCCATCGGTTTCTCTACATATACATGTTTGCCGTGCGCCATCGCCTCGATCGTGATCGGGAAGTGGGAATGATCCGGCACGCCTACGCTGACGGCATCGATCTTGTCCGCCATCCGGTCGAACATCGTGCGGAAGTCCTGAAAACGGGCCGCTTTCGGGAACATGTTGATAATCTCTTGCGTGTGAGGGGCTCCCATGTCCACGTCGCAGAGAGCTACCACGTTACACAGACCTGTGTTATACAATTCCTTGGCGATCTCGCCCCCTCGTTGTCCGATGCCGATGAACGCTATATTTACCCGGTCATTAGCGCTGATTAGCGGGGAAGTAGGTAGAACACGTCCGTGGGCGGGTGTCCAGAACGACGGGATGGCCGATACTGCCGATAAGGCTAGCGCTCGCTTAAGGAACGAGCGGCGTGAGATTTCTTCTGATTTCATGGTATTATCTTGTTTAAATTATACTGTTTGCGCAAACACTAACGATTTACGTCGTAAATATACAAAACTTTCTATAGTTACGGAAAAAATCATTTACTTTGTAGCCGCATAAAGGAGACCATGTGCTAATGTGTCACTCAGGCGGGTCTCCGATGGACTTATCATTGGCACATTGGCATATTAACAAAATTGGCAAATTATTAGATTATGGCACAAGAAGATGTATTTAAGAAATTAGTTTCACACTGTAAGGAGTATGGTTTCGTATTTCCCTCCTCAGAGATTTATGACGGTTTGGGAGCGGTATACGATTATGGCCAGTATGGTGTTGAGTTAAAGAATAATATAAAGAAATATTGGTGGGATAGCATGACTTTGCTGCATGAGAATGTAGTGGGTATTGATTCCGCTATTTTTATGCACCCTACTATCTGGAAAGCTTCCGGCCATGTTGACGCTTTTAATGATCCGTTGATCGATAACAAGGACTCGAAGAAACGTTACCGTGCGGACGTTTTGATCGAGGACCATTTGGGCAAGATCGAGGAGAAAATAAATAAGGAAGTGGCGAAAGCCGCAAAGAAATTCGGTGACGCTTTCGATGAGGCTAAATTCCGTGAGACGAATCCTCGTGTATTGGAGCATCAAGCGAAATGGAATGAGATTCATGAGCGTTATAGCAAGGCGATGAACGAGTCTAACTTCGAGGATCTTCGCCAATTGATCTTGGATTGCGAGATCGTTTGCCCGATTTCCGGAACTCGTAACTGGACGGAGGTTCGCCAGTTTAACTTGATGTTCTCTACGGATATGGGTTCTACCGCTGATGGAGCGATGAAGGTTTATCTTCGTCCGGAGACGGCCCAAGGTATTTTCGTGAACTTCTTGAATGTGCAGAAGACAGGCCGTATGAAGATCCCGTTCGGTATCGCCCAGATCGGTAAGGCGTTCCGTAATGAGATCGTGGCTCGCCAGTTTATCTTCCGTATGCGTGAGTTCGAGCAAATGGAGATGCAATTCTTCGTTCGTCCGGGTGAGGAGATCGAGTGGTTTAAGAAATGGAAGTCTACTCGTTTGAAATGGCATCAAGCCCTAGGTTTGGGCGATGAGAAGTATCGCTATCACGATCATGAGAAATTGGCTCACTACGCTAACGCGGCTACGGATATCGAGTTCGAGATGCCATTCGGATTTAAGGAAGTGGAGGGTATACATAGCCGTACGAACTTCGACTTGAGTCAGCATGAGAAGTTTTCCGGTAAAAAGATCCAATATTTCGATCCGGAGTTGAACCAGAGTTACACTCCGTATGTAATCGAGACCTCGATCGGTGTAGACCGTGTGTTCTTGAGCATCATGGCGGGTTCTTACTGCGAGGAGACGTTGGCGAATGGCGAGAGCCGTGTGGTATTGAAGTTGCCCGCAGCCTTGGCTCCGATCAAATTGGCCGTATTGCCATTGGTGAAGAAAGATGGCCTGCCCGAGAAAGCTGAGGAGATTATAAATATGTTGCGTTTCGACTTCCGTTGCCAATACGACGAGAAGGATTCTATTGGTAAGCGTTATCGCCGTCAGGATGCGATCGGTACCCCGTATTGTATTACGGTAGACCATGACACCTTGAAGGATAACTGCGTAACGATCCGTTTCCGTGACACGATGGAGCAAGAGCGCGTAAGCATCGATAAGCTTCACGATATTATCACGGAGAAGGTGAGCATGAAGAATTTATTGAAAAAGGTAATAGAGTAAACGAATGAAGAAGTACTGGCATATTGCGTTGATGTTGTTTTGCGTGCTCATGATCACCTCTTGTGGGGATGATGATGAGGCACTAGAGGTGGATGAGGTTTGGAAGGTCCAGAATGAGGAGGCTTTTCAAGCCCAGATGCTGGTTCCGGGTTTCGAGCAATTGAGTTCTCAAAGTAATGCCGGATTTATCCTTTACAAGGTCTTGAAGACAGGAGAGAGTAAGGAGCCGATTTATTATACGAGCAAGGTGGAATGTTATTATAAAGGGACGTTTATTGATGGAACGGTTTTTGATGATAAATCGTTTGAGGCAGGTGCCCCTGCCGAGCTTACTGTTTCTGAGATGGTAGATGGTTTTGCTACAGCGTTACAGAATATGCACCCAGGAGATCGTTGGGAGATTTGGATTCCTCAACAGATGGGATACGGTTCGGCTGGAAGGAGTGCTTCGGGAAGTGTCATAATAAAGCCTTATACGACTTTGATCTTTGATTTGGAAGTTACAAGGATTGTCAAAGAGTAGGTTCTTTCATTAAGAATAATTACGGCCGCCTCTTTTTAGGGGTGGCCGTTTTTTTATAGTTATATGTAAATCTAGGGAAGCAAACCTCTATAAACAATTAAAGCCTGTCTCACGACAAGCCCTAACCAAACTTTGTTAACCTTAAATCTAATACTATTATGAAAAAACCACGATGCAAAGATACGTTCGTCAAGACCATTTGTCAAGTCTTTTGCAACTAATATATGTTAAGTAACATGTCGATGCTTGCTAAAAAGTGTTACACAACATAAAGCTCTATATATTACAATCAAAATCTTCTAATTTTAACGATGATTAGATCCCTTTCATAGGACTGCTAAAGGGAAAGACGTTCTTTGAGTAGCTTATAGCCAGCGCTACTGGCACGAAGATAGGTTCCATCCTTTAATCGTACTTGATAGGTTTCTTTTCCGAATAGTTCTACTCGCAATATCTGTTCCGTATTAACGATATAAGAGCGGTGTATACGAACGAACTCCGGAGAAGGAAGGCTTCGCTCGAAATACTTCATGGTTTGCTCCTTTACGTGCTGACCGGAAGTGGTGAATAAGGTCACATAGTCGCCACATGCTTGCAAATAGAATATCTCTTTTATCGGGATGATATGAATACGTGCCCCGTCTTTTACGGATATACGATCTAGAATCTCCTCCGGAACGGTAGTCGGGGGAGGTGCCGTCTTTTCCTCCATTTGTCTCACGATAGGTTCCGCCTCACTCTTTCTTTCCCGACTGGCATACCATTGGGATAGAATGATCCATGCCATTAGGCCGAACAGGAATCGAAAAGGAATCGTGATCGAGAATTCCTCCCAATCTTCCAATCCGAATATTTGTAGCAAGATCGAGCATCCGGCTATGCAAGCGATTTGTACGAGTACGGCGAAAGCCACTCGTGCTTGCATGATATGTAACGTACATTGTACATACCAAAGATAATATCCCGCTACGGCGAACAATGCGATGGAAAGTAGGCTATCGACCAAAGTGATGCTCAACGGAAGATCGCCATAAAGAGTTAATAATGCGCATTGGATCGCTATGGCTAAAAGTAGTAATAGGCTTCCCAGCCCTTTATGTAATATGGATGTTGTAATAGGATGTTCTTGCATGATGAGTTTAGTCTCTTAGTTCAAGGCCGCTGAACGACAAGTCTCCACATATGTATAGTGTATGCGTCATGTCGGTTGCTTCTGTCAGTTCCCTCATATCTTGGCATCCAGCCAAGAAAGAACCAACCTTTAGACGAACCAGCCATCCTTTAGGAACGTATATTACTACGCCGCTGAAGGAGCTATCTATGTTTATGATGGTTTCATCAGCCTCTAATGTTGTTTTTTTAAGATCAAGAATCACGTTGCCGAAAGATACGTCTATGTCCGCCCCCTTGAATACGGGGTCCAGTACGATGTGCCTTACCGAGTTGAAAGTGGTGTCAACCGATACGAAACCGTTATCTGTCTCGTAGTTGATCTCATCGTTAGGCTTTCTGTGCCCGAAAGGGGGATGGTTAAAGGGACGTTTATGCTTTTTCGTGCGGATAGAATCTTTCCGCTTCAGCATGATGACCAATCCTAACAGGATTAATCCTAACGGCCAATATACACGTAAAAAATCGTTCGTGATCCAATTTAACTGCGGGAAAAGGAAATAGACTCCCACGCCTACGAGGAGCATACCTCCTACCGGATTACGGTGGAAAATCGTAAAGATGCCCGACACGACAAGCAGCATCGGCCAAGATACAAGCAAGTCAAATAAGGATGGATCTATCATTCCTAGATTCCGCAGTAAAAATAATATACCGACAATGATAAATAAGGTAGCGATCAGATACCCGTTTGTCCTCTTCTCTTTAAAATCGATGTCATAATCTTTCATATCCATAAGTTCCATTTTTTTGTTTTTTATCAAATGTACGGGTTCGTCATTCTATACACAAGTAAATACCGCTGATTTCTATACGAGTATCGGTAAATAACCGAATAATCCCGATTAAAAAAGCCTTTAGTTTGTAAGAAACGTGAATTTGACACCAAAACTTGATAAAAAAACTAGTTTGATAAGATTAGTTGATAATTAAGGAATATCTTTGTCTTTACAACTGCAATAGAGGAATGTAGGGAATGATACGAAATATTATAAATTTAAAGGCAATAATACTTTATTTTCGATTGATTTTATGCTTGATAGCCGGTATGCCGACTCCGGCTTATGGGAGTTCTTCATATCCGGTCAAGGAGGAATCGTATGTATTGGTGATAAATTCATATGTGGATGGCGAACGTTGGTCTGGTAATTTATTAAACATGATCTCGAAGTTCGCTACCCCGGAGGAGTACACTCTCCGGATAGATCATATAAGCGTGATGTTGGTTGATACGCCAGAGAAATTAAAAGAGAAACAAGAGGTCTTCTTTGAAGCTAACAAGAAGAAGCCGGATGGAATTATCTACTTAGGCGTAAATGGATGGGCTTTTATGCGGGATAAGATCCGGGAGAAATGGGGGGATATTCCCACTCTGGTCTGTTCGGAGACGGGGGAAATGGCAGAAAATGAATGTTATTTTAATCAGCGGCATTCCTCTGATAGGGTGATTCCTTTACAAGAGGCGGTTAAGGGGTATAACGCTACGGGATTGGTTATCCCTTATTATGTTAAAGGTTCGATCGACTTGGTGAAGGAATTAATCCCGGGTTTGAAACGTCTGATTTTCATATCCGACAGACGTTATGTTTCCACATGGCTCCGGGATGAGATGGAGAAACATATGGAAACTTCTTTCCCTGAGGGGAAAGTGGATTTTTATACGGAGGGTTCTTGCTCCATGGATAGTTTATTGGCGGTTCTGTCGGAGAAAGATCCGCATCGAGCGACAGCCGTGATGTATTACTCGTGGATTACCGAGAAACCTTTCTTGAATCACTCGTTATTATATAGTACTTTATATCAAGGTATAAACGGTATTTCTAGGCATCCTGTTTTTTCTTTATATGATATGGGTGTGGAAGAAGGATATACGATTGGTGGATATTATAATAGCGCTAAAACGATTGAGACTGCTCTAATCCCCTTGCTACAACAAGTTTATAACGGTGAAGATATGGGCAAGATCCCGGTTTCGACGGTAAATGATCCTCATAAATATTTGAATTATGCTTCGTTGATAAGTGCGATATCTAATGAAGATAATTTCCCGCGTGATGCGATCTACTTGAATGCGCCTCCCTCTTTCTTGGAAAAATATTGGATGCAACTGTTAGGCTTTCTGATATTCTTTCTGGTAGTCGTGTTTTTAGCGTGGCATTACGTGTATCGTTCTAAGCAAAAGATGAAGGAAGTAGAGTTGAGGTTATTGTCCCGTTACCGTGATTTATTTAATAATATGCCGTTACCTTATATACGGCAGCGACTGATTCGAGAAGGTACGCAAATCGATGTGCAGGTTTTAGATGTGAACCATGCTTTCGAGGAGAAAATCGCTCCTAAAGATTTTGTGGTAAATAAGCGTGGAAAAGAGATCGCAAATTTGATTGGCGGGAGTTATCCTTTGCTTCTATCGGCAGTGCCTACGGTTTTAGAGAGTGGAAAATCCTTCACTTATGAGTATTATTTTGAGCCGACAGGGCTTTACTATACGATTATCATCATGCCTACCTCGGAAGAGAATGTGGTTGATGCGTTTTTTATTGATATTACGGATATCCATAAATTCCAGACGCATTTGAAAGCCATGAATCATAAGCTGGCTATGGCGTTAGAGGCGGCAGATCTTTTACCGTGGCGATATAATCTGGCTGAAGGGAAGATTATCTATGAGTCGAAAGTACATCCGGGAGATAATATAGAGACTGCAGAGGTGCATACCCATGAGGTTTCGTTGAAGGAATATTTCAGCAAGATACACCCGTCTTTCAGGGCTTGCGTGGAAAAGGCTTTCGATGATTTGTGTAATGGGAAAATAAAGAAAGTACGAAAAGAATATTGTCTGGAGCGGTTGATTCCGGGAGAAGATCGCCATGAGTGGGAGGAGATACAGGTAATGGTCGAATATGATGCTTCCGGTAAACCGAAAGCGTTGATCGGGTCTACGATATCTATTACCGAGCGTAAGCAATTGGAACATGACCTTCGAATGGCTAGGGATAAGGCGGAGGAGTCGAATAAATTGAAATCTGCGTTTTTAGCTAATATGAGCCATGAGATACGTACACCGTTGAATGCGATCGTAGGTTTCTCTAATATCCTCGCCTCGACCGATGACCTTGAGGATAAGAAGGAATTCGCTGATATTATCGAGAATAATAATTCCCTATTGTTGCAGTTGATAAACGATATCTTGGATTTGTCAAAGATTGAGGCGGGTACCTTGGAGTTTACTTATGACTATGTGGATATTAACGCTGTATTGAGGGATTTGGAGCAATCGGCTCATTTGAAGAATAAGAATCCGGATGTACAGATCTCATTTAAGGATTATCTGGAGCCTTGCGTGATTTATACGGATCGAAATCGTCTGTCCCAACTGATGATCAATCTGTTGAACAATGCCATGAAATTTACGCAGGCAGGATTGATCTCATTTGGCTATAAACTGCGGGATGATAATACGTTGTGGTTCTATGTAGAGGATACGGGCTGCGGAATCCCGGAGAATAAACGGAAAGATATTTTCGGACGTTTTGTGAAACTGAACACTTTCGCTCAAGGAACAGGATTGGGTTTAAGTATCTGTGAGATGATTGTTACCCAGATGAAAGGAACGATAGGGGTTGATTCCGTGGAAGGGAAAGGCTCTAGGTTCTGGTTTACATTGCCTTTTCAGCCGAAGAAAGAATTATTTCCTAGTGAAGAGCAGAAGCCTGTTACTTTGGAGAAGATCGCCCGAAGTGAGGTTACGATCTTGATCGCTGAGGACAATTCCAGTAATTATCGCCTGTTTGAGTCTATATTAAAGCCTGAATATAAATTGATTCATGCATGGAATGGAAAGGAGGCTGTGGAGCTATTTCATCAGCACAAACCTCAGTTGATCTTGATGGATATAAAGATGCCGGTCATGGATGGATACGAGGCTACCGCAGAGATTCGTAAGGTTTCTGCTAGCGTGCCTATTATCGCGGTGACGGCTTATGCTTTCGCCCAAGATGAGCAACGGATCATTAATAGTGGATTTGATGCCTATACGGCGAAACCGATTAATGGGAAGATCTTAAAAGACAAGATATCAACTTTATTGACGCATCGGATTATTCTGATGTAATCGAAGGGCTTTGCGGGAAGCAGACCTTATAAAACAATTAAAGCCTGTCTCACGACAAGCCCTAACCAAACTTTGTTAACCTTAAATCTAATACTATTATGAAAAAACCACGATGCAAATATACGGAGTTACTATTATTTGTCAATAGTTTAAGTGCTAAATTGTGTTTTGTAACATGTAATAAAATCTAATAGGAACTTATGCCTCATTGAAATCTTTCGATAGAGTCGCATATATTCTTTATACCTCCCTCTTTTTGGATCATCTCGCCTATATGAGCGGCATTTTTCTTATAAAGCGGATTGGTGACCAGATCACAAACCTTGCGTTCGATCTCCTGCTCGCTCGCTTTCGCTATCTTAAGCCCTTCCGGCCCTAACCCTAATTGGTGGATTCGATAGGACCAATAGGGTTGATCGATAATCAACGGAGTGATTAATTGGGGCTTTCCCGCCCTTCCTACGCTATGGGTCGTGCCGCAACCTCCATGATGGATAACGCCGTCGCAGTGCCGAAATATCAAATTATGCGGAACCGGCTGCTTCATTAAGAATAAATGTTTATCCGCTTGTAAGGTGATTCCTGTCTTTGCCCAACCGGAACCGATGATGAGCCGATAATCATGTTTCTTGCAAATATCGACCAAGGCTTTGCTAAAACGGTTACCATCCTTGGAACTACAACTCCCGAGGGTAAAAAAGATAATAGGGCTTTGAGCGCTGTCGACGAATGATATCATTTCCTCGTAAGCCTTCTCATCATATTGAAAAGTGTCATTGAAGCAATAGCCTCCGATCGACCATTTGAACGTCCAGTCCGGATCTATGTTTCCTAGGTGCTGGCTGAAAAGCAAGTAATTATATGAACGCTCTCCCGCATGATAACCAAAATTACGAATCGGAGCGAGTCCGTATTTAGCCCGGTTCTTGTTGATCGTGTCTTTGACCATGAAATTGGTCATCCGGTTCATCAACTTCCATAGGATGGCGGGGGTGATGATCGGGTTGGGTTTGGGAAATGGCAATACGGCCGGGGGAATCTTCTTACCCGGCAAGAACGGGGCGTAGGCGGTACGTATCAAGGGCTTCTTGCAATACTCGGCGATACTTGCGACAGCAAATTCCGAGTTGGTCGATACTAAAATATCATGCTCTTTTAGTAGGGGAATCAATTGATCGAACTGTTTATCGATCACGTTCCTCATCCATTTAAGGAATGGCCGGAATTTATGTGAGTTTTGCGCTGCGCTATCGATCATGCCGCCGATATCGTCAAACTGCTGCAATACGTATTTAAATCCGTAGGGTTTAACGGTCTCCTCGAATATTTGAGGGAGATTGATGGTCACCTCATGGCCACGTCTTTCCAATTCGGCCGCTATGGCCAAATAAGGAAGGACGTCGCCTTGTGAGCCTCTGGTTACTAATAGTATTTTCATGCTACGTTTATTTATGGGCTATGAGGGTCTTGTTTACCGGATATTCAGTTGACGCAAACGCTCAATGTCCAGATGGTATTTGGCTTCCATCGTTTGTAGTTTCTGCTCATTGATGGCTAAGGGATGATTCAATCGTTTCGTTTCCCGGTATCCTTTATATACGGAGCGAATCATCTTACGTGGATTGAAAATGACGGATGAGGTGATCCAGCAGCCGTGCGTACACCAACAGTTGGCTTTATACCCATGTCCGATAGCGGCTATTTCCTGTTTCATCGCTTCGCTATTCATCACTTTACTTATATCGCAACCATACTCTTTTATATTTCCGAGCGGTTCCCGTAGCTCGCAGGCACGAAAACGTCCGTCGTAGTCGATTACCAAGGTAGTCTCTCCGGCCGTACAATCCATCCCCCAAGGGGTCGGGTGATCTATGTTGCTGGCACGCACATTATATAAGGTACGTATAAGGCCGAGATAGAAGAAGCGTGTGATCGGTTTCCTTAAGCCGGTGGTATCCGCTACCATCCGATCCGCATAAGCTGAATAGATAGGGGATATGTCATCTTGTATTTTGCGTAGCGTTGACTCGGTTAGGATTTTCACGCCATCGTCACGGGTCATGCCTCTGGCAGCCTCAATTGTATGCGTGGAGGTGCGGAAACGTCCGTATACCCAAGTCATGAAGTCTTCTATCTGGTCTATATTGTATTTCGTGATAACGGTTGCTATATTTTTTAAGACTTTGCCGTCATCTCCGAAATTCTCCTGTATCTTACGCAGGGTTTCCAAGGCCTTATAGAAGTTGCCCGGTACGCCTCTCTGTGTATCGTGGGTCGCACCGAAACCATCCAAGGAAAGGCTTACGTTAATATTACAATCCGGGCAGTTCTGGCGGAACCGTTTTACCCATTCGACGATCCGGTCTGGTTTTAAGCCGTTCGTAGGGATGTTCACATCTTTGATATGGTTGTTTTTGTAGAATAACTCCAATATTTCCGGTAGATCCTCACGCAAGGTAGGCTCACCCCCGGATATCCATAATCGATTGAATTGCCCGGCGGTTTCTGATATCTTCTTGATTTCATCGAAAGTGAGGTCGGGTTGCTTCTTATCCATTTCTTGGGCATAGAAACACATTGCGCATTTGGCGTTGCATCGGCCTGTTACGAAAAGGAAGATCGACTCGAGTTTTCTTTCCGTGCTCATTGCCCTGAAAGAACTGGTGGTTCGTTTTTTGTCCATTTTATTTTTGTTTTACCATTTGTCTTATCTGGCGCATGATTTTTTCCTTGTGTTTGATCAACACCCGGAGAAAATAACATAAGAAGCCAAATAAAATACTTATTAGCATATACTATATGATCTTTAAAGGCAAAGATCGACGATAAAATGACGCTAAACAATCTCTATTTGCAGTATTTTATGGTCCATGTTTAAAAGGTAGGTCTATAAACAATTAAAGCCTGTCTCACGACAAGCCCTAACCAAACTTTGTTAACCTTAAATCTAATACTATTATGAAAAAACCACGATGCAAATATACGGACTTTTCAATTCCTGTCAAGGGTTATAATGCTAAATTATGTTTTACGACATATAACAAAAACAAAAAGGCGCCTTTCTTTTAGAGAAAGACGCCTTTTCCATGATATACTAATCAAATATTAGTCTTGTAATTTAGCGCAAATGAACTCGCGGTTCAAACGAGCGATGTTGCTAACGGAGATATTCTTCGGACATTCCATCTCGCAAGCACGTGTGTTCGTACAGTTACCGAAGCCAAGCTCATCCATTTTAGCGACCATAGCTTTGGCACGGCGAGCAGCCTCGACTTTACCTTGAGGCAACAAAGCCAGCTGGCTAACCTTAGCGGATACGAATAACATAGCGGAACCATTCTTACAAGCGGCAGCACAAGCGCCACAACCGATACAAGCGGCAGCGTCCATGGCTAAGTCTGCGTCCTTCTTTGGGATAGGTATCGCATTAGCGTCGGGTACACCACCTGTGTTGACAGATGTGAAACCACCCGCTTGGATGATTTTGTCGTAAGCGTAGCGGTCTACCATCAAGTCGCGGATAACAGGGAAACCTGCGGAACGCCACGGTTCGATCGTGATCGTCTCTCCATCGTGGAAACGACGCATATATAACTGGCAAGTCGTAGCTCCAGTTGCCGGTCCGTGCGGGTGTCCGTTTACATACAATGAACACATGCCACAGATACCCTCGCGGCAGTCGTGATCGAATACGATCGGTTCCTTACCCTCGTTGACCAACTGCTCGTTCAAGATATCCAACATTTCCAAGAAAGAGACACTCTGATTGATCTTCTCAATTTTGTATGTCTCGAACTGTCCTTTCTCCTTCGGACCTCTCTGACGCCAAACCTTAAGTGTTACACTTATATCTTTATCCATGATTCTAATTTTTTCTGAGATTGATGATTATTACTTCTTGTAGTTACGTGTTTGAGGAACAACGAACTCATAGTTCAAATCCTCTTTCAACATGACAGGATCTTTGTCCTCGCCTTGGTACTCCCAGCAAGATACGTACATGAACTTATCGTCATGACGCAAGGCCTCACCTTCTTCTGTCTGGTGCTCCGTACGGAAGTGACCACCACAAGACTCAGCGCGGTCCAAAGCATCGTGTGCCATCAATGTACCGATCTCGATAAAGTCGGCTACACGTAATGCTTTCTCTAACTCGGTATTCAAGTTGTCTGCGTTGCCTGGGATGAATACGTTGCTCCAGAACTCTTTCTTCAAGTCTTTCAGCATCTGGATAGCTTCTTGCAAACCTTTTGCGTCGCGTGCCATACCGATATGTTCCCACATGATATGACCTAGTTTGCGGTGGATAGTGTCTACGGTTTCTTTACCCTTGACGTTCATCAATTTTTGGATACGATCCTTGATGGCCTTTTCTGCCTCGACGAACTCCGGCAGATCCGTGCTGAAGCGAGGAACTTGGATTTGGTCGGACAAATAGTTCTGGATCGTGTATGGTAATACGAAATAACCATCGGCCAATCCCTGCATCAAAGCGGAAGCACCTAAACGGTTCGCTCCGTGATCGGAGAAGTTTGCCTCACCGATAGCGAACAGACCCGGAATGGAGGTCATCAACTCATAGTCAACCCACAATCCACCCATTGAGTAGTGCAATGCCGGGTAGATCATCATCGGAGTCTCGTATGGATTATCGTTCGTGATCTCTTCGTACATATCGAACAAGTTACCGTATTTCTGCTTAACGACCTCTTTACCCAAGCGATTGATCGCGTCGGAGAAATCCAAGAATACGGCCAAGCCCGTGCTGTTCACGCCGAAACCTGCGTCGCAACGCTCTTTAGCGGCACGAGAAGCCACGTCGCGAGGAACCAAGTTTCCGAATGCCGGATAACGACGCTCCAAATAATAATCACGGTCTGCCTCGGGAATATCTTTACCTTTCTTCGTTCCGGCCTGTAGAGCTTTAGCGTCTTCCAGTTTCTTCGGAACCCAGATACGGCCGTCGTTACGCAAGGATTCGGACATCAAAGTCAATTTAGATTGGAAGTCACCTTTCACCGGTACGCAAGTCGGGTGGATCTGAACCATACAAGGATTAGCGAAGTAAGCGCCTTTCTTGTAGCATTGCCATGCGGCGGAACCGTTAGATGCCATAGCGTTGGTTGACAAGAAGAACGTATTAACGTAACCACCCGTAGCTACAACTACAGCGTGAGCGGCGTAACGCTCGATCTTACCTGTAATCAAGTTGCGGGCGATGATACCACGAGCACGACCGTCTACCTTAACTACATCCAACATCTCATGACGAGTGTACATCTTAACCTTACCCAAACCGATCTGACGGCTCAACGCTGAATAAGCGCCTAACAAAAGCTGCTGACCCGTCTGGCCACGGGCGTAGAACGTACGCGATACCTGAGCGCCACCGAATGAACGGTTATCCAACAAACCACCATATTCGCGAGCGAAAGGAACGCCTTGAGCCACGCACTGGTCGATGATTGAGTTAGAAACCTCAGCCAAACGATAAACGTTAGCCTCACGAGCACGGTAGTCACCACCTTTGATCGTATCGTAGAACAAACGGTAAACAGAGTCACCATCATTCTGGTAGTTCTTAGCGGCGTTGATACCACCTTGAGCGGCGATAGAGTGCGCACGGCGGGGAGAATCTTGGATACAGAAGTTCAATACGTTGAATCCCATCTCTGCCAAAGATGCGGCAGCGGAAGCTCCGGCCAAACCTGTACCGACTACGATAACATCCAAACGACGCTTGTTAGCGGGGTTCACCAATTTCTGGTGATTTTTATAATTAGTCCACTTCTCAGCCAACGGGCCTTGAGGTATTTTAGAATTTATTTCAGACATAATGATTTAATTTCAAAAGTTCTTAATTATAAAACCTGTAGCTTGCAATTAAGCACCTACTCCGTTTAGGAAGAAGATGATAGTAATGATCGCGAAAAGTCCGCAAATAACCGTAGCTACGATCTTAGAGATACATTCCCAACGGTTCATCCAGATCGTATTATTCCAACCAATTGTTTGGATAGCGCTCCAGAACCCGTGAGTCAAGTGGAACCACAAAGCCACGTACCAGATCAAATAAAGAACAGTGATCACGGCATTACCTTGGAAGTAATAGTTGATAAAAGCGGCTCCGTCTTGTGGAGATACCATAGCTGACCCCAATGCAACTTCGTGATGACCGATCAATTCGGCGAACATCATCTTATACCAGAACTGGCTGAAGTGCAACAGCATGAACAGGATAACAATCAAACCCAAAACGAACATGTTCTGAGATGCCCATTCCACGCCTTTCGGACGAGCGTTGATAGCGTAACGGTCGTTACCACGTGCCTTACGGTTTTGCAAGGTAAGAATGATAGCGTACACGAAGTGGATCACAACGCCTGCGGCCAATACGAGAGTAGCTGCCACAGCGTACCAATTAGAGCCCAACAGCGAACAAACCATGTTATAAGCCTCTCCGGAGAAAACGGCCGCCACGTTCATCGACAGGTGGAACAATAAGAACAGAACAAGAAAGAGGCCTGATATACTCATTATCAGCTTCTTCCCGATAGAAGAATTAAGTAACCACATAAGATAATAATTTAAGTTATTTAATTGTATTTAGAAATTTCTACTTAAACTATGTAATTATCACGCAAAGGTATGCTAAATCCATATATTGCGCAAACGATTAAAGAAATATTTCTGCATTAATGGGAGAGGTCAGGGCATGTGTCCCGACACATGGAATAATGCGGAAGGAAAAGGCTTTCCTTATGAATAATTTATATACATTTGCCTATATGCGTAAGGATTTGAATGGGTCACGGCATTTTTCCATAGGGATCAAGTTTACGATCTTATTATTTACGATCGTGATCTTGGTTCTTGTGCTTTTTTCATATAGGAGCGACAAGCATGGCAACCTGTTCTGGCAGGTAGAGAAATTGATTCCGCATCATCCGGACAGTGCTTTGGTGTTATTAGAGAAAGTGAGGGATATCAATGGATTATCGCTTCGAGAGAAAGCCCGTTATTGTCTGTTATGGACCGAATCACGGGATGAGGCGGGATTGAGGCATACATCGGATTCCATAATCTCTATCGCTACGGATTATTATAGGACGACACGAGGCTGTTACTGGCCTCCCAAAGCTTGGTTTTACCGGGGGAAAGTCTATGAGGATATGGATCAACCGTCCCTAGCTTTGGAATGCTATTTACGTGCGTTGGAATATGAGGGAGAGAATTGGGATTATGAATTCTGGGGAAGGTTATATAACCAAATGGGGATGCTGTACGCCGAGCAGGAATTATATGGCAAGGCTATGTCTTTTTTGAGAAAAGCGAGTGCTCAATATCAGTTATTGAACGATGCGGCCGGACAAGACCGGATACTGACCGAGGTCAAGAAATACGAGATGTTACGGGATTCTATCGGATCACTATCAGCGAGAGAATCGATTTATCAGATCACTTCCCGCTATGATGTAAGGCCGATCCGTGAGGACTTGTCTAAGAAAGAGTTGATGCTATTACAAAGGGGACAGGAGCGTTATCTGTACGCATTTATTATCGGCATAATCCTATTTATTTGCTTCCTCCTTTATCGGCGATGGAGAAATACGCAGGAAAACGCTCTTCGAAGGGAAGAAGCCTTGCGACGTTCGATTGCTAGCCAGCAACAACGTATGCGAGAAGAAAAAGAAGAGAATGAACGGCAAATCACCCTTTTGGAAAAAAGAATTACGAAAATAAAGGAAGAAAAGGATCAAGAGTTGATGTTGGTTTCCTTACAATTGGAAAAACAACGGCTGGAAATTTGTAACGAGTCGATTCTTAATAAGGAGAGTAAGCATTTATTATCTGTCGCGATCTTGCGGAAATCGGAGGTCTATGAGAAGTTTCACGATCGGGATGCCGGCAAGATTATCTCTGAGGATTGGGAGCTTTTGGAGGTTTTGTTGAATAAGGCTTATGATGACTTTACCTTACGGCTGAAAAAGCTATATCCTGTTATTTCCGATACGGAGTTGAAGGCCTGTATGCTCACGAAAATCGGTGTTCCCGCCAACCAGATCACACGGGTATTGAAATATAATAGTTCGGTACTTCGTCCTCGTCTATTCCGGAAGATTTTTAAGAAAGAAGGTTCTACGGAGGCATTTGTGGAGTTTATATCAAACTTTTGATTATTATATATTTATAGCGGTCTTGGCAGGTTTGTTCTCATTTTTGTTCTCATTTATTATGTGATTTGTGAGATATACGGGATATTTTTGGAGGCAAAAAAGCATGGTTATGAAAAGTGTAAAGTTAGCCTCTATCTTGTTTTATTTAAATAGTGTTTTTGTCGTTTCTTGTTTCGTGTCATGCGGTTCTTCGCCAACGGAAGCGTCCTCTCTTTTAACTGCGGATATAAGAGGGGGGATGGATAAACCGGGGCTATTGGAATTAGGCGATGAGATCAAGGGGGTTACTTTTGTCCCTTTAGAGGTGACCACGGATGATGCCTCGTTGATAGACGGAGTTTATGATTATGCCGTGACAGATCGATATATCTATGTGTTTCCCGTAAAAGAGCCCCGTATCGTCCTGTTCGATCGGCAAGGGCGTTTTATCCGGACGTTGGTAAAAGAAGGGCAGGGGCCGGGTGAATTTAGCGGTATTCTGCCATGTATCCAAGTGGACGAACGTAATGATCGCCTTTTTTTATTTAGTAATAATCGAGTTTGGGAATATACGTTAGAAGGTGAATTTATCGGACAATCCACCCATGAGTATTCGGTAATCTATATGCGTCATATCGGAAAGGATCGTTTCGCCGCCATATCATTCCCTTTTCAGCCTTTCAACGGAGGGGGATTCGGATTGGGCCTATTTTCGAGGAAAGGGGATACGATAGCGATCAAGAATGATTTTTATTCCTTTTTATTACCCCATGAGAAGAGCGGGTTCACGACAAGTATCGCCTCCGCTTATTCTGATGCGCAAAACTCCGTGTTGTTTAAGACCGGTAGTAATGATACGGTCTTCTGTATCTCGGCGGATCGAATAAGTGCGGCTTGTGTCCTTGATCTGAAAAACTCGGATGCGGAAGTGATTCGTTCGTTGGATGTTACGGACATGAGTAATTTGCGAATTGAAAAAAAGGACCCCAAGGATATCTTTGTGCAAGATATGATTGAGTTTCCGGCACATTATTATTTCCGTTTATTGTATAACCAAGGCTATTATATCGCCTCTGTGGATAAAAAGACGGGAAAGACACTCGTGGAAAAATGCGAGATGCCGGGGTCTATCTATGAACTGGCGGACGCGAACCTTCAACATGGCATGCAGGGTACGAGAAGTTATCGGAATTTCCCGGTCTGGGGGAGGGTCATAAAAGATGAGTTGGTACAAGTAGTGACCCCGTATGAGCTAAACTTATATAAGTCGCTTCACTCGATCACGATTCCGCAGGAGTTGGACTTAAAAGGAGAGGAGGGCAATCCGGTTTTTGTGTTCTATTCGCTTATTTGACTTCGATATGTATCGCTCGGTTGTACTTCTTGTAATAATCTAGCGATAGAAGCTATGTTCTTTTATCTTTTCTATGTCTTTGATGGCTATTAGTGTTATTTAACATATTGTTTATATTTATATTACGAATATTTCGTATGTTTGCGAAACCGACGTAATATCCGGGTATGCTTAGAGGTTGGTAAGTATGTGTAATAACGGTATAAATAACATTAAAACTGATTGAAAATGAAAAAGGCGATTATGAACACAATGATCATCCTGTTCGCTTTGGCGATGTGCGTAGGATGCGGACAGTCTTCGGAACAAAAAGAAGAAAGTGTTCCGACAGATGTAACAAAGGCAGAAAAACAAGAGCAAGTACAGGTGGAAGCGGAGGACGAAGATACGCTGGAAAATGGAGAGCAGGTATTTAGGGTAGTAGAGGTGATGCCGAAGTTTCCCGGCGGTGATGCGGAGCTTTTGAAATTTATAGCCAAGAATGTAAAGTATCCACAAGAAAGCCAAAACAAAGGAGAGCAAGGCCGTGTGATTTGTTCGTTTGTGGTAACGAAGGATGGAACACTTACGAATTACAAGGTCATTAGAGGAATCTCCCCGGCATTAGACCAAGAGGCGGTTCGAGTTTTGCAAATGATGCCTCGTTGGACACCGGGCACGCAAAGAGGCGAGCCGGTAGCCGTGAAATATACGGTGCCGATCACATTTAAGTTGCAATAATTCACGATTGCAGGTCTTGTGATTCTTATTTAATGTTAATTAACGTGCCTTCCGCATGCCGTTTACGACTATTTCGTAGCTTTGTGGATATACATTAATAAAAGGATAAGATTTATGGAGAAGCTAACGATGCAGGAAGAAGAGGCGATGCGCTGGATTTGGCGGATCGGTCCTTGTTTTGTGAAAGATGTGCTGGCCAAATACGAGGACCCGAAACCTCCTTATACGACGCTCGCTTCCGTGATCAAGAATCTGGAGCGAAAGAAGTACGTGAAGGCGAAACGTTATGGAAATACGTATGAATACCGTCCTTTGATAGAGGAAACGGAATATAAACGTACGTTCCTTGGCGGCGTGGTAACGAATTATTTCGCTAACTCGTATAAAGAAATGGTTTCTTTCTTTGCGAAAGATCAGAAAATCTCTACGGATGATCTAAAGGATATCATCGATTTGATTGAGAAAGGAAAAGAATAACCTAAATCCCACATACCATGACACCGGAATTTGCCTACTTATTGAAGGTAAATGTAGCCTTTGTACTCTTTTACGCCTTCTACCGGTTGTTCTTCTATAAGGACACGTTCTTCAAGCTACGTCGTGCGATATTGCTGGCGTTCTTTGGCTTGGCTCTGTTTTATCCTTTGCTGAACATCCAAGATTGGGTAAGGCAACAAGAGCCTATAGCAGATGTGATTTATATGTATTCCGCTATGTTGCCTGAGGCGACGGCGAAAGCGGATGCCGCGGCGTCCGTGGATTGGTATGGATGGTTGCTGGGATCTTTGGGGTTTATTTATTGGGGGATCGTAGCGTTCTTATGCGGACGTTTTCTCGTGCAATTAAGCAGTATCTTATGGTTGGCTCATACCAGTGAGCGTGTTGTTATTCATGAAACTCCGGTTTATGCGTTGCGGAAGGCCGCCGGGCCATTCTCCTTTTTCCGTATGGTCTTCTTGCATCCGGAGAGTCATTCGGATAAGGAAACGGATGAGATATTGACACATGAATGTACGCACGTATCCCAATGGCACTCGATTGACGTGATCTTGAGCGAGATGATGTGTATGGCTTGCTGGTTTAATCCTTTTGTATGGTTATTGAAGCGTGAGGTTAGGCATAATCTGGAGTATCTGGCGGATAACACGGTGATCCAGTCTGGTTACGATAGTAAGAGCTATCAATACCATTTATTGGGATTGGCTCATCATCAGTCCGTTACTACTTTGTATAATAGTTTCAATGTGCTGCATCTGAAGAACCGGATTATGATGATGAACAAGAAGCGGAGCCCGGGTATCGTACGTACGAAATATCTGATATTTATTCCATTGGTAGGGATCTTGATGCTGTTAAGTAATATCGAGGCGGTAGCCCGTTTGACTGTCCGTCTGGCGAATGAGGCTACGGTCTCGAACGCTATGGTGACGGCTACGGGCATTCTGGTTGATGAGACCGGGCAGCCTTTGATCGGGGCATCAGTTGTGGTGAAGGGCGGTAAAGAGAGGACTATCACGGATAGGAAAGGGGCTTTCTCTTTGGAGGTCCCTGCGAATGCGATTTTGCGATGCAGCTATCAAGGAAGGGAGTCTCAAGAGGTCTTGGCTGCTGATATGACAAATAATACCCATTTGTCCTTATCTTCCAAATCCCGTGAGATGAACGAGCAAGTATTTACCGTGGTAGAGAAGATGCCTAGTTTTCCGGGTGGGGATGCGGAGTTGTTGAAATACATAGCCACGAATATAAAGTATCCGAAAGAGAGTCAGGATAACGGGGAGCAAGGGCGTGTAATCTGCTCGTTTATCGTTGGGCGTGATGGTTCCGTCAATAATCCGGAGGTGCTTCGGGGAGTGACTCCTTTATTGAATGAGGAGGCCGTAAGGGTAATAAACACTATGCCTCGTTGGAATCCGGGAATGCAACGTGGAAAGGCGGTCGCCGTGAAATATACGGTCCCGATTACGTTCCGTTTGAAAAGTCCGGTAGAAGAAGCGAAGGAAGAGACTTTGACGGTAGTGGACGTGATGCCGCAATATCCCGGAGGGGATCGTGAATTATTGAAGTTTATCGCTCAAAGCATAAAGTATCCGACAGATGCGCAGGAAGCGGGAGTGCAAGGTCGTGTGATCTGTTCGTTTGTAGTAGATAAGAAAGGAAATATCGTGGAACCTAAAATCATACGGGGGATAGATCCCTCTTTGGATGCGGAAGCTTTGCGAGTCATCGGAATGATGCCCCGGTGGACTCCCGGTCGTCAGGACGGAAAGGCGGTCCGCGTCTTATATACGGTGCCTATTACTTTCCGGTTACAGTGAAATAAGAATAGAGGCTATGTTGGTCGCTTAATCAGTAATCTTAAAAACATACAGATATGAATGAGAAATGTAATTTAGTTACAGTTCTGTTACTTTGTTGCCTTATTTTTCCCGGGAATGCTCAAGAGTTTAATTGGCAAGACTTGGTGAACCGTAAGCAATATGCGGCTGTGATCGCTCATGCTGATAGCCTTACATTAGCCGATTCTTCGAATTATGAGATTATGAACGCTATCGGGCAGGCTTATGAGGGTATGCTTCGGTATCAGAAGGCTTATGACTATTACCGTCTTTGCTTTTCTATGGATACGACGAACTTGGATATCTTAAACATCTTGGCTCGGACGGCGACGAACTTAGGCCGTGCGGAGGATGCCGAGCGATATTTTCATCAGGTCTTATCCGCCGATAGCTCGAACTTCTACGCTAATTATCAGTTGGCACGTCTGTATTTCCAATTGGGGGAGTATGAGAAAGCAGTTGATGCCTATGAGAAATTGCAAGCTCAGAATGAGGATAATACTGTCTTATACCGTGCGATTGGCGATTGCTATACTCGAATGGAACAATATCCTTCCGCTACGACCGCTTATTTTCAGGCGTATAACTTGAATCGTGAGAATGCGGGGTTGGCGGTTGCGTTAGTGAATTCATTGTATCGGATGGGGGCTAGTAGCCCGGATTATATATCGGAAGGAATAGCGATTTGCGATACCGCCTTGTTTTATAATCCCGGGAATCGTCAATTATTGCGTAGTAAAGGATTGGGGCTATATATCGTGAAACAATTTGTTCAGGCGGATTCTGTCTATTCCAGTTTGTTGGCTGATGGTGATTCCACCTACCTTACCTTGAAATATGGGGGAGCCTCGAAGTATTATGCCGGTCTGTATATGCCCTCGGTAGATATCTTGGATATGGCATATGAGCAGGATACGACCTCGGTCGAGGTATGCCTCTTATTGGGTTCCGCCTTGGGTAAGACGTATGACCGGAAGCGGGCTTACGACTTATTTGACCGGGCGGAAAAGGGATTGGAACCCAATCGTTTCTTGGTAAATCAATTATTGGCCTTCCGTGCGGAGACTTACCAAAAAGACGGGAGATACAAGGAAGCGTCCCGTCTCTACTATGAGGCATGGAAGAAGAATCCGGAACGACTGGATTTCCTAGCGGCGATCTCGCATATGTATAGTGAGATTGACGTGTCTAAATTCCAGAGCGAAGAGGATCGTCAGCGAGGGCTTTTTATCTTGGTACTTTATATGAATGAGAGCTTAAAGAAAAAAGCGGACGAGAGGACGATGGTGTTTAGCCGGGCGCTTCTGCAATCCTTCTATGAGGATATGTTCTTCCGTAATGTGGCGGAGGAGACTATGATGGACCCGGATGGGAAAAAGAGCAAGATCTCTATCGTGGATTTGCGTAACCTGATCAATCAATTGCCGGAGGAATCGGAGATGGTCATGGAGATTCGTGCCATGAGCGCCAGAAGCTCGGGTAAGATAGAGGAGGCGGCCCGTCTGCTTTATCGGGCGTGGAAGGTGAAGGGTACTCGTGTAGAATTGCTTCGTGAGATCGCGAACCTATATAGCCATCCGGATATCTCCGGATTCAAGAATGCGGAGGAGCTACAGAGAGGTGTATTCGCTCAAGTGACTTACGCAAAGGAACTGTTGAAAAACGAGTCGGATCTGAGTAACTTGACTTTTACCCGGCCTTTCTTGGAGTCATTAAATTCGGATATGTCCAAACGGGGTATCACGGAGCAAACCATGCTGGCTCCAGATAACCGGAAAAGCCAGCTTTCTATAGATGAACTCCAATCTCTGATCCAACAACTGCCGGAGACATCCGATGAGGTAAAAGAGATGATACGGATGATGAACAAAGAGAAAGCGCTAAAGAGCAAGAAATGACATCGAACGAAAGACTTTAAACATTATGAAAATGAGAAAATTAACTACGAACGCAGTGGCTATGCTGCTCGCTTTAGTCGGATGTATGGGATGTGGCAATCGGTCCGCTTCCTCTGTCGATAACCTTATAAGGGTTGATGTCATGGCCGATTATCCGGAAAAGGAACTGATACTTCAAGACCTCATGGACGTGGAATACATCGCATTGGAAACCACGGATGATTTTATAACTAAAGGTGCCGTGAAAGCGATCGGAAAGGATATCATGCTGGTGACGAATCGGGGCAGTGATGGGGATATTCTTGTTTTCGATAAAAACGGAAAGGGACTTAGGAAGATAAACCGTTTAGGGCAAAGCGGTGAGGAATACACGCAGCTTACAGGGCTTGTCTTGGATGAGGATAACGATGAGATATTCGTCAAGGATAATCCGGCGAGAAAAATAGGTGTCTATGACTTATTGGGAAACTATAAAAGGAGTTTTAAGTTCACGGATACCAGTTATTATAATTATATATTTAATTATGATCGTGATCATTTGATTTGCTATAAGAGTTATCCATCGGAAAAAGGCAAGCGGGAGTGCCATTTGATTATTTCCAAACAAGATGGCCGTATCACCCATGAGATCCAGATTCCTTCTAAGGGTATTGAGACTCCGGTTGTGACAGAAGGGGAGTTTGTCATTACGCCGGAATTTTATCTTACGTTCCCGGATCGGGATAAATGGATACTTGTCAATACATCGTCTGATACCATATTCCATTACTTGCCGGATGGTAATCTGAGTCCTTTTATCGTAAGAAGCCCTTCCATATCCTCCATGGATACGAAAGTCTTTCTTTTTCCAACCGTTATCACCGATCGCTACTGTTTTATGAGAACCATGAGAAAAGAGGTTGACTTTACGACGTTTAAAGGTTTCCTTGGTGAAGATCTGGTGTATGATAAACAAGAAAATGCCTTATTCAGCTATATTCTATACAATGATGATTTCATCAATAAGGAAGAAGTCTCTCTAACATCAGAGCCAAGAAACCCCGAAATAGCTATCTGCCAAACTCTAGATGCCCCGGACTTAGTTGAGGCTTACGAGAAAGGCCAGCTAAAAGGAAAGTTGAAGGAGATCGCCGCAAACTTGGATGAAGAGTCGAATCCTGTGGTCATGCTGCTGAAAAAGAAAAAGTAATATATTGCTCCGGCTGCTACCTTGCTGGAAAAAAGTAAGTTGATGGCTATATTATTTTTTGATAAACACGTACATACTTGATTCCGATCATGTATGTACATGTTTTCTGTGAGACATTATACCGCTGCACCAGTTGAAAAAATGGAAATCGTTGATGAAATTATGACCCTGATTTATAAGAAGCTTTATTCTGGTCGTGTGTTCTTAAATCGATTTGAGCGAGAAATGCCTATTAATTTTAGGGAGGCCGTATCAAATACTATCGATTGCCCACTTATGTTCCGGAAATAAAATGTTCCTCTCCTATTGAAATAGCTCTCCGATAACCTATGCATTCCATAGCGAATAAGTATTTATTCTTAAATCAGCGCCGTGAACTGTATAAACCACGCCGTGGAATGTGCAGACCACGCCTTGGTTTATACAGTTCACGGCATGGTTTATAGAATAGATGAGATAGCGATAAACTTTATATATAGGTAAACATACGTTTTATTCTAGATGAATCCGTTTGCGTTTTCGAGTAAACCAGCTACATTTGCCGGAAAGAATATCTAGATGAGGAAGTTCCTTTTATTGTGGTTGGTTGGGTTGATGTTGGTGCCTTCTGTGATGGCTGAGCGGAAAAAGGTTGGCTTGGTGCTGGGAGGCGGTGGGGCGAAAGGTGTCGCTCATATCGGGGTGTTGAAGGTATTGGAGGAGGCCGGCATCCCGATTGATTATATTGCCGGCACTAGTATGGGAGCTATCGTGGGGGGCTTATATTCCGTTGGATATAATGCTGCGGAAATCGATAGCATGGTGAGATTGCAGGACTGGAGTATGTTATTGAGCGACCGGGTGAAACGTAGTAGCCTTACTTTTCCGGAGAAAGAGAATTCCGAGCGTTATGTATTCTCACTCCCTTTTGGGCGGAGTAAAAAAGAGATAGCGATCCAAGGGATGATAAAAGGGCAAAATCTCCAGAACCTGTTCTCGAATCTAACGATCGGCTATCATGATTCCGTGGACTTCAATCAATTGAATATACCTTTCGCTTGTGTGGCGTTGAATGTAGTGGACGGCCAAGAATATGTTTTCCATCATGGAAGTCTTCCGTTGGCTATGCGTGCCAGTATGGCGATTCCTGCCGTGTTCGCACCGGTACGTTTGGATAGCATGGTGTTGGTAGATGGTGGGATCAAGAATAACTATCCGGCGGATGTCGCACGGGATATGGGGGCGGATATTATTATTGGCGTAGATCTGGGTACTAGCGACTTGAAACAGTTGGAGCGGATAAATACCCCTTGGGATATCGTAGGGCAGATCGTCGCCTTGCATGGTTATGAGAAATACGGACCGAATAAGGAACAAACCGATCTGTTGTTCCGCCCGAATACAGACCCTTATAATTCCGCTAGTTTTGGGGAGACGGCCTTGGATACCTTGATTGACCGGGGTGAGCAAGTCGCCCGCAAGCAATGGGATGAGATTCTTGCCTTAAAGAAGAAGATTGGTTTATCCGATAGTTCGGATATGCACCGAAAGAGATTAGTACATTCCTATCCGGTAGCCCCTACCGATACGTTTCATATCCGGCGTGTCTTGTTTGAAGGTATAGATCCTCGTGATGAGAAATGGTTGACGCAAATCAGCGGCTTGAAAGAGAATAGCTTGCTTACCGTGAAGAAATTGCAGGAAGCCATGTCTATCGTGATCGGTACAAACCTTTACTCGAATGTAAGCTATAAATTAGTCGGCGAGAGGCAGGAGGATTTGGTGCTTACGGTACAGGAAAAATCAAATAGCGCGATTAATGTGGGCCTGAATTTCAATAGCGAGGATATCGTCGCCCTATTGCTGAATGTGACTTTTGACAATCGGGCCCGTTACCATTCGAAGTTCTCCGTAACCGGGAGGATCGGGAAACGTATGTATGGGCGGGTGGACTATGCGATAGAGCGTAATCCATTGCGTAATATTAACCTGTCTTACATGTTCACGTACCATGACCTCGACGTGTATAACAGGGGAGATAAGATCGTAAATACGACGTATCGCCATCATTTCGTGGAACTCGGGTATTCGGATATGAACTGGCTGAATTTCAAGTTGAAGCTAGGAGCCCGTTATGAGTATTTCGATTATAACTCATTCCTTTATACGGCGGAAAACCAAAAGTATCAAGTAAAACCGGAAGGTTTTATCAGCTACTTCGCTCAAGCCCATCTGGAAACCTTGGACCGCCGTTACTTCCCGAGTAAAGGCGTTTCTCTGCAAGCGGATTATTCCATTTATACGGATAACTTCGTGACCTATAAAGGACATACATTCTTCTCCGCCTTGAAGCTCAGCTTCCTGTCGGTATTGCCGCTGACTTCCCATTTGAGCCTGTTACCTTCCATCGATGGGCGTGTGTTGATCGGGAAAGATCCGGCTTATCCCTTTTTGAATGTGGTGGGAGGCGATATGCCGGCACGGTATCTTCCCCAGCAACTCCCTTTCGCTGGGATCAACCATATGGAGATATTCGATAATTCCGTGGCGATTGTCCGCTTAAACTTGCGTCAGCGTATCGGGCAACGGCATTATATCTCTTTGATCGCTAATTATGCGATCCATGAGAATAATTTCTTCGATCTCTTCAAGGGAGAAAGCGTTTGGGGAGGTAGTATCGGTTATGCTTATAACAGTATAGTCGGTCCGATGAATACGAACTTCGGATTGTCGAACCGGAATAATAACCTGCAATTTTATCTGAATCTGGGTTACAGTTTCTAATATTTCTTACATTTGTAAGGATTAAAAATAGAAAGTTATGAATGAACAGATCATAGAGTTCTTGACAGAGTTGAGGAGCCATAACAATCGGGAATGGTTCCAAGACAATAAAAATCGTTACGATGCGCTACGTAAGGTTTTTATCGATGAGGTACAGGATTTAATCGGTCGTATCTCTTTATTCGATCCCGAGGTAGCCGGGTTGGAGGCGAAAGATTGTTTGTTCCGGATATACAGGGATATCCGTTTCTCTCCGGATAAGACTCCTTATAAATGTCATTTCGCCGCTTACATCTCCCAAGGTGGTCGTGCCAGCGAACGGGGTGGTTATTATATCCATCTGGAGCCGGGAGGTTGCTTGCTTTCCGGTGGTGTATGGTGCCCGCCACCTGCGCTATTAAAGAAACTTCGTCAGGATATATACGATCATATCGAGGAATTTACGGCTATTATCGAGGAACCTACATTTAAGAAAACATTCCCGGTGTTAGAGGGGGAGATGCTGAAACGCATGCCTGCCGGCTATCCAATGGATTCCCCTTATGGTTATATCATGAAGCATAAGGATTTCAGCGTGGTGTCTTATAAGCCGGATAATTTCTTTTACGCTAAGAATTGGATGGATAAGGCGGTGGATGACTTTAAATTGTTATTACCATTCAATCGTTTCTTAAACTATACGGTAGATGAATATCTAGGGAGAGTTTAAATCTCCCTAGCCTAAGGAAGTAAGGCTGTTAGTTTCTCCAGCTGCGTCTTTAACTCTTCTTGGGTTGCCTTATCGGTTTCTGTCCGGTAGGCCGCCTGTAAGTTGGGTAAGAATGGTAAGTAATGGGTATCCGCTATATACCGGGCTGCCCGGATACGGACGGCGGGTGAAGCGTCATAAAGCAATCCTTGTACCCATCGTTTGGCGTCCCATGAATGATGTGCTTCCAGCCAATCCAAGGCGGCAACCTTTTGCTCGCTTTCTCCGCTTAAAAGGATTTGAAAGGCTTTTTCTTCCTGCTTTAAATCATCGGTAGCCATTAATGATTCATGATTGAACAGGTCTGGACGTACGGCGGAGGATTGATAAGGGATAAAAGGCTTATTCAAGGTCCAACGTACCATCCGGGGGATCATCCACATCATGCCGGGAGTACCTTCGGGGTGGGCGATGGAACTAAAAACACGCCCTTTCCCGTAGTTATTGGCTACGAAGAATGGCTTACCGTTTGTCATATTAGCCGGGGCGTTTCCTTCCTCATGCACATCGCTTTCCATGATGGCAAGCGTGTTGCTTTGGATCGTATCAACCGGATTGTTTATAAATACCGGTCCCTCATAGTAAATGACGAAACTCGTATCGCGGTCGGCTAATTCGGGGAATATCTTCTTACCCTCCTCGCATAAGGTGAATTTCGCTAATCCATGCCCTCGGTTGTCATGCTCGATGTCGATCGCTTGCTGTCCATTTAGCTGTATACAGGTGTAATCGGGAGTATTCGAGAATAGATAGGCTCCGGCACAGATCCCGACAGCCCCTTTACCTTTAGCGATGAAGTCCTTGATACGTTGTTGATTTAAGGTCCCTAGGTTTAAGTACTGACTTTTGCCACTTCCTCCCGGGATAATAATAGCGTCGATCGAATCGAGCGCATTATTGGCTATATCTGCTGTAGTAATGGTACGTACCTCCATTTCCGGGTCCAGCCGGATAGCGGCGACAGTTTCCCAAATACAGGTCTGTGCTCCTCCATGCCCATCGAATACACCCACCTTTATCGGTTGAGTACTAATCTCTTTTTTCGTGCTCTTGTTTTCCGGCACTGAGCACTGAACGCATAAAGCCAGATAGGCAAGAAATAAGATGGCGGTCGTTTTCATTTTACGGAGGATTTTAGGTTGTTATTGTTCTCGGGTATAAATCCACTTATCAACTGTATTCTTACTTTTATACCATTGTACATGTTTGCTATCTCCACTTACCCATTTCAATAGATCCGGATAGGCATCACCAATAAAAGCATGTTCCACAGGGTATTTGAAATCATCCGGTATCATTAAGGCCCATATGCAATTATCATTTGAGTAATAACGGTATCTGACCCCTTTGGGGGTATAGCTATAATTACGTTGGTGGATTTCCGTGCGTAAGACCTCTCCTTCCCGCTTTAATACGGTCGTGAAAAGATCGATGTCATCAATGGTCAAATCTTTTAAGGCACCGGCTGCGAACGAAAAGGTGATCAAACGTTCTTGCTTTCCCCTATATGGAAGGTCATTATCTGTATTAATCATTTCATGAAAAGAGAATAATCCATGTATATCATCCGATAGGGCATAAACCGGAGTCTCGGTTTCCGATTCTGGAGTCGTGGTCCAGCCATTTAACTCGGCTTTTTGGATGTCTTTGGACTTTATGCCGGGGAGATGGATGAAAGCTCCGGCCCGCTTAGTTCCGCCTAATGCACGGAAAGTCAGTTTTATATTGGCGAATTGTACATAATCGTCTTTCATGGAAGTTTCCATCTGGACTTTTATCACGGCATCATTAAAATCATAATCTCCGTAATTAGGGAAAGAGTCTTCTATTATAAATGTATAGGTGGAAGACACGCTTCGGGTCGGGGTACGGCTAACCGGAGTAGCGGTTGTTTCCTGCGATACGGCTAACGAATCGAAAGCACAGACATTATCATTACCCGGTGTTAAGGTGACAGGAGCGGTAACTTGATATCCGGTAGGGGTCGTCAATTTTATGTAAACTTGATCCGACTCTCCCTTTGGATAGATAATTTTCTTATCGAAAAGCGTTTTCTTTGAGCAAACCCCGGTAGCGAGAAGATTCGCATCTTGATCTTCCGGACTTTTATCAAATACTTCTACCAGATAATTATAGGTGCCATCATAGGGGTCGAAAGATTGTACGGTAAGGTGGGATATTTGTATCATCGACCAATCGAAATTAGAGGAAATTGTTACCTTTGAGAATGGATTAGTACCTTCTCCCGGAATTTTATCGGAAGGATCATATACATCCTTTGTACATCCTGAGAATAGGATAAAAAGAAAGGATGTGATAAATAGTTTCATTATTTGTCGCATGTCAAGAAATCAATTTGCATTCTGCCTTTGCAAAAGTAAGAATATATTTATTAATCAATAGATTTTTAATTTATTAAAAAAGCGGTGTCTAAAGTTTTCTTTTGAAAGTTACATCCGGCTGGTGGTAAATAATAGATATTTAAAAATCGGGGGAACTTACGATTTGGTTTACAATATATCAGTAAACATGGGAGAATCGAAGGGAATGAAGGTCTTGAATGTGTTAAATATTGTGATATTACTAACGATTTGTCACTTTGCTTTTGGTGATTGTCGGGAAACTTCCTTACTTCGCGGTACAAAATGATAGTAACCTTATAAATTAAAATAGTATGAAGACATCAGTTTGGGGTAAAAGTATTCTTGCGCTTGTTTTTACTTTCATGTGTAGTTTAGCGATAAGCGCAGCGTCTCCTAAAGATTATCTATATGATACAAAAGAGGAGAATGGTAAGATTATCTCTAAAGTGGTATTCTTACAGGAAAACGGACTGTTGAACAAACAGGTAAGATATGAGTTCCAGTACAACGAGAACGGCAAGGTTTCCGAGAAGAAAGCGTTTCGTTGGGATCGGACAAACGATGAATGGGTTCCATTCTATCAGATCACTTATCAATATGATGATCAAAGTGGAGAGATAAAGACAAATTACGGTATGTGGGATAAGAAAAAGAAAAACTTTAGCTTAAATGTCCAGAACATGATTATCCCGAGTACTAATTACGAAGAAATTTTCTCATAATACATACTTTAAATTCTTATCTTGTTGACAGATTGATTTGAAAGACAAACGCTTATAGAAGTTTTAAAAAGTTTCGGGTAACGATTTGGAGATTGTGCTAATTTCAGTATTTTACAGTCTCATACTCGTGAAACAACTATTCTTTAAACAAAGGTAAGAACATTTTTTGATTAAAGAAAAAATCTCGAAGGAAAAATAAAAAATGTTTGGGAAGAGGATTGGAAAAAATTCAAGAAAGGGAGGTTGAGGGATTAAGTGAGGGAAATTGCATAATCAATTTGTGGTTACCGAAAAAAGGTATATTCGGAATGCCTACATATTGCTTCTACCAGCGATTGCACGACCAGTAATTATATTAAAAAATTACCCCAATCAAGAAGAATTTTACGTTTCTCGGTTGGGGTATAAAGGTTATTTGAATTGTAACCATACCTCATATATTCAAGCTGGCTTCATTCAAAAGAAAGTCGAAGATGTTTATTATTATTCCTCCATTATTTTGACAGACAAAAGTCAGGGCACTGATAATAATTATCTTTTGAGAACCGTTATTTATATGCAGTGACGATTTCATTCCAAATTGCGAAACTCGGTTACAACACCTTTTAAAGGTGTCTGGAATTACTACCAGTTATGTACATATCCAAATCCTGATTATTCAGAAAACTCATTGGTGGAATTAAAAATTATTCATAGTGCTGATTATTAGCTTATTAACAACTTTTGCTACCCTATCATTGGAAGGATTGGTTATCCCATGTGTTATCTCAACCTGGTTTGATAGAGGATGATAGTGCAGGTATTGTAGGATTTCATCTTCAATAGTCATGTTCTTTTATCGGGACAAGTTAGTCTGATATTTATGCTTTTGTTTATCGTTCTGTCCCGATAGAGATTATTTTGGGGAGAACAAGAAACGCTATCCGGAAATAGAAGTTTAGAATGAACGGCCATTATGTTTTTTTTAAAACTGATAAAATAGGTTGATAGAATATCATTCATTCCAAAAACTCTTAAAACTTATCGGCACGGCATTAGGTTCAAACTCAATATCACATGACTTGCTTTGGCACTTAAAAATATCATAAATGCTTTTCCCTTCCGTATTTTCTATTTTGATTCCCTCTTTCAGGATATGGCTGGGAAATATTATGCCGGAATATTTCTCCACATAAATGGACAATGACTGACCAGTATCATCCATCTCATTCCGCTCCATACATATGACATTGTCTGACAGAGACCTTAAACATTTTGCCAATCCTGCGTGCTTGTCACACAATATAACCAAATCTAGACTTTTCTTTTGGCAATAGTTCTTGATTGCGCTTAAGAACAAATCATTGTCTTTCAACAGGGGAAAGCTGTAATCTATTTTTTGCAGGTCGTCAATGATAATCCGACCTATCTTTTTATCGGCATTCTTGTCAAAGCAAATATTCAGCTGCTCATTCAAATAGTACAGCAACTCATCTGTTGATATGCAGCCCATATTGATATTGAAGGAATGCATCTTGGAATAGCATTTTTCACATTCTGACAATTTGCAATGCCGCGAACAATTTGCTGTGCATAAATATTCGTTCATATCATTAGTATAAGCTGTGTCCGTGCCTTTTTCTTTTCCATTATTTGTGTTATCCAAACAAGGGACAGGTGTATTTTCCATAGAATTCCATGCCGGACATACCAAATGCTGCCTAAGATTGTCAATCAATCTGTCAAAAGTCAAAAACAATGTATGGATACCTTGTTTTGCCGCGCAGAAACAGCTTCCTGCCGCCAAATAGAATTTAAAGGAGTTCGGAGAACCGATTATTGCAATTATTTTTCCGGATGTAGTCCCATTTTTATAACCAAAAAGTTCTTGCAAGGCTTCTTTTACCGTGGTTGTTTTCTTTTTAGTATAGCCAAAATATAGGTTTCGGAGTACATCCATGGCCGAATTTTCAGACTTTTTATACTCCTCATATTCTTTCAGCTTCCCTTTGTTCTTGACATCATCGGAAACGTTTGCATTTACATGGCGCAAATAATGGTTTTCTAAAATGCCCTGTTGGGTCAGAATCTTGGCTTGCGGCAAATACCGTTTTTGTTGCAGCAGAAGATGGGAACTAGGATACACCTCTATTCCGTAATCTCTCTTCTTGTATTCATGCCACCCGTATGCGCACAATTGGAACACGCTCTTGCTTATGCGGAGAGCATGGGATGTATAATTTTCCTTATTGTTCTCTATGCGGCCAAGCTCAATCAGGATGTCTGCACTGATCTTTAATTTTTCATCCAAGTCATCAATTACGATAATAGTGACAAGCGCGCTTTTTCTCAGTATATGTTCAAAAGGCGTCAGCTCAAAACTTTTTAGGTCGCTGTCGTTGATTTTGGTCAATCCGTCTATGACAATGCAGGAAGATGGCATCGATTTGTTCTTGGTGTTCTCTTCCGCCCCCCTTTGTATATGTGAAAGGATTTTGCTGAATGTGTGAGATGGAGTTGTCACATATTTATATTCCATTTCATTTCTGGAATCTTTATTTTCATTTTCTATAGGAATATGTCCATTGAATCGAACCTCAAAAAAGTCATTTCTAAAATCGAAGTTTCCATCAGACGAGAATACATTTGAGATTTTCTGATAATCGGATATCTTATCATATCGGCGAGTAAATAGTATATTTGCCTGCGAATCTATGGATTGGGCTGTTCTGAAATGCAATGAATTGGTTCGGATGTTGTAAAATACGATACCTCCAGATATATATGAATCTATCTTGCTTTGCAAATTTTCAGGAAATGGTGGCGGAGTATTGGAGTGCGATGCTCCCGCACGAATTTTGCCCGTGTCAAATATCGCATCGGCAAACCGGCTGCCAGTCCAGTCGTTGTTTAAGCTGCTTGTCCTGACCATCCTGTCAATACACTTGGAGATAATGAAGTCCAAAAGCATATCGTTCATCTGGTCTGTGTTCTTGTCCAATGAATAGAATGCGGGAACTTGCGGCTTAAATTCCAAATTGTTCAATGATTTGGCGATACCATGCATCATTTGCATCGCAAACAAGGGTGAAATGGCATAGAAAATGCAATTGGGTGGCGGTTTGCCAAGAGTAGACATTGCGTACATTATCATAATACTCTTCCATCGAAAGGACGATTTCGTTCCCATCGCTCAGAAACGGCTCGTTGAAAGGAGGAAGGTAACCATGTATATGATATATCGGTAGGATATTGTCCGCTTGTTGAGAATTGTTAAAATTCCCATATACTTCCTCAATCCTGACTCCGTTTTTCCATCGTTTGTTCCCCATTAACATCTCTTGCTCCTTCTCAGAAAAAAAAATGTCTTTATTCTCATACAGGACTTCGACAGCCATGGTAAGGAATTTATCATAATTGTAGGTTACAACAGCCACGAGAGGGTCGTACAGTAATATGAACCGGGCAAGCTGGTATAATGAGTTCAAGGAAGGAGCACCTTCTTTTGATTCTTTTCCTGGGCCATAATGCTCTAAAAAGATTTCAGTCATCTTGTCCTTGTCGCAATACCGGTACAATTGATGGCGGATCGTATGGATGTAATTTTTACCCAAAATGGATTTGATGATGGAAGCCCGCACCAAGGACGTGAACTCTCCTTCAACGGTAGTGTGTAATGTTTCCCAAAGGGATTGCTCTTCTTCAGTTCTTAGACCGATTCTTTGTGAGGAACATAACAGGTTTTCCAAACGTTCCTTCTCTTTAGTCGTATATCTTTTCTCGGCAGACAATATGGACAAAGCGTCTTTGAGCATCATGTTTAGCAGCCCGTTCCAACTGATATCAATGCTGCTGTCGCTCCCTAAATTGATTCCGGCACCTACAAACAGGACAATCTTTTTTTTGTCCTTCAGTTCCTGTCTTAAGGCTTCGATATTCGCCTGATAAGTATCGTGTTCGAATATCAGGTGTTTGGATTTGTCTATCTGTCGTTCCATATCCATTCAAAACGTTCTACATCTGATTCCACAAGTAGCTCTCCTGACTGTACCTCGATGAATGTCAAGTCGGAGATAGCCCTAACTGTATGTTTAACACCTTTCTTGATCGTAACCGTATCGCCTCTGCTAACAACCGACCTGATATCATCGAGTACCAGTTCTCCCTCGCCGTCGATAAACGTCCAGACTTCATTGCGATGGCGGTGTAGCTGATAGCTGATACCCTTACCGGATTTGATTTTCAGCTGCTTGGTAAGGGATTTGCAGCCATCGGGGAACTCGGCGGTATCGACAACTTTGTATTCGCCCCAGCGGTGCTCCTCGAACATCGGTCGGCGTTGCAGACAATCGGCGTAGGTCTTGATGTTTTCGCTCTTGCTCTTGTCCGAGATCAGGATTCCGTCGTTCGATGCCGCAATGACCAGATTCCGTGTGCCAATACACATGATTGGCAGTCCAAGTTCGTTGATGACGTGGGTATTCTCGGATTCTTCATCCATGATAACATTGCCCATGGTGTGTTCCGATAGTTCATCAGTCAACGTATTCCATGTACCAAGGTCTTTCCACTCTCCGGCAAAAGGTACGACGGCTACCGACTGTGCCTTTTCGGCGACCTCGTAGTCGAAGCTGATCTTGGGAAACTCCCCGTAACGGGAACGGATCTCCGCAAATGTGTCGGCTTCAATGTACCGGGCTACGATATCCGTCATATATCCCAACCTGAAAGCGAATACGCCCCCGTTCCAGAAAGCACCCTCCGAAATAAGTTTCTCAGCAGTCATCATATCTGGTTTTTCCGTAAAGCGTGATACTTGAAATGTTCCTTTGTTTTGTACATCATTGGCTGGCACTACATATCCGTATTTTGCTGACGGATATGTGGGTTTAACTCCCATCAATACCAGTTCGGCTACATTGTTTTTCACTGCATCCGCTATCCTGCGAATCGTATCAAAATAACCAGCTTCAGTATAAGGGTCGCAAGGCATGATGATTACAATCTCATCGGTGGAACATTTTCGTTCGTAGGCCAAATACGAGCTTGCGAGAGCGATAGCTGGGAATGTATCGCGACGCTCCGGTTCCGTAACTACAGGAATCTCTTCTCCAAGCTGGTTGATGATGACATCCCGCTGCAACTGGCTTGTTGCCACGGTAATCGAATCACAGATGCCGGTTTCCCGTAATTGCCGTACCACCCGTTGCACCATCGACTCTTTCGAGCCATCGGGCGCAGTCAGCAGTTTAATGAATTGCTTTGACCGTGTATTATTGGAAAGCGGCCACAGGCGTTTGCCCGAGCCGCCGGATAACAGTATGATTTGCATAGATTATGTTCTTTTGTGAGTTTACATCACGAAGTTTGATTTTGCCTAATTTCGTTTTGTGTAAACGGGTAGGTAATAAATACAACTAACAGAAGGAGATGCGAATAAAAATTCCATTATATTCGATTTTTTCTTTGCAAATAATTAATCAATAATTACCTATTGACTAATTTTGTCATGCATTTTTTCAGCAAATAATTTGGTAAAAAAACACATAAAAATGTTGCCCATGCCCTAACAGTATTGTATTTAAGAATTTGCTTGTATACTGTTACATTGTAACGAATGAGTTTCATCTTATTATTAGACAGAGAACCTTCCCTAACTCTATAATATGCCAGTGTGTCTTTTATGCCATATGCTATAGGACATTTTTTCATTAGAAGAATTTTCCATGCCCAATCTTGTCTCTTTCTCAATGTTGGCATATAAATTTTTCCTATCTGATGTGTATCATAGATACAGGTCAGAAACCCAATATAGTCATTTCGTGTCATTTTTTTATACGAAATTTTGGAGGGAGCGATGACGATTCCAAAAACTTTGTCATTCTCATTGCATTTCAAGTAAGAAGAATAGCAGATTTCCACCCGATTTTCTACCATGAACCGTAATTGCACTTCCAATTTTTCCGGTTTCCAACGGTCATCACTATCGCAAAATGCAATGTATCGTCCTTTTGCTTCTTCAATGGATTTATTTCGAGCCACTCCTGCACCTTTGTTTTCCTCCATAACGAAAAGCTTTATTCGCTGGTCATATGCGGCATATTCCTTTATAATCTCACACGTATTATCTGTAGAACAATCATCAGTAATCAGCAATTCCCAGTTTGTATAGAACTGACTCACAATCGAATCAATTGTTTTCGCTATGTACTTAGACGAATTGTACGATGGCATTATTATTGATACTAATCCAAAATCTGTTTCCATATAAGTAATGTTTATAACAATACCGTTTCCCAGCATTTCTTGAAGTAGCGCAAATCGAATTTCATAAGAGAGTGAGAGTCCGGTATAGACCTGTTTTTCAATAATCTATTCACGTGATGGGGCAAATCTTCAAAAGAAGTGCAGATTGTTTGCCCTGACATCACTAACAATTCTTCCATTCCACCTTTTCCACTTCCGATAACAGGAGTTCCACATAGCACGGCCTCATGAACTACACGATTCCAGCCTTCTTTGAACAGAGACATTGTTATGACAATATCAGAAGCAGCCAGCAAAAGACGATATTCCTCAAATGGTAACATAAGATTAGGTATAGGAAGTTCCACATCTTTATTCCCGGATGTAACAAAATAGGCATCAATATCCTTCAAAGAATTATAGGTTTCTATGACGCCTTTTTTCTTTAAGCAATTCCCCAAATATATCAGTGGTTTATTTTTGAATCCGTATTGCCTTTTGAATCGTTCTTTTTCGTTTTCTGAAAAATGATATAAATTAGTATTGAATGAGTTATATATAACAGTTATATTTTTGAAACCATCTTTTTCTAACATCTTTCTCCAACAATCTGCAACAGTGACAACTCTTGTAAACCTATTCTTGTTACGATATAATGCCTTTTCGCAAAAAATTTGGTAAAAAGAACTTGTGCCATAGGAAAAAGAACTATCTAAATGGTGTACCACTACGATATTACGAGAATATCGTCCTGCAAACCATGTAGTTTGATTCGTTAAAAATAAAGAGCCTCTATAGAAAAATCTATATTTTATATACAAGAATAGTATTCTTGGAATATTTAATACCTTTGTTCGATATTTTATCAGAAAGACACGTTTGAACTCAAATGTATCTTTCAATAGATCAATTACCTGATTTTCATATACACGTCCTCCATAAACCTTGTTGTTAAGGTCTATCTTTACAATTTTTTTTCGCATAAATTAGTTGGTAATTTGTTCGATACTGTGCAATATCTTATTTGGAGTTTGCAGATTTATGTCTCAAATCTTGATGTTGAGACAATTCGTATTCATATAATTTCGCTCCAACCATGAAATAATAGATGAACCATTGCATAGCTACAAACAGACCTCTGAAGCCATGTAAACACCCACCTCTACGGAAATAAATTAAGCAAAACACATAGATAGGTTTTACTATTTGTAACTTCATTCCCCATTTTTGCCGTTTTTTTATGCACTCATCCAGTTCGTAACGATAATATCTGTTATTTCTTAACCACCAAGATGAGATATCCGTAAAATCATCATGCACCAATGCGTGCTTCAAATATACCTTTTGACCTGATACCTCCACCTGAGCGTGTACTTCCTTATCTTGATAGCGCCCTTTATCTCGGCGGAACAACCTTGATTGATAATCCGGATATGCAGAAGCTTTACCCATAAACTCACCCCAAAACAAATTCTTGCGAGGTATATACGCTAAATCTACTTCATTTTCCACTGTCGCAAGGAATTTTGTAACCTCTTCTTTCAATGCTTCTTCCGGTTTTTCATCCGCATCGATGATCATCACCCAATTGTTTGTAGCTTGCGGTATGATCCAGTTTTTTTGTTTCGCTGAATTGATGTATTCATGCTGCACGATTTTTACATCATGCCGACGAGCTATTTCCAAAGTCTTGTCCGTGCTGAATGAATCACAGATGATAATCTCATCTGCCCAGTTCTCAATGCAACAAAGCAGTTCCTCTAAATAAATTTCAACATTAAATGTCGGAATAATCACACTTAATTTGTTGTTCATCCTGTTTAGTATAATCTATATGTAAATTTTCAGATACAGTATATCCCCCAATAAAGAAACCGAGAAAACACATTAACTCCGGTCGGGAAATTGCAGCCTCAAGCGAGAAGCCAGTAATAAGAAATATCAAGGTACACATGCTCCAAGGATTCCTTGAAAAAATACCCCTCAACGGCTTTAAATACTGTGCGACAATAAATACAATTCCCAACAATCCGCAATTTGCCAAGATTTCCATAAGACCGTTGTGTATATATATGGCATATCCTGCTCCATTTCCCCATAACGGAGAACGGATAAAGCTATCCATGGCAAAGTTGATTCGGTCTACTCTGGTTTGAGATGAATGGTCTGTAATCGTCATAGCGGTAGTGTTGGAGAATATATCAAACCTGTCGAGTATAAACATCAATAAATCACTACCAGATGCTAATATCGTCAATACCGCAATTATCAAGACACTTTTATATTGTCGTTCTTTGTATTCTACATATACAAAGTACAATAAAGATAATATAATGGCGATAAACGACATTCTCTTCAGCGTCACGAAAGCTGCGTATGAGAAAATCACAATCAGTAAATAAACTACTTTCTTATTAATGTTTGCACGCGGTAATAGGCAAATAGTAATGACAGACAATGTCTGTGTCAAATTAGAATATGATATTCCATAAATACGGGATTGATTAATGATATCAGAATCCGTTGTTGACAATAAAACAACACCGTCATAAAAACCCCAAAAAGCCAGTATTGTAGTGAATGAATAAATGAATGATACTGTGAGTATGCATCGTGTAAATCTTTGAAGATCCTCGTATGTTTTTATATAAAGAGGAGTCAAGGTTGCTATGGCCATTACGTCCCACACTGGGCCAATCCATGGAAAAGCTCGCAATATATCAGTTGACAAAAGACCAATAAGAAACGAAACTATAACTGCCAACAAATACAGATACCACCCTTTTAATGCCGACAGAGACTTGTATGTTTCTGTTACAAGCATGATTCCGAACATGGGCATCGCAGGCATTATGTCTCCTAAAACAGGAACTTTAAGTACTCGAATAAATGACAACACGATTGCTGTCAAGAAATAGACTTTCCGTCCTTTATCCGTCTGGCCACACCACAAATAAATTGCAAGTAGCGAAATGATGAAGAGTAGTTTAATCATTCTGCAAATCTATCTGTATTCAGCACCCATTGAAGTTGCTTTGCAAAAGCAAATAATTCTCAACCATTCTTTTTATCGTGAAATGTTTGAGATATTCCTCGGTATCGGAATAATCGAAAGAGATTTCCTTTGTCAGAATTTTGTCAATGGCTTTCCTAATTTCACCGGCATCAACGGGAACAGTCAATCCGTATTTGTCTGACATGATTTCGGGCAAACCACCACTATTTGTGGCAATTATTGGTTGTTTGGCTGCTATCGCCTCCAATGCCACAATACCAAAAGTCTCTCTCCTTGAAGGTATTATATTAATCTCACTATTTTGTGCATATTGAACAATGTCATCGGGCACCAACCGGCCTATGAGTACTGCACTATCCTTCAATCCAAGTTCCTCAATCATTCGCTGTAGATACTCCCGTTGTGTTCCTTCTCCCGCTATCAGGAGTTTCAGTCCATGAGACTTCTTGCAGTTGGCAAATGCTTGCAAAAGCAAATTAAATCCTTTGATTTCCTCCAATCTGCCCCATGCGAATAGGTAAGGGCTGCATCCCGGCATGGTTGGACATGGTTTGCGGTCTTTGAATCTCGTCAAGTCCACTCCATTATAAACCGTATGCACATTCTTGCATCCGAATACCCTTTGAACACAATGAGCCAAATAGCCCGAACAAGCAGTTACTTGAGCCGACTGTGTCAATAATTTTTTCTGAGCCTTGTATTGCACTGATTCTTTCGAATAGCCTTCGTCGTAGCGCAGCACATCGTGCCCGTGGAAGCAAGTAATTATCTTGAACTTGAATATGCGGTGTAACGCGGTTATGCAAGAAGATTGCGATAAGGGAAAATGGACATATACATAATCAGGTCTTCTGAACAGAAAGAAGAGGAAAAGCATAATGAAAGAAACTCCAAACATGAGCATATTTTTTATATGCTTGTCCGCATTGGCAAATGGCAATCTTATTACTGGAACTTGCGATATTCTCTCATAAATTCTAAGATACCTAGGATACAAATTCGTTATGACTATAGTACGGTATCCCCGCCTTCTACACCCTTCGGCAAATTGCGAAGCCACAGTCTGTACGCCTCCAAGAACAGGTTTATAGGAGTTGGCAAAAATATAGATAGTTTTCGATTTCATTTTTTCAATTCTTTGAAATACTGCACGAACACTCCCCTGTGCCAATTATATCCGATAGTCACCATAATGGGGTAGGCTATCAGTTTATTGAAGAAACCTTTCACATGCTTCAATTTGTGTGCTTGGTCAACGAATGGCACAATACAGAAATAACAGAACTTAGCAAGGTCACGCAAATTGTATATGCCATGTGGGTAGCAGCAATACATATCTTTCCATTTTCTTCGTACCAACAAGTAGGCACGTCCATACATATACTGCTGGTTGTAAAGTCCTTTCCATGTGGCACGATGGTGATGATAAACCTTAATGTCAGGAAATGAAAGAACCTTGTAGCCTGCTTTGATACAACGCCAATTATAATCCACATCCTCTCCTCTGAACATATTGGTATCATACGCCCCAACTTTTTCTATCGTATCTCGTTTGTATGATGAGTTCACTCCTGGTACAGTCCTTGTCTCACAATAGCCTTCTTCATTGAAATGTGTAAATGTAGTAGCATCTGCAATTTTGAAGATTAATCCTTCGCCAGAAGCATCCACCACATTTCCGCCAATTACGCCGGCTTCGGGATGTTTTTGATGTTCATCAACAAGGCGTTCAATCCAGTTGGGGAATGGTTCCGCATCATCGTCTGTCTGAAGGATGATGTCACCCTTACATTGGGGCAGACCGATGTTACGACTGGTAGCAAGGTTCACATTCTTTGTCTTGATTTCTCTAAGTGTAGGAAACAACTTCTGCCACTTCACTATGGTGGCGTGACAGTCATTAATACCACCTCCATTTACTACTACAATCTCGTCAGGTTTTCTCGTCTGTCTTTCAATTATAGCGCATAGTGTACCGTCTATTAGATTCCCTCTATTATATGTACAGATAAATACGGATACAGTCATACAATAATTATTTAACTAATTCTATATATTGATTGACAATACAGTTCCAAGAAAATTTTTCACTGGCTTTGCGGGCAGCATATGATTTTGACCGAAGAAGTTCCTTGTCTTGTAAAAGTTCATTAAGACAATTATGAATAGCTTTTTTATCTTCTCGATTTACGATATATCCAAAGTCGGATTTTACAAATTCTGGATAAGGTGGATAGTCGGACACCAATATTGGTATGCCGCAAGCTAGTGCTTCTATGGGGGACAGTGCGAAAGCTTCGCCCTTACTAGGTAGGGTAAACAAGTTGTATTTCGGCAATAGTTCGGCTATGTTGTTTACGTTACCTTTTAGCGTTACAATATTGTCCAAGCCATTACTTTTAATTAATTCTGATAGATAAGTGGCATATTTCTTATCACCGGATCCATAGATATCATATCTGATTTGGTTACGGTTTTTATAATCTGCCAGAGCCTTTATGATGTAATGCATTCCTTTTCGTTCCTCAAAAGCAGCAGCAGTAATAATATTGAGCTTGCCATTCTGTATTTTATGAGCTGATGGTCTGAACAGCTGGGTATCTGTTCCATTATAAATCAGAGTCATCGGAGTATTACCCACGTAGGGACGTGCTTCCTCTTCCACCATTTTAGAGATGGCCACGACATGAATGTCCTCAAAAATATCGATGTGATTCTTTACAAAGTCATATCTGCTGGGAATCTGTGACGCAGGGCTGTGAAGGACATAAAGATATTTCCTTCTGTGAGGAAGAGAAGTTTCTCCATGATACAAGAAGTTCAGTATAGTAGCTTTGGGATTATCCTGACGAAGCCACCACCGGTAAAAGAAAACGGCGATTTTTTCCTGATACCATCTGCAATAAGGCACCTTCCTGATTTTAATTCTCTCATCTATCTCACCGCACAAGGTTTCCTTAGCTGTTCCCCACGCATAAATCACAACATCATATCCCTTGTCTACAAAAGCCTTGGAAAGACTTATGCAAAAACGTTCTATACCTCGCGCAAGACGAAATAAGTACGGACATATAATTACTATTCTATTATTCTTTCCCATTTTTCATTTTTTTGATCGATAGGTTGATTTTCATTTTTTAATCGAATGTTTAAAGTAACTTAGATAGTAAACGGATTGCATATACCGTTTAAAAAGGCTAAATGGCAATAGCCGATAAAGAATACCTTCCAAGCGGTGCAATGCCGCCGATTGGTTATTAGGTTTCAATGGTATGTCCTTGTAGGCTGTTTTCGCTTTGAATTGCAAGAATTTATTAGCGTATGGATGTGTGCAACCCACTATCCACGGTCTTCCATGAATAGCTCCGGTAAAATGAATGATTGCCGGACTGGATATTCCTTTCTTATATTCCTCCTGGTCATAAAAGGGGGTGTTTATTTTATACAAATCTTTCCACGGATAGCAAAGGCTATTGGACATGACATTGAATTGTGGAGGTAGAATTTTTTTTCTTCCTGCACACACTGCATTGATAATGCCTTGGTCATGATGATGTACCTTACCTCTATTTGCAACTAAAAAATCAACAAACTTCTGCTCCATTCCTTCACTGCGCCATCGGTTCAGAGGAATTATCAGGACACCGGCATTAATATATGGTTCGCTCATGGGTATTTTGATTTCCTTTTTATAGGTACGGCTGATCAATGGGTCTAATATACCTCCGACCAAACAGTTTCCTAAATCGGTATTAAATAAATCTCTTATGGAACCGTTGAATATGATGTCGCAATCAATGTACAGAACCTTATCCAAATTTGCAGGCAGTATGGAACCTGCAAACAGACGGGCATATGACGTAAGAGAAATTGTTTCAGGTACATCTGTCATAAGCCGTTCCCTTAAATTTTCTATGGGATAGACTGATAGTTTTCCTCTATACCCCTCTACAATGGTTTGCAAGTTTTTGATATCCGCAGAATCAATTCCATTACTAAGTAAGTGAAAGTGCAAACTTTCACTGGAGTTTGTCTCAAAAAGTGAAACTGCACATATAGAAACTAAATGCAGGTAATTACAATCGGAAGCAACAACAATGTCTGACATACTTTTTAATATTAAAAAACAAGGGCTTCATGACATCTACATGAATGACGGAAAGTATCAATGCGGAAAAAAACGCGAACCAAACCATATATGGGGTATCGTTTATTGTACTGGGTAATGATTTTGTGTTTGCCCAGATGAAATGATATATATATATATATGTCGCATATTTCTGCCCGGCAGTGGACAGCCAACCTAAACGCCATTTGTATTGCGGAAATGTCAGAGCTGCCATCATTATGCAGATAGTTTGTGGGATGGTGGAAAAATAAACCTGAATCCATGAGTGCAGAATTTGACTGGCTGCACGTGCCTCAAATATTGCCGTAATGGTAAATACCATTGCAAAAAATGCCCATACTTTCCAGTTTATATTCCATTTTGTGAGCGGACGTATGTTCCAGCCCAATGCTATAAGCGGAATACCTTCAACCACGAAATTGTTAATAACGATGGAACTTTTCCATCCATTTTCATGAATCAGAGATATAGAATAAGGAACTAGACAAAAATATCCTATAATCAACAACGGCAGGAATTTTATCAGGCGAGGTAGTTTATTATAGATGAAATAAATAGTTATACAGCTGTAAATCAATGTAAACAGATACCATACTATACCTCCCCAGACAGGTACGCCCAGCAGCTGAAGACAGACATCCTTAATCGATAAGGCATCAAGTGTCCCATATAAAAAGCCAAGGATAAGATACAATACATTTGTACCAACTGTGAGTATAGCAATCTTTTGCATGTATCCTTTAAACCGCCCCTTATCTATTACTGTCTGCAAGAAAAAACCGGTTATCATAAAGAAAAGGGGAACAGCGAATCGTGCGGCGACTTCGGTGTATCTGCTTATCATCGAGCCGGGTACAATTTGATAGTGGATGCATACCACTGAGAATGCAGCTAATATCCTCATGGCATCTAATGCACCATATCTGACACAGGCTTTATTGTTCATGCTATTTTATAGATTTTATGTTTGGTGTGACAGTGAGGAACCCCGTTTTCTGCAAGACATGATAATATACAGATTTGAGTTCCTTTCATTTACGTATTTTTTGGAAAATATATTTTATATCCTTTTTTGGCAGAATGAACAGACTTCCTATAATCAAAGCAGATAAGCATACAAGAATGGAAGAAAGTATAAATTCTACCCAAGTATTCGGAACAATCATAAAACGATAGGTTTGGCATATTGACAATGCAATAAAAATTCCCAAAACAGGCTTTGCCATGGAATGATAGAAAAAATTCCATTTTAGGTTTAAGCATCTTGCCCCGTAAAAGGGCAGAAATGTCAAGTTCTTTATAATGTTCCAGAATGTTCTAGCAGATGCCAGACAAATCAGTTGTGCCGTAGGATCCTTATAAATATAGAGTAAAACCAACAAGGATAAAAATGTCAATCCGCCTGTAACAAACATTGCTATTGCAGGCATCTTGACTTTATTTGTGGCTCCAAATATGTTCCAGCAGACCTCCAACGGCATTCCAAATATCATATCTAAAGTTGTCAGTATAGTGATGACATATAAAAGAGAACTATTTTGATTAGGTAACCATAGTGTGAAAAAACTCTCGCCATAAACATATAGAACTGACAGCGGTAATATGACCATTATAGACATGATTTTGACGGACTTAAATACATTCCTTTTTATGCCTTCAATGTCACCTTTTGCTCCATATTCTGTTATTTTAGGAGCAAAAGAAGAATTTGCCATTTTAAGGACACGTGGTATAAGCACTGTAATAGTGGAAACCACCGAAAGCATCCCCATTATGGCATTACCGATAAACCAATTAGCGAACAGTAAATCAAAACCTTTTTCAAGCATTGTACTTACACTAATTAGTAAATTCCACACTCCGGAAGATAGGATTTCGCGCGTGCTTTTCCAGTCATAGTTTTTTCGTGACAGATGGAATTCTGGCGTCAGTTTTCGTTTAATGACAATATTAGCTATGACCAAATACACCGAAGCGAGTACAGATGCTATGCCGAGATAGCTGACACGTGGAGCAAACAGTAGGAAAAGGAATAAAAGAATTATCGTTCGCCATATTGTAGAAATGAGGTTGCGGATTGAGTTTAGATCTAATCTATTTTTTATAAATGGAGAAACGGTATATACATTGAATGTCAAATTGAGTACCGTGTTCACCGTCAAAAGCAGAAAGAGACATTTTACATCGGGAATCAGTGTATTGGGTATGTTTATTATATATTCCAAAAAGAATGCGAAACATAGACAAATGACGGAAATAACAACGTTTAGAATACTGTTGGCATAGAATACAGATGAAAAATATTGATTTGCTTTTTGAAAATTTCCATTATGGTATTCTATTGAGATAAAACGAGCGGCCATGGAATTTAATGCCACCGTTACTACTTGCATATATCCAATAATGTTATTTGACAAACCGACAAATCCATAAGCTTCAACTCCTAACGTCCTTACGATAAATGGTGTCAAGAAAAAGCTAATACAGAATTGAATGCCAAAAACTGCTATTTGTGCAAACATGTTTATGGCTATTTGCTTATTCTCCCCTCGTGCCATTGAAAATCAATTACCTATTACGTCATGTATTTGTGTCATCACACCATTTACATCGAAGTATGATATGGATCTTTCGTATGCGAGGTGCTGATAGCTTGATAATAGTTTAGGGTCTTCTATAAGTGATATGGCAGAATTGGCTATTTCTTCCGGAGAGAAACCGGTCAGAATACCATAACGGCCATTACCAAGCATTTCCATTGGTCCTGTTATGCGAGTACTAATTACAGCTTTGCCAAGACACATTGCTTCGGCCACAACAAGGGGGAAACCTTCGCTGTCGGATGTCATAAGAAACACGTCTGCTGCCGCAACATAAGGATATGGATTGGATTGGAAACCTAAAAAATGTACGCTATCTGATACGTTGAGCGCTGTTGCCTGTGCTTTTAGTCGTTCTTCCCAAATGCCTTTCCCTATTAGCCAAAAGTCTGCGTCATAACCTCTCGCTTTTAAGAGTGCAGCTGTTTCTATTATTCTGTCCTGTCGCTTAATTTCTTTCAAGCTCCCTACATTGACGAAGGTAAAAGTTCGATGCCGAGGCATACTGGAAACTGCCTTACTTCGTTTACAAATAGCCCGTTGATCTATGATGTTATAGATTACCCTTCCTTTATCTATTCCGAATAATTTACTAAAATTTTTCTTTGCATCTTCTGATACAAATATGACATCGTCCATTCGTGAATAGAACTTCTGTTCCTGCTTGAGGGTTAGGAAAAATCCCGTTGTATAGTGATTATTCAACAAGTCGCAATGTACCCATGTTATGTTTCTCTTTCCTTTATCAAGAATATAGCTATGAAATTTGGCCGGAGCACTTTCCATAAAAGATACGATAGTATCGTATTTTTCGTTGGCAAATACTCGTTTGGCACAACAACGCAACAGCATATTTCTTAATCCGCAGCGGATAGCTATCTTGCCTTTATAGCCGGGGAAGAATCGACCAAATTGCTCATGTTTGAAATGTACTTGAGGAGGTACCCTGTCAATAAAATCACCAGTGCGGTAAAGCAAAAAAAGCGTGACATCATATCGGTTATAATCCAAATGGTTCAGCACTTCTATCAATGCCCCTTCAGCTCCTCCTCCGCCTAAATTATTATGTATGAATAATATACGCCTTTTCATATAGAAACAGTTAAAGTATCAGTCTCTCCTAAATACATCACGTGAATAGACCTTGCCATTTACATCATCCAAGCAGGCATCATAACGGTTAGCGATAATGGCTTGACATTGCCTTTTAAAGGTATTCAGATCATTCACCACCTTACTACCAAAAAATGTACTTCCATCTTCCAATGTCGGTTCATAAATAATTACTTCTGCTCCCTTGGCTTTAATACGCTTCATTACTCCTTGAATAGATGACTGGCGGAAGTTGTCCGAGTTTGACTTCATTGTCAGACGATAGACACCGATTACACATTTTCTTTCTTCATTGGGATTGAAGTCTCCACGATTGTAATAATCGTAATACCCGGCTTTATTCAATACCCTGTCGGCAATGAAATCCTTACGGGTACGGTTACTCTCTACAATAGCTTGTATCAGGTTTTCAGGTACATTCGCATAATTGGCAAGCAACTGTTTCGTGTCTTTGGGCAAACAGTAACCTCCGTAGCCGAATGAAGGATTGTTGTAATGTGTGCCGATACGAGGGTCTAGGCTCACACCGTTGATGATGGCCTGTGTATCTAAACCTTTCATCTCAGCGTAAGTATCCAGTTCATTGAAATAACTTACACGCAAGGCTAAATAAGTGTTAGCAAAAAGTTTCACAGCCTCGGCCTCGGTCAAACCCATAAAAAGTGTATCAATATTTTTTTTCATCGCCCCTTCTTGTAAAAGGGCAGCAAAGGTCCGTGCCGCTTCGCCCAAACGTTTATCTCCTTCTGGTCTGCCCACAATGATACGACTGGGATAGAGGTTATCATACAAAGCCTTGCTTTCTCGCAGGAACTCTGGTGAAAAGATAACATTTTCCGTATCAAGTTTCTTTCGTACACTTTCGGTATAACCAACCGGGATGGTGCTCTTAATGACCATGATGGCATTAGGATTAACGCTTTTTACCAACTCAATGACTTCTTCCACATGTGAGGTGTCGAAATAGTTCTTTACCGGATCGTAGTTGGTAGGAGCGGCAATAACCACAAAGTCCGCATCCCGATAAGCTGTTGCGCCGTTAAGGGTGGCCGTCAAATTCAATGGTTTTTCCGCCAAATACTTCTCAATATATTCATCCTGTATGGGGGACACCTGATGGTTTATCTTTTCCACTTTTTCGGGAATGACATCCACGGCTATCACCTGATGGTGTTGTGCCAACAGTGTGGCAATACTCATTCCAACATAGCCTGTTCCGGCTACGGCAATTTTTATATCTGTATTCATGATGAATGGATTTATTTATGTCAGATGGAATATGGGATAAGAATCTGCACTTACTTTGCCAAGACTGCATATTTCTATTGGCACTGACAATATATTCTATATGTGTGAGTTTGTAAACGATTCATTATCATACATCTCAATAGATTCCTTATAAAGTTCTTTTCGCTTAGTTATAAGAACCTCGAAATACTTACATATTTCTTCATTTGAAAACTTCATGAGATTTTTTTTGAAACATTTTATGCTGTTGCCGAAAAATCCTTTAGTTGCAAAACGATCAAATTTTAGTTCTATTAGTGAATCCTAGATCTCATTCTCGCAAATACAGATTTTATCATTGATCGGCTTTGAACTGATCGGTTTGTGATAATTTCTGTTATATATGATTCTTTCCAGGACTGCCAAACCGTGTGTGTCACTGCCTGTCAAGTCGTATAAATTGTTCTTCATCAACCATTTGGCCTTTTTCTTAATCCGATCACCGTACATACCTACTATTGACGGAAGGTTGAGCTGGAACTTTACCCCCATGTCTTTTAGCCGTTGATAATCTGATTCACCCATATAAACATACCGTTCGGGGTGAGCGAGAATCGGATAGTAGCCTTTGGCCTTGATGCGAAGCAAGATATTGCTCAATCCCATCGGAGGACTAAAATAAGAGGTTTCCACCAACAGGTGGTCTCCATTCTCGCCCAAAGGCAACAAGTCATTCTTTTCCAAACGCTCCTCAAAGAGATTGTCGAGCATATTTTCAGCCGCAAGATGCAGATTTATTAGACCGGTGTAAGCAGCTTGAAGTTCAGCGTAACGCTCCCGGAGATGCGTTGTGGTGTTGGGCATATCTTCCATGATATGCGGCGTAAGCCATATGGATTTCACACCCAATGACTCATACAAACGCAATATTTCCAACGCTTCTTCCATCGTCTGCACCCCGTCGTCCACCCCCGGCAGGATGTGCGAGTGCCAGTCGGTAAAACCCTCGAATATGCCGCTATCTTTCAGCGGGATGCGTTTTCTGAAAGGCCACACAATGATATGAAGATTTTATTTGAAATACTTGTTTGCTAATTATTTGATAACCAGCTATTTATCACCCAATACCAATACGTTTCTCATCGGAGCCGTAGTGGTATCCCGAGCCGTAGCCGTAGTGGTAACCATACCGATAGCCGTAACGGTATCCGTAGCGGCCACCGCTTCCCTCGGTTCCATTCAGGATCAGGGACATGTTCTTGTATTTCTTCTCCTCGTAGATTTTCTCCAGTTCAGCAAGCATACTCCGTTCAAGTAATCCTGCACGAACTACGAAAATGGTACGGTCTGCCAGCTTCTCGATAATCTGCGTGTCGGCCACCAGTTCGATGGGCGGACAGTCGATCAGCACATAGTCGTATTGCCCCCTTACGGTATCTATCACCTGCTTCAGGCGTTCGTCGAACAATAGTTCCGTTGGGTTGGGAGGAATCGTCCCCACGGGTAGTATATCCATAGATTTTTGCTTCGGATCGGATACGATGATTTCGTTCAGGTTATCGATACGACCTCCCAAATAGTCGCTCAATCCCTTGGCAGGAGAGTCGATATAGGATGACGCAGATCCGTGACGCAGGTCACCGTCGATTACCAGCACTTTCTTACCTTTGATGGCAAAGCTCACGGCGATGTTCATGGTCAGGAACGATTTGCCGCTGCCTGGATTGAACGAGGTCACGATGATGACATTCGATGTCTTGTCCTTGCCGGTCATAAACTCCAGATTGGTACGCAATACGCGGAACGCCTCGTTGATGATGTCACGGCTACCCTCCTTGACGACAACGGCCTTGACTTCCTGCGGCTTTTTCCCGAATATCCCTTTCTTCTTTCTTGTAAACAGCGGAATCTCACCGATGAACGGTACGGTCACACTCTCCAGGTCTTTCCTTCCCCGTACACGGGTATTCATGTTCTCGCGCATGAAGATGATGACTACCGGAATGAGCAGCCCCAGAGCAAACGCGACCATAAAGATGTTTTTGCGTACAGGAGATGTCGGCAACATACTGCCGTGCGGTGGAGTGACAATGCGTGTATTATAGGCCGTAAATGCTTGCGAGAGTTCGTTCTCCTCGCGTTTTTGCAGCAGGAACAGGTAAAGAGCCTCCTTTACCTTCTGCTGGCGTTCCACCGAAAGCAGGTATTTGGCCTGTGTAGGGTTGGCCGCTATACGTGATGTTGTCTGTTGCTCCGTCTGCCGCAAACTTTTTATCTGCGAATTCAAGGTTACTATCTGATTGTCGATAGACCTGATTATCGCCCCACGCATGGATGCCAGAGCCTGATCCATATCCATGACCAGCGGATTTTCTGCGCTGCTGTTCGCAACCAGGCTGTTACGCTGCAACAGTTGTTTGTTGTATTCGGCAATCTGCGATTCGATGTTGGCACTCTCTATACCGGAATTGGCCGGAAGCAGTTGGGTACGGTTGGCATCGTTGGCTAAATAGTTCCGGATGTAACGGGTCATGTAAAGCTGGTTGTTCAAGGCCAGGATCTGTGCGTTGGTCGCACTGCTTTGGGCCATGTACATGCTCGATGCCGCCTGCACGTCGGGTAACAGGTGTTCTGACTTGTAGGAGGAAATATCCTCGTCCACGTTCCCCAACTCCTGTTCGATTACTCCCAGACGCTCATTGATGAACATTGAGGTACTGACAGCGATCTGGTTCTTGTCCTTCACCCAGTTCTCGTTATAAACGGAAATCAACATGCTCAATACATCTTCAGCCCGCTGTGTGGAGTTATCCTTGAATGACAAGTCTATAACCGACGCTTTCTCGTTATTCAATGAAACGGACAGATTGGATGAGCAGGAGTTTACAGCGTTATACAAATTGGATTTGCCTACATATAATGTATATGCCTTGCCTTTCACGTAATTGGGTGTTGTATGGATAATGATTTTTCCCAATGGTGTAGGAATGGAGTCGAACAAGCTTCCCTTTATATCCTTTTCGTCAAGATCCGTCCCGTTACGTATAAAGTCAGACAGGAATAATGTGCCATCCGGCTGCACTTCCAACGTAAAACCGGCTGATTCATTTTCAGGCAAGTCATTTATCGTTACATCCACTGGTAATGTCAGCCCATAGGCCACCTGACGGTGGAATTTTCCCGGAACGAAGTAATTCATATCCAAACGCAACCGTTTAACCACCTCGGTCATTAAAGCCGGTGACTGAAAGGTGATGAGCTCATTATTCACGTTGGTACTGGACTGGAACAACCCGAACTCCGAGAAGGATTCCAAATCCGAGGAAACCGACTTGCCTTTGGAATCCTCCTTGATCAATACCGAAGCGGTGCGTGTATATACAGCAGGAGTACGCAACAGATAGACGGTAGCGACACCGATCGTTACCACTAAAGACAAGACGAACCACTTCCACCTTGCGAGACACAGATACAACAGATCCTGTATCCGCAGGAAATCATCCTGCTGTCCCGGTTTTATATTCTTTTGATTTATGGCCATATCTGATTTTATATTTATTTCACAATTAACACGGTAATGGTAGTCAGCAGCGAGGCCAACGACATCCAGAAAGAAGCAGAACGGACGTTATTGCCGTTGACAGTCGCCTGCCGTGCTTTCATTGAGTTAGGTTCCACATAAACTATATCGTTCTGCTGTAAATAATACACGGGAGAGGCATAAAGGTCGTATCCTGAATTCAGGTTAACCTGATACAAGGTCTGTTTACCGTTTTCCTCCCGTTGTACCAGCACATTCTCCCGTTTCCCGTAGACGGTAAGGTCTCCGGCCATGCTTAAAGCATCCAAAAGCGTCAGCTTGTCCTTATCGATATTGAAGCGTCCGGGGGTGGCAACCTCACCCAACACGGAAACGGTCAGGTTCATGAACTCAACTGTAACGACAGGGTCTTTCACGAGATTCTTCGAAACCAGTTCCTCTTTTATATACGAGGCGATTTCCTCGCGTGTCATTCCCGCCACATGGATATGCCCCAACACTGGAAAATCGATATCTCCATCCTTGTTGATCGTATATCCTGATATCCCCTGGCTATTGGATGTTCCCGATGTCGTACCGATCTGTCTGGATATGATCGGAAGGTTGAAAAGGTTCATCAACAAGGGGTCCTTGCTGTTGACCAGTATTGAGATCTTGTCTTCGGGACGCACCCGGATTTCCAGCGGGTTCAAGACTTGTTCTGCGGTACCCCGTTTCAGGTCCGTGAAATAAGCGACTTTCGGCGTGGCACATGATCCCAGCAGGAAAGCCACGGTCAATAAGAATAAAATGTATCTGATTTTCATATTTCATTGATTTTTATTTGTTGGTTTTCTGTTCCGATTGAAGTTGTCCGATAGATTTCGTCAGCCTGATGTTGGCAAGAGTCCATATCAGGATATCGCCCAGCACGATCCAGTTCACATTGAGATAAAGGGACAGAAGAATATTGAGCAGTATGAATATTGTTGATACGGAAACAATGATAATCATGGCATTGCGCTGCTTTATTCCGAGAGCAAGCAGCTTATGGTGGATGTGGTTCTTGTCCGGCAGGAACGGGTTCTTCCCGTTGCGTACCCGATGCAGGTAGACCCGGACCACATCGCAGCATGGAACCAGCAAGGGTGAGAAGGCCAGCACCATCGGATGTACATTTCCTGTATTATCGTCTAGACCGCACATGGTCAGTTTGAGACTGAGGAAACAGAGCATCATGCCAACGGTCAAACTACCTGTGTCACCCATGAAGATCTTCCTTCCGTGCTCGGCGTTCCCGAAAACATTGTAATAGAAGAACGGTACCAACACTCCCAATGTGGCGAACGCCAGTATGGCATAGACATGCTGGTGGAGCATGAAAAAAGTCAGACCGTAAAACAGGCAGGCGACACTGCATAGCCCGGAAGCCAACCCGTCAATGCCGTCGATCAGGTTGATGGCATTGATGATGAAGACCACGATTAAAATGGTCAAAGGATACCCCAGCCATAACGGAACCGCATGAATACCTAGGATGCCGTGCAGGTTATTGATATATATTCCACCGGCGATAAGCATCACGCCACACAGGATCTGGATGACAAACTTGGCACGATAACGGATACCAATTAGGTCATCGGCCATGCCGACCAGATACAGTACCATGATGGAGCAGAAAGCAAAAGCCAAAGGCCGTACATTGTTTCCGATTTCAGACAACATTTCCGAATGCCCCAGTGCCATATTGATTCCCAGTAACAAAGCTATGGTGAAAAACACGACCGGTTTGAACGCGATACCACCCAATCGGGGCACCGCACAATGATGTATCTTCCGTTCATCGGGAAGGTCGAACAGCTGTTTGCGAAAAGCGATTAGCAGAATCTGGGGAATGACGATACCCGCACAGAGAACACAAAGCAAAAATGCCAGTGAACAATTTACAATCCAAAAATACATATATTCAGATATTGTTTTTTATTTGCGTAAAACCGTGAATGAGGATTCCAGACTTTTCCATATCAGGAAATGACTTCAATCAAATCGGGATGAACCTCAGCCGATATCCCCATAATCCCCTCAAGCATCACGACCACCCGGCGGTTGCGTTTCCCTTTTACCCGCATAAACACACCCTTAACTCCATCAAGCTTGCCGCCGTGGATACATACACGGGTACCTTTCCGTACGTCGATTTCATCCGGCTTATAATAGGCCGTATCCTTCTCATACAGGGAAGCTATTTGGATGAAACTGTCCATCTGGTCGTCTGGCACGGTGATATATTCCATACCCGTGCTTTTTTTCCACATGGCGAATTGCAGGAAGTTGTACCGTTTCTTGAATTCGGTGATCTGCGAATGGCTGGCGTGGACGAAAACCAGACTCGGTATGACCGGCACCAGCCTTGTCGACTTCACCCCGTGATAGGTCTTTACGGCGTAATGTTTCGGAATGAAATATTCCAGACCGTATTCCTTGTCCTTCAGCCTGTCCTCCGCCATTTTCTCATTCTTGTAGGCGCGCATGACGAACCAGCGGACCTGCTTTTTTTCTTCCACCGTAGAAAAACTCATACCCATATTGCCGGGATTATTTTATAGGTGAGGATATACCCCTAGTTCATGCCAATTCGTATATTGGTATGTATTACAACGGATTACATTTCCTTTATTCATAATATCCACTATCAGTCCCATACTTTTGACAAAGTGTACAGACCTCATTTCCGAGGCTTCTGCCGCTACTTCTCTTGGAAAGAGAAATATCCGGGGATCATATTTTACGTAACTGGTTGACGGACAGATAGAAATACGGAACAGCATTATGGTACTTATCCGACATATGTTAAGCAAATACACTCTGTATGAATGTTTTGGTTAATTTTATCACCCGTTTTCTATTGTTTTTTCAATATTTTACGTAACTTTGCACATTGTAATATTTCTCTTTCCAAGAAAACGAGCCGTATGCTCAACAATTTTTATTGTATTACAAAACGCCTTCAAAAATCCATTTTTAAAAACATCCGATTTTAAATTGTCAATAAGAATATCTTCAACGGTATCCTGCCGCTATATTGATAGTTCATGGATCTTTTCCGGTACTTTTCTTTTTAAGAGAAATATCGGGAAGGGATAGCATCTGACAATCAGAATCATATATGAATCCTGAAAGTGATCTGTTCAACAATCATACCGGTATTTGAAACATTTTCCTTTGGAGAAAACAATTTTTTATCATACGGACGGGTGCTTTCCCATATTTTGATTATCTTTGCAATGTGTAATATTTCTCTTAAAAAGAGAAGCAGGAACGGCACAGCCTTTGTCCGTTATTCTGCGTGCCGCATCCGTCCCCGTTATAAGGATTTGAGTATGATGTCGTTTGCCTTGTCCACTTGTGAGGTGTCCAGCGAGGCGAGGTAGATTCTGGTCGTGTTTTCCGAATCATGTCCCATCGCCTCGCTGATGGTTGCCAGCGGCACATTCTTGCTTCTGGCAATACTCGCCCATGCATGTCGGGCTACATACATGGTGAGCGGCATACCGAGCCCGAGCCGTTTCCCGAGTTCCTTGAGTTTTCCGTTGATGAAATGCGCTGCGCTCCTGTACTGCCGCACGGCATCCTTGGCCGTATCCCTGATGACCGGAAAAAGGTAGGGGCTGTCATTGTGGCCATACCTGTCCAGGATCTCCTGCATGGGCTTCTCCCATTTAATGGACAGACGCCGGCCGGTCTTCCGCCTGCGGTAGGTCAGCACGCCGCTCTTCAGATCAGCCTTTTTCAGGTAGGCGATGTCGACGAACGACATGCCCCGGGTATAAAAGCTCAGCATGAACATGTCCCTGGCGTATTCCATGCCCGGGGAAAGACGCAGGTCCAGGTCACGTATCATGCGGACCGCTTTCAATGGAACAGCACGTTTTACGGTCTTGTCTATTCCGGTGTAGACATGCTTGAAAGGGCTGCGCTGTACCGTCAGTTCCCTGTCCACCGCACGGTTGTAGACGGCACGCAGGTTCCGCATGTAATAGGAGGTGCTGTTCGGACATATCCCCTTGTCCTTCAGCCATGCCTCGTATTCCAGCATGAGGGTGGAGCCGATATCCTCCAGCGGGATGTCGCCGTCCCTGCCCCGGAAGTGCGTGAAGCTGTTCAGTACGGTGGTGTACCTCTCGGCGGTGCGCTTCTTGCCGACACGCTCCAGTTCCTCCACGAGCCTCTTTCCGAAGGCCATGAAATTATGGCTGTCCTCAGGGGGCGGGTTGTGAAAAAGTTCGACAACCCTGCCGGCGGGATAGGTACCGCCGGAACGTTCCAGTCCGGCAATGATACTTTCCAGACGGCGGATGTCTTTTTCCATCCGCTCCTTTAACGCAAGCAGGAGGCTTCTTCTGGCATCACCGGATACCGGCAGTATGATTTCCGACATGCGTCCGTCCCATTCCGAAGGGAACAGCCTGTAGCCGGTGTTTATCTGGCGCGCCACCCTTCCGTGGATGATCTGGAAATAGAGCGTCCCCTCCCTGCCTTCCACGGACGAGGACCTGAATTTGGTTTTGATTGTTGCCATAGTGCAGTCATTTTGAATTAGGATTGTCCACTTGCTTCCTGATTTCCTGTGCCTCCCTGAACAGCCGATGCGCCAGACTGTCCTTGTAGGCCGCCATTTCATGATTACGGATGCGGTTCCTGACCGAGTCCTCAAAAGCGGTCACCAGCCTTTCCACACGCCGGATCTTTTCCTCGTCCCGCTCGATGGTGAAATGCTTCTCCAGGAAGGCGATGTCGGGATCATCCCCCGGCAGGCAGATCCTGATGGCACGGTATTTCAAATCGGCATCCTTCAAAAGCCGGTTCGTGCGGTACTGGTTACAGTTGGTCCAGACGGAAACGACCAGTGCCAGGATCAGTGCTGAAGCTGTCGTTACCACCGCCTTGGATGCGCTTTCCAGACGGTAGGTCACCAGTTTGTGTACCGGTTCCTTTTTCAACAGGACCATTCTCTCATCCAGCCGTCTTACCGTTTCCTTTACCGCCTGGCTGTCCTGCCGCAGGCTGTCCCTTGTCTTTTCCATTTCTCCGGCAAACGTTTCGGCAAACAACGGCCTGCCTTCCGACAACCGGGCGGTATGGCTACGTACCGCTGCTATTTCCGAACTGTTTTTCTCCACTGCGGATTGCAGGCGTTCCAGACGGATTTTCAGTTCCGCAATCCCTTCAGGGGAATTGGTCCGGTTTTCAACTGCGGGGCTTGTGCCTTCCACGGGCAGCGTCTCCACTTTCTTCTCGATCCTTTCAAGGCATCCGTAGATGCCTTCCAGATAGTTTTCCTGTTTCATCTTTCAAAGTTTTTTCGTTATACATATGGTTCACAAACTCCTTCCTTTCCTGCGCTTCTTCTTTCTCCGCAGGCGTTCCGCCTCTTTCTCGTCCTCCGTCGGTGCCACCGACGGCATGAACACGCCACCCGTACCGGTGATTTCGACCAGGTTATCAATAATAGAACCATGACTTTGTTCATGGTACGGTTGCTTTTGGGAAACGTCATTTTCCTGGGACGTGACATGGTTATGCTCCAATGCCGCATCCAGCCTTGACCAGCTGAAACTGCGGTCAATCCCACTTCCCTTGAATGACAGACCGTCCTTTATAAAGCGGATGCCCTGCACTTCATTAGTGTTTCCCTTGTACTTGAATTCCATTTCCACGCCCATTTTTAAGAGCCTATTTTGAAATTCTTTCCATGTATCTGCACTCCTCAAAGCTTCCTTAACCGCACGATATATCTCGTATTTCACCCTCTCGGAAGCGTGCAGCTTTTCCGTTTTAACGGACTGTTTGCCTTCGGAATAGGTGAGTGAATACTTGTCCTTGAGCATTTTTGTCACCCTCTCGTTACGCCTGAAATCGTTGCTGTCGGAAATCACCTTCCCATCGAAGTCCACCCGGTTGAAGACGATGTGGCAGTGCGGGTTGTCCGTCCCGTGATGCCTCACCACGATGAACTGCGTGTTCCGTATCCCCATCAGCTCCAGGTATTCCTCCGCCAGACTTGCCATGAACGCGTCGGTCAGCCTCGGCGTGTCCTCCGGCTTGAAGCTGAGCGCGATGTGCCCCACCGGTTTCGTCACGTCCGGATTCAGCAGGCATTGCCACCGGAAACTTCGCGCCATCTCTTCTGCCGTTCCCAGCAGCACGCCTTCCGAGGCGATGATTTTCGCATCGTCCTTCTGCGTCACGTAACGTATACAGCCGCCGAACGAGCGGCCTTTCCTGATCTTTCCTATCATGAGGCTATCCTCCTTTAGGCCTGTAATCGTCCATGATCCGCTTCAGCTTTCCCAGCAGCCCGTCTATCAGCAGCCTTGTCCTGTAAAAGCCTGCCTGGTGCGAGAGCTTTGTCAGCTGGTTCAGGTTGTTCGCCATTCCCGCCAGGCTGCGCAGCAGCGCATTCTCTTCAGGCGTATGCCTTGCCGTCACGGTGGCCGCCAGTGCCGCCTCCCTGATATAGACCGCCAGACTCCGGCCGGACTTCCCTGCCCTGAACCTGAGAGCCTCGTAGCTGACGGGGGAGAACTTCACTGTCACTCCCCTGGTCAGCTTCCGTGTCCTGCCCAGTGCCGGACGGCCGCGTTTTTTCTTCATCCCATTCATATCCTTTGTCATATGTTTTTTCTTTTTCGTCCGTACTTCTTTCATTCCAGAATCTGCGACCGGCGGGAGCGGATTTGCCCTCCCTGCAACCGCCGGGCGCGGGGGAGCAAGGGTTTTCGGGAATCCGGAAACATACCCTTGCTCCCCCCACAGAAAAAATCCCCCCGCATTTTCCACATTGAAGCGGGTACACAGGGGACGGTGCGTATATCGGGTATACTCCACACCCGGTAACAGGTTGTCAGATTTTTCTCCACTGCTCGATGTCCCCACGGTAGGCGGCAAGATGTTCCCTGGCAAGGTTCTCCAGCAGTCCGGAAACGCTCATGCCACGCCCGCCGAGCCTGCGGACGATGGCGTCCAGTTCGTCCCTCACATCCTCACTGACGAATACCGTCTTACGGTTCCTGATCCTCGGGACGGTGAGGTACGTTTCCCGATACTCCTCCAGCGAGGCCCTGCGCTGCCTGCCGCTCGTACTTCTTCTCACGGGGCCTTCCGGTTCCGGCGGGGTGTCCTTTCTTCCCGCCTCCCCGGACACCCCCTCCACAACAGTCCCAGATGGAATCATCGGTTCCGTCGCGGAAGCGTCCGTACCGGCGGATTCCCCCGGACCGGGTTCCATCATGAGTCTTTCCCACCACTCGTCGTGGCCAAGTCCAGGACTACGGCCGTTCTTTCTGTCTGCGGTTTCGGATGCCGCCGTTTTCTTCCCTTTCGGTTTTTCAGTCGGTTCACTTTTCATTGTACATGGATTTTAGATGGTTGATACTGTGGGCACGGTCTACCCGTTTGCCCGGTTGTCGGAAGCAAATAAAACGATAATAACAAGTGCTGTGAAACGGACGGGTCCGATTGGCGGGATTTGCCGTGTTATTCATATTGTTGGATCGGTCTGACGGTGATGACTTCACAAATATACGTGCCGGAAATTTCCCACTCTTCGGGAACGGATCTGAACGTCTGTCCGCTAAAAGCAAATGAATGTTAAAATCAGATTTGTAAGAGTTTCCGTAATGACATATAGCACATCTTCCCAATGGTTCTTATTTTTGTATAAATCAATAAAAAGTACATCTTATGAAAAGAGAAAGACTCACTTTGATTCCGATTGAATATTTATTTATTGTTTTTGGAAGCACTCAAAAAGGAACTAGCCAAAAATCCAGGAACAACAACATTGACGCATTCTGTAAGAGGCGTGCAATAATTATGATTTTTTCTACCTATGGCTCAGAACCATCGAGGAGAGTTTCTACAAGTTACGCAGTGAAGCGTGCCCCCTATACTCCAAATTGTCGAAACATCTTGTATTTAAACAAACTTTTACTTTTGAAAGCCGGACTGAATGAGAATGTCCATTTACGTTTTTCAGACTTTTGCAAAAGACACCATGTGGAATAGATATGGGAGAGTATTTGTAGTTAATTATCTTCGGTATAGTAAAATATGGATACAAAACAATCACTGTAATAAACAGGGTGAAAAAGCCGTTTTTGGGACAAGCAAAGAGGGAAAGAAAAAGGTTGGTTTAAGATGGATGTTTAATGAAAAATTAACAAAAAACAGGAGCTTTTATACTTTGGCGATGGTCGCTCGGAATGAGGTCAAAACCACAAAAGAGTTGTCGGGAATTATTTGTAATTATTGACAATCAATAAATTAAATATAGACAGGATCCAAACAAGGTACAAACGGACTAAAATTTATCCACTATGAGTTTATATTCTCCTTATCAGAACAACCGTAAAACTTTCAGTTTATCTTATACAAATTTCTATGATGAATTATTATCTTTTTTTTCTATTCTAATAGAAAAATTTTCAGCATTTAGTTTTTCCATGTCACAATACTTATATATATTTGCACGAAATCTAAAATGTTTTAGTTGATATGGCAAATCTAAACAGATTAAAAGTTGTACTCGTAGAACAACAAAAAACAGGGAAATGGTTAGCTGAGCAATTAGGTAAATCTAATTGCACAGTAAGCAAATGGTGCAGTAATTCTATACAACCAGATTTGCAGACCTTAGAAAAAATATCAAAGCTTTTAGGTGTGGACATACGAGAACTGATAACGCCCACAAATCAGGAGAATAGGTAATAAATACCATTATGCCGAATAAATCTCATTTTAATAATGGATTAAGGACATTAGTTCAACAGGCCAGAGATGGCATAGAGCATAGCTCTGCTGTTCATGTCCGTAATTTCGATAAAACATTTCATGCAGTGTACATTCAAGACGCTGTTAAATTTTTAAAGACCGTACCTGATTCCTCGGTTCAGTTGGTTCTGATAGATCCTCCGTACAATTTGGAGCTAGATTATTGGGATTCCTTCCCTAACTATCTTGATTGGGCAAAACAGTGGATTGATGAAATATACCGCATAATGTCAGATAACGGTAATTGCGTAATTTTTGGTGGCTTTCAATTTCAAGATTTAAAACAAGGCGACCTGTTAGAAATTCTATATTATATCAGACATAATACCAATTTGAGACTAATAAATCTCATAATATGGTATTATAAAAATGGGATGAGTGCACATAGATATTTTGCCAACAGGCATGAAGAAGCGATTTGGCTATCTAAGACTAAAAAATATTATTTTGACTTAGATTCAGTTCGAGTTCCGTATAGTGAGGAAGCCAAAAAAGCCGCATTAAAGGATAAAAGACTTAGACCTGAAAATATTGAAAAGGGTAAAAATCCAACAAATGTTTGGGAAATAGGACGATTAAATGGCAATTCTACGGAACGAGTGGGGCATCCTACTCAGAAACCTACAGAAATAATTAGACGACTGGTTAAGGCTTTATCTTATGAGGGTTCTCTTGTTTTGGATTTTTTTGCTGGCTCAGGGACCACAGGGAGGGTATGTATTGAAGAAAATCGCCATTCAATTATGGTGGATTCTGATAATTCATTGAAAAGATATTTTGAAATGCACCGAAAGAAAATGTCTGGAACCTCTTTTAAACCATACGAAATTTGCGAAAATATAGAAATAGAGAAATTTCTTGAAAAAGTAAACAAAGAGGAAACCTACACTAAATAGAATAATATTTAACAATAATAATATGGCAAAGAAAAATCAATCAACAAGATTAACTCTTCAGCACAAAGAAAGTCATGGCGTTGAAGGTATCTTCGGCGAAGAAGCCAAATTGCATGATTTGACAGTTGGGGAAATTTCTCATCATGTCATTGCTAAACTAACAGAAGATTATCCTCAGTTGACATTTCGATATAGACAAAGTATAGAAAAAAAAGAAATCAATGAGGCATTACAAAAGGTTGACCCAAATCTTGGACAAACCTTATTTGTAGAAAATGCAAGCATCATTCCTGATGGTGGAATAATAGAGGTAAAAGACGATAACGAAAATTGGAGAGTTGTATTAGTGTCAGAAGCTAAACATCAGGGAAAGGATATAGAAAATATTAGAAAAGGTGAGCTGGTCGGAAAGAATAAAGACCAAGATTTAATGGCAGCTGGAAATGCGATAGAACGTTCTCACAAGAATATTTCCGAAATTGCCAACTTTATGTTAGCGGAATCTCATTTCCCATATGTTTTGTTTCTTGAAGGTTCTAATTTTTTGACTGAGACTATAAAAGTAACAAGACCTGACGGACGAGTAGTTACTCTTGAATATAATTCAGGGATGCTTAACAGATTAGACAGATTAACGGCTGCAAATTATGGAATGCCTATCAATACCAATCTTTGTAAGAATATGTTTGTCAAGCATAAGGATAAAACAATAATGCTCCAAGCGACATCTATTTATACTCAAGGAGATGGAGGTAGTTGGAATAAAAGTAAGATGTTTGATATAATGCTTGAAATATCAAAAACATCCTTACAAATATTGGGTAGTGATTTATTCAAGCAATTAACAAAGAAATAGACATTTCAGAGGAGTTTGTTATGGCGAGAAATGCGACAAATGGTTTATTACAAAAGGCTAAGAAATCTAAAAGTGATGAGTTCTATACGCAACTTTGTGATATAGAACGGGAACTCCAGTATTACCAAGGTCAATTTGAAGATAAAATTGTATATTGTAATTGCGACGACCCTAGGGTTAGTAATTTTTTTAAATATTTTGCAGCAAATTTCCATAACCTAGGATTAAAGAAACTAATTGCATCCTGTTACATAGAATCCGACAATAGTATATTTAATGAACAGAATTTTAAAACAGGATTCTATTGTGAGTATTTTGGCAAGAGTAATCAAAATATTGAGATTATAAATTTTAAAGGTAATGGTGACTTTAGAAGTGCTGAAAGTATTGAATTACTAAAACAATCTGATATTGTTGTCACTAATCCACCATTTTCATTATTCAGAGAATTTGTCTCTCAAATAATTAAATACAATAAAAAGTTTTTAGTAATTGGAAATGTTAATGCCATTACATATAAAGATATATTTGAGTTAATCCAAAGGAATAAAGCTTGGTTAGGTGTAAATCTAGGCAGAGGGATTTCCGGTTTTATTGTTCCTGACCATTATGAGCGTTATGGCACAGAAGTAAGTGTTAATAGTGATGGACAAACAATAATTGCAACTAACGGTTGTCTGTGGTTGACAAATTTAGAATTGTCACAACGCCATAAAGATATTGTATTGACAAAAGAATATAAAGGAAATGAGGACAAGTATCCACATTTTGATAATTGCGATGGTATAAATGTTAATAGAACGCAAGATATACCTAAGGATTATCATGGCTTAATGGGGGTGCCTATAACTTTTCTACACAAATATAATCCTGAACAGTTCAAAATTGTAAGATTTCGAAAAGGGGATGATGGCAAAGATTTGCGGATAAATGGCAAATGTCCTTATTTCAGAATACTCGTTAAAAACAAAAAGATTGATGCATAAGGTTAAGACATTATTAGATTTATGAAGATTAAAGATATAGAGGATATAAATTTTCTTATTGATAATTCTGTAGAAGAATCTACTGAATTAGAATATAAACGCTCATTCGCAAAGTCAAATAAAGATTGGAAAAAAGAACTGGCGAAGGATGTTAGTGCGATGGCAAATTCAAATGGCGGAATAATTGTGTATGGGTTAAAAGAAAAAGAAATATCAAAAGGACATTCCGTTCCTGAAGATATTTCACCAATACCAACATCAGAGATGACAAAAGACCAATTGTCGCAACTTTTATCTTCAAATATTCAGCCAATTATTGATGGCATAGAGATTTCCTATATTCCATACAACGAAGAAAATGGTTTTTACATTGTATCTGTTCCTCAAAGTAACACAGCTCACCAAAACAAATTATCTCATATGTATCATAAACGGAGAAATGCTACCGTTGATGCAATGGAGGACTATGAAATTAGGGATGTAATGAACAGAAGTAAAACTCCTATTATAGACTTGGACTTTGAGATAATAAAGACAACAGTAAAAGTTATTACAAAGGATTATTCTTCTCTGTTAAAGTTAGGAAAATTAGAAAATATAAGTACAAGAATTGACTATAGTCTAAAAATTAGGCCAGTAAACAACGGTCAAATATTAGCTAAATATGTCAACTATTTTGTGTATCTGCCATCATTTATATTATCGGATGAAGAAGAAAGCGATAGTGAGAGTGATTACAGTGAAATTTTTGATGATAATACAGTACGGGATGTTGTTGGAATTGATGGGTTTAGGAAACAATATGGTCCAGCTCGTTATGACCCTATATTACCAGGAATATGTGGATGTTCTAGAACTGTCAGTTTAAGCATTGAAGAAGATATGGACTTTGAAAAATTACCATCAATAAGATATGAAACACATGCAGATAATGCCCCTATACGAAAGGGGGCTATTAAGTGGAAAGAGATTAGGGTTATAAATAAGTATGATAAAGAAGTTCATGACCCAATGGCACCGCCATCACTATACTAGAACTAGAAAGAGTGAACTGTATTTAACTTAACGGCTGATATTTTGCTGTTTTTGCCCAATCTTCCAATCATATTTTTCCTTTGCGATATCGCCCACCTCATAGACTGTGTGGCGATGTCTTATTCTATCAAAAGACTGTCTGCTGTAAGCATCCGATAAAGTACACTATAAAAAATGACTGTATCTCTTTTCAAGTATGCAGTCATCTATAGTTCGTTGTATATCTATTCCTTTCTTCCATTTGTGTGGCAACATTTGTAGTAGTTCCTCATAATTTGCTTTCTGCATATATGGCATTATTGCTATAACGTCATTCAGTTAAGTGCGTGTATTTACTTTAACGTGAGTTCGAAATAAGAATAAATATATTTCACTTATAATTAGAAACATAGCGATAAAAGTATTAAATTTATAGTGCTGAATTATAACATTTAAACGATTACCACTATGTTTCCAGAGTCTAAAGTTACAGAGATTTATTGTATGGCTGATGATTTTTGCAAGGAATTTACATTGCAACAGGAAAAATATATGATTAAGGATATGAAGACCATGCATCGTAACAACCCCAACCGTATGAGTGATGCAGAGATTATGGTTATTCTAATCCTGTTTCACTCCGGTGGTTTCCGTTGTTTCAAGCATTACTACAAGGAGTATGTCTGTAAACATCTGAAACACCTTTTTCCTCGTCAGGTTTCTTATAACCGTTTTGTGGAACTGGAGAAGGAGGTATTGCTTCCCATGACCATATTCATCAAAAGAGTACTGCTGGGAACTTGTACCGGCATCAGTTTCGTTGCTTCCACTCCCTTATGTGTATGTCGTAATCAAAGAATCTTGATTCATAAGACATTTGAAGGGCTTGCCGAGCGTGGAAGATGTTCTATGGGATGGTTCTTCGGATTCAAGCTGCATCTGATAATCAATGACAAAGGAGAGCTCCTCAATTTCATGTTCACGCCTGGAAACGTGGATGACCGGGAACCGTTGAAACAGGGTAAGTTTCTGGAAAACATCAAAGGAAAACTATGTGCAGACAAGGGATATATAGGTCAGGCTCTGTTTGAAAACCTTTTCCTTAATGGCATACAGCTTGTTACTAAAGTTAAAAATAATATGAGGAACTCACTGATGAGTATTGCCGACAAGATTTTGCTAAGAAAAAGAGCCTTGATTGAAACGGTCAATGACGAACTGAAGAACATCGCACAGATTGAACACTCAAGACATCGTTCATTCAGTAACTTTATAGCCAACTCCTTGTCGGCTATCGCAGCATACTGCTTTTTTGAAAAGAAGCCCGCCATTGACGTAAAGTTTGTCAATGACGGACAACTTGCTATTTTTTGATTTTATTTCGAACTCACGTTACTTTATGCGCTTTGCACGTAGATGGTAATGAACAGACGACACCCATGCTGACGACCGCTTGATGGTCTCCATAGAACAGGTAGTTCTTTCCAATATGATTGGTCGGATGGCATTTTCTATGGCATTATCAAAACTTTTGGATAATGCCATGGAGCGGATCAACCGTTGCATATCACTCATGCGGCACAATTCGCTGTTCTTCGGAAGCCATGCCGGGGCAAGCAGGGCTGTTATTTATTATTCACTGGCATGTTCATGTAGCCAAAGGGGAATAAACTTTTTCGAGTATATCTCTGATATTATGAATCGTGCAGCCATATTACCTCCTACTGCATCAGTAGAATCTCATCGGAAACTTTTACCTGACAAGTGACATAAATCATAATCATACTTCCAACATTCATTCTTGCCCAACCTGATTGTATCTGATAATATCAATGTTATCAAGTGCTTTTGTGCGTTTCTACAGAGATTTTCAACATTGTTTTACGTTATCGCGGAGACGCTTACTCAAATATCTATGACATCTGGTGACATATAATGACATCTGATGACGGACTGGAAGCATATCCGGGAACAATCATTTACTTTGCGGATGAAACAAGTACGCATATAGTGTCAAAGGTAGTCATCCTGTCTTGAAATTCAGGATGTTCCGCCGGGATTCACTAAATTGCGGCACGGAATCCGGATCCGAAAAGAGAATGAAACAGATGTCAAACCTGAAATTACATTGATTATGGAAATAGTAAACATTGAAGCAAGGACCTTCGAGGCGATGCTCTCGGCCTTCCGGACGTTCGCGGACCGGCTGGACACCCTCTGCCGGCTGTACGGTGACATGGAAGAGAAGAAATGGCTGGACAACCAGGAGGTGTGCCTGCTGCTGAAGGTCAGCCCGAGAACCCTGCAGACCCTGCGTGACAACGGCACGCTGGCATATACACAGATCTGCCACAAGACTTATTACAAGCCCGAGGACGTGGAAAGCATCATCCGGATAGTGGAGGAGCGCCGCAAGCGGGCTGAAAGCATGGGAAAATCAATTTGAAAAGCCATGGGAAACGAAAGGATGATACTTTCTCCCGGCAGTCTGGCAGGCGGCTGGGAAAGTCTGGACGGCAGTCCCGATTTCTACATCTTCAGGGATTCCAGCGGGGACTACCGCCTGCTGGCCTACAGCCTTGACGCGGAGTACGGGCGGGGAAGCTTCTCGCTCTACAGGATAGACGGGGACGGGGAGGGATGCCCCCATACCCTCCATATCATGGGGTGGGGCCGATATATGAGAAACTGAAAAAGTAAATGTCAAACCAACAAACAGATGAGATTTGTGATGAATACCGATAACCGTCTGCTCACCCGTGAGAGCAGCGAGCATATAAGAGAATTCTTCTCCACCGTCGAACGTCTCTCCGTTTCCATGGAGCGTCTCTTTGCCGGCAGGTCACCGGCGATGGCGGGCGAGAACTTCTATACGGACCGCGAACTGGCTGAAAAGCTGAAAGTGAGCCGCCGCAGCCTGCAACAGTACCGTGACAGCGGCCTGCTTGCCTTCACCCGGCTGGGCGGCAAGATACTGTACCGTTCTTCCGATATCGAGAAGCTGCTTGACAGTTGCTACAGGGAGGCGAGAACCAGGCCGGAGGAACTTTAGAAATGTTCCGTACGGGATCGTGAATGAAGGGGCGGTCGGTTGTCATACCGATCGCCCCTTCGTTTTCTTTCCATCGGATGAACGACTTTAATTTGCTCATAAAGTATTTATACACAGAGTATTTCTCTTTATGAATTATGATCCGATGACAACATTGGCATAACATGGCGGGACATGGAAACATTTTTCCGGTATGGCAATAAGATACGGGGATTCCATTATAAAAAAAGACCCTTATTTTATTATGTCATTATGTTATTCTGAAATTGGGGCGGGTCGTTCGTGTACCGGTGGGACGATCCATTCCCGTAATGGCGGCACATTCCGTACCGGTATCATTATCCTCCGGCAATGCCGTTTCCCGGTCTTTTCGGAGTGACCTTATGCCGGCCGGTGACAACCGCATGTCCGTGTGTAAACATGACGGCACATAAAAACAGGCACATCCTCCGGGCTTTTGTCCCGTCGGATGCGCCTGTCTCCGTCATGTCATATACAGCCGGACTCCTCCGGCCCATGTCTCTATCTGAGTATCGGATTCGAGAGCAGTATCTTGTAATAGGCCACTCCGCCAATCTCTACCGGCATCCTCGCCATCATGAACTGCACGCTCTTCCTCTCCACCTTCGCCTGCCGCATGAGCCTCTGCACGATAAACCCCGCCGAGAACCTTGCGCATCTTTTGTCCTTCCAGACGATGAACCCCTCGCTGTCGTCGGCCCGGCAGATATACCAATCACCCGTCTCGTCGTCGTGGGCGAAGTTCACCCGTCCGCCGCCGAGGATTCCCAATTCGATTGACATCGTCTTTGACAGATAGACAGTCCCCCTGCTGTCAAGGTTGATGGTCCGCTTACCCTTGTATGTGACTTCCTGCGGACGGGAATTTTCCCTGTTGTATACTATCAGTGCCATAATTATCCTTCTTTTATCGGTTAAACTATTTTCGTTTTTCAATACATGAAGCTTTCCACCGCCAGCATCTGACTTCTCCATGCGAAACCGCTGTGGGTACGTACTGCGTCCACTATTCTGCATACTTTCTGCGATATGGCCGATGCCGAGATACCCATGCATTCCGCCAGCGCCTTGAACGAGAACTGCGCTTCATAGAACCTGAGCATGAACATCCGGTATTCCTCGTAGGAGAACTTCTGCCTTACGAAACGCAGTATGTCTCTCACCAGCCGCTCGCACCCGTTCAGGTCGTCCTCGGAAAGGAATTTTGCCTCCTCGCCACATCGGAGGAAGAAATCATCTTCAGGGTGTGCATACCGGTTCTCCCTTTTAATCTTTACCAGGGCCGCCTTTTTGTAGCATCCGATGAAATACGCGTCATAGTCCGTTATGTCCTTTCCGGGAACCAGCACCTGCCTTCTTACGAAAAGGTAGGTGTCATGGAAATTGTCCTCGTCCAGCATTCCGTACCGGCGTAACGTTCCTCTCAACCTGTCATAGGATTTTGTGAACCACTCGTTGAACAGTCTTTCCTTTTCTGCGCTCTTGTCTGCCATAGCCTTATATTTTTTGGAGTTATACATGGCCTACACGGGTAGGCATTCTTATTTCTTGTGCTTCCTCCAGTTTGTTTTTCGGCGGTCTCCGGCAAGGCTTGCCGTGAAAAAATACGCTCACGCGAAGCGTGAGGAAGATTTTTTCACGAGCAACCAGCCCGCAGGGCCGCCTTGCGGGACCGGCCTGAAAAACAACTATTTTTGCCGCAAGAAATGAGGATGACGGATTCCTTCTGTCTATTGCCTGTCCGGTGAGAATCTAAAATACCATGCAGCTTTTCTGTCTTCGGCATGCTTGGAGAAATATTCAAGGATATGGAATGAGAACGGCAATACGTGATATTGCAGAAGGAGCGGAAATGGGATTGGAAACAGGAAGCGTGTCCGAGCTTTCATGCAGTTTATACGGCAGTGTTGATTTTGGGGAGGATTACAGGGAAGTGACAGGAAGGTTGGCCGTTCCGGAGAAATTGTATGTGTACGTTGTTCCTTTCGAAATACGGAGTCCTTTAAAATCATAGAAGACCTCATTCGGGAATGTGTTCCGGACAATACCCCGCCACGGAACGGTTATGACACTTGATATCAGGCCGTAAGCCGTTCCGTAGCTTCAGTATCCCATATCCCATGCATGAATGTGGATCAGGCGGCATTTCACCTCCTTGCCCCGTTTACGGACATGCCGATGCGTTGCCTGCCGGAATTCTCATTCAAGCAGTTTTCGTCCGCCATCATCTTCCAGCACACGCATTTGCTGGATAGCTATCCGGTTCAGTCTCACGAGCCGTTCGCCCTGCGGTATGCCCTGGTCTATGAATACGGCGTTCAGGTTTTCCATATTGGAGAGGCAGATCAGTTCATTGATGGAGGCATAGTCACGGATATTGCCCTTCAGACCGGGATTTTGCTCACGCCACATCCTGGCGGTCATCCCGAACATGGCTACGTTGAGCACGTCCGCCTCTTCCGCATAGATGATGCCGGCCTGTGCGGGGGTGACTTCCACCGGTATCAGGTTCTGCCTGATGGCATCGGTATGTATGCGGTAGTTGATCTTTGACAGTTCCCGTTTCGCACTCCAGCCGAGCTGGGCCTGCTCCTCCTCTTTCAACCGCTGGAACTCTTTCAGCAGGTACAGCTTGAATTGAGGGGATACCCACGTGGCGAACTCGAATGCGATATCCTTGTGTGCGTAAGTCCCTCCATAGCGTCCGGCCTTGGCGATGATACCCTTGGAGTTGGTCTTTTCCACCCATTGTTTGACGGAAAGGATGAAACGGTTCAATCCGGCCTCGTTTTTAATTCCCTCGAATTCGGGGGAATTAAAATCCGGATTGTACATCTCCTCCCATATGCCCAGAAACTCGACGGTATTCTTGTTACGCAACCACTTTTCAATAAGGGCGGGACCGTTTTCCATATTGCGGACCATGTCGGTCAGGGAGATATAATCCTTGTCATTGTACGTGATGACTGTCACTTCTGTATTCTGGACTTTAATTTTAGCCATGTTCTTTTAACGGTTATTCGGTTATTATTGGTTCGATGTACAAATGTACGGTGTATTTTTCGGAATGTTCCTCCATATCCGGAAAAGTTTGTGTCACGCCGCCTGTTGCGACAAGCCGTTTCTACCAAGGAAAGGGCAGGCAATACCGGCTGACGTGGATACAGGCGGAACAACCCGCATATGCAATGCAGAGGGAGCAGGAGAGCCTTCACCACAGCCGGAGAGGAAAGCGGTCTCATGCCGGGGTACGGCATGAAAAGGGGCTCCCGGACAGTTCTTTTCCTTGTCGCACATGCACTACGTCGGTCGCAGTTTTCGCCTTCTGAATCCCTTTTACGTCCGTCCCTGCGCTTTCGGAGCGTTTTTCCGGTAGAAAATTTCACCATGCGGAAATTTTCTGCCGGAAACCGGAGGGAAAACGCGGAGTCCCGCAGGGACGGACGAACTTTGATGAGGAAGGGGAAAAATCGTTCCTTTCGTAAATACCATTTCCTCAGATGGCATCGCATATTTCCTTCTCCATCTTTTCCAGCTTATGGGACAGGATTTCCATGTCGCTGCTGATCTTCTGGTTGGTTATCCGGGCATATATCTGGGTGGTTTTCAAATCCGTATGCCCCAAAAGACGGCTTACGGTCTCGATGGGCACACCGTGCGAGAGCAGCACGGTGGTGGCGTTCGTATGCCGGGCCACATGATAGGTCAGCCGTATCTTGAAACCGCACTGCCTGCCAAGTTCCTTCAATATGGTGTTGCATCTGCCGTTGCTCGGTACCGGAAATACATGGTCGTCCTTGGACAGCCCCTTATACTTCTCTATGATGCGCTTGGGCACGTCCAGCAGGCGGATGTTGGACTCGGTGTTTGTCTTGCGACGGCGGGTGATGATCCAGAGGTTACCGTCGAAGAAGGTCTGGAGCCGGTCGGTCGTCAGTGCCTTCACGTCCGCGTATGCCAGTCCGGTGAACACAGAGAAGATGAAGAGGTCGCGTACCAGTTCGCAGGTCCCGCTTTTCACCGGGGCCTCCATCAGCGTCTGTATCTCACGCTCCGTCAGGTAGCCCCGGTCAACGCTCTCGGGGGAGTTGATGTACCCGGCGAAGGGGTTGAAGGGAAGCGCGCCGCTGTTGCGGGCGATGGAGATGACGTGCTTGAGCCCGATCATGTAACCCCATACGGTATTGGTGCGGCATTTCTTCTCCGTACGCAGGAAATACTCGAAGTTGTTGATGAACGTCAGGTTGAGTTCCTTCAGGGGGATGTCGTCACGGCGGTACACTTTCGGGACGAACTCGCACAGATGCCTGTATATGGTACGGTAGCGGTTGTATGTTCCCTGCACGCGGCTGTGTCCCACTTTCTTGATGAACTCCTCATTGTGCTGCTCGAAGAGCTTCAGCAGCGTCTCGCGTTTCACGCCCAGTCCGAGGCAGGCGTCCCTCAGCCTGGCGGCGGTGACATAGCCGTCGGACTGCATCAGTTCCTGGTAACGGCGGTTCACGTCCACACGTATCCGGTCAACCGCCGCATTGATTTTCTGCGCCTCGGCGCTCTTGCCCGTGGCACGTGCCGTTTTCACGTCCCAAAGTTTCGGGGGCACGTCCAGCTTGCAGCTGAACTGCTTGATTTCGCCGTCCACCGTAAGACGGCACATCAGGGGGAGATAGCCGTTGGCTCTCTCGCTGCCCTTCTTCACGTAGAAGAGGATTTTGAAGGTCGATCTGCTCATACTCGTTTTCATACTTTTTTGATCGTTACAAAGTTAATATCAAGCGAGTTGTCCTCAGGTATGAAAAACTGTGCAAATTACTGAAATAGAATCTGTTGTGCCGTTTCTTGTTCCTGTTATATCAGTAACGATATGGGAACTGAAGTCTTTCGCAGCTTTTAGCGGACCTCCTTTTTCAGCTTATGCAGTATTATGAGTTAAACACCTAACCACTTAATAGACTGCATTTTTGCTGTATTATCATCAACCTTGCTTTTTCTTGCTGCGTTTACTTTAAATTAAGACTTTCATAGACAAATAGGGGAAAGGGGCGATTTGGTATCGCCCCTTTTCTTGTTTTTATCAGATGATTTTCTCCAAATCTTTCAAATTGTTAGCTACTTCCTCATCCGTTACCTCATAGTTTGTTAGATCACCGGATAGATATTGGTCGTAGGCGGCCATATCGATCAAGCCGTGCCCCGATAAGTTGAACAAGATCGTACGAGGTTTACCTTCGATTTTGGCTTGCTCTGCCTCATGGATAGCTGCGGCGATAGCGTGGGATGATTCCGGGGCCGGTATGATTCCTTCCGCTTGCGCGAATAGAGTAGCGGCCTTAAAGGTATCCAATTGCTTGATATCCACGGCGCTCATCAATTCGTCTTTCATCAACTGGCTGACGATGGAGCCGGCGCCATGATAACGCAAACCTCCCGCATGGATATTCGCTGGAGAGAAATTATGTCCCAACGTAAACATCGGGATTAGCGGGGTATAGCCAGCCTCATCTCCGAAGTCATATTGGAATTGCCCTCTTGTAAGTTTTGGGCAAGATGCCGGTTCCGCCGCTATAACCCGGATATCCTTACCTTCCGTTAGTTTATGGCGCAGGAATGGGAATGTGATACCGGAGAAGTTGGAACCACCACCGAAACAACCGATAACGACATCGGGGTACTCGCCAGCCATTTCCATTTGTTTCTCAGCTTCCAGTCCGATAACGGTCTGATGCAGCATAACGTGGTTTAATACGCTACCTAATGTATATTTACAGTTCGGTGTCTGCATGGCCAGCTCTACCGCCTCGGAGATGGCGGTACCTAGACTACCTTGATAATTAGGATGGTCTGTCAAGATCTTACGTCCGGCTTTCGTACTCATACTCGGGGAGGCAACAACTTGTGCTCCGAAAGTCTGCATGATCGAACGACGGTAGGGCTTCTGGTGGTAACTAACCTTTACCATATAAACGGCAAGTTCCAAGCCGAAAGCTTTTGCCGCATAAGAAAGAGCGGCACCCCATTGTCCGGCGCCTGTCTCGGTCGTGATATTTGTCGTACCCTCTTGTTTACAATAATAAGCCTGAGCCAAGGCCGAATTCAACTTATGTGAACCGATCGGGCTTACACTCTCGTTCTTGAAATAGATATGGGCGGGCGTATCCAGTGCTTTTTCCAATCCGGTGGCACGAACCAACGGAGTCGGTCGCCATACCTTATAAAGCTCGCGTACTTCATCGGGGATCTCGATCCATGTGTCTGTCGTGTTCATTTCTTGATGCGAGACGCCTTTCGAGAATAGAGGATATAAATCTTCCTCCTTTAAGGGCTGTTTAGTTTGTGGATTTAAGATCGGCAGCGGTTTGTTCTTCATATCCGCTACGATATTATACCATGCCGTAGGTATATCTTTTTCTTCTAGCAAAAACTTTTTAGTACTCATTTTCTTTATCTGGTGTTTACAATATTAATCTAATTTGACCTTTAAGGCTTACAACTTGGAAGCAAAGGAACAAATAATATTTCGTTTCTTCAAATTGAATCCATAAAAATATATACATTCGCGGCTTATAAGGTAAGAAAAATAACAAACTGAATTATAATGAGACGGATTACCCTGTTGCTCGTGGGGATGCTAGCCTTATTTTCTACGACAGCGCAAAGAAAAAACTTCACTTACAAATTCTACGGCTTCGTCCGTGGAGATCTTTTCTACAATTCCCGGGCTAATATGGCTCCGATCGATGGGAACTTTTATCTCTATCCTTTGGATAAGAGTTTTGATGCGGATGGCAAGGATTTGAACGCCACGCCGAATGGCAGTTTCTATACGTTCACTTCCCGCTTGGGCTTGGACGTGACGGGTCCCGATATCGGCAAGGCTCGTTCCTCCGCTAAGATAGAGACGGACTTTGGCGGTTTTTCCGGTAGTAATACGATGTTACGTATCCGGCAGGCATACGTAAACTTGGATTGGGGAAAATCGGCGGTATTAGTAGGGATCACGTGGCATCCCTTGTTTGGCGCCGTGATGCCGGATGTCTTGAATCTTTCCACCGGAGCGCCGTTCCAGCCTTTCAACCGTAGCCCGCAGATCCGTTACCAGTATAAGGCGAATAGCCGGGTACAACTGACGGCTTCCGTGTTGTGGCAATTACAATACCTTTCCAGCGGACCGAAAGGAATGAGCGAGGATTATATCAAGAATAGTTGCATTCCGGAGATGTTCGTGGGGGCGGACTTTACCCCCGCGGATGGCTGGTTGATGGGTCTCGGCGCTCATATGATCTCCTTGAAGCCCCGTACTTCCACGGAATGGAAGGAGCAAACTTTTAAGGTGAACGAGCGAATGACGGCCTTCTCTTACGAGGCACATTTGAAGTATAGCGGAAGAAACTATACCTTTGCGGCGAAAACCTTGATGGCCTCTGCCTTGGATCATACCGCTTTATTGGGCGGTTACGGGGTGAGCTCGGTGGACTCCCGTACGGGCGAACAGGGATATACGCCTTTTCGCCATTCTACGACATGGGTGAATTTCGCCTACGGAACGAAATGGAGACCGGGAGTTTTCGTCGGATATACGAAGAATTTGGGAACCGGGAAGTCCTTGGTCTCAGCGGATAAGGTGTATGGTATGGGATTGGATATCGATCAATTAATAACCGTCAGCTTAAACGTATCGTATAATTTACCGCATTGGAAGTTCGGTTTCGAGTATTGTCCGGCGACAGCTTATTATGGCACGACCGACTTAGAGAGCGGACGTATCGAGCAAACACATGCGATAACGAATCATCGTATATTAGGTTTGATGATGTATTATTTTTAAAGATAGATTGACCGGAATGGAAATGAAACGCAACTTGCTTCTTTTGATCGGCCTATGTATGGCGGTATGCGTACAGGCGCAAAAGAAAAACTTCTCTTACAAATTTTACGGACAGGTACGTGGAGACTTGTTCTATAATTCCCGTGCGAACGCCGAGATCGTGGATGGTTTGTTCCACCTATATCCGAAGGACGTGGCGTTGGATGCGGATGGCAAGGACTTGAACGCTAGTCCGAACGGTAGTTTTTACCTGCTTTACTCCCGTTTGGGAATCGATGTACAAGGACCGAAGGTTGGTTCGGCCAAGACTTCCTTGAAACTGGAGGCCGATTTCCGGGGTTCGGGTAGCAATTGGGCGGTACTCCGTATCCGTCACGCCTATGTGAATCTGGATTGGGGCAAGTCCGCTGTCTTGATCGGACAGACGTGGCATCCTCTATTTGGCGAGGTCTTTCCACAGATGTTGAATCTTTCTACCGGCGCCCCGTTCCAGCCCTTTAACCGCAGCCCGCAAATTCGTTATCGTTATACGGACAATGGATGGCAATTGACCGGCTCGGTTCTATGGCAGTTGCAATATCTATCGGCCGGACCGAATGGAAAGAGTGAGGAATATATCAAGAATAGTTGCGTACCGGAAGTCTATCTCGGGGTGGATTATAAGAAACCCGGTTGGCAGGTAGGAGCCGGTATGGAAATCTTGTCGTTAGTGCCGAGAACGCAGAACGAGGTGGATGGCAAGATTTATAAAGTCAGCGAGCGGGTTACTTCCGTATCCGGCGAGGCGCACGTGAAATATCAGGACGCGAATTGGTTGGTGATGGCGAAAACATTGCTGGCTTCTAACTTGACGCAAACTTGTATGTTGGGTGGTTACGGCGTCACCTCTATCGACCCACGTACCGGCGAACAGGAATATTCGCCGTATCTCTTCTCCACTTCTTGGTTGAATATCGTGTATGGTAAGAAATGGAAACCGGGTTTGTTCTTAGGCTATTTGAAGAACTTGGGAGCGAATGAGGCACTGGTAGGCAAAACCTATGGCGTAGGTCTGGACGTAGATCAGGTATTTACGACCAACCTGCAACTTTCGTATAATCTTCCGCACTGGAAATTAGGTGTTGAATATAGCCCTTCCATCGCATGGTATGGCAATGTGGATTTGCAAGATGGCGGACGGATTCATGACACACATTCGATAACCAACCATCGGGTATTGGGCGTATTGATTTATACGTTTTGAGAAGGCATGGAGGAATTACGCTAAGAATAAAAAGCGGGATAAGAGTATTCTCTTGATCCCGCTTCCACGTATATAGAATTTACAAAGTTGTCTGTTACTTGATATTACCCACCTTTAGCAAGTACTCGGCGATTTGTACGGCGTTCAAAGCGGCGCCTTTCTTGATCTGGTCGCTCACGGTCCAGAATGTCAAACCATTCGGGTTGCTGATATCCTTACGGATACGGCCTACGTAAACCGGATCGTGATCCGCTACGAACAACGGCATCGGATAATCCTTGTTTGCCGGTTCATCCTGCAATACCACACCCTCAGCCTCGGCGAAAGCCTTGCGAGCCTCTTCCACGCTGATCGGACGCTCTGTCTCTACCCAAGTAGATTCGCTATGCGCGCGCATAACCGGTACGCGAACACAAGTAGCGCTCACCTCGATATCCGAGTGCATGATCTTACGGGTCTCGTTATACATCTTCATCTCCTCTTTCGTATAGCCATTTTCCGTGAATACGTCTACGTGAGGGATTACGTTATATGCCAATTGATAAGCGAATTTCTCCACTGTAGGCTCCTCGCCCTTTAATAATTGCTCATATTGTTTTACCAACTCAGCCATAGCGGTAGCGCCTGCTCCACTGGCAGCTTGATAAGTAGATACGTGAACACGCTTGATATGAGATAAGTTCTCGATCGCCTTCAACGCTACAACCATCTGGATCGTGGTACAATTCGGGTTAGCGATCACTCCACGAGGACGATTCAAGGCATCCTCCGGGTTTACTTCCGGTACGACCAATGGAACATCCTCGTCCATACGGAACGCGCTGGAGTTATCGATCATCACCGTACCATGTTTCGTGATCGTCTTCTCAAATTCCTTGGAAGTACCACCTCCGGCTGAAACAAAAGCAACATCGATTCCCTTAAAGTCGTCGTTATGCTTCAGTTCCTTAACGGTATACTGTTTACCTCGAAAGGTATAAACACGTCCGGCACTACGAGATGAGCCAAAAAGTACCAGCTCATCCATCGGGAAGTTTCTCTGGTCGAGTACACGCAGGAACTCCTGTCCTACGGCTCCACTTACACCAACAATTGCTACTTTCATTTTGAGCACTGATTTAATTTGAATAATGTAAAATAGTTATAACTTTGCTGTCTGTAAAGGGCTTTCATATTTTTGCCTTTTGCGCCCTATTATTTACAGTTGTAACTTATTAGGGTGCAAAGATAGAGAAATTTATAACTAAAACGATATAGCTATGAAACAATTATTATTAATTCTTGCGTTTTTACTTCCGCTTTGCGCTTATCCCCAGTTAAAAGAACCGTTTAATGGACCGGAGATTACATCGGATAACCCTTGGACGGGTGATTTAGATTGCTTTGTGATTGAGAACGGATGGCTGGTCTCACGTGCGGATCCTACCCGGAAAAGTGTTTCCATAGAAACTCCTCTCGTTTATTCCGCTACAATGGAATGGGAATTTGAGATTCGGATGGATTTCAAACCAAGCGATCAAAACCATATCCGGCTACATGTTTATTTAGATGATCAGAGGATGCTTGGATTAAAAAACGATTATTATGTCCAAATCGGCAGTAATAAGAAAACGATAACTTTTCGGAAACATACCGCAACGGAGAAGAATCCAAAGATCTTAATAGAGAAAGCGCTCGATGTCTTGTTGGGAGCCGTGGATTTGAAAGTGAAACTTACTTTAGAAAATCATAAGATATGGAACTTATATGTGCTAGAGAAGGGTAGGTTTGTCTTGATAGGTAGTTGTGAGTCTGAAGTTTCTTCTTCATGTAAAGGGGGACAACTACGTTTTGAATGCCGCTATTCTAAAACTCGAGTAAATGATTTTGCGTGTAACTACATCATTATATCCGATAATATCTCGATCGAACCAGAGAAGCCGGATACTCCCGAAAAGCCAGAAGAACCCAATGAGCCCGATGAGCCGTTGGTTCTTCCGCGGCTTCTTGCTATCCAACCGATATCCGAGTCTGTTTTCCAATTACAATATAATCTTCCGGTGGATATCCGTGAGGCGATATTCTCTATATCGGGTATCGGTAATGCCTCTCGTATGACCTATGCGGATGATATGCGGATCCATGTGAATATCAGCTTTGATAAGGAGTTGGAGGTTGGTATGGGTTATGATTTGTTGTGCTCGGGGTTAATGGATCTTGAGGGAAATAAGATTCCGGAGAGTTCTACCGAGATTCGGTTAGAATATGAAGAAGAGCCCGACGCTCCGGAGGAACCAGAAGTGCCGGATACTCCTTCTTTCCCCGCCGGTAGTATCCGTATTAATGAGGTGATGGCTGATCCGAAAGGACAAAAGGCTTTTCCGGAAACGGAGTATGTGGAACTTTATAATACGACGGATAAGGCTATAGAGTTAAATGGTTGGTCATTCTTATATGGTAGTAAGCCAACGGTATTGACAGCTTTGCTCTTGGATGCGGATGGGTATGTCGTGCTTTATCGGTCCGGTAGGGATATACATATTGATGATGCGGGGCTGGATCTGCCCTTGGATAAATTCCCGGCGTCGTTGGTAAACACGGGGAAGGAGCTTGCTTTATTCGATCCTTCCGGTAAGGAGATCGACCGGATTGCCTATGAGAAAGCGAAAGTCGGTATCGCTTGGGAACGTTCTGAAACCGGCTTTCATTTATCAACGGATGAGCGAGGAGGCACGCCGGGTTCCGCGAACTCTTCTCCTGACGATGAACCAGAAGATCCAGATCGTCCGGACACTCCCCATAAACCGGGTATCCCCACGGACATTATAGTCTTACCCAATGAGATCGTTTTTAATGAGTTGTTGCCGAATCCTTACCCGGAAGGGAGTGAGTATATCGAGCTTTATAATCGTTCGGACCGGACATTGCCTTTGGCCGGACTGTCTGTTGCTACTCGTAAATCCGATGGTACATTGAGTTCGCATTATCCTTTATCTTCTATAGTCTCTCCGGTAGAACCACAAGATTATGTGTTGCTGACTAAAAGTATGGGAGGAGTGAGCGATTTTTATCTGATATCTTCGCCGGATGCTTTGCATGAATTAAAACTTCCGGTCTTGGCAAATACCTCCGCTACGTTAGTCCTGTTTCGTACAGAAGATGAGGTTATGATCGATGAGATTCGTTATTCCTCTAAATGGCATGCCCCATCCGTGAAAAACGAGAAGGGGATTGCCTTGGAGCGGATTAATCCTGATAGCGATACGCAGGATGAGATGAATTGGACCTCGGCTTCGGCCACGGCGGGATACGGTACGCCCGGCTATCGGAATTCCCAATATGGAAAGCAAGATGAAGGCGAGGTCACGGGCATAGAGTCTCCCGTTTATTCTGAGGCAACGAAGGAATATACGATCTCCTACCATCTTGATGAATCCGGCTATACCTGTCGAGCCTGGATATTTGATATCTCCGGAAGGCATATCAGTGAGGTGGTAAATCATGACTTATTAGGGATAGAAGGTGAATTGGCTTGGAACGGCCTTGCGGTGAATGGTTCCAAGGTGAGAACCGGCGTTTATATTTTCTATGCGGAACTTGTTCATCCTCAAGGACAGGTAAAACGATATAAGGAAGTGTTTTTAGTGAAATAAGTTCATTTGTGAAATAATATTAGTATTTTTGCTATGAGTAACTATAACGGTAACATTGAAAAAAGAAAAGCGGCTCAGGATTTAATGAAGAACAGAAGAGAAAATACTTTAAAGTATTTCTTCGATTTGTCAAAATTAACTTTTGCCGCTCTTGTATTGGGAGTAGGAAGCGCATTATTAAACCGCTGGAAGGATACGAGAGATATCATGCTGTGACCTCCTATATTCTGGTATTCTTTATTTACTGGAACGTTTATCGCTACAGTATTTGCTTTGATTGGGTATAAATTATTAAAATAGAGAAATATGTTATTAGCAGTATTCTTTACGGTTATTTCTATAATGGCGGCAGGTTTCTTGATATTCCTGTATACCCCTCGTGGTAAACGCTGGCTAAGAGATGAGTTTTAATCATTGATATACATCTTTATACCACTCAAGATCCTTGTACCACTCATTTAGTTTGGGCAAGGCTTCTTGGGGGACGTAGATAGATAGGCCGCTATATTTATTGACCGGCAGATAGCTTCCATACGGATACGGATAAGCGTAAACTGCCTTGGGTGTAGTAGCCTTGTAAATAACCGCCTTTTCCATGCTCCGCTTGAATGCGTTATATTGCTCTTCCGTGGCCAGACGGCTCACGTAATCATCAAAATCATATAAGGCATGATAATTCGGCGTCAAATACTCCATGATCTGCAATTCGCTAACGGGTACGGCGAAAAGATCACTTTCCGTCTTATCATGGAATAGGGTACGGCAAGTAGCGGCCAATTCATCCAACTCATCGCTTTTCATGACCGAGATCGTTCCTGCCTCACTTTGATAATACGTATAAAACTTTGTCGCTATCCCCACCACATCAGCTTCTTTTTTGAACATATCCCCCATGATCGTTTGATAGGGGAAACCATTGGCCAGTATCTCCGTGGGCGAGCCGATAATATAATCCGCGCATCCCCGGAAAGCGTAAGCTACCTCGGCGCACGACATATAACAAGCGTCGAACAAAATAAAATCAAAATGATACTTCGATAAAGCGGAGGCCAAATCATTGATCTCCATGAAATTATTCTTCCCGTCTTGCCCGAAAGAACGCAGATAGCTATAGATATCCGAAGGTAGCCATCCCGTTCCGTGACTCCACAGCACCAACCCGTAACTATCCGCCGGATATTCCTTTTGTACCTTGTCGATTATTTGCGTCAGCGTCTCGGTAGAGGCCGAGTTCTGGTTCGAGGCGTAGGTCTCGAGCACGATCTGCCGGATGGTATCCGCTTCCAGTTTTAATTGGAAAAGCTGGGGAGCCTCGTTCTGCTTATCCGTATAGATCAACAAATTACCGTTGTTCAATCCATCTCGCTCAATCCCTTCCTTTATCGCCCTCAGGTTTTGGCTCACGTATCCACTCAAGCTATTATCTCCTGCGAAATAGATAAGAACCGTACGAGGGGCGGTAGTAGGGATAACGACCTCCTCTTTATCGCAAGCGACAAACGAAAGGAGTGACAGGAGAAAAATCACGATATATTTAGCCTTCATGAGTCATATTCTGGATTTATCTTGCAAAGATAACGTTTTCCGTTTGTAAATCGTGGATATTATATAAGTTAACGTACGAATGAACTGATAAATATTATCTATATTTGTACGGTTTTGTCTCTTAAATAAACAAACCTAATGAACCGGGAGATATGAATAAACTATATTTACTGTTAGTATTTCTTTTGCCAACTTTTATAGATATTCAAGGACAGGTCGTGGCCGTGAAGACCAATGTGCTTTATGACGCGATCACTACGCCGAACATAGGGGCGGAGGTCGCTTTCAACAAGCATTGGTCCGTTGAGGCATCGGGGTATTATAACGGTTGGACATTCTCGAGCGATAAGTCATTTAAGCATTGGATGATACAGCCCGAGGCGCGTTACTGGATACACGAGCGTTTCAACGGACATTTCTTCGGGGTTCATGCCCAGTATATAGATTACGATTTCGCCGGTTTGAAGCTCCTGTATGGGATGGAGAAAAAGAATAGTTATAACGGTAACGCTTATGGCGGCGGTATCTCTTATGGTTATCAGTTATACGTGTCGCCCCGTTGGAACGTGGAGTTCACGGCGGGTTTCGGATACTTGCATTTCGAATATGATAAGTACGCTTTTCCTAGAGGAGATGCGCCTATCGGCAAGTTCCGCAACGAGTATTGGGGATTAACAAAGGCGGGTATCAGTATCGTTTACATCATCAAATAAAGAGATAAATCTATGAAGACATTCATTTATATATGCTTGTATATATGCTTGCTTGTGATCGGCCTTGTTCTTCCGGCAGGAGCGCAGGTACCTATACAATCTTACCGGGGGCAAGTCTCCGTGAAGCAAAACCGCATCGAGCGGGAGGGCAACTCCTTGCGTCTAGACCTAACGATCAGTGTCTGCGGACTCTCCGTGGGACGATATCAAACCCTGTCCTTGATGCCGATGTTGCGTAGCGACAGAGATTCCGTAGTCATGGCCCCGGTAGTACTAAACGGGGTAAACAAGCAAAAAATGTTCGACCGTACCTTAGTTTTCGAAGGCAAGAAAGCCGCCGATGGCGACGCTTATACGGTAATCAAGAACACCCCGGAACTGATCCGTGAAATCCCCTATGAACTATCTATCCCATACCAGCCATGGATGAAGAACGCCGCGTTGATATTGGTTGGGGAGTTGGATAATTATGAAGGTGCGCCATTACGAACATTCGTAAACGTATTGACAGAACATTTGGACATTCCGTAAAATGGTTTTTAACGCATTCCGTTATCCTGTAAGTACTGTCGAATAAGCGTAGGCGGTAGACTTGGGTATGGGCTTGTGCCTGCAATGTGTTCTGTATCTTTCGCTATGTTTCGGTGTTGAAAAATAGCTCGATGCCATATTCGTACATTTCTTGTACTTCTGTGTCACTGGCTCTTTTCACGAAAGTTTCCCCATTCCTGAAGTCAACTAGGTAAATGGCAAGTTCGTCACTCGGTAATTCCAGAAAGTCGTTAACCACATAAGGACTGTGTGTCGTTATAAAAAACTGGTTTCTGTCCGATTGGATAATATCCTGCGTTACCTTTGATATGAAAGGAGGGTATGAGTGGGCTTCCGGTTCTTCAAAAACTAATGCGGACTCACTGTTACTTTCAATAGCCGCTTTGTAGAAAATCATACGCTGCAGGGTATCGGCTATGGAATGAAATGGAATTAAAAATATCTCTCCCGGTTTCTTTTCTTTCATTACTTTAATCTCCTGGCTATTGGTATCGAAGACATATTTCAAGCCATAGTCGTTGAAAATAGTTCTTAATTCTTCTTTCAACTTGGGCATCATGGAAACAATATTCATCAAATTGCTTCCTCCCGGAGGTAATAGGAAAGGGATCGGTAATTTCTCCTTATCGAATGCTGGTGGATAGAGATAGCATTTGAAAGGATTTGCAGGTTTTCATATTTTCGGATTATGTTAAAGATTCCATATTCTGAAAAACAATCTATCCATGTGTATGTTTTCTTTTAAAGAATATGAATCAATAATTTGATTATCATGAAGATTTTAATAATAGTTACTAGCACAGGGACTTTTGCCAATGGGAAACTCGCGACCGGATTATGGCTTAGTGAGTTTACTCATATCTATCATAGTGCAAAAGAAAGCGGCTATGACATAACGGTAGCCAATCCGAAAGGAGGTTATACTCCCATTGATCCCGAAAGTTTAAAACCAATTTTTTTAGATGAAATGTCCGAAAAGTATTGGGAAAAGCCAGAATTCAAAAAGCTGTTGGATCATGCAAACAGTTTGGATAACCTGTTGGAACAACAGTTTGATTGTGTCTATTTAGCCGGCGGACACGGTGCGATGTATGACTTTCCTGACAATGAAGCTTTAAAGACTATCGTAAGGAAACAGGATGAAAGTGGGAGGATAGTGTCGGCCATCTGCCACGGGGTCAGTGGGTTGTTGAATGTCAAACTATCCAATGGCGAATATATGATTAAAGGCAAAAAGCTGACGGGATTCAGTTGGTTTGAGGAAAGTCTTGCCAGAAGAAAAGAAGACGTGCCTTTTGATCTTGAAGCGTTGTTGAAAGAGAGAGGAGCGGATTATGAAAAAGCATTGATACCTATGACTTCAAAAGTAGTTGTAGATAATAATCTGATTACTGGGCAGGACCCGTTCAGTTCTAAAGAAATGGCGAAGGTCGTTATGCGGCAATTAAATAAAGCACAATAATAAATGGCTGAAGTAATCAGCTGGGAATAAATGTTTAATTCAAATCAGTATCATTATGAATTTAGATGAAGTCCTTCATCATCGTCGTTCTGTACGGGTGTATGATAAAGAAAAACCAATAGATACGGAAAAGGTAAAACATTGTTTGGAACTGGCTACATTGGCTCCTAACAGTTCTGATATGCAATTATGGGAATTTTACCATATTACAGAACCTGAATTATTGGCAAAAATTTCAAGGGACTGCCTTGGTCAGAAAGCGGCTTCTACCGCTTCACAAATTGTCATTTTTGTGGTTCGGCGTGACTGGTACAAGAAACATGCGCGATTCGTACTCAATTTTGAACGGGAGAACATTCGTCGTTACAGTCCTAAAGAACGTCAGGCCAAACGTATTAAGGATCGGGAAATATATTACGGTATATTGATGCCTTTTGTTTATGCCCGGTTCTTCGGTATTCTCGGATTGCTCAGGAAATTGTTGGCTAATATAATCAGTATTTTCCGTCCTATGATGCTTGAAGTTTCCGAGAATGACATACGTGTGACAGCCCATAAATCCTGTGCGCTTGCCGCACAAACGTTTATGATTGCGATGGCAAACGAAGGCTATGACACGTGCCCTTTAGAAGGGCTGGACAGCCGTCGGCTAAAAAGGACATTGAAACTACCTCATGGTGCTGAAATAAACATGGCTATTCCTTGTGGGATACGGGATGGAAATAAAGGCATTTGGGGAGAACGTTGCAGAGTACCTTTTGAAGATGTTTATCGTAAACTTTAAGGCCTCCTTTTTTAAGGCTGGAATTTTCACTCACAAATAAAAAGTACAAATATCAAGTATAAGTGGTAGATGTTGTAGATGTTCGCATGAGCCGTTAATTCCCTATCTCGCAAAAATAAGTGACTTGTATCCATTGGCCATTCTGAAAGTGGATAAGTTGAAGGACGGCCCGATGGCTGTTGATGGTGAGGTTGGCGGTAATCTGCTCCGTGGAGAATGAGTGGTGAGCGTATTTGGCAGTGTGGTTGATGATCTTGTTGGCATACGTCTCTTTTCCTTCCTTTTCCCACGTGAAGATAGCGCGATCGAAATCTAGCGTGAAACGATCATGGAAGGTGTTTCCTTTCCATGTCTGACCCAAGGGCTTGACGCCTTGTGGAGTATCAACGCATTCTGTTATCCGGCAAGTGTTGTCGGATAAATGTAGGTGATAGACTTGGGCATGGGCTTGCGTGGCAAGCAGGAGCCATAGCGACAAGACGGGTAACAGGAGGATCGTCTTCATTTAATGGATAAGGGCAACCTGTCTCCATCGGTTGCCGGGCTAAAAATACAGAAGCGTGGAAACTATTGATATTACCGCATTGAGGCTCTCGACTGCCCTATCCATGTAATAAACAATAGCCCACGCCATGCTGTTATATCGTCCAGAGCGATTACTGGTAAATATAGCACCGACGTGAGCGTTCATTGTCTATTATCCATGGATATGAAATTGTCGAGATTTCAATGCGGGATAATATCTTTAAACGCTCTTCGTTAACTTATGTCCTCCTTCAGTGACCTACGCTTAGATATGAGGGATTATCGCAAATATAGGAAGAATAATTGATATCCGTATGCTATGTGGGGAGAAGTTTCCTCGCGGATTGACATTTTGACAAAATGTAAACGGAAGTCCGTGAGAGTCGATTATTTCGGGCGGATGTACGTCTCGCTTCCAAATACGCAAGAAAAAAACAGCAATTGTTTAGTAGACAGACAGATGTTGGAAAATGGCCTTTTATTCTAGCGAAATTAATTCATCGTAACTCATGGTTTGCCGGGTGTTTGGGCTATTCCATAAGGTTACGATAGGGTTATAATAAGGTTATAACGCCTTTCTCATTAGGTTATAACCCTATTCTTAGCTGCTTACGATGCCCAACGTGACCATATGTGTCGCCTAACGCGGCCTTTCGCGTTGGCTTTCGCGACCTATTGTGTGTGAAAAGGGGGGCTTTCGAGGGGTAAAAGGCGGTTTATGGGGATGCCTTTGGTGTTGTTTCGTGATTCTTGTTGATAGAGAATGTCACGGAATATAGCCTATATGAGTCAAAAAGATAGGGTAGTGTGTGTTTAGTTAACAAATAGAGTTTGTGATATATTTGACAGTGGAGGTTTAGCTTTTTATGTTAAATAAAATCTTATCCTCAAATGAACCAATGTGATTCATTCAAGGATAAGATTTTTATTTAAACCAGTTTTGATACCGGCATACGGTTGATGATTTTATAAATCTATATTCGCTCCAAATTGACCAACGCTAGCTGTTAATTGAACAGTCTCTAATGAGATTGTTAGGGTATATGTGTATTGTTGGTTCATCACCCAATTGCTTTTGTCATCTAAAACAATTGCTTTTGTGTTAGAAATCGTTTGGGCTGGATTAGTGTAAACGAGATCATAGGCTATTTCTATAGTCTTGCCTTTCATGTCTTGTGGGATCATAAGTAATGATTCTCCTATGCTGTCTGCGGTAGTACTTGCTATCTCTTTGCCATTAGTCTCTGAAACTGTATAATCATTTGTTGCTGCATCTTCGGTTGCCCATGTACCGGCAGTCAAATCTGCAGGAATTGTAAATGTACCTTTATTCTTGACTCCATTGATTTTTATACTTTTGACTTTAATAGTTACGCCAGAATAGGATGCTTCACCCAATTTTGCTTTAAACGAAATTTTGGAAAGTCCGTGCTGGAATACAAAAGGAACGCTTGTGGCATCTGTTGTGGTGTTTGTAATTCCATTGATTGCTGTTCCATTTTTATCATCTTTAGTGGCAGCCTTAACTGTTGACCACATGAAATCAACCTGTTCTGTAGCATCGTTCTTCACAGTAAAAGGAATTGCTGTTGCACCATCAGTTATTGTAGGGGCAGTTGTCAAATTCGGATAATAAGCTACAAATGAAACAGGGTTACCTTCTGGCCAATATTTCGTGTTGGTATAGGTCCAAGTGGAGCCATCTGTTGTACTAATAGTCTCATTACTCATGAAGTTTGCTTCGAAAGTTCCATCGCCATAATATGCTGACACTCCGAATTTATCATCCTTAGCAAAGGCTGATTTATCTAAAGCCTTCGTCTGTTTCCCCACATAAGTCCCGAAAGTAATCGCATTATCACTCTTAGACACTAATGTATCAATTTCATCTTCGCTTGAGCAGCCAGCCAATACTACTAGGCTTAATGCTGCAATGAATAAATTTGTCTTCATAACGCTTAGTCTTTTAATGTTGTTTTATGTTGTTACTATTTATTATTCTATATCTATGCGGGGAGCACGATATCTACTTCATCTCCCCAATTGTCTATACTTGCGTCGAATCCTCCTTCGCCGCCATTAGTTGCCGGCTTTACGTTTGGCAATTCCAGCGGAATATCCTCGGGAGTTTCCTCCTCGTCCGGATCGGCTCCGGTACCCAGCACCACTTTCACCTCTTTCGTCTCATTATTGATCGCAGCACGTGGAGCTATATCATATTGCTTCGTAATGACCGTCTTGTTATCGACCAATAAGATGGAGAGCGTAAGCAAATTACCGATCTCGTCCGTGGCCTTCGATGTGACGTTTGGTCTGCCGAGTGTCAAGTAAGAGCCGGATAAGATACCATCGGTCGTTGAGTTCTTGTGAAAAGTCTTTTCCGAGAAGTCAACGAGTTGCGTCGCTATGCTACTCCCAGTCTTACTGTTGGCTATCCAATATGTATCCGCCATCCCTTTAATCGATCCCCTCGCAGTCCGCACGTTGTGCAATCCTTTTATCTCTAAGGACAGATGGGTCGTGAAGATTACCTTCTCGGGCCGGCAAGCCAAGGAAAACTCCTTTCCCTCCTTAAGGTTCGCCCGTACCATCTCTTGCGTCACCTCAAAACCCTCCAATGTAGCTACCGCTAAAGGTTCCGGATCGTAGATCAGCCGCTCTCCCTCGGTGGGCGTGTACCAATCGCTTTCCGTCGTCTTCATCACGATCCGCAGGGTGCTGTATTGATCTTGACCCTCGATCGTGAGATAACTGTATTCTTCGGCCGCTTGGTTAAATACCACTACGTTATAGATCCCTTTCCTCAATCGCACCTCGTCACCCGTGACCATGTTGGTAAGGAAACGGCTTGGCTCCCCTCCATCGACCGGGTAAAAGAGCACGGTCATACCATCCGGGTCGATACCGCAAGGACCCCAATCTATGTCGAGGCGCACCGCGCAACGGTCTACATACTCGCCGATCATAGTCTCTTTCGAGCATCCCACCAATCCCATGACAAGCGAGATCAAGATGATAAATAACCGGCTCTCTCTCATCGGATACTCGTTTTCTTTAGCCCGTTGATATTGTTCGCGCTCCCTTTCCTTTCATTGCTTAGATTCAAGGAACTATCCTTCGATAGGAAAAACGGCGACAAGGTCAATTCCTTATGCTTCTCCGTATCCCCCTCAACCTCTACCGAACGGATCGTGGCGACATATAACGGGATCACCTCGTCTTGACATGCCTCCAGATCCTCTAGAGAGGAGATATATGCTTCCGCTTCCTCGAACTTCGACATATTACGAAAACCTATGTTTTTCGCGTCGTAATTGAAAACCAATACATTATATTTATCCGGTGGTAAGAACAGGGTGATGCCATTGGCGTTCCCATCCGTCTGTATCATCGGCCCGCCCTCCGACGGGTAGATACAATAGCGAAGTTTCTCCGGTACCGGGGAACCTGCTACCACGCTATCCCAACGAAGGGTGCAAGTGATGTAGCCCGTGCCTCTTTTCTCCGGTTCCTCAGATCTCTCGCAACTACATTCCAGCACCATGCCGATAATGAATAAAACCGCGATAGAGATCTTTAAGATAATACTTGTCTTATTGTACCTATACATTTTATTTATCTTTGAAAATCAATTATGATTGATCTTCTGGACGCAAATGTATAGGGAATGCTAAAGGGGAGAATTGTTATTTTTGTCCAAAGAGTTGCAAAAGTTGAGAGATTTTAAAAAAATCATTGAATATTATGTATTTTCATCCTTTAGAGAACGGACAGAGCGGGGAGATTGGCCGAAATTAGCCCTGCAGAAGTGCGAGAAGTTGGAAAGCGACTCAAAGCCATACTTGTAGCAAATCTCGGATATGGAAAGCTCTGTCATGATAAGGTCGTTATGAATGTCTTGGCATTTGCGTTTCAGCATCCATTGATAAGCGGGCTCTCCAAACGTATCCTTGAAGATACGGCGGAAGGTGGGTACGCTGTAGCCTCCCAATTGGGCGAAGGTCTCCACGTCTTTCGCCTTCTGGTAGTTCTGCATCACGAAATACTGGAAACTGTGGCTATACCGGTAAATCGGGGCGTAAAAGGCGGCTAGCTCCTTGATGGGGTAGTAGCAGTTCAGCAAGTAGACCATCTCCGAGCGTTTGGCTTGCATCAGTCCGGAGCATCTTAAATCATCGTTGAGGTAAAGCTTCATGCCCTCGATGAAGAGTTGTATCGGCGGGACCATCGTCATTACGATGGGCTGCTGGCGTTCGTTCTCCACGATGGAGATGCCTTTGTTGAAACGATTGTCGCATATGTTTTGCGGACGCTCGAAGAGATAGATGATACATTCGGTGTAGTCGAGTACCTTGCACTCCACTTTCGAGCCGATCGGTTGCAACACGAACTGTCCGCCCCTGAACGTGGTGTCCGGGTGCTCCTCGCTGTTCAGCCAGATCTCTCCCTTGACTAGGAAAAAGACCATGTTCTGCATGCATCTTGTCTGAGGGATCACGTACCCTTTCGGATAAAGACGATACTTGAATATGTCCCTCTGGTAGAAACTACAAGAGGAACAGTCGGTATATTTGGTGCAGCGATGGTCGGTTAACATATATTGTTGTCTTTATAATTTTACTTTCTTTGTCTTGCCCTCGCTCTCGTTGTGAAAGCGATCTACGGCGGTCACTACATAGCGATATTTTACCTTTCCTTTCTCGTAAGGCATCAAGTAGCCGGTTTCCCGGGTGATAGCCACGATCTTCGAGGGATCGCTCGTGTCTATCGGCTCCTTGTCGTTAAAGCGATAGATCACGAAATAGGAGGCTAGCTCCGGATTCGTGGGGCTTTGCTCCGCTTGCCAATGTAACAAGAAGCCTTTAGGTGTCCATTCGGTCTTTAGCTTGCTTACGTCTTTTGGCGGACGGTTATGCATATGGGTATAGGCCGGGATAAGGGCCGGGTAACGGTGGTAGTTCCGTTTCAGGCTGTCGGCTACGCCCTTGTTGTTCCATAGAATCTCATTGGCGGGCCAGAAACAATTGCCGCTCACGTGAGGCAAGGCACGCTCGTAACGCATCTTGCGGGTTAATTGGTCCGCTTTCATGGTGCGGGCCACGTCTTGCCCGATATATAAATGACCTCCGTTGGCGTTTTTGTCCCACCATTTGATAAGCGTGATGTAATCGGCCGCCGGGTGTCCGATCTCCCAATAGATCTGGGGGATGTTATAATCGATCCAACCTTGCTGTACCCAATAGGTGATATCGGCGTAGAGGTCGTCGTAGTTTTGCAGACCGTTGGTATTGCTACCCGATCCGTCTGCGGTGCTTTTCTTGTTGCGGTAGATGCCGAAGGGACTGATACCGAAGCGTACCCAAGGCTTGGTGAGCAGGATGGTACGTTTCAATTCCCGGATCAGGGTATTCACGTTCTCCCGGCGCCAATCGTTCCTTTGCGCCTCGCTGTATCCTTTTCGCAAGCCGTATTTCCGGAAGCTGTTATCATCCGGGAAAGGCATACCCGCCGCGGGATAGGGATAGAAATAATCGTCCATATGGATAGCGTCCACGTCGTAACGGCCGACGATATCACGCACTACCCGGCAGATAAACTGACGGCTTTCCGGCAATCCCGGGTCGAAAAGGATTTGTTTATTATAGGTGACAAACCATTCGGGATGCTTATGATAGATGTGGGAATCGGCGAAACGGGTGTTTCCCGCCGTGCTCGCCCGGTAAGGATTCAACCAAGCGTGAAACTCCATGTTCCGTTTATGGCATTCTTGGATCAGGAAGGCCATCGGGTCGAACTCACCTGCCGGGGCTACGCCTTGCTCTCCGGTGAAGAAGCGGCTCCACGGCTCGATATCGGATTTATAGAAAGCGTCCGCCTCGGGGCGCACCTGAAAGATGATGGCGTTGATGCCGCATGCTTGCAGGTAATTAAGCTTGCGGATGAAGTCTTTTTTCATCCGGGCGGGAGTCATATCCTTGTATTCGCCTTGAAAAGCGGTCTGTATCCATGCTCCCCTAAACTCTCGCTTGGCCTCCTTGCCCGTACTCGTAGCCGGACGAGGCTTCTCGCGAACCGTAGAACATGAGGTTATCGCACAAAAGAGAATCGCTACTAAGAAGCGAAAATATTTAATGTACATGGGTGCCTTGCTGTGTTTGTCTATGAAATTTTCAACAAATGTAGAAGATTCCCTGTAAATATGAAATATTTCACCCTTGTTATTTTATTTACTTGGCAGTAGAGACGAGGCACACCCTGTCTAACTGTGTGAATTAGTTCGATGAAGATAGGGCAGAATCGGTTAGTTTTGGCTATCTTTGCGTTAAAGAAAAAGATAAAGGTAATATGTCTGAGAGCAATTCGATTTTCATCAAGGGGGCACGTGTCAACAACTTGAAAAATATAGATGTAGAGATTCCGAGGGACAAGCTGGTGGTGATAACCGGGCTGTCGGGGAGTGGAAAATCATCGTTGGCGTTCGATACCCTTTATGCGGAGGGACAGCGTCGGTATGTAGAGAGTTTATCCGCTTACGCCCGCCAGTTCTTGGGGAGGATGAGTAAGCCGGAATGCGACTATATTAAGGGAATACCGCCGGCTATCGCTATCGAGCAGAAGGTGAATACCCGTAATCCGCGTTCCACGGTCGGTACATCTACCGAGATTTATGAGTATTTACGCTTGTTATATGCTCGCGTCGGGAAGACGATATCGCCGGTTTCCGGCACCGAGGTGAAAAAACATCAGGTGAGCGATATTGTCAAGGAGGTCATGCGATACCCCGAGGGGACTCGTTTTGCCGTATTCGCCCCGGTTGTCTTGCCGGAAGGCCGGGATATGAAGGAACAGCTGGAGATCTTGCGGAAAGAAGGATATGCCCGTCTGTCGGTGAATGATACGGTATATCGTATCTCGGAGGTACTGGCCAGCGAGGAGTTGCTGTCTTACCCGATCGAGTTGTTGGTGGACCGCCTGACGGTATCGGACGATAAGACCTTGAAAAGCCGTTTGGCGGATTCGGCCGAGACCGCTTTCTTTGAGGGCCATGGTACCTGTTTGATTCGTATTTATACGGAGGAAGGGGTAGTCGTGAAGGAATTCTCGAAGAAGTTTGAGGCGGATGGCATGATATTCGAGGAGCCTACCGATATGATGTTTAGCTTTAATAATCCGTTGGGCGCTTGTCCGACTTGTGAGGGGTTCGGTAAGGTGCTGGGCATCGATGAGAATCTGGTGGTGCCCGATAAAAGTTTGTCTGTCTACCAAGGAGCCGTGGTTTGCTGGAAAGGTGAGGTGATGGGGGAATGGCTGAAAGACTTTATTGTGAAGAGCGAGAAATATAACTTCCCGATCCACCGCCCGTATTACGACCTGACACAGAAAGAGAAGGATTTGTTGTGGCATGGGGCGAGAGGTTTACACGGCATCGACGATTTCTTTAAGTTCGTGGAAGAGAATCTTTATAAGATACAATACCGGGTGATGCAAGCCCGCTATCGGGGAAAGACGACTTGCCCGGTTTGTAAGGGGAGCCGCTTGAGGCCGGAAGCGCTGTATGTGCAAGTGGGCGGTAAGAATATCGCCGAGCTGGTGACGATGCCGGTTTCGGAGGCAAAGGCTTTCTTTGATCAACTGGAACTGGACGAGACGGATGCGGCGATCGCTAAACGTTTGCTCACGGAAATCAATAATCGCTTGCAATTCCTGTTGGATGTGGGGTTGGGTTATCTGGCTTTAGATCGCCTCTCGGCCTCTTTATCCGGAGGAGAGAGCCAACGTATCAATCTGGCTACCTCGTTGGGTAGTAGCTTGGTGGGTTCGTTGTATATTTTGGATGAGCCGAGTATCGGTCTGCATTCCCGGGATACGGATTTGTTGATCAAGGTATTGCGACAGTTGCAAGCCTTGGGGAATACCGTGGTCGTGGTGGAACATGATGAGGAGATTATCCGTGCGGCGGATTATATCATCGATATCGGTCCGAAAGCGGGGCGTTTGGGGGGTGAGGTCGTTTATCAAGGCGATGTGAATAACCTCCGGAAATGTAGCGATAGCCATACGGTACGTTATTTGACGGGAGAGGATCAGATCGAGATCCCGCCTTATCGGCGTCCGTGGAATAATTATATAGAAGTGACAGGGGCTCGGAAGAATAACTTAAAGGGTGTGGACGTGAAGTTTCCTTTGAACGTGATGACGGTGGTTACCGGCGTGAGCGGTTCGGGTAAAAGTTCCTTGGTTCGTGATATTTTCTACGAGGGCGTGAAACGCCATTTGGATGATGCCGCTCGCCTGACCGTAGATTGCTCCGGTATCAGTGGAGATTTGAATATGATTCAGGCGATTGAGTTTGTAGACCAGAACTCGATCGGAAAGAGTTCTCGCTCGAACCCTGTGACGTATATCGGCGCTTACGATGAGATCCGTAAACTATTCGGTGAGCAGCCTCTTGCGAAGCAGATGGGATATAACGCCGCTTATTTTTCCTTTAATAAAGAAGGAGGTCGCTGCGAGGAATGTAAGGGCGAGGGCAAAATCACGGTAGAGATGCAGTTTATGGCGGATATCACCTTGGAATGCGAGGCTTGCCACGGCAAACGCTTCAAGCAGGATGTATTGGATGTAGAGTATCAAGGCGCTAACATATACGATGTGTTGGAAATGACCGTGAATCAAGCGATCGAGTTCTTCGAGAAAGGTTCCGGCTCCCAAGAGAAGAAGATCGTGAAACGCTTGAAACCGCTGCAAGACGTAGGTTTGGGCTATATCAAGCTGGGACAGACTTCCTCCACTTTATCCGGTGGTGAGAACCAACGTGTGAAACTGGCTTATTACTTAGGCCAAGAGAAGCAGCAACCTACCTTGTTCGTTTTCGACGAGCCTACGACCGGTTTACATTTTCATGATATCAAGACTTTGTTGAAAGCTTTCAATGCCTTGATCGAGAAAGGTCACTCCGTGGTAATTATCGAGCATAATATGGATGTGATCAAATGTGCGGATTATGTGATCGATTTAGGACCGGAAGGCGGAAAGGCCGGCGGGCAGTTGGTTTGTGCCGGCACACCGGAGGAGATAGCGGCTTGCGAGGCATCCTATACCGGAAGGTTTTTAAGGGATAAGTTATAAGGAGACGATATAAAAAGACAAATGTAAATAGCTCCTGCCCGAATATTCGGATAGGAGCTATTTCTTTTAAGAGGAATGGGAGCATTTCCATTAATATCCTGGGTTTTGCTCGATGATTCCATTTTTCGCAAGGTCTATAACCGCTTGCGGTATCGGGCCGTATTCGTGGGTCCCTTTGATGAAACGGGCATTTTGGAGATGAGAGCGGAATGTCTTCTCATGCTCGAAATAAGTGTTCATCACGTCTGAGGCGATTCCCCAACGGACTAGATCAAAGAAACGTTCACCTTCTAAGGCGAATTCCAGACGTCGTTCGGTACGTAAGGCTCGGATCGCCTCCTCTTTGTCGGAAAATGACGGATATAATCCGATCCGGTATTTGGCGGCATCCGCTGTCCCGTCAGCGGTTTTTACGGTCTGGCTGTTCATGGCACGCTCGCGAACTTGGTTGATGTATTTCAATCCGGTAGTCAAATCGCCTAGTTCGATAGCAGCTTCGGCACGCCACAATAACACGTCCGCATATCGAATAATATAAACATTCAATGCGTTTACGTATGGCCAGATAGCCAAATAGTAACTTGAGTTCTTGGAGACAATACGTTTTTTAGGGCTATACGGACCGTAAACCGTAGCCTCACGAGGAGTCCAGTCATAGAGTTGGACATCTAGGAACATGATTCCGGGGCGGGCTACCGTGTGGTCTAGGCGGGTGTCTACATAATCATTTTCCGAAACGTCTATGCCGTCTTCCAAAGGCAAGCCGTTGGAGTCGGTCTTATAAGCGTTTACTAGGTTTTGGGAAGGACGAAGGAAACCATAGTTGGGATAAGGGCCTCCCGGAGGTAACAAACGGTCGCCCGGATTTCCGTTGTAGTTGTTCGGGGAGCCATCGTTGATAGAGGCTTGGACTGAAAATAAAATTTCAGGGCAGTTGTCATTTTCCGGCAAGAAGATATTCCGGAAGTCGGGGAGTAGCTGGTATTTGCCGGAATTGATCACCTCATCCGTCGCTGTAGCGCATTCCTGCCATTTGCCTTGGAACAAGTAAACTTTAGCCATATAAGCCCGGGCCGTCATCTTACATGGACGTGCCACATCCGGCTGGGAATCCGGGAGACCTTCGTAGGCGGCCTTAAAATCATTCAGTATCTTCTCCCATAATTGATCGGATGTATACTCCTTATTCGAGATAGAGGCGAATGCGGAAGGATCGCTGACACTCTCGTCGAAATATGGGATCTGGTTATAGATGATCTTTAAGTTGAAATAGAAATGGGCACGCAGGAAACGCATCTCGGCGATACGGGTCTCCTTTTTATCATAATCGCTGCCTTTGAGGATACGGATCGCTTGGTTACAGCGGTTCACGCCCTCGTATAAGGCTAGCCATTTCCGATTGTAATCTTGGATAGTCGGGTCGATATGGAAGATTTCCATCAAGTGAACCGGGTTCTGGTCTCCCGTACCACCTCCGCCTTTGTAGGTATCGTCTGAGATCACATCGCCAAATTGCCAGTTGGAGCATCCTGAATTCAAGCCGGAGCTGGCATCGTCCATCTGGCCGTCTAGGATGGAATAGGCGGAGATAATCAATCCCTCGATGTTATTGGGATCTTGTGCTTGTTCGGGAGTCAGTTCGCCTACAGGTGTCTCTTCCAGAAAATCGCTGCATGATGTCAATGCGAATACGGCACAGGCCGCTATAATCATTTTCTTCATATTCTAGTTTGTTGTTGTTTGATGATTAAAAACTTACGTTTACTCCAAAGGTGAAGGTGCGGGATAACGGATAGATGCCGCGGTCCACACCCATATCTAGGTTACGGTAGTCACTGGAGTAACTTTGCAATCCCACTTCCGGATCGATACCGTCGTATCCTGTGATCGTGAATAAGTTGGTTGCTTGCGCATAGATATACAAGCTATTGAACTTAATCTTGGATAGGATGGACTGAGGTACGGAATAACCGATTTTCATGTTCTTTAAGCGAACGAAAGAAGCGTCTTGCACATAGTAAGACGAGGGCCGGATGTTATTGTTCGGATCGTCCATGGTGACACGGGGTATGTCCGTATTCGTGTTGGTTGGTGTCCATGCATTAACGACACGGCTGTTTTTGTTGTATTGCGATTGATTGTAGAAATCACCCACATAACGGGTCAAGTCGTATACATCGTTTCCGAACATTCCCTGAAAGAATAGACTGAGGTCAAAATTATGGAAGTTGACTCCTAATGTAAGGCCTGCTGTGACATCGGGGAGCGGGTTACCGATATAGTCACGGTCGTTACCGTCTATTACGCCATCTCCGTTTACGTCTACGAACTTGATATCACCCGGTTTTGCGTTAGGTTGGAGTAGTTCGCCTTTATTATTGGTATATGATTTGATCTCCGCCTCGCTCTGGAATAAACCGTCTTCTTTATAAGCGTAGAAAGAGCCGATTGGTTGACCGATGGCGGAACGAGAAACCTCTTGATCGAAGTTGAGGGAGTGAATCACACTGGTAGGCAGTCCGATATAGGAGACATCACCGTCTAATTCCGTCATCTTGTTCTTGATAGCGGACATATTGAAGGCGACATTGAACCCGAAATCTTTATTGATGCTCTTATTGTAGCTGACCTCAGCTTCGAAACCCCGGTTACGCATTTTCCCGACATTGTCCCATACCGTTTGGTTTGTACCCCCCACGGTACCGATCAAGGGACGCTCCCATAATAAGTCCTTGGTATCTTTGTTAAACCAATCCAGCACAACGGTTAGGCTGTTATCTAGGAAGCCTAGATCCAGCCCGACATTAGTTTGCGTGGTGGTCTCCCATTTCAAGTTTGCGTTACCGTAACGGGTTTGGGTGTATCCGGTTGTCACGGAACTTTGGCTACCGTCGATCGGATAGTTGGAGTGGTTCGGATTACTCATGTAAGAATCGATCGTGGAATAAGCCGGGATATCAGAGTTGCCGTTTTGTCCCCAACCTATGCGGACTTTCATGTTGCTGATAGCCGGAATATCATAAAACGGTTCGCTACTGATACGCCAGCCTGCGGAGACAGCCGGGAAATTACCCCATTTATTGTTACCAAGTTTAGAAGATCCGTCACGTCGGAACGTGGCTGCGAATAAGTAGCGGTTGTCGAAATTATAATCAATTTTACCGAAATAAGACATCATCTTGGAAGTAAAGGCAGAACCTGCGTTCTTCTGGGAGCCACTATCGCCCGCATCGAGGAAATGGAAGTTATCGTCATCCGAGGCAAAGCCTTCACGGGAGGCGGAGAAGTATTCCTCTTGATAACGGTTTGTCTCGATACCTAATAAGGCTCCGATCGTATGTTTATCGAATGTCCGTAAATAGTTTAACGTGTTCGTGAATACCCAATTGAAGTTCCAACGGTTTTGCGTGCTCAACGTACTCAAGGGTTGCTGGGTGTTCAATTCGTTGTATTTGGCCTTGAAGCTTCGTTTATACAGGTTTTTATAATCCGCTCCGAAGTTGGTCTTGAAATAAAGTCCCTCTAGGATATTCAGTTCGGCGAATAGATTACCGAATAGACGGGTGGTACGATCTTTATTATCCTTATTACGGTATAATTCGCCTAACGGGTTGGAGATGTCGGCGATCGGGTTGCTGCCGAAATTCCCGTCCAGATCGTAAACAGGGGTAATGGATACGGTCTTATAGGCGTTGTATAACATACCTCCCAGTGCGGCGTTATTGGTGACCGAGGTTCCCCACGCATGTGATAATGTGGCGTTCTCACCGATTTTCAAACGATCGTTGAAGAGCTTGAACTCATTGTTGAAACGTCCGGATATACGTTCGAAACCAGTATATTTCATAAGACCGTCTTGGTTGAAATAACCTAGGGAGAACAAGTGGCTGCTAACTTTATCTGCTTTCGCCAGAGAGAGGTTATAGGACTGGACCATGGCTTTTTGCATGATCTCGTCAACCCAATCCACGTCTCCCGAGGGAAGACGGTGATCTGCGTCAAGGAATTCCGGAATTACGGCGGTCTCGCCGGAGCCATACACGTCGCTTACTGGTGATTTCCCGTCGTTACGCTGTGCCTGCCATAATAAGTCGCCATATTCTTGGGCGTTTAGCATACGCATCTGTTTTGCCGAGGTTTGTACTCCCACGTAAGCGTCTAGGTTTACCCGGAAAGTACCTTCCTTCCCTTTTTTTGTACTGATGATAACCACGCCGTTTGCCGCACGTGCACCATAGATGGAAGCGGAAGAAGCATCTTTCAATACCTGCATACTTTCGATATCATTCGGGTTGAGAAAATTGATGCCGCCCTCTACTGGTACGCCATCGATGATATAAAGCGGATCATTGTTACGGATCGTGCTGAAACCGCGTACACGTACCGCTACGCCTCCGCCGGGCATATTATCCGGGATTACGTTTACGCCGGACAATTTACCTTGCATCATTTGATCTACACTGGATACCGGGGTATCTTTCAGGTCGCCTACCTCCAGTACGGAAACAGCACCGGTAAGGTCTTTTTTCTTCTGTACACTATAACCTACCACGATAACCTCGTCTAGGTTCTGGGTGTCATCCTGCAATTGGATCGTGAGGGGAGAACCATTCCCGGCTGGAATCTCCTTGGTGTTATAACCGATATAAGTAACGACCAATATGCTTTGCTTGTTTTGCAGCGAGAGAGAAAATTTGCCGTCAAAATCGGTTACGGCTCCATTTGTAGTCCCTTTCTCAATCACGTTAGCCCCGATAATTGGTTCTCCGTTCGTATCGGTGACTACGCCACTTACCGTGAATGTCTGTTGGGTGATCGTCATTCGTCCAGTAACGTTTGGCAGATCCTCCGCTGGTGCCGCATTGATTGGCTGTAAGTATGCTACGCCTAGCAAAAGAGCGGGAATCGCCATCGTAAAGTAATTTCTGTTGTCCATCCTTTTGTCCTTAAAATATATTAGAATTAATCTATTTTTTCAGAACGCAAAGGACGTGTGATTGTATTACGATGATATGTCTATGTTATTAAAAATGTGTTCACGATTGTATTGCCTTTCAGTGATATGACGATTAGGCTACGATTACAAAAATGATGTCGGTTGTCTTTTGCGTATTGGTTAATGACGTTTTAGTACTAGTGAATAAAATGTAAGAATTATGAAAGTAACTCATTTTAAGAAAGTAAGCGAAACAAGTGGTGTGTGTGTCCTGTTAAGATTGTACTTATTTATAATCGAATAATTTATACTGTGCGTAGTCTTTACGAGACATTCAAGTAGCCTGTGAGGGCGAAAAAGCAGTAATATTAATACTAGTGTAATAAAATAAAGTTCATTCAGCCTGTTCTTCTGTGAAGAAAAACAGGCTGTGTTTTTATTGCTTGGCAGGATCTTCGTCTTTATTCCACTTATCTCGCATTCTCAGACGTTTGACTTGCAGATAGCGTAGAAGGATGATGATGACGAGCGTAGCGCCGATCATCAAGAAATATTCGGTATAATTATTCCCCGAATTGTTTCCCGGCCAGCCGATGATACTCATTACGATTAAGTAGACAAGTAAGGCAATTGTTGTGATGTTGATCTTCTTCATATTCGTTTTATTCTTAAAACAGGGCAAAGATATAAGATTGTTTCGGGCTTTAGGAGGTTAAAACGCATTTGTACTGTGCCCGATAATGTTCTGTTTGAATAATTAAGATATATAAACCTTGTGGGAGGGGAATCGGGAGGATAGGGTTCCCTGCCTGTACCGCTTGCGTAAATACCAATATGCCTGCCGGAGTAAGTAGTTTGACTTTACCGGGGGATGGAAGATTATTAATGAATAAAGTTTTGTTCTCTAGCTGATAGCTTAATTCCGGAAATGAAAAGGCTTGATTGGAAACAGGAGGATCTTGTCGGGCTTGAGGTTCCGATGTTGGGAAAGATATGGGTGCATTCGTTGATAATAATTTATAATTGGCTGGTTCGGATGTATTATATACAGATAGGCTGGTACTATTATTCGCTTTGACAAAGAAAGCGGAGAATGGAGGGATGGCGAAATCGCTACCGATCACGTAGGGTTGGTAGGTGGAGCCGTCATATATATAAATGTATCCGTCTAAGGCCGAGTTTGATTCTATTTGACTAAGAGATAAAGGAGCCGGCAGAGGATTACCGCATAGATACCAGCCGTTGTGATTCTGGTTCTGGCTTTGGTTGTTAATGCTTACCGGAATAGAGGCTTGACCGTTTTTTCCGAAATCTATAGGGATATCTTTTGCTTTCGAGGAGAAACGAAGGTTCTGACGATCGGCGGAAGCGTCAATAGCGATCAGGTACCCCTTGTTCTTCTTGAAGATGGGCTGGGATGTATTGATTATTGTTTGTGGTATGACTTCCCAGTTGTTGGAAGGGCTTTGTGAGTTGGCTCGCTTTTCTCCGTTATAGGTTTGTACGTAAAAGTAGTTACCGTTTGTATCGCTTTTGTCATCACCCAGTTGGAAATCCGGGTCTATGCCGGAAGCGAATACATCGAAGGGGAAGGAGATAAAATACCATTTGCCTTTTTGAGCGAAGGTCTTCTCGATTGTTATTTTGCCGGAGATGTTAATAGTTCCAGACGATCGCAAGGTGGAGGAAGACGCCAAGATACCATCATTAGGATAGATGGTAAGGTTATTTGCGGATAGATTTCCGGTTGGTAAAATATGGATATTTCCATTGCCAATAAAGATATCTTTACAGCTGATATTTGTATTTATGGAGATATTGCCGTTAATCAAGGCGTTGCGGTGACGGTAGGCGGGTAGGTGGCTCCAGCGATCCTCATGGTTCCAATCGCTGTTTCCGGTAAATAGGGAATAGGTAGGAATCATGCCGTGTGCGTAAACGCTGTCTACATAATAATAGCCGTTTTTGGTATTGGCGGCCGGTGTGGGGACGATAAGATCTAAGCCCGGAGGATTGTTTTTTATATCTGTGGTTTTGAAAGGATTGATGCCACTCTCTCCTATGGTTGGAACTAAGGAGGGATAACTTGTTTCCCCTTTTCGATAGGTTCTGGCTCTCATGCCTTCTCCTTCTACTAGAAGGATGCCCCCTTTCCGTATACTGATTTTTATATCTTGATGATTTGTTAACGTGAAATGCTCGAAAGCCACTTGCGTATTCATTGGCATTCGTAACCCGTAGTTTCCGTGGCTGTTAGGAATATCTTTCACGCCGGAGATATCTTCAATAAGGGCTTCACCTGTAATGGCATAATCCCAATTATCAGAAGCAAGTCCCTCAAATGTCTGCATCCGAAACGTATCCCGGATAGATATATTTGCGTTACTTTGCACAAAACTTTCCCATGTAGATGGATTTGAAACTTGTGACTGGATAAATTGTTGTACGAATAGGAATGCCGTACAAACGACAACGCATCTGGATAGATGCCAAATTCTCTTTTTCATAGCTAAGTTGATTTATATTTGTAAATATGTTCGCAAATATACGTAAATAATTGAAATAATATATCTTTGTGGCATGAAAGAATTTATCATATCTGAGGCACAGACCGAAAAGGCCGTTTTGGTGGGTTTGGTTACCCCCGAGCAAAATGAGCAAAAGGTTAAGGAATATCTGGACGAATTGGCTTTCTTGGCCGATACGGCAGGGGTGGATGCGGTAAAGCGTTTTACCCAGAAAATGGATTACCCGAATTCCGTCACTTTTGTCGGGACCGGTAAATTGCAGGAAATTAAGGAGTATGTGGTAGAGAATGAGATCGGCTTGGTGATCTTTGATGATGAGCTGAGTCCGAAGCAACTCCGTAATATTGAGAAAGAATTGCAGGTGAAAATCTTGGATCGTACGAGCTTGATCTTGGATATCTTCGCTAGCCGTGCACAGACCGCCCATGCGAAGACACAGGTGGAGCTTGCACAATATAAATATATGTTACCCCGCTTGACTCGTCTGTGGACACACTTGGAGCGTCAGCGAGGCGGCGTAGGTATGCGTGGTCCGGGTGAGACACAGTTGGAGACTGATAAACGTATTATCTTGGATAAGATCGCACGATTGAAGAAAGAGCTGGTGGATATTGACAAGCAAAAAAGCGTACAACGGAAAAACCGGGGTAAGATGGTACGTGTAGCGTTAGTCGGATATACGAACGTAGGTAAATCTACCTTGATGAACTTATTGAGCAAGAGTGAGGTCTTTGCCGAGAATAAGTTGTTCGCTACGTTAGATACGACCGTACGCAAGGTCATTATCGAGAACTTGCCGTTCTTGCTGTCTGATACGGTCGGATTTATCCGCAAGTTACCGACCGAGCTGGTGGAATCTTTTAAATCTACCTTGGATGAGGTACGGGAGGCGGATTTGCTGGTACATATCGTGGATATCTCACACCCGACTTTTGAAGAGCAAATAGAGGTCGTGAACCGTACGTTGGCGGAGATCGATAAGACCGAGAAACCGATGATCATGGTTTTCAATAAGGTGGATGCATTTACCTTTGTCCCGAAAGAGGAAGATGATTTGACCCCTCGTGGTCGTGAGAATATCGATCTGGATGAACTGAAACGTACGTGGATGGGAAAATTGCAAGATAATTGCATCTTTATCTCCGCCAAGGAACGTACGAATATAGAGGCGTTGAAAGAGATGTTGTATGAACGGGTTAAACAAATCCATATCACCCGTTTCCCCTACAATGACTTCCTCTTTCAGCAATATGATGAAGAGTAGAGTCTTACAAAATTAGTACCAATGAATCATTTGAGAAATTTGCGGCCGGATGAGATCGCCACCTTGCGATCTCAGGCTTGCCGGGCCGATGATTGGAATCAAGTTTGGGTTCCAGAAGTGTTTGATATTGAATATGTGAACCACGTACGTTTTTCAGGAGTGGTTAAGTTAGGAGCCTTTCGTAAGATTTTTACCCTGCCGGGAGGATTGGTAAAGCATAGCGGGCTTCGTCATGTTACCCTACATAATTGCACGTTGGGGGATAATGTGCTGATCGAGAACGTACAGAATTATATCGCTAATTACCAGATCGGTGATGACTGCTTTATCCAGAATATAAATGTTATGTTGGTGGAAGGCAAGGCTACGTTCGGGAATAATGTCGAGGTGTCGGTCTTGAATGAGACCGGCGGGCGTGAGGTTCCGATTTACGATGGCCTGTCGGCTTCATTGGCTTATATTATCGCATTGTACCGTCATCGTCCGGCCTTGATCGAACGCTTGCGGGATATGATTACCGCTTATACGGAGGGTATCGCCTCTACGGAGGGAACGGTTGGCGATAAGGTCAAGATTGTCAATACCGGTACGATCCGTAACGTGAAGATTGGTGATTACGCGACCATAGAGAATAGCGCACGTCTGGAAAATGGTTCCGTAAATAGTAAGAGAGAGGCCCCGGTATTTATCGGGGATAGTGTGATCGCGCAAGATTTCATTGTCTCTTCGGGAGCCAAGATCGCGGATGCCGCTAAGATTATCCGTTGCTTTATCGGACAGGCTTGCCAAGTGACGCATAACTTCTCGGCCCATGATTCCTTGTTGTTCAGCAACTGCGCTTTCGAGAATGGGGAGGCTTGCGCTATATTCGCCGGTCCGTTTACGGTGTCTATGCATAAGAGTAGTTTGTTGATAGCGGGAATGTATTCGTTCTTGAACGCGGGAAGTGGCTCTAACCAGAGTAATCATATGTATAAGCTGGGACCGATCCATCAAGGGATCGTGGAACGTGGCTCCAAGACTACCAGCGACTCGTATATTCTTTGGCCGGCCCGTATCGGCGCTTTCTCTTTGGTAATGGGTCGCCATCATCACCATAGCGATACTTCCGATATTCCCTTCTCCTATTTAATAGAGAAGGATGATGAGACTTACTTAGTCCCGGGAATTAATCTTCGCAGCGTGGGTACGATCCGTGATGCCCAGAAATGGCCGAAACGTGATAAACGTACGGACCCGGATCGCTTGGATATGATTAACTATAATCTATTGAGTCCCTATACGATCCAGAAGATGCTGAAAGCGGTGGATATCTTGAAAAACCTGCAGGCATTGGTTGGAGAGACTTCCGAGATTTATTATTATCAGAATACTCGTATAAAAGGTTCCTCCCTCCGGAATGCGTTGAACTTTTATGGGATGGCAATTAATAAGTTCTTTGGTAACTCGTTAATCAAGCGTTTGGAAGGTACGACCTATTGTTCTATGGAAGAGGTCTGGGAGCAATTGCGTCCTACGGAATCCAAAGGCTCCGGAGAATGGTTGGACTTGGCGGGCTTGATCCTCCCGAGGGAACCGCTAGAAGCCTTGTTGCAAGATATCGAACAGGGGGAAATCGCTTCCTTAGAGGATGTGGAATGCTTTTTCCGTTTGGTTCACGGACGTTATTATTCCTTGGAATGGACATGGGCGTACGAGATGATCGAACGTTATTATGGGGTGGATCTCCGTTCGATTTCCGCCGCAGAGATTATTGATCTGGTTCGTCGTTGGCAAGAATGTGTGATCCGCTTGGATGAGATGCTTTATGAGGATGCCCGTAAGGAATTCTCCTTGACTTCTATGATTGGTTTCGGTGTGGATGGTTCCAACAAGGAAAAACAACAGGATTTCGAGGGTGTTCGAGGAGATTTCGTGAATAATCCGTTTGTTACCGCCGTACAGGAACATATCGTGAATAAACGGGCGCTTGGGGATGAACTGATCGAGAGGTTGAAACCTTTAGTATAAAGCCTATGAAACCATTATTTCAAGAACTGCCATTCCCGATAGATAGTCACATTCATTTCTATGTGGAGGATCTACCGCATTTTATAGTGCCTTGGCACTACCATCCGGCTATTGAGATAATGTATATCACAAGTGGTACGGGTACTCGCTTTGTCGGGGATCATGTGGAAGGATATTTCGAGGGCGATGTTTGTATGATCGGCCCTCAACTGCCACATGAGTGGAGAAACGACCCCGTTTATTTCGATAAGAGCTCCGGCTTGCGGGCTACTTGTATTTGCTTGTTCTTCAAGCGTCAGATTTTTGAACCTAATTTAATCCGTCTTCCGGAGATGAATAATATCCGGGAATTGATAGAGCGTTCCCGTAGAGGAATTAAGTTTGTGGGTAAGTCCCGGAAGAAGATTGCCGAGCTGATCAGCCAATCCGCCAATGAGACGGGAGCGAGTAGGGTGATCAAATTGATTGCTTTACTGGAATTAATGGCGACTTCCGAAGAATATGAGATATTAGCCAGTACGGGGTTTACGGAAACGGTCAACTCGGACGATTTCGAGCGTTTCAATAAGGTCTATAAATATCTGGTGAAGAACTTCACGTCTCCAGTGAAGCTGGAGGAAGTCGCCGCTTTGGTAGGCTTGACTCCGACCGCTTTTTGTCGTTATTTCAAGAAACGGACCAAGAAGACTTTCGTGGAGTACCTGAATGACATGCGCATAGGACATGCGAAAAAACTATTGATAGAGGGAAACCTGAAGATATCCACGATTAGTTCCGAGGCCGGATTCAATAATCTATCCAACTTCATCGGCCAATTTAAGAAAACCACGAATATGCTTCCATCCGAGTACCAGAAAAAATATAAGGAGCGCCTGGATGGAGAATAAGGACAGGATTTCATAGTTGTTTGGAAAAATACTAAAATAAAGCCCAAGGTATTCGATCTATTTTTGCGATATAAGTTGTATCGTAAAATAGAATATCATGGAACATAAAAAGATTGTAATCCCATCCTTGTCATTTTTTCAAAATGAGTTAAAGGGGGAAGGTGTGGTAAAGAGCCGGAGAACTTTAGGTGAGCTTGCCGGAATTTTTGAGAATCAAGATGCTTATTCCCAATTACCATTAGATCAATTAGCATACGAGGTATATAGTTATTTACCGGAGCGGGAAGGCACTCCGGGAGGGCTTTATTTTGGTATTACTCAATTATATCCGGGAAAGGTGGGAGATGAGTATTTCATGACGAAAGGCCATTTTCATCAACAAGAGGATCGTTCGGAGTATTATTGGGGATTGGAAGGCGAAGGTATGTTGATCTTGATGGACCGGGAACGGAATACGTGGGCGGAAAGGATGATGCCGGGTAGCCTGCATTATATACCGGGCGGTGTAGCGCACCGGGTAGCTAATACTGGAAATAGCGTCTTGTCATTTGCCGCATGCTGGCCTTCGGATGCCGGGCATAATTATGAAGAGATAGCGAATAAGGGCTTCTCGGCCCGATTGGTAGAAGTGAACGGTACCCCTAAATTGCGATAGCTTATGTATACGATAGCGATAGATTTAGGGGGGACGGTCGTAAAGATCGGACTATTGTCTGATGGTGAGATCGTAGACTGTGTGAGATTACCTTCCCGTCTGGCTCTGGGATTAGCTCTGAACTTACCTAAGATAAAGGAGGCGATCGATCGGTTGTTGGCCGCTTGGCGTATTGATGTGGCGGCGCTTCGTTGTATCGGCCTGGCTTTTCCCGGGTTGGTAGATCCAATTCATAACCGGGTAATCTCTACGAATGAGAAGTATGATGATGCCTGTTCGATCAGTCTGGATAAATGGGCATGGGAGAATTGGGAAGTTCCTTTCTGCATGGATAATGACGCTCGTTTGGCCGTAGCCGGAGAATGGTGGCAGGGTGCGGCCCGGGGAAAGAACAATGTAGTCATGATGACAATCGGAACCGGTATCGGTACGGGAGTCGTGATCGATGGACGGCTTCTGTATGGACAGCATTTTCAAGCGGGTTCTTTGGGAGGACATTTTGTGTTGGATTATAAGGGCCGTCGATGTTCATGCGGGAATAAAGGCTGTGTAGAAGCTCTGTCTTCCTCTTTTTTCTTGCCGACCATTATCCGGGAGCATGCCCTTTTATCGGAATCATTTAAGCGAGATGCGGATATCTATGATTTCAAGCGCATTTTCAGGTTGGCGCAGGAGGGGAATACAGACGCTTTATTGATTAGAAACGAATGCATGGATATCTGGGCATCGGCGATAATAACCTATATACATGCTTATGATCCGGAAGTGGTGATTCTGGGAGGGGGGATTTTAAAAAGCCAAGAGGTAATCATTCCTTATATCAGTAAGCGAGTGGATGAATTAGCTTGGTGTCCTTCCGGGAAAGTCCCGGTTGTCCCGGCAATATTGGGCGATGACGCCGCTTTATTCGGCTTGGAGTATTTCATGGTAAAACAACAGCAAAATGAACGGATTTGTATTTGATAAAGGAATTGATATAACACCGGTTCAATCGCCTATGGGGTTTACCTATGGGGCGGGTGTATTTGGTCCGGAGGTCGAGATTCGCCGGCTGGAAGATATACGGGCTAGTTTGCGTGATCCTCAATGCAAGGGACCGGAGCAGGTTTACTCGATCGCTATGGATGTCGGCAAAGAAGAACATCGTGTGTTGCTGAATAAGTTACATTTGTTATTCGGGGTAGTGACATATAGCGCTGGTAAATTGGGGCAGGAGCCAGTCAGAAGTCAAGGGCATATTCATAAGATATCTCCTTATAGCGGTTGGTCTACGCCGGAAATCTATGAGATTTGGTCGGGAGAGGCGATTATTTATATGCAGGAGTATGCGGAGGATCAACCCGGTCGATGTTATGCGGTACATGCCTTTCCGGGGGATGTAGTGATCGTTCCTCCCTATTGGGTACATGCGACGATTAGTGCGAATCCGAGATTGCCTTTGACTTTCGGGGCGTGGTGCGATAGAGATTATGGTTTTGTGTATGAGGGGGTTCGTAAACACGGGGGAATCGCTTGGTTTCCTATATTTAATGGAAGCGATGAATTAGAATGGATTGCGAATCCGATGTACGATTCCTCTCATTTGATTTGTAAATCTCCTTCGGATTATATTTCTTTAGATATTCGGAAAGGGGTATCTATTTACAGACAATTCGAGGAAAATCCGGAGATTTTCTTATATGTGCCTAATCCCGCGTTGAAAGCGGAGGTCTGGCGTGATTTCGAGCCTTGAGTTTATAGATGGATTAAATACACAAGAAAAACATGAGAAACACGAGTTATAGATATTGGATGATTTATGTGATAGCGATTGTCGCCGCCATGGGAGGACTATTGTTTGGTTTTGATACCGGCGTGATTTCCGGGGCAATTCCTTTCTTCCAGAAAGATTTTGGCATAGACGATAGTATGGTGGAGGTCGTTACTTCCTCCGGTTTGCTGGGAGCTATTCTGGGAGCGCTGTGTTGTGGTAAGTTGACGGATCGCATAGGGCGTAGGAAAGTCATTTTGACTTCGGCTGTTATTTTCGCTATCGGTGCGTTATGGTCGGGATGGGCTCCGGGCATTTATCATTTGATCGCCGCCCGTTTATTCCTGGGGGTGGCTATCGGGATATCTTCTTTTGCGGTGCCTCTTTATATCGCAGAAGTTTCTCCGGCGAAATCACGGGGGATGTTTGTCGCCATGTTCCAATTGATGATTACGATCGGGCTTCTGGTATCTTATCTTTCGGATTTGTATTTTGCGGATGAGACGTCTGTTTCATGTTGGAGGCCGATGTTTTATGTGGGGGTGATTCCCGCTATTATTTTGTTCGTGGGTATGTTGCTGGTTCCACCATCTCCAAGGTGGTTGATGTCCGTTGGCAGGGAGGAGGAGAGTTTATCGGTCTTAAAGATGATCGAGCACCCGGATCAAGTAAATGTCTCATTTGAGCAGATGCGGAATGAGATGCGGAAAAATGATGAGCAACAAGGGCGTTTTAAGGATTTGGCTCAGCCTTGGTTGAGGAATGCGTTGGTTATCGCTATTGGTATCATGTTCTTCCAACAGTTCGTAGGTATCAATACGGTGATCTATTATAGTCCTAAAATATTCTTGATGGCCGGTTTCGATGGTGCGGTCTCTGCGATTGGGGCTTCTGTAGGGGTGGGAGTTGTCAATTTATTGTTCACGTTACTGTCTGTCTATTTCGTAGATCGGCTGGGAAGGCGTAAACTTTATTTTCTGGGGTTGAGCGGTATCGTGATTTCCTTGTCGCTACTCGCTACCTCTTTTATATTCGCCGCTCAATTAGGGGATTCCGGGAAATGGCTTTCCATTGTCCTTATTTTCTTATATGTGGGATTTTTCGCTATCAGCATCGGGCCTCTAGGTTGGTTGATTGTGTCGGAAGTGTTTCCACAAAAGTTAAGAGGGCTGGGGGCTTCTCTCGGTTCATTGTCCGTTTGGTTTTTCAATGCGATCGTATCGTTTACCTTTTTCAAGATACTGAAGGTATTCTCAATACAGGGAACCGATTTAACGATCAATGGCGAAAGCCAAGGGAATCCGGCAGGAGCGTTCTTATTTTATGCGTTTATTGGAATTGTGGCGATTATTTGGGGATATTTCTATGTACCGGAAACGAAAGGAGTTTCATTGGAGAATATCGAGGCTTTTTGGAGAAAAGGAGGACACCCGAAAGATAAAATAATATAATATGGATAGAAGAGTATTTATTAGACAAACAGCAGTTGCGGCATTAGGCGGCTTAGTGGCTTTTGATTTATCAAATGCATTAGCTAAAAGTGAAATGGCTTTTGCCGGGAAAGGAGAAATCTCGCCCCGGGCAATCACCATGTGGGATTTTTCTTGGTTGGAGAGGCGTTGGCCCGGAGCCGGTTATGAGGACTGGGACCAAGTATTGGACGAGCTCTCGGAACGGGGGTATAATGCGATACGTATTGATGCTTATCCTCATTTAATAGCGGAGAATCCAATGAAGAAATGGTTACTTAAAGAAGTTTGGAATCAGCAAGATTGGGGAAGTCCGGATATGAATGAGGTACAAGTTCAACCGAATTTGAACTTGTTCTTGTCGAAATGTAAGGAGCGGGATATTAAGGTCGGGCTTTCTTCTTGGTATCGTCTCGATGTGGATGAGGTTTGCCTGAAATTGGATACACCGGAGAAATTGGCGGATTGCTGGCTGACAATCCTTCGTTCGATCGAGGAGGATGGGTTATTGGATACGATCCTTTATGTAGATCTTTGCAATGAGTGGCCCGGTGATTCGTGGGCTCCTTTTTTCGCTAAGACATATCCGAATGTCGGTTGGGGGAATTGGTATAAGGAGGAATCCTTACGATGGATGAAAACCTCGTTGGAGAAGATGCGACAAGTATATCCGGATATGCCATTCTTATATTCTTTTGATCATGGGGATGTCAAGAAATATGAAGAGGTGGATTGCTCTTTTCTTGATTTGTATGAGCATCATATTTGGATGGCCCAACAGAATGGTGGAGAATTTTATAAGCTGGTGGGATATGGCTACAATCGTTTTTTACCGGATGATTATAAGAATGTGGTGAAAAACGCAGAACGGGTTTATCGGGAAAGACCTGGATATTGGCAGAAGTTGTTGACTGATAAGATAGAGCTTATGGCTTCTGTGGCCCGGAAGAATCGCCGTCCTCTTGTTACGACAGAGTGTTGGGGATTGGTGGATTATAAGGATTGGCCTTTATTGAAATGGGACTGGGTAAAAGATCTCTGCGAGTTGGGAACTATTACGGCAGCTCGTACGGGTATGTGGGTCGGCGTAGCGACCAGTAATTTTTGCGGGCCTCAGTTTGCTGGAATGTGGCGGGATGTGGAATGGCATAAACGCTTGACTTCTATCATCCGTTCTTCCCCGCTGGATGAGTCTCTCACGAAGAATAATGAAGTAGCAGCCAAATTATTGAAACGACTTTAATCTTGGGATGGTATGTATTACGATGATTCTTATATTTTGATAAGATTCTAAAAGCAGGAGGTAAATTTCTAAAAAGTTTATGTTTCTAATAATTGTAACTTGCCTTCGTGAAAGAGTTAAATAAATCGGATGTCATGAAAAGAATAATTTTAATTATGTGTTGCTTCCTATCCGTATTCGCTTGGGCCGATGACGGGAGGACAACGATCTCATTAAATGGGGAATGGGATTTTGATCAGACGGAACATGCTTTTCCCCCACGGAAATATACCCGTAAGATACCGGTTCCGGGATTGGTGCATCTAGCTAGGCCGAAAATTTCTCAATACGAGAAATTCTTCAAGAAGCCTGACGGCGTGGAGTTGGTGGAACAGTTTAATTTCTTGGAGAGAGATTATACGCCAATGTATAATTGGTATAAGCGAAAAGTATTTATCGACGAGAAATTCAAGGATGAGCAATTATTCCTTACGATAAAGAAAAGCCAATACGTTACACGAGTCTTCGTGAATGGACATCAAGTAGGGTCTTCCATGGAATGCTATACTCCAATGGATTTTAATATTACGAGTGCCGTAAAATATGGCTCGGACAATGAGATCTTAATTCAGGTGGGCGACCGGGCGTGGTTGCCTAGCGAGGCTGCCGGTGGTACGGATAAGGAGAAAGTCCATTACCTACCCGGAATCTGGGACGACGTGTTCATCACGGCTACCGGTAAGATGCGGGTCGACAAGATTTTGTTCCTACCTTCTCTGGCTAAAGGATTGGTGACAGTTAAGACTTTGGTGAGAAGTTTGTATCCACCCCAAATGTTGTATGGGGATAAAATGAAGGACTCTTGTAAGATTGAGTTCTGTGTCAAGGAGAAGACCACAGGGCAGGTGGTTGGAAAGAAAGTGATTGAAGGTGAGGTTAAACGGGATAATAGGACTTATTTCGAAACGAGTATCTCTTTGGATAATCCGAAGGCTTGGACTCCGGATTCCCCTTTCTTGTACGAAGGCGAGGTCTCGGTGTATGACCAAGATGAGCTTGTAGATCGTTATTCGGTGAACTTCGGGATGCGTGATTTTTCGAGAAAAGGCAAATTCTTTACGCTTAATGGGGATAAATTCTACTTACGAGGCTCCAATATCACGCTTCAACGTTTCTTTGAGGACCCGGATTGTCAAGCGTTGGCTTGGGATCGGGAATGGGTGAAGAAGCTGATGATAGACTTGCCAAAGTCGATTGATTGGAACGCTATGCGAATATGTGTCGGTATTGTTCCGGACTTCTGGTATGATCTTTGCGATGAGTATGGCATCGTATTGCAAAATGAGTGGCTTTATTGGCAAAATCATGGATGGGATGAACAGGTACGTAAGGAGTATACGAATTGGGTATGGAGCGATGGCAATCATCCCAGTATCGTGATCTGGGATGCGATCAATGAGAATTGGGACAGTTATATAGGAAATACGCTGATTCCCGAACTAAAGGAATTAGACCCGACCCGGATCTGGGATGCCGGCTATATGACATCTGATCAGATGGGAACGAATGATGAGATGGATGAGCCACACCCATATCGCGCGCTAACGTTGATGCATTCCAGTGAACTGAACGACTACTTCAAAAACAATCCCTATAACTTAGGTGCATTGCATGAGAATTGGGTAGGTTTCTCTTCTATACTAGATGCGGGCGTTCCTCAGTTGGTCAATGAGTACGGATGGATTTGGTTATGGCGTGATGGACGGCCCTCGAAATTGACACTCAATAATTATAATTATTATCTCGGCGAGAACGCTACTCCGGCTCAATGCCGTGAATTGCAAGCCTATTGGTTACAGCTTGAGACCGAGTGGCTGCGTTCAGAACGCTCGGTGGGTGGAATCTTGGCCTTTTGCCATCTGACCAATAATTATGGTTTCACGGGAGATTGGTTTATCAATGATATTAAGGACTTGCAACCTTCGCCGGCTTTCCGGTGGTTCAAGCATTGCTTCGCTCCAACGGCGGTCTTTATCGACTTGACGGACCATCGTTATACAAAACATCTCCCTGCCTTGAAACCGGGTAGTGATTTAGTCTTCAACTTGGTTGGGGTGAACGACTTGAATAAAGACTCGTCAGGAAAAGTTCTCTTGAAACTACTAGACGAGAAAGGAACTATTATTTCGACACAAGAAGAGTCTATTGTGATTGAACCTTTTGGCAAGCGGCTTCAACCTTGCCTTCTGAAATTGCCCTCAAAAGCAGGAGGTTATCTTTTGATAGCCGAGTATCATGAGAAGGGGGGGGCGAAACCAGTACTTAGTCGCCGTTATCTAAAAGTAGGCGATGCGGTAACCTCTTTCAAGGATTACTTTGAGTATACATTAAATTAGTTAGGTTAGCTTTTATATCCAATTTCCTACGGCGGCACTCCTCGTGAGTGCTGTCGAGGGGAATGCTACCCCTTTTTTGAAAATACTCAGAGTCCGAATAACCAAAAAGTAATGTTAGGAATATTGTTTAAACCTTTAAATTCGAATAATTTATGAAAAAGAAAAGTAAGGATCAGCGATGGCGTTGGATATGTGCCGGGTCATTATTGCTCGCTTCCTTAAGTGGCAATCTGGAGGCAAGCGGCCTTTCCCATCCTGATGTAAATCCGATGGAAGTTTCTCAAACGGTAAGAAAATTGCGAGGAACGATCTTGGATACGAATGGAACTCCGGTTATCGGTGCGAGTATTTCCGTAAAAGGAACTACTACCGGTACGATCTCTGACATGAATGGTGTATTTACGCTAGATGTGAAAAATGGCGATATCTTGGAAATCTCGTTTATCGGCTATCTCTCCCATACGGTTAAGGTCGGTACGCAGACTGATTTGCAGGTTGTCTTGAAAGAGGACACGCAAGCCTTGGATGAGGTGGTCGTGGTTGGTTATGGCGTCCAGAAGAAGAGCGTGATGACAGCGGCCATAAGCCGGGTCACCTCCGATGATTTGGAGAAGCTGACACCTACCCGGGTAGAGGATGTGTTACGGGGAAAGGTTTCGGGAGTAAGCATTATGCAGAATTCCGGACAACCGGGAGCCGAGTCGAGAGTCCGTATCCGTGGTACAGGAACTATTAATGATAGTAACCCTTTATATATTGTGGATGGAATGCCACTTGAAGGAGGTGTCGATTATCTGAATCCGCAGGATATACAATCTATCGAGGTCTTAAAAGATGCCGCTTCAGCCGCTATCTACGGTTCGCGTGCGGCTAATGGTGTTATTTTGGTTACGACAAAGAGCGGGAAAAAAGGAAAAGCGGTTGTCAATTATGATTTCTCAATCGGTTGGCAAAATCCTTGGCGAAAAATGTCGGTCTTGAATGCCACCGAATATGAGACAATAATGAATGAGGCTTACGTGAATGCCGGGATGGACCCTATTTACGATGATCCTTCGAAAGCTGGTGTAGGGACGAACTGGCAGAATGAGATTTATAACGAGAATGCCCCGATCATGAATCATCAAGCGAGCATCAGTGGTGGTGGTGATAAGGGAAGCTATTTCCTTTCTTTTGGTTATTTAGATCAAGAAGGAATTGTTGGAGGAAAAGATAAGTCGGATTATAAACGATATAGCTTACGTTTCAACAATACCTATAATGTGTTTGAGAATAAGACGAATAAATTCTTCCGTAGTTTCAAGGTCGGTACGAACCTAGGATATACACGGATCATATCCAAAGGTATTTCGGAGAATGACAACTTCTCCGGCCCGTTGGCAAGTGCGGTGATGACTCCACCGAACGAATCGGTCTATCTGGAGAATCCTTCGGCGGAAGATCTCGCTTATTACGAAAAAAATTATCCCGGTTATGTCAAGGATGACGAAGGCCGTATTTATAACGTGATCGAAAATCAAGAGATCGTGAATCCGGTCGCTATGATGCAGACCTTAAACAATAACAAGGACTGGGATAAATTTGTAGGATCTGTTTGGGGTGAATTGGAAGTATTCGAGAATCTTACGTTTAAGACCTCTCTCTCTACGGATATGGCTTTTTGGGGCGAAAGGAATTGGTTCCCTGTTAGTTATTTGTGTTATATGGTCAAGAATGAGAAATCGAGGGTGGAGCAAACGATGAATCGTGGCATGAAACTTCTTTGGGAGAATACGTTGAGTTATAAACGTTCGATCGATAAACATAATTTCGCGGTTTTACTGGGAACCTCTATGGAACGGTATGATAGTAAAAAGGTAAAGGGAACGGCCTTGAACTTACGAGCGGAAGATGATCATAAAGCGTGGATCGATTTCACCAATAGTGCCTCTCCCGGCGATCAGCATTCGGAAGGTGGGGCGACGGAGCATCGGATGGCCTCCGTTTTCGGACGATTGAACTATAATTATGACGAAAGGTATATGCTTGAGTTAACCCTTCGTCGGGACGGTTCCTCTAACTTCGGCCGGAATAATCAATATGCCTATTTCCCGTCCGTCTCTGCGGGCTGGACGTTGACTAACGAGCCTTTCATGGAAAATAAACCGGGATGGTTCGACTTCTTGAAAGTGCGCGGAAGCTGGGGACAGAACGGAAATGAGAAAATCGGATCGTTTGGATATACTACGACAATGACCGGAGGAAATAACTATAGTTTCGGGGTAAGCTCGAACGGTGTCATTCATAGCGGAACAAAGCCTACTTCTTTGGCTAATCCTGATTTGCGTTGGGAAACATCGGAGCAATTGGACTTTGGATTTGATTCTCGCTTCTTTAATAACTCCCTTTCTTTTAGTTTTGATTGGTTCAAGAAAGATACAAAAGACATGTTGATGGAGCGTCCGATACCCCTATATGTGGGAAGTGGCTCGCCTTTATCGAATGTCGGGACATTGACAAACCAAGGTATCGAGCTTGAAGTCGGTTATAAATTAAGTGTAGATAAAGTGAATCTATCTTTCTTGGCGAATGCTTCTTATGTGAAGAATGAGATCAAGAATCTGGGAAATCAGACGGGATATATTGATAAAGAGAGTTTACCAACTTTAGGTACGGTATCAAGGAACGAAAATGGTTATCCAATCGGTTATTTCTTCGGATACAAGGCAATTGGGGTTTTCCAGACACAAGAGGAGATCGATAGCTATATCAGTCCTGCTACCGGTAAGCCTATACAACCGAATGCGGCACCCGGTGATACGAAATTTGAGGATTTGAACGGAGACGGTGTGATCAGCGATGATAACGAGGACCGTACGATGATAGGCAAGCCTAATCCGGATTGGATGGTTGGACTTACCGTTGCGGCTGATTGGAATGGCTTTGATTTAAGTGCCTTTTTCCAAGGTTCTTTTGGAGCGGATGTTTTCGATGCGTTACGCCGTTATGAGTTGGCGGCAGTCAATTATACGTCGGATGCTTTGGAGCGATGGACTGGACCGGGTACCTCCAATTCGATGCCAAGGATTGTGTTAGGTGATACGCCTAAGAACTTCCGTCCGTCTACTTTGTTGGTTCACGATGCTTCTTTCTTGCGCTTACGTAATTTACAGGTAGGTTATACGCTACCGGCTCAGTTGACCCGGAAAGCTTATATACAACGCTTGAGATTTTATGCGTCGTTCGATAATTTGTTGACTATTACGGGATATAAAGGGATGGACCCGGAAATTGGTTCAACAATGGGTATAGATAAGGGTGTATATCCTCAAGCCCGGGTTTATACATTTGGATTGAATTTGACATTTTAATCATTAAAATTAGTGTTATGAATAAATATATTTATCTGCTAGCCGTTGTATTCGGACTAAGTAGCTGCAATGATTTTTTGGAGTTGTCTCCGACGAATAAGGTTATCGAAACGGATTATTACAAGACACAGGAGGATTTGACCGAGGCATTGGTCGCTGCCTATGACCCGTTGAAATGGAACGCTTATAATGCGTATAGCTCTTATGAACTGGTTAGTAATATCATGTCGGATGATGCGGAGACCGGTGGATCGACGGTATCGGATCAACCGCAGTTGCAACGAGTGAATGATTTTACCAATTGGGTGACACCGACAAACTTACCCGAGGGTTTATGGGGGCGTTCGTATGAGGGTGTAAACCGTGCGAATATCGTGATAGAGAAATGCCCTCTTCTTCCGGAGGGGACGATGTCGGCGGAGCTTCGTGATCGTTATGTAGCTGAGGCTCATTTCTTACGTGTATTTTATTATTTCCAGTTGTGGCGTTTCTTTGGATACATACCGTATTACGAGACGAATTTGGGATTGGATGATATAACAACTGTCCCTCAATTGCAACCGGATGAGGTCTATGCGAAGTTAATAGAGGATTTAGATAATAACGTTATTGGGAAGTTACCCAAGGTAGTCCCGGCTAATGAGAAAGGACGAGCTACGAATGGTGCCGCTATCGCAATGAAAGCACGTATCGTTCTCTATCAGAATGATGATACTAAAATGAAGGAGATCGCCAGCCAATTGAAAGAGCTAATTACCGATCCTGCCTATCAATATGACTTGATCCCGGATTATAAAGTCCTTTTTGATGATGAGTATGAGTGGTGCAAAGAATCTGTTTTTGAAGTCAATTATACGGAAATCGGGAACTCGAATGACTGGGCAGGCAAGGCCAATCAAGGTAACTCCGATATAATAATGCTAGGAGCCAGAGGTTTGAAAGATCCCAATAATGTGTATGTGGAAGGTTGGGGGTTTGCGCCTGTAACAAAAGCATTGAATGATGCGTTTTTACCGGATGATCCTAGAAAGTGGACAACGATCATAGATCATGAGGAGTTTAGAGCGGAAGGCGGAACGATTAGCTCGGATGTGAATCAATATACGGGGTATAGCGTACGCAAATATCATCCTCGTGCAGGGTATTCTTCTACGGTTGGTACGGAAGCGTTGAATTATAAAAACAATTACCGTGTAATTCGTTTCTCGGACATACTATTAATGGCATCGGAAGCTTTATTGAGAAGTGGAGGTAGCGTTGGCGAGGCACAGGATTATTATGCGAGAGTCGTTAAACGTGCGATGGGTGATGATTATAAGGTTCCGACGGTTTCATTGGATAATATCTATAAGGAACGCCGTTATGAGTTTGCGATGGAAGGTATTCGTTATTGGGATTTAGTACGTACGAACCAAGCGAAAGATTTTATCAAAGGCTGGGATGATACAAAGAAATACTTGCCGATTCCTCAGTCGGAGATTGATAAGTCGGATGGCCATTTGGTACAGAATCCTCATTTCTAAGAATTGAGCTGTATTTACATTTGTTCATTTTAGGAGAACCTGATAGCTTTTAATTTGTTGATAATTAGATATGGATGTGTGATCATTTGTCCACATCCATGTTTTTTGTCTTTAAGTAAATAGTTTAAATCGATAAAATATGAGATTAAAATAGAGTAATAACGGTACACGAATACCCATTTGCGACCGCTTACGATCCCGTTCGTTGGCTATTCACTTACGGATCCAAAAAGAAGGACATTTCTTTTTAGATGGGATAGGCTTGTATTCCAGATCTTTTTATGTACATTTGAAGCCACCCAATAGTGGGGTAACTAAAACATGATATGACTATGGAAAAGAAAACAGAAAAAGAGGAGAAGTATATGAAGGAATTACAAGATCGATATATCCGTTTCGACTGGGCCATCAAACGCCTACTCCGGCAAAAAGCGAATTTCGGAGTGCTAGAAGGCTTTCTTACCGTGTTCTTGGGCGAGCAGATCAAGATTGAGGAGATATTGGAGAGTGAGGGAAACCAGCAAATGGCCGATGATAAATTCAATCGGGTGGATATCAAGGCTAAGAACACAAAGGGAGATATCATCCTTATCGAGATCCAGAATACCCGCGAGCTTTATTATTTGGAACGTGTGCTCTATGGCGTGGCGAAAGCCGTCACCGAGCATCTTCATTTGGGACAGGACTATTCCGGGGTGAAAAAGGTCTATTCTATCAGTATCCTTTATTTTGATATAGGCGTAGGAACCGATTATCTGTATCACGGGCAGAACCAATTTGTCGGCGTGCATACCCATGATCATTTACAGGTAAATACCAAGGAGAGGGGTGCGATCGTCAAGCGTCTTCCCTCGGAGATCTTTCCGGAGTATATATTGGTCCGGGTGAATGAGTTTGATAAGGTGGCCGTGACCCCCTTGGAGGAATGGGTGCGATACTTGAAAGATGGGATCATAACTTCCGGAACGACAGCCCCCGGCTTGGAAGAGGCACGAGAGAAATTACGCTATTACTCAATGTCTCCCGAGGAACGTTATGCTTATGACGAACATCTGAATGCGATTATGATCCAGAATGACGTGTTGAGCACTGCTAAGTTTGAAGGACGGGAAGAAGGCCGTGCGGAAGAACGTCTAGAAACAGCTCGGCGTATGCGGTCTGATGGGCTTTCGATGGAAATGGTCGTGCGTTATACTGGTTTGTCAGAGGAGGAAATAAATAATTTATGATATCCTTGGGGCTTTGCTAGCGGAGCAGGATCGGTTCTTTTAAGTTCTTGGCCTGCTCCTCGGATGATGTTCCAGTATCTCTTTGCGAAGGAATTCCCGGTCGATATGTGTATATATCTCGGTGGTGGTGATTTTCTCATGCCCCAGCATCTCTTGGATAGCGCGTAAGTTGGCGCCGCCTTCCAGCAAGTGGGTGGCGAAAGAATGACGGAAGGTATGGGGACTTACGTTTTTATGGATACCGGCGGCCTCCGTCTGTTGCTTGATGATATGAAATACCATGATACGGGAGAGGGCCGTTCCTCGCCGGCTTAGAAATAAAATATCCTCGAAGCCTTTTTTAACCACGACCGAATTCCGGTCATACAGATAGTTTTTAATTTCCCGCAAAGCAACTTCGGAGATAGGAACAAGCCGTTGTTTGCTTCCTTTACCCTCTACCCGGATGAAACCTTCCTTGGGATATATATCCGAATAACGCAGGCCAGTAAGCTCCGATACGCGCAGTCCGCAACTATATAAAACCTCCAGCATCGCACGGTTCCGCTGTCCCTCGGGAAGCGTGAGGTCTATCGTGTCGAGAATGCTATTTATCTCGTTGACGGTTAATACTTCCGGCAGCTTCAATCCGATCTTGGGAGACTCTAACAATTCGGTCGGATCATTTGTTATATAATTGTCAAGCAATAAGAAACGATAGAACGATTTGATACCCGAGATGATGCGTGCTTGCGATCGGGGATGGATGCCGATGTCACGTAATTGGGCGATGAACTGTTGCAAGTCGTCGTAGCTGATCTCCTTAACGTCCTTTTTCTCATCCTCTGCGAAACGTAGCAATTTGTCAAGATCTGTCAAATAGGCGTCGATGGAGTTGGCTGAGAGCGATTTTTCTAATCGTAAATAGGTGTTATATCGGTTTATTATATCTTTTCCTTGTCGCATTGTCGGTATGTCGTTATGAATGTGTCAAATAAAATCCTTACCTTTGCCGGATAATTCCGGCCTCAACGGGCGGTACAAAGGTAATAAACTTACAATTAAGAATGAAGAAGATTCAGATCATCAATGGCCCTAATTTGAATCTGTTGGGCAAGCGAGAACCGACAGTATACGGAAATGCCTCGTTCGAGGACTATTTGAGCGAGTTACGTGCCCGCTTTCCTCAGTGTGAGATATCTTATTATCAAAGTAATGTGGAAGGAGAGATAATTAACAAGATCCATGAGGTGGGTTTTGAATATGACGGTATCGTGTTGAACGCCGGCGCTTATACGCATACTTCCATTGCGTTGCACGATGCTATCAAGGCGGTTACTACGCCAGTCGTGGAAGTGCATATCTCGAATGTGCATGCCCGTGAATCGTTTCGTCATGTGTCGATGATATCGGCGGCATGCAGGGGAGTGATTCTTGGGTTTGGGCTGGATTCGTATCGGTTGGCGATCGAATCGTTTATGTGATAGAAGGTTTAGAAGGTTATCAAATAGAATTAATAATTAGGTTATAATAATTTAAGGTATATGTTAAAGCATACGAAGATTGTTGCTACAGTTTCCGACCAGCGCTGCGACGTTGCGTTCGTTGAGGCGTTATATAAAGCGGGAATGAATGTGGTGCGCCTGAATACGGCTCACATGATGGAAGAGGGGTTGACCCGTGTGGTAAATAACGTCCGTACAGTATCCGACCGTATCGGTATCTTGATGGATACAAAGGGGCCGGAAGTACGTACCACGACGACGGTAAACAAGGAACCGATCCCTTTCAAGACTGGAGAGATCGTGAAGGTAATCGGTAATCCCGATCAGGAAACTTCGCATGATTGTATTTGTGTGTCATATAAGAATTTCGTGAACGACTTGGCGATTGGCAGCGACATCCTTATCGATGATGGTGATCTGGAAATGAAGGTTACCGGGAAATCCGGCGATTGTTTGCTTTGCGAGATCCAGAATGACGCTACGCTAGGTAGCCGCAAGAGCGTGAATGTGCCGGGCGTACGTATCAATTTGCCTTCGTTGACTGAGAAAGACCGTAATAATATCCTTTGGGCGATCGATCATGATCTCGATTTTATCGCTCACTCATTTGTTCGCAACAAACAGGACGTATTGGATATCCAACGTATCTTGGACGAGCGTAACAGCCCTATCAAGATTATCGCTAAGATCGAGAATCAAGAGGGTGTAGACAATATCGAGGAGATTTTGGAAGTGGCTTATGGCGTTATGATCGCTCGTGGTGACTTGGGTATCGAGGTTCCGGCCGAGAAGATCCCGGGTATCCAGCGTATGCTGATCCGTAAATGCGTGGAGGTGAAGAAGCCGGTTATCGTGGCTACGCAAATGCTTCATTCCATGATTAATAATCCTCGTCCTACTCGTGCCGAGGTTACGGATATCGCCAACGCTATTTATTATCGTACGGATGCTTTGATGTTAAGCGGTGAGACGGCTTATGGAAAATATCCGATCGAGGCGGTACAGACCATGACGAAAGTGGCTCGTGAAGCCGAGAAGACCAAGCTTTCCGCGAATGATATCCGTGTGCCGATCGAGGGGAATGATTTAGACGTAACTTCTTTCTTGGCGAAACAAGCTGTTAAGTCTTCTTCTAAATTACATGTGAAGGCGATTATCACGGATAGTTACACGGGTCGTACGGCACGTTATCTGGCCGCTTTCCGCGGAACCTCTACTGTGTTCGCTATATGCTATAATCCTCGTGTGATGCGTATGTTGGGTCTTTCTTATGGGGTATGGGCGGTTCATCAGCCGTACAACGACAGCCGTAGGGGATATTTCTATGATGCGTTGAACCAGCTGATCCATAGCGGACGTATCACTCGCAACGATATGGTAGCGTATTTGAGCGGTAGCTTCGGCGAAGGTGGCGGTACCAGCTTTTTGGAGATTAACAACGTAGGAAAGGTGCTGGATGCCGGCACGCAATATCAGTTGCCTACTTTTAAAGAGTAAGAGGAATGTTTACGGGCGAGATTGATGCGTATATTCTTTCTCATATAGATGAAGAAGGGGATTTGCTGTCGGCGTTGAATCGCGACGCCAATGTGAACCTTCTCCGTCCGCGTATGCTATCCGGGCATTTGCAGGGTAGGATATTGAAGATGTTTTGCCGGATGATTCGTCCGAGAAGAGTCTTGGAGATCGGGACTTATACGTCTTATGCCACTTTGTGTATGGCGGAAGGCATGGAAGAGGGGGCATTGATCCATACGATCGAGATCAATGACGAGATGGAGGATTTTATCATGAAATATCTTTCCCGCTCGCTACATAAGGACAAGATAAAAGTCCATTTTGGGGATGCGATGGAGATTATCCCCCGTTTGGATGAGACGTTCGATATGGTTTTTATCGATGCCGACAAACGCCTGTATTCCGAGTATTATGATTTGGTATTCCCGATGGTCCGTCCGGGCGGCTTGATTCTCGCGGATAATACGCTTTGGGACGGTAAAGTGGTAGAAGAAGTGCATCCTTCCGATAAACAAACGAAGGGAATACTGGTTTTTAATGAAAAGGTTAAGCAAGACGATCGGGTAGAGAAGGTGATCCTCCCTTTACGTGACGGCTTGACGATGATCTGGAAAAAGTAAATAATAAAGCGTATGGAAAGTACTAGATTACAAAAGATCGAACGCCTTCTTCAGAAGGAGTTGAGTGATATATTTCAGAAGCAGACGCAAGGAATGCATGGCGTATTGGTCTCTGTCAGCGTAGTTCGTGTAAGTCCGGATTTAAGTGTGGCGAGAGCTTATTTAAGCATTTTCCCGTCGGACAAATCGCAAGAGCTATTGGAGGCTATACGGAGCAATACGAAAGCGATCCGTTTTGATTTGGGGCAACGTATTCGTTTGCAGGTTCGTAAGATTCCTGAATTGAGCTTCTTTATAGACGATTCATTGGATTATATCGAGAATATCGACAATCTTTTGCATAAGTAATCAGAGGAGCCTTGAATCTTCCGTTCTATATAGCCCGGCGATATCTCTTTTCGAAGAAGTCGCACAATGCCATAAATATCATATCGATGGTATCGGTATGCGGGGTTGTTGTCGCCACGATCGCCTTAGTATGCGCCTTGTCGGTCTATAATGGTTTCAACGATTTGGTATCTTCTCTCTTCAGCAATTTTGATCCGGAGTTGAAGATCATGCCCCGGAAAGGGAAGGTTTTCGACCCGACCTCGGAAGAGATACGTAAGGTGAGGGAATTGCCCGGCATTGTTTGTTTTAGTGAGGTATTGCAGGACAATGCCTTGGTCCGTTATCGAGATCGTCAGGGTGTAGCTACCTTGAAAGGTGTAGACGAGCAATATGAGAAACTGGCGCAGATCGATAGTATCTTGATCGATGGAAAGTTCCTTCTGAATGACGAGGTAGCGAATTATGCGAATATGGGGATCGGATTGGCTTTCTCGCTAGGAATAAACGCAGGCTTTGTCTCTCCGCTGGAGATCTACGCTCCGAAGCGGGAGGAGAAGGTGAACATGGCGAATCCGGCTTCTTCTTTCAATTTGGAATATGCTTATATCGGTGCTGTCTTTCGTACGGACCAACAGGTTTACGATGATTCATATATGATCGTGCCTTTGTCATTGGCCCGTTCTTTATTTAATTATGATAAAGAAGTGACAGCGGTGGAATTGAAGGTGAAAGATAGCGGAGATATCGCTCCGGTAAAGAAAGAGATTCAACGTATCCTAGGTGATCAATATATCGTGCAAGACCGTTTTGAGCAACAAGAGGCTTCTTTCAAGATGATGCAAGTCGAGAAATGGATGACCTTCTTGATCCTTACTTTTATATTGGCGATCGCCTTATTCAACGTGGTGGGTTCTTTATCCATGTTGATGATCGAGAAACAGGAGGATGTGAGTACACTGCGTAATATGGGGGCTGATGACAGTCTGATCCGTCGGATTTTCTTGTTTGAAGGCTGGATGATCTCCGGTTTTGGAGCTTTGATCGGAGTCTTGATCGGGGTTGTACTTTGCTTGCTACAACAAGAGTTTGGCTTTATAAAACTAGGGGAAGCTGCCGGAGCGTTTATTATAGAGGCTTATCCAGTACGTGTAGTCACGGTGGATATAATAACAGTCTTTGTAACGGTATTAACGATAGGCTTTTTGGCTGCGTGGTATCCTGTACGATATCTTGCTAAGAAGTTGAAAATTGAGAATTGAGAATGAATACCGCTTGCCGATAATTCTCAATTCTCAATTCTTAATTAGTTGTATTCTTTTCCGTATTTGATTTTAGCGTCGGCTACGAATTGTTTGATACGTTGTTCGTCATCCTTCTTACAAATCAATAATACGTTTCCGGACTCAGCCACGATGCAATCTTTTAGCCCTTGGATAACGGCTAGACGTTTCGGGTTATTTAATGCGATCACATTGCCGGAGCATTCGTATAGCATTGCCTCGTTATTTTTCAATACTGCGTTCTCATTTTCGTCTTTATTCGCTAGGTCGAACAAAGATCCCCAGCTACCGAGGTCGGCCCAACCGAAATCTACACATAGCATATATACGTTGTGCGCTTTCTCCATGATACCGTAGTCGATGGATATATTTAGGCAATAAGGGAAATTCTCTTGGATGAACGCTTTTTCTTCCGGGGTATTAAATTTATCCTTACCTAGATCGAAACGGCTGCTGATATCCGGGAGATATTTAGAGAACGCTTCCAAGATCGTATTCACGTTCCAGACGAACAAGCCAGAATTCCAGAAGAATTCTCCACTTTCCATAAATACCTTTGCCAACTCGAGGTTCGGTTTTTCAGTAAAGGTCTTCACCTTGGTGAAATCATCTACTACCGTATCACTGCTTTGGATATATCCGTATCCTGTTTCCGGGCGGCTAGGCTTGATGCCCAAGGTGACCAACGCACGGTTTCTCTTCACGAAATCCAACGCCTTTTGAACGTCCCTCAAGAAAACATCCTCTTTTAAGATCAGATGGTCGGAAGGGGCTACGACAATATTGGCTTCCGGATTGCATGCCTTAATATGATAAGCCGCATAAGCGATACAAGGAGCTGTATTGCGACGAGCCGGTTCCAAAAGGATTTGTTCTTCCGCTAATTCCGGCAACTGCTCCTTGATTAAGTCCGCATAAGATTCGTTGGTAACGATGTATATATTTTCAGTAGGGATGATTTTTGCGAAGCGATCAAATGTCATTTGCAGTAAAGACCGTCCGCTCCCAAAAAAATCAAGGAATTGCTTTGGGTAACTTTCTCTACTGAAAGGCCAGAAACGGCTACCGATTCCGCCTCCCATGATGACGCAATAATTATCTTTCATGATATTGGCTGTTATTATGATTATACGTTTACAAATGTAACGAAATAATCTTTCTATGCGAAACAATCCCGTACATATTCCCACTGTGAAAAAAATATTTGAAAATTTTCACCCAAACGCTTGCGGGTTTAAAAAAAAGCTGTACCTTTGCAACGCATTTGAGAAACAAACCTACTGCTAAAGGTTAATTAAAAATGCCCAGATGGCGGAATTGGTAGACGCGCTGGTCTCAAACACCAGTGGATTCACTTCCATGCCGGTTCGATCCCGGCTCTGGGTACTGAAGTTGAAAAGCTTGATTGAGTAATCAGTCAAGCTTTTTTTGTATGTAATTATTCGGCAGGACTATCCACGGCTAGACAATTTTTGTATCTTTGCTCAACTCATGAATTTATAAACAACAAGGTGAAATATCCCATTAAAACAGAAAGATTAATCATACGGCTTGCTGAACCGGAAGATGCAGAAAGCATTTTTTCTTACCGTTCTGACTTTGCGGAAAATAAGTATCAGGGATGGTTCCCTGATTCAGTTGAAGAAGTCCGTGATTATATTAGCAATATGCCGGCGACAATGGATATTGCCAATATATGTTTTCAGTTTACCATTATTCTTGCAGATGAAAACAGGTTAATTGGTGATATGGGAATCAGCTTTACCAATCACAACAATATGCAGGCTGAACTTGGATGTACGCTACATAAAGATTATCAGAAAAAAGGTTATGCTACAGAAGCATTGAAAGCAATGGTTGATTATCTTTTTGGAACGCTCGATAAACATCGGATTATAGCCTCAGTCGATCCGAGAAATACAGCTTCTATCCAGTTAATAGAGCGATTGGGGTTCAGAAAGGAAGCTCACTTTAAGGAGAGCTATTATTTGCGTGGGGATTGGGTAGATGATATAATTTATGCGCAGCTTAAGACCGAATGGGGTAATAATGATAAATATAGCAAAGAAGAGATAATGATAGACCCCCAAATTATTACCTTGCAATTTAATGAATGTATCAGTAGGGCTGACATTAACGCACTATCCAGTTTAATGACTGAAAATCATGTTTTTATCGATATGGCAAACAATCGAATTGTAGGAAAATCTGATAATATAGTTAAGGCATGGAAGCCGTTTTTTAGACTTTATCCGGGATATCGAAACATTTTCGAGAGCGTAACAGTAAATGGTTCTATGGTTATTATGCAGGGATATTCCATTTGTTCAGATCAGGTTCTAAATAATGTTCATGCTATTTGGGTTGCAGAAATAAAGGAAAATAAGGTTAATCTATGGCATATCCATCCGGACACGAAAGAGAATAGAAATAAGTTTGGTATATAAACATGAAACAATGAGTATTGGAGAATATAAATGAATATAGGTTACAAGGTTGGTGAGTTGATTTATGATGCAAATATATATGATGGATTAAATACCTTTCTATCTGATTTGCAATTCTACAAAAAGTGGCTACCGAAAAATAAGGAGGCTGAAATACTTGAACTGTGCTGTGGTACAGGCAGACTTACGATCCCCATTGCCAAAGATGGATACAGCATTTGCGGAGTAGATTACACACCCTCAATGCTCGAACAAGCAAAGATGAAGGCTATCGAAGCAGAATTAGTGATTGATTTCATAGAAGCAGATATTAGAATGCTCGACTTGCAAGAAAAATTCGACCTAATCTTTATTCCATTTAATTCAATCCACCATTTATACAGAAACGAAGATTTATTCAATGCGTTAGGGTGCGTTAGAAATCATCTCAAAGCAGGAGGCTTATTTCTGTTAGATTGCTTTAATCCCAACATCCAGTATATTGTCGAGAGCGAAAAAGTGCAGGCAGTAATTGCCGAATATACAACGGATGATGGACGGGATGTGTTGATAAAACAAACAATGCGTTATGAGAGTACAACCCAAATCAATCGCATAGAATGGCACTATTTTATCAATGGCGAGTTTCATTCAATCCAGAATTTGGACATGAGGATGTTTTTCCCTCAAGAATTGGATTCATATCTGGAACGGGCTGGATTTGATATTATTCACAAGTTTGGAAGTTTTGAAGAAGAAGCATTTAACGATAATTCGGAAAAACAGATATATGTTTTAACCCTTAATGATAATAAGGTATTATACGAAAAGATACAAAACCAAAGATGAAAATGGACTTTAAAATCAGAATAGCGCAACAATCTGATAGTGCTGAACTGAGAGATTTATATAAGAATACCGTGCTTGTAGTAAACAGGCGTGATTATTCACAGGATGAAGTTGAAGATTGGGCATCATGCGGAGATGATCTTTCCAATATAGAGGAAATGATAAAGACTCACTATTTTATTGTGGCTGTTAATCAACTGTCTCAGATTGTAGGTTTTTCATCCATTACGCCGCAAGGCTATCTGCACTCTATGTTCATTCACGCAGACTTTCAAGGCAAAGGCATTGCAACTATGCTTTTGGAAGAAATAGAACGATATGCTATTACAAAAGGTATTATACAAATCACATCAGAAGTGAGTCTAACTGCTCGTCCATTCTTTGAGAAGCAAAAATACGTGGTGAAGAAGGAACAAAAACGACAGGCAAATAAATTGAATTTGACTAATTTTTGGATGGCAAAAACCTTATCTGTAATAAAACCATATCATGGTCGTATTCCTGCTTGTGGTGTGTTCTGTGGCGGTTGTCCAAGCTACACACGAGATGAAAAAATTTGTCAGGGAGCAGAGGAAAACAAAACCCGCTGTGAAAAATGTAGAACATTTTACCTGTGTTGCGTTGAGAAAGGAATAACACACTGCTACCAATGTCATCTATTTCCTTGTACTAAGTTCAAAGGTTTTACAAAACGTTGGTTAAAGTATGGGCAAGACTTTATTGAAAATCAGAAATTTTTAAAGCAGGTGGGTGAAATGGAATTTTTGAGGTTTTATAATGAAAAGGTTACAGATTAAGTTTAGTCCATTTCTCTTGTATATCTAAAATGAACTAAACCTTTGTTTTTATTGAAAGTTGTTAGCCTATCTCCTTTGAAAGAAATCTCTTGAATTCTTCCTCACTGGGCAACTGGATTTTATACTTTTGTACAAAAATATTTGGGTCTAATCCTGCTGTGGCATAACGAACTAAAGTATCTCCTTTTTCAGTACAAAGCAAAATACCGATTGGTGGATTATCATCGGGCTGCATTACTTCTGCTTTGAAGTAGTTTAGATACATATTCAGTTGGGATGCATATTCATGGTGGAATTTGTCAATTTTTAAATCCACTATGACATGGCATTTCAATATGCGGTGATAGAAAACGAGGTCAGCAAAGAAGTAATCTTCATCTATCAGTATGCGTTTTTGGCGAGCTTCAAAGCAGAAGCCGTGTCCCATTTCCAGAAGGAACTTTTGTAAATTATCAAGGATGGCTTGCTCTAAATCATTCTCTGTAACTAATGCCCGTTCATTTAACCCTAAGAACTCTAAGGTCAAGGGAGTATTTATTACATCCGCAGGCTGTAGTTGTGTGGTTTGTTGTTGTACTAATGCTGAAAGTGCTTCTTTGTTTTTGGATAGTCCGCTACGCTCATAATATAATGAGTTGATTTGACGTTCCAGTTCTCTAAAAGACCAGCATCCCCTAATTGCTTCGAATTCATAAAAAGCACGTTTAGTCGGATTGTCTAATTGAGATATACTTTTTAAATGAGAATAGGGTAACTTGTTAAAGACCTTTTTAGGTGATAGCGTCAATGCATTGTTTTGTCTATCAGTTAGTTGCAATTTGGCGGACGGTGTGTGCCGAATTTTCGAACCTGACATAACGTAGTGAAGAACCTCATCTTTCAACTGTGGATACACAAGATATAAACGTCTGAAATACCGGAATCTACGTTCGTTAAGCCCTTTGGTATTTAGTTGTTTTTCCAACTTCTTCAAAAGCTGCTCACCATAGGCTGCACGGTCTTCTCCGTTTTGTTCAAATTCCACGATATAACAGCCCATAAGCCAGTTACGGGAAGTTAGTGCAAGGTTTACAGAGTGTGCTGCTTGTGCTTACAGCGTGTCTTGAATGGCACTTCTCCGTATGTTTCAGCCCGCTATGTCCGAGCAAACTGGCTACTGTTTTAATATTAGCACCATTGTTAAGGATATTCACTGCAAATGAGTGACGGCCGCAATGCCAGCTTATGTGCTTGTCTATTCCGGTTCTTTTCACCCAACGCTTCACTGATTTACAGCAGCTTTCATAGGATGGTAGATTAAATATAAGCACATCTTTGTTGCCATCCGCAAGAGGTTCACCAATAATAGAGACCAAACCGTCATTCAAAGGAATGACTACTCCACTAGCAGAAGAATGCCCTTTGGTCTTATTCTGTTCAAACTTCAATAGCTTGTTTGAGTAGTCTACATTCTTATATGTAAGGTCTTTCAGTATCACATCGTGTTCGATGGTATAGCGTATCACTTTCTTGAAACGCTGATAGATACTTTTTGCTCCCTCGCCAACGCTACGGGATTGCAAATAGTCTACAAACAGAACCATCATATCCTTAGTGATAAATTCGGGTTTGATGTTGCATTCATATAATGGGTACTGTTCTTTCAGAAAGTCCTTAAAGCGGCTGAATGCAATCTGCATCATGCGCAGGTCTTTCTTAATATTTATGGCTAATCAGTTAAAGAAATTCCTTTCTTTGGAGATTGAACGGTTCAATGCTTCGCAGAAGAAAGGATTTAGCTTTATGTTTTGATGTAAAATGCTTTTTCATAGTTCCTCTATAATAGAAGCTCACGCTAGTAGCCAAGAGGTAGTGTGGCATGTTTAGAACATGTATTCCCAAAAAGAAGAAGGAATCTGCTCTTTTGTCGAAAAAAAGTCTTATGTTTACGCACGATATGAAAAACAGGGTTTATATAGGCCCTGATATCAGTAAATAACCAACCTTGACATGTGTACAAACAGAGATAAGGCTATCTCTTTTGGGCGGGACGGCGGAGATGTCTGCCGTTTCGTTTTTTGTCTATGAGCCAGAGACGTGGTTGCTGACGAATCGTTGCCTCAAGATATTTTTCTGCAGATTCATCGTTCATATATTGCCAATATTAATCAAGTAAACGCTCACCCGATATTTATTGGGGACAGACTTAATTCAAAGGGATAAGACAAGAATTGCGGATGTCAGCTTAATGCGATGAATGGTATCTTTTTGATTGAAATACCTTCTTTTTCACGACACGGCTCTCTGGCTATAAAAGCCAACGAGCGTAAGCGGGGAGCGCGAACAAGCTACCACAACCGCTTTTTAACACGATAAGCGTCGCTTTTTAACGAATATATACGTATCAACCTACACATATGGCTGTATCAACTCACACATATAGCAGTGTTAACCCACACATATAGTCGCGTCAAGCTACACATATAGTGGCGTAAGCCTACACATATATAGGTATCGGCCCTCACATGCGGTAGCGTTGGGCATTATTACCGCCTAACGACCGTAAAACATGAACTAGGGTGAATTATTTCGGCTGGAACGGAAGGCTGTTTTTCAGCAAACGGCTATCAAACAGAGAATTGCTGTTTTTTTCTCTCGAATTTGGAAGCGAGACGCACTTGGGTACGGAATAATCGATTCTCCGGGACTTCAGATTACAAGTTGTCAAAAAGACAAATGGGCCACTTGTATCTATAGTTCCTCTGCCATTTCCCGATAACCATCGGGGGAGAGACGGTTAATGTATAATTTATGCCTTGTCAGGTGAATAACTTACGGCTGGGGGTAGCCGTAAGCTTACGAGTCTGGAAGTGGTTAGTTATTCACTTGGGAGGCCTTTCTCAAGTGAGTTGGTCTGTTGATTAATAGTTTATAAGACAGCGATTTATATGGCAATAGTTATCTCATGATCTCATCTGTTGGCCGACTTATCTTAGGCTGCCGGCTGAAATATAGATGAGCCTGAAGATATCCCCAATGATTATCGGGTGAGCCTATAAAATACCTATAACTCGAAGCTAGCGGTACTATCAATACTTTTGTGTCAAAGAGGAAGCTTGATTCAGATCTTATGCTTTGATAGGTTTACATTATTTTAATGTACGCCTGTACATTATATATAGTTAAATACGTTGATGTTTGACAATCTTTTATGGGATAGAAACGACTAGTTTAAACGATCGATTCTTTTAGTCATTTGCAAAGGTACGCGTTTCTTCGATACTTGCAACCCTTCTGAGCTATTTTTTTCACCCCTTATCCTCTTTCTTATCAATCAAATAGGCTATCCGTTACGAAACAGCCGATTCCTTTCACGAACCATTCTTTTTACCCCCTTAAAAAACGCAAGATCTAGACGATCGTTTAGACTAGTCGTTTTCGGGTAAAACAAGGGTGCTAAACGACGGGATGGACTTTAATTAACACTATTATTAATATTAAATTTTGAATTTATGAACAAAAGGATTTTTACCTTGTTAACAGCTGGTTTACTGCTAGGTGGACCTGCTTTTAATGCTGCGTATGCCGCTACTGATCTTACGACTAAGACCGTAATTTCCTATAGCGAGAATAAGACGGCTCTTGCTAATGGAATGAGCTTTTATCTAGGTGCGTCTGAGAATACGTTGTTGAAGGTTACAGATGTTCTTACGACGAAGGACAAAAAGAAGGTTATTTCTTTTGGTGCTGCTGACGGTGATGTGACTACAGGAGTCGTATTTACTATCCGTAATTATTCATCTAACTCTTTTGAGTTGTGGGCTAATGTTGGTGGTGTGGCTTATCAGGTAGTTACCGATAAAGACGGTAATGCGTTGACTGCCGCTACCGGCAACAATCTTTCTGAGTTGAATGCTAAGTTCGCTGTATCAGAGGGCAAGTTGAAATTCTCAGGTTTGTATACAGTAACTGTACCTACAAAAGAAGTAAAGAATGGCTTGAAAGCATTCTCTTGCTCAGAGGGTATTGATGCCGCTTATTTGAATGACTATAATTCAAATGGCACAACATTGTCATTCGATTATACAACGAATGAACTGGTTGGAAATTTGTTTGATAAGGTTGTTCCCGTATCATTTACGGATGAGGTTGCGGCAACTCAACCTTCTGATGAGAATAAGTTGGCTGCCGGTACTTATTTCGTGAAAGGTGATTCGAAGAAAGTTAAGGCATTTGTTAGTGCGGTAAATGCAGAGACTCCAGATAATGACGCAATCTTGACAGCGGCTCAAGAAATTACATTCTTAGCTTTAGATCCCTCTAATCGTTATGACATCAATGGTAAGCAAGACAATGAGGGATATGCTTTGTATTGGATGAAGGGATCGGTTGCTACAGCCAACGCTGACTCTTGCTCTAACGCAAACTTTACGATTACGGCGAAAGACGTATTGAATGAGGATGGTAAATTGACGTTGACTGTTGATTATAAGAAAAAAGATCAAACAACAGCTGCGACGAAGGTTTACGTAGCTGCTGTTAAGCCATCTGTTTCTGATACGAAAACTTATGTTACTTCTGTTCTAATGTCAGGAACGAAATATTCCGCTATCCATCCTCAACTAGGTGAAAACTCTTACCTTGACGCTTCAGTATTGTTGAAGAAGAACATTGAGAATGTGGTTAATATCTACTTCACTAGCTCAACCAAGAGTGAGAATGATGAGGCTGATTCACAAACTGAGTACCATAAGTATTTGACAATAGATCCTGCTGATGGTTCAAGCTTAAGTGTCGCCGCTTATAATAGCGTAGATTTCACTATGCCGGTATCACAATGGATCGTTTCTGGCTTCAACGGCAAATATGAATTTACATTGACAAACCGTGAGACTGGTGATGATTTAGTATTACGTTTACAACCTAATGGTGCTGAAGGTGGCTATAAGGTAGTTAACGCTAAGTACAACGGCACTGATGTAACAATCGCCGCAAATAAGGGTGTAACAACAGCGTTAGCTTTAGCAAACAATACTTCCGTTAAGTTCAACACGATCGCTACGACTCGTACGGACGGATATAAGGTATTCACGGATACTCAGATCGCTGAAGGCTTTAAGATGACATTCAATGGTAAGGACGCGTTATTCGGAGAGAAAGCTCTTTACGCTATTGATGACAATGCTACTAAAACAATGAAGGCTTCAACCAAAGAGGAGAATTTAATCGTTCTTTATCCGGAAAGAATAAAGGGAGCGAAAGATCATTCTACTAAATCTCTGCAAGGTGTTGAGGATTATGTGATAAGCACAAATGCTTTCGCTTATTTGAATGATAAGGGAGAGGTTGTCATGAAGGCTGATGGCGATACATTGGTTGTTCCGACTTATGTTTTACGCTATACGGAAGCCAAAGGTGATGATGCTAAATATCTTGGCGCTGCCGCATCTAGAGATAAGGCTGCTGATGCCGCTACAGAGTTCGCTGTTGTTAAGAATGCCGCTGGCGCTTATTCTTTAGTTGCGGTGAAGGATGTAACAGACGGTAAGCTTAGTTATGAGGGTTCCACTGGTTCAAATGCGAAAACAGCAAAAATTGGAACAACAGATTTGAAGGTTTCTTTCGATGGTGGTCGTTATATGGCAGCTAAAGCCTTGAATGAGGCTTACGCTAACGTTGAGGTTTTGGACGCTAATCCGTTCAACCCGTCATTGGCCGCTAAACCTCGTCACGCTTCTTTCGACAATATGTTAGGCTCTATCAACTATCAGTTGAATAAGAATGGCTTCAACGAGGGCATCTTGTCCGCTGAAAGCATGATCTTCTGGTTAGATACAGCGGATAGCAAGGCTAAGACTCCGTCATTCTATATCTCTAAGGGTATTGAGGTGGCTGAAGGTGAGGAAAAACCGGCTGAGAGAATGTTCATGTTCAATCCGACAGATTCTTTGCATTATTTCGTTGAAGGTTCTGCGCAACAATATACGGACGAGAAATATTATTTGGAAGGTTCAGGCAAGTCTGAGACGAAGGTTATCTTCCGCCCGGCTATCCTTACGGGGGTTGATACAATCACTACTACCGTGAAAGGTGAGACCGTTAAGGTTGTTAAGGAGCTTAACGATGACAAGAGCGTGAAATCAACAGATCGATTGGATGCGTTCAAATTTAATATCACACTTGCGGAGGGAGATGATGAATATTTCGTTTCTTCTCAAAGAAAGGTCAAAGAGGGTGATGTTTATAAGACAGCTTATGTATATGCTTTGAATGGTATGTTAGGTTTAACAACAAATCCAGAAAAGGCAATGGTCTTCACGCTTGGCACAGAGGTTCCGACAGCCAACGAATCTATCGACGCAAAAGAATCTTCTATCGTAGTTGTAGCCGGTAACGGTGTCGTAACTATCCAAGGTGCCGCAGGCGAGACTGCTTACGTTCGTACTGTATTAGGCCAGACAGTTGCTGAGACGGTTCTTACTTCCGACAACGCTACTATCGCCGCTCCTGCTGGTGTAGTATTCGTAACGGTAGGTAACGAGACAGTGAAAGTAGCTGTAAAATAAGGATATTCAATAAAGGAATAATGAAATAAGATAATCAACAATTCCCGTGAGGGTTTCGATCCCAAGTAATCCGTGACGGATGAACAGGCGGGAGTTGGATTAATATTAATACTAAAGTAATAAATTAAGAGGTCCGTAAGTACCTCCGTGAGGATGGAGTACGGATAAAGAAACAAGTCTCCGGCAGGCGTAAGCTTTGCTGGGGACTTCGTATTTTGCGACCTTATTTATGTGTAACTAATGAAAAAAGAACTGTCTAATAACGTGAAAGATGGGGTCTTTTTGTATTTTTGCGGAAATTAGAAGTAATAGTAATATCAAAAATAAGCTCAAACAATTAATGTCAAACTCAAAAATCTCAGCGGCCGCATTTGCGGACACAAAACCTCATTATGACCTTCTTGATGGATTGAGAGGTGTCGCCGCGCTAATGGTTATATTTTATCATGTATTCGAAGCCTTTGCGACGAGTCCTATCGACCAACGATTTAATCACGGGTATTTAGCCGTTGATTTCTTTTTTATCCTATCGGGATTCGTGATTGGTTATGCCTATGACGACCGGTGGAAAACCATGACGACAAAGGATTTTATCAAACGTCGATTGATCCGTTTGCATCCGATGGTTGTCCTTGGAGCTGTTTTGGGAGTTATCGCGTTTTGTATACAAGGGTGTGAGAAGTGGGATGGCACGCAGGTCTCCATATCCATGGTGATGCTAGCTTTGCTTATCAACCTTTTTTTGATACCGGCTGTACCCGGCTCCGGGCCTGAGATCCGTGGAAATGGTGAGATGTTTCCTTTGAATGGTCCTAGTTGGTCTTTGTTCTTCGAGTATATCGGAAATATTATGTATGCTTTGTTTATTCGTCGGATGTCAACGAAGGCGCTTACGGCACTTATTGTCTTGGCGGGAATCGGATTGGCTTCGTTCGCTATATTCAATTTTTCCGGTGCGGGGCACCTAGGTGTGGGGTGGACGATGGAAGAGTACAATTTGATCGGTGGTTTCTTGCGTGTGTTATTTTCTTTCTCTATCGGATTATTAATGTCGCGCGTTTTTAAGCCCATTCCTGTCAAAGGAGCTTTTTGGATATGCAGCTTGGCGATCGTCGTTTTACTCTCCATGCCATATGTCGGTAATGGCGAGGCTTTATGGATGAACGGTATCTATGATTCCGTATGTGCGATCCTAATATTCCCTATGCTTGTTTATCTGGGGGCTTCCGGGAAAACAACCGATAAGCATTCCGCCCGTATCTGTAAATTCTTGGGGGATATCTCTTATCCTTTGTATATGGTACATTATCCACTTATATACTTGTATTTTGGGTGGGTGAAGAAGGAGAATCTTACATTCGCGGAAGCATGGCCGGAGGCGGTGGCATTAGTTGTCGGAAGTATCGTGTTGGCTTACATTAGTTTGAAACTCTATGACGAGCCGGTTCGCAGATCTTTGACAAAACGCTTTTTGCAGGTGCGTAAATAACCTGCTATGACCGTATGTGCTACCAAACACATACGGTTATATTGGTGAATAAGAGATCAAAGTGGGTGTCAGTGTCGGTTTGCCCACTCTAAGATTGCCGGACTTCCGACATCAACTCCGAATTCTTTGGCTTTTCTCAAGATGTTACGAGCCAATTCTGGCTTTTGCTGATCGGTAGCGTATCGAAAATAGGATTCAGCCGCCCGTACGTGTGTGGCGTCCGGCATAGGATATTTCCGTTCTTCGGGTAATCCGAAATCAGAGTCGTTCAACTCTTTGCGTTCCTCCGTGTCAAGCCGGTCAGAACCTTGTTCTCGTTCTCTTTCCATCGTGATAATTTTTTAATGATCCGTTCGTTCGTCCTGTTCATAGAACGTTTCGATCGGAACAAAAACTTCTCGCTAAAAAGTGTTGGGAAAGAATTAATGTTTATTTAATGGATCTGATTCATAAGGAAAACATCGAATGGTTATTCCGGTTCGATGTAAGTGAAAGCTTAATTCATCGATCGATAGAAAAGCTATTTCACGGATAGTAGCGTAATTTATGTGCCTAATCCTGTAGTAGTTAATATTTATTATGTATCTTTGAACGATCTTTATTCGAGCCGGGTAATATGCATAAAGCTTGACTCATTTTCTTGATTTGTAGTATAAATAAATAAGAGGTCATGATATTAAAGGGTGGTTACCATAAATCTATCTTTTTGCTAACAATTTTGTTGATACTTATCTCATCCCAGTGCTTGGCTCTATCAAATAACGGACAGGCGGACTATATCCTTATTATTAATTCTTATACGGAATCCACGCCTTGGAGCCGTATTTTTACGACTCCGATCTATGAACGTATGGTAGCGGGTAATGAGGATATTGATGCCTATACGGAGCATATGGATGTGATGCTGATGAAAAATGAGAAGGACGTGGAAGATTTTACCTTATATTTATTGGACAAATATAAGAAGGCCCCTAAATTAATCATTTTGCTAGGTAATAGCTCATACGCTTTGTTAAAAGACAGGCTCAACGAGAAATGGGGTAGGGAGTTATCTTATTTGGTTTGCGTAGAGAAGGACTATCTAGCTCCCCGGGAATATTATCTTTCCAAAAAAGCTTGTCCTGAACCAGAACGACAGAACTTATCGGATATTGTCGAGACCGAGAGAGAATTGACAATTATTTATGTGCCGGAATATATCATGGAGACAGTTTCCCTTATGAAGCAAGCGAATCCGGATATGCGTCGACTTTTATTCCTTTCTGATAAGCGGTATATTAGTGCGCAAAACCAGAATTCCATACATAAAGCCATAACCAATAATTTCCCGGATGTCAAATTGGAACTGGTCACTGCCGGTGATATACAGACTGATGAATTGATAGATATTCTGCAAAATGCGGACAAACAGACAGGCATATTATATTACTCATGGATATTGTTACATACACAAGGTAATAAAGAGGTGTTAAGTTCGGATACCTACCGCATGATCAGTTCGTATACGGATCTGCCTGTCTTTACCTTGAATGATATGGATATTGTGGAGAATGGTATGGCGGGAGGATTTTTCTTCCCTGCGTCGAATATTTCCAATACCCTTATTAACACGATTAACGGACTTTTGAGAAATGAAGTATTCAATACCATTATAACTCCGGATCAGCCCCATCCAGTATTAAACTATCCGGTCTTGGTAAATAGGGGGATGTTTTCGTCAGGTTATCCTGCGGATACGATATTCTATATGAGACCTCCTTCGTTTTGGGAACAATATGGCGATTATGTTAACGCAGGGATCGGTGTTCTTTTATTTATTGCTTTTGTTGTGTTCATGAGGATCCGGTCATTGAATAGGATTCGATTGTATCAGGAGAAAGAGATAATGTTTATGCGAAATTATAGCAGATTGGTCAATAGTATGCCTATTTGCTATATGAAACAACGTATCCTATTCGATGAAAAAGAGTATCCCACTGATTATGTTATTTTAGAGCTAAATCCGGCATTGGAGGCTTTATTGAAGTGTGACAAATCTTATATAGGGAAAAAAGGCTCGGAAATTCATCCGTTGCAAATGTCGCGGTATTTAAAAGTTTGTCATCTTATTTTCTCGGAAAATAAAAAAATAAATACACAATATTACTACAAGCCGACAGACTGTTACTTCAATGTTTTGATCATATCAGCGAATACCCCGGGTTGTGTGGATATTTTTATGGTTGATGTTTCGGAATTAGCGAAGACGCAGCAAGTGCTCCGCACCGTGAACCAGAAACTGTCCATGTCGTTGGACGTGGCGAATGTCACTCCTTGGAAGTGGGACTTGGTTCAGCATACGATTCTTTGTGACGTGAATAAGGCAGTGAACGTGAATTTCTCCGGACTATTTGACGAGAACCAGCTGACGGTTCCCGATACCGAGTATTTCTCCAAGATCTATAAGGAAGACCGCGAAAAGGTAAGGAAGGCTTATGAGTCACTTATCCTCGGTAAGGTGAATAAGATAAAGGAGGAATACCGGATCTATAATCCGAATAAAGGATTGCACGGGCTGGAGTGGGTGGAAGCTTGCGCCGCCGTGGAGAAAAAGGATGAGAACGGGAAACCTCTCACGTTGGTTGGTTCTTCCTTGATCATTTCCGACCGGAAAGAGGTTGAGCGAGAATTACTGGAGGCAAAAAATAAGGCGGAGGAGTCCAATCGCCTTAAATCGGCCTTCTTGGCTAATATGAGCCATGAGATACGTACGCCGCTGAATGCTATCGTAGGTTTCTCCAATATCCTTGCCGAGACGGACGTGTTGGAGGAAAAACAGGAATATGCCGAGATCATTGAGAATAATAACGCGTTGCTACTCCAATTGATAAACGATATCTTGGATTTGTCTAAGATAGAGGCTGGGACCTTGGAGTTCGTGTATTCGGACGTGGATGTTAATACCTTATTGTCTGATCTGGAACGTTCCATGAGTAAAAGGGTCGTAAATGAAAATGTCCGTCTGGTGTTTGAGCGTAAGGAGAAAGATTGTTATGTATCTATCGCTAAGAATCGGTTGATGCAAGTTATCATCAACCTTTTGACTAACGCCATTAAATTTACGGACCAAGGCTCTATAAGCTACGGTTATTCTTGCCTAAATAAAAAGATGCTGCGCTTCTATGTCTCTGATACCGGCCGGGGGATCTCCGTTGAACAACAAGAAGCGATATTTGACCGATTCGTGAAGTTGGATTCTTTCGCCCAAGGAACTGGTTTGGGACTTTCTATCTGCCGGATGATTGTCGATCATCTAGGGGGAGAGATGGGCGTTGAGTCTGAGATCGGGAAGGGTAGTACGTTTTGGTTTACCTTCCCCTACAAAGCGCCGGAGAAACCTGTGAGGGAGGATGTCATTTTTGAGAAGATAAAGGTTGAGAAAGATAAGTTGACGGTACTTATCGCTGAAGATAACGCCGGCAATTTCAAGCTTTTCGAGACTATACTGAAGAATGATTACACAATCGTACACGCTTGGAACGGAAAGGAGGCGGTGGAGCTGTTTAAGGAATATGAGCCTCATATCGTATTAATGGATATCAATATGCCGGAAATGAACGGATATGAGGCGACCAAGGAAATCCGTAAGCTCTCAGAAGTCATTCCCATCATCGCCGTTACCGCCTATGCTTTCGCGTCGGACGAGGAACAGGTCATGAATAGCGGATTCGATGCTTATGCCTCTAAGCCATTGAATGCCTCTGCCCTTAAAAAGCAAATGGTCGATCTTCTAAGGGCGAGGGTGTTTGTTATCTAAGTCTTTAACCTTTATCCGCTATACGATCTAAGAGGATCGATACATGTCTGCCGTCCATCAAGCCATGATGAGCCGTTACGGAGATAGGGAGCATCCAATGTCCGTTCTGCTCGATCAGCTTTCCGGTGGAGATGCGGGTGGCAGAATCACCTGTACGGAAAGAGGAAGCGTGTTTCATCTCCGTGAAGGCGATCCATGGAACCGGGGAGAAACGGACTAAGTCTTGCCGGTCTGATTCCCTATCTTTGCAAAGGCCGGTGAGAGCTTGCACACGTTCGATCTCTTTCTGTGCGTTTTGAAGGAACAGTTGCCTGTCCGGTGTATATTCGATGAAGCCGAAGCCGAATGTTCCGTCTTCCCGCCCGATCGTTGTTCCCACGTGGATTCGGTCAAAGCAGACAGGGATGTTGTCGATGATCCGGTACCGGAACTCTTCCACCTCATTAACGGCTGTCATAATCTTATGTAAGGAATAGAGGAAAAAAGAGGCATGATCCGCTTTCGCCTCTTTATAGATGGAGGTCACGTCTATCTGGGTGGTCAGCCCAAAGAAAGGGTCGTCCATGGAACCGAAAAACAGGAAATGCTCTTTCCGGTTCCAATGTTCTAGGTCAATAGGATGTTTCATGATTCTTTATTTGTTGCATTTACTATTTTGTGGAAAGCGATGCGTTCCGTGCCATTAGAGATGTAAATGATACCGCATTGCTTGAACCCATGCTTTTTCAATAAATTCTGCATGACGATATTATCCCGGTGCGTGTCGATACGGATATTATCGCAATGAGCGAACGCCCATTTCAAGCATTCGGTGGAGATCCCCTTCTGTTTACCGTTGGAGGCCATGCGATGGATCACGGCATAAGGCTCATCGTTCAGCCATTCGCCTTCATAGATCTTTAGGTAAGTAGGGTCGATTCCCTCGATGTAACAAAAGGTCCCCACTAACTCGCCCTGCTCATTTTCGCATACGAAACTATGGCTGGCCTTGATCTCGTTGGAGATCAATTCCTCGGAAGGATATCCATTGATCCATTGATTGCCGTTGCCATGTTCTTGCATGAATCTGCGTGCATAATCGTACATAGCCATTACCTCGGCCAGATCTTCTTGTCGTGTTTGTCTGATATTCATGATCGGTAGAAAAAGTTATCCCGCAAAAGTAGTATATTATTGTTATCTTTGCGAATCTAGTCGAAAAATATATAAACCAATTAAATCAAAATATCATGGAACCATTAAAAATTGCTACCGTGCAGTTCGAGACACGGGATAACGATAAGGTGTATAATCTTTCAGTCATCCGGGAGATGTGCCGGAAAGCGTCGGTAGAGGGAGCGGATGTAGTGGCTTTTCACGAATGCTCGGTTTGTGGATATACGTTTGCCAAGGACTTGTCTCGCGAGGAATTGTTGGCTATTGCCGAACCGATCCCCACGGGGGAGAGTACGCAAGCCTTGATCGCCATCGCCAAAGAGTTTGGCGTCACGCTACTGGCCGGATTCTTTGAGCGGGATGGGGATCGTATCTATAAAGCGCAAGTTTGCGTGGATGGCAATGGCTTGAAGGCAAAGTACCGCAAGCTACATCCGTTTATTAATCCGAATATCTTGCCGGGCGATCAATATGTGGTTTTTGAGATCAAGGGATGGAAATGTGGCATATTGATTTGCTACGATAATAATATCATAGAGAATGTCCGTGCCACGGCCTTATTAGGGGCGGATATCATTTTCATGCCTCACGTGACAATGTGTACCCCTTCCCCTCGCCCCGGGGCTGGTTTGATAGATCCTGTGTTGTGGGAGAACCGGGCAAACGATCCGACTTCCTTGCGACAGGAGTTCGATGGCCTGAAGGGACGTGCTTGGCTTATGAAATGGCTTCCCGCTAGGGCGTACGACAATGCGGTATATGTGGTATTCTCCAATCCGATCGGGCGTGATTATAATGAGATCAAGAACGGTTGCTCGATGATTCTGGATCCTTTCGGCGATATCGTGGCGGAATGCCGTAAGCTGGGGGATGATTTCGTGATCGCTACGGCTATCCCCGAGAAATTGAGACAGGCTGGAGGATATCGTTACCGAAATGCCCGTCGTCCGGAACTTTATGCGGATATCATCGGTCAACCGCATGAGTCCAATCAAAAGGTAGCATGGTTAACAGAAACAACAAATAACAAATAAATAATATGCAACAAACGACAATCTCTAAGCCGCCTCGTGTAGAGGTGGTGGATGCGCTACGTGGATTCGCTGTCTTGGCCATCTTATTGGTGCATCATGTGGAACATTTTATCTATCCGGTCTATCCGGACCCGGTTACGCTTCCGGGATGGTTGAACGTATTGAATGAAGGTGTATTCACGGTGGTGTTCGGCTTGTTCGCCGGGAAATCATATTCCATCTTTGCCTTGTTATTCGGCTTTACCTTTTATATACAGTATTCGAACCAGCAGGCGAAGGGGAAGGACTTCGGTTACCGTTTTCTTTGGCGGATGTTGTTGCTGACGCTCTTTGCTACGTTGAACGCCGCTTTCTATCCGGCAGGCGATGTGCTGTTGCTGTATGCGATCGTGGGCGTTGTTTTGTTTATCGTGCGTAAATGGAGCGATAAGGCTGTCTTGATAACGGCTGTTATCTTTTTATTACAGCCGGTGGAGTGGTATCATTACATCGCTAGCCTGTTTAATCCGGATTATCAATTACCTAATTTAGGGGTAGGAGCGATGTACGCTGAAATGGCGGAGCATACGAAGCGGGGCGATTTATGGAATTTCATCTGGCAGAACGTGACGTTGGGACAAAAGGCTAGTTTACTCTGGGCCGTTGGTGCCGGCCGGTATGTACAGACCTGCGGGTTGTTTATGCTGGGAATGTTGATCGGGCGCAGGAAGCTATTTATCTCCTCGGAGGAGAATTCCCGTTTTTGGATAAAGACTTTGATAATTACCGCAATTGCTTTCGGTCCTTTATACCAACTGAAAGTATTGTTGATGGATACGGCGGATAGCGCTATCGTGCGTCAGACAGCCGGGGTCGTCCTTGATATGTGGCAGAAATTCGCTTTCACGTTTGTATTGGTCTCCTCTTTCGTGTTACTGTACCAATGGGAGGGCTTTAGGCGTTTCACTTCCGTCTTGCGCTCGTATGGGAAGATGAGTTTGACGAATTACGTGTCGCAATCCTTTTTCGGTGCGTTGATCTATTTCCCGATCGGCTTGAATTTGGCTCCTTACTGCGGTTATACGGTCAGTATGTTCATCGGTATCGTCTTTTTCTTCTTGCAAGTACGCTTCTGTAAATGGTGGGCAGAAAGACATAAACATGGGCCGTTGGAAGGTATTTGGCATAAATGGACATGGGTAGGTTATAAGTAGAAATATGTAAGAGAACCTAATCTATGGCAAGGCAGAGAGACGAGGTTCTCTTTCCTATCATAGATTAGGCTCTCTTAGCTATCATAGATTCTACTCTATGATAGGCATATGTGCTTCTTTTTATCTTCTGCGTCGTACACTGCGCACAGGGGCGGATTTCTCTGCTTTCGGCGCTTTTACTTTAGCAGCTTTCTCTGGAGCGGCCTCCTTGGTGGAGCCTTTGTCTTTCCGGGCACTTCTCTTGGCTGCTTTCTTTGCGGCTTTGCTGTCTACCGCTACTTGAGTCGTATCCGGTTGATACCAGAGTGATTTCTCAAAGCCCGTCAGTTGATCTTCGATACGAGCTTGCTCGTTCTTTAAGGAATCCGGTGTCGGGCAATACGCCTGCAATGGCAGATTCATCAAGTTTTGGGTCTTGATGATATCCCCCTCGAACATCCGGCGACGGAAATAGTCGTCCATCGTAAAAGTCATGGCGTTATTCATATTAGACGTCATGATGTATGAATTGCTGATATACGGACGTATATTCTCGTAAGGAAGCCAGAACATAGGCATGGTTGTCTCTCCCATATCACCTGTAGAGGTAAGGATCGGGCAAATCGCCAATATCTTGACATCAAAAGCGGAATTATTCTGGTCGAAATACCATGCTTCTTTTACATAGTAAGACCGTACGTCGGCTGCAGGTATATCGCTTTCATTGATTACGAAAGTCGGTTCCTCACCCGCTCTCCCCGGTATCTCCTCATAAAGGATGTAGAAGCGATCCAGCAAATCCTTGAAGTTGATCAAATGGGCTTCGTCAAACTCCTCGTATCCGTCCAGATATTCATAGGCCTTGATCTTGTTCTCTCCTAAAAGCTGGAAGATTACGGAGAAAAGATTCATCTGTCCGTTCATCGGGCGGGTCGGGTAATAAAGCGGAGCGTTCTGTTCTTTCATCAAGTCCACCTGCCGGTAGATAATACGCATCCAGCGAGCGTTCCCGATCTCTTGCGTTAAACGCTCGTTCATATCTTGGGCCCGTACGGTCAGTTCGGGTAAACCGGTATCTTTCTTATCGTTTCTTTCCCCACGGCTGGCTTGAGGCGAACGGCGACGCGTTTGTTGTTGCTGCGTAGCTTCGTTCTCAACTTCTTCTTGCGCGTGAAGAGGCATCGCTGTTAAAAAAGTGGCGGCCAAAGCGGCTATGTAATACAGATGTTTCATACTGCGAATCTTAATTTACGATTACTTCGATAGTCGGTATGGTACGTTCGATACCGTCCGGACCTTTTGCGACTACACGGGTGATATAAAAACGTTTACCCTTACTTAAATTGCGGATATAGTTTTTCTGACGTTGCGAGAAGTTGGTTCCTTCGGCCACTTCCGGGATAGCGTTACCCATGGAGTCGAAGAAAGTCAGCTCAAAACGTAATACCGTATATTTTACATTTAGCAAATCATCGTCGATAGCGGCCAGAATACCGTCAGCCTCTACCAAGCTACGTTTGGCGATCATACCTCCCTTGAACTTACGGACGTTACCGTTTTGATCCTTATACTCGATATAAGGTAGGGGATCGGGGAGGGCACGCACGCGGAAGGTAGTCTTTGCCATCTCTATGTTCCGGCCATCCGCCATACGAGCGTTTACCGTGATCACGGCTTCCGTTCCTACTTTAGACGGGCGGGCTTCCCAACCATCCTTGCTGCGGGTTAATGTGCCGTTCGTCATGGTAGCTGTCACATTACCGCTCGGTACACCCGGGACGGCGATACGCATCGGGTTGGCGATACCGGCATATAATACGTTCATCAATGTCGGGGCCACGGTAGCTGTCGGCTCGGTCACGAAATACTCACTCTCGAAATCCCGGCGCATGATGCTGCCGTCGCTATTCGGCATCTCGATATAACCTTTGATCGGGAATGTCCCGGCAGCTCCGGTATTCACCGTGAAGACTCCTTTATTCTCGTAAGGTAATTCTTTTCCATTTACATAGATCGTAGGACGTTTCGTGGAGTCTACCGCCGATAATACGATATTCGCCTTGTACTGGCTTCCTCGCATTACGATCTGGCTTTCCGGTATTACTTGCGCCGTGATCTGGTTCACGCGGTAATCGCCAACGTCTACGCTATTCAATAAGTTCGATAAGACCTCACCTTCGGCGTAGCGAACGTCACTTTGCATTTTTGTTAACAGGGTAACAGCCGCCGCTACCGGCATATTCTCGAACAAAGCCTCTTCCCAAGTACGGGTATTGATCCCCGCTTTATGAGGGGGAGTCGTGCTTAGGTTCGCCTCCAATACGGCAGTCTTCGCCGAATCTTCGATAAAGCCGCCCATCCAGATACGATACTTATCAATTTCCGCTCTCAGCTTTTTACCTTCTCCGCTTACAGGAGAGAGCATTACACGGGAGGCGGCTTCCAAATCATCCTTATGCTCGATGCTGTTTACGTTGGCATTCTCGCCATCAGCTACCTTAGCGATACGGATCTTTAAATCTTGTATATACGTATAGAGGCTATCTGAGGCTCTTTTCACCTCACGGGCCTTCAATGCCCACTCACCCACTTTCTGGGGATTCTCTTGGTAATAAGCTTCCATCTCGTCCGCTACGATCTTGTTTCGGCGGGAGGAGTTATCGATAGAGGTTCGCAAGCTACCTTCCACCAACTCAAAACCATCCAGCACCTCCGACGACACATTCAGTGCCATCATGGCGATGAACACCAGATACATCAGGTTGATCATCCGCTGACGGGGAGAATTGGGATTATTTGATATTCCTGCCATATTTCTTTACTTCATTGGGTTGTTTGTATACGGAGCCTGTTGTGGCTGTTGGTAACCATAGGGTTGCTGATATTGCTGTTGGTAACCGGGCTGTTGTGGCTGCTGATACATCGGTTGTTGAGGTTGTTGTTGCGGCTGCGCCGGTTGTTGGTAGCCCATATTCACGGTCATCGCTTGCAATAAACGACTGTATACTTGGTTCAATTCGGCCAGTTGGCGAGTCATCTTTTCCGTCTCGTTACGGAATACGGAACTATCTACCACTGATCCGTCATACATCTCACGGATACGATTCAAGCCACTATTGATGTGTTCGATAGATTCGATCTGCGAGCTGATGCTCTTCAACTGGATCTCATAGATCGTATTCAATCCGGACACATTACGATTCAATTGTTCCATCTGGTGTACGTAACCACGGGAGTTCTGGCTGATGCCATCGGAATTATCCGTGATACTCTTATAAGAGTTCAACAGCGTATCGGATACGTTCGTAAGCGAATGAGTCACTTGGCTGAAACGCTCCATGTTCTCAGACATGCCAGATAATTGCTCCAGATATTTTTGGGTAGCTTCCGTCAATTCCGCCATTTTGGAGATTTGCTCGGCCGCTCCGCTTAATTTCTTGATGCTCTCGGATAAGTTCTTGGTATCTTCTTCCGTCACGTCCAGATTACCTGCGATATTCAAGGAACCACCTCTTTGCGCGTTCGCCTTAGACGCTGCCGAACCGATATTTATTCCCCCGGCTATCTCATCGTCTTCTACATTATCCGTAGAATTGATCATGGTTGAGATCGGCGTACCGGTAAAATCCGGACGATCCATCGGGTTCTTTGATTTCAATACGGGGAAAACATCTTCCCAATGATATTCCTTGTTCGGATGCTCGAACGCCGAGATAAAGAATACGATAGATTCGGTGATCATCGCCACGAACAGGATCTGGTTAGCGTATGGTATATGTAATAACTTAAACAACGCACCGAGGATTACGATGGACGCACCCCAACTATACAGGAAGTTCAATACTCGTTTTCCTCTTTCGCTGGATAGGAACATCTCCAGTCTGTTTTTATATCTTCTATATTTTCCCATCGTTGTATTATTGTCTTAAATGATTCAAAACTTTAAATTTATAATTTCCGCTTATTTCTTTCCCTTGGAGCGAGAGAATCCTATTTGGGTACGTGCGCAACGGAAACCGATGTAAGAACGGCTCTCGTTCTGGAACTCGAAAGTACGCATGTCCGAACGGATAAATTGTGAGACATCTTTCCATGAACCCCCTCGCACTACTTTCTTTTTCATGGCGTAGGGATCGTTCTTGGCGGCGTTGTAACGCAGATCCGGGTTCATGTCGCTCATTTGGCTCGGGCCAGACTCGGAGTAAGACGTTGAGGTCCATTCCGCCACGTTTCCTGCCATATCGTATAGCCCGAACTCATTCGGGGCGAAAGAGCCTACACGAGACGTAATCAAATGGCCATCTTCCGTATAATTACCTTTACCCGGCTTGAAGTTACCCAAGAAACAGCCTTTGCTGTCTTGAAGCTCGTCGGTAGACCAAGGGAACTTATTCTCGTTCTTACCCGTGCGGGCGGCATATTCCCATTCTCCCTCGGATGGAAGGCGGAACGGCTCTACCAATTGTCCCGGTGGCAAGCTCAAGGATTCTTTGTATAAATTCGTACGCCATACGCAGAAGGCAGTCGCTTGTTCCCAAGAAACACCGACTACGGGATAATCATCGTAACCCGGATGAGAGAAATACATACGGGTATATGGCTCGTTGTACGCATTCTTGAAATCGTTCACCCAGCAATTCTCGTCTGGGTAGATATTGACGATACGGGTATTCAAGAAATCCCATTCACTGCTTAACGGGCGGGTGATCGTCTCGTTGATTACACGTCCTTCATCATCGATGTAAGCGGTGTCCTTGGAGATCATGACTACCTCGTTCGGATCTACCTGAATATCCGTATTACGAACCCGGTCCGCCGGGTTCAATTGATTCTTGCGGAGAGCGGCGGCGGTATAGTCGTACCACTCGTATTTATAGATCATTTGTTTAGGGTCCAAACCTTTCTCTCCGGTAACGGGATTCGTGTAATAGACACTTTCTATCGCACGTTGCTCATCCTCGTTCGCCCGTCTCCAAGGAATCGGACGGTTCCAGTCCAAATGCGGAGTGACAGGTTCCCCGTAACGGTCTTCCGTGATCTTGAACAGATCGTTGCCTCCATAAGCCGGGTCCGCCAAGCGTTCACGGATAATAGAGTCTCTCACATAATAAACGAACTGGCGATATTTGGCGTTCGTTACCTCTGTCTGATCCATCCAGAACGCGTCGAAAGAGACCCCTTTCGTCTCCGGCATGATTCCCCACAAGGAATCCTTGTCGGCGGGACCCATCTCGAACGAACCTCTTTTAACCAAGACCATTCCATACGGCGCTGGTTCATTGAACGCTACCGATCTGACACCTGTCACCTCACCGCCGGCACTCCGGAGAGATTTACCGCAGGAGGTAAGCAAGGCTACCGTTACAAGTACTAATAATACTTTTTTCATATACTATAATATACGTACACTTTTATGTCTATTTTTCCCTGTCTTCGTCTTGTTCAGCTTTAAGGCATACTTGACACATAGCTCGTGGCTACCGCTACTTGCCCGGCCTAAGGCCGTGGTCGGAAAATCAAAGGCGTAACCCGCATGGAAACGACCTAGCTTTACGCCGAACATGATGCCCACCGATTCATTCACCCGATAGGAAAAACCACCATTAAACATCTTATTATATTCCAGCCTAGCGGTAATATCCGCATGAAAACTTTGCATGTCTGTCAGCAAGAACACCGAGGGCTGTAATTCTATCAACGGATTCTTTAATTGAATATTGTATCCACCCATTAAATTAAGTGAACGACCTATATAGGTATAGGCGTTCTCGTCCAGTTGAAGCTCCGGTTGGGTGATATGCGTCATGCCAAACCCGGCGTAAAACCGTTTATGGGTATAGTAAATACCGAAGTTCATATCCAACCCCATGCCGCTGACCTGCTCTACGGGGATGGCTGCGTCGGTCTCTTGATGGTATTCGGACTCAACCTTTATCACCTTGGTTCCGTCGAACGATTGGTTGACTAAGCCGATTTGCAGACCGCCGCTCAAGACTCCCCCGAATAATTTATACTTATAGGCGTATTGCGCCCCTACATGTGTATTCTGGAAAAGTCCGATCGCCTCGGTAAATACAACCAATCCGACACCATGATTCGTCTTGCCTAAAGTGAGTGGCATATCCGCGGTAATGAAGAACGACTTGGGTGCCCCATGTACGCCGATCATTTCCAAGCGGGCGAGAGCCAATATATTCAAGTCCTCCGTAGCTCCGGCCACGGCCGGGTTATAATACGGTTTCGCCATGAAGTATTGACTTAAGCGTGCGTCATATTGCGCCCGTACGATTCCCGCACAAGTACACAAAAGGATCAGGATCGAAAGAAGACGTCTTCTCATTTAAACATTCACTTCACGTTGTAACTACAAACGCAGCAAATCCGGATAAATTGTATTTTCACAAAAAAACAACGAGGCAGGGGAGCTCGATCGTCCGCCACCTCGTTCTTCTATTTCTTAATTTTCAATTTCCAATTCTCAATTGAACTAGTATTCTTCCTCGTTGAAGAAGAAGTCTTCTTTACTTGGATAATCCGGCCAGATGTCTTCCATGCATTCGTAAATCTCGCCTTCATCTTCCATTTCCTGCAAATTCTCAATCACTTCTAATGGCGCACCAGAACGTTGTGCATAGTCAATAAGTTCATCCTTAGTCGCAGGCCAGGGTGCGTCTTCCAATTTTGAAGCTAACTCTAATGTCCAATACATAGCTGTCAAGTATTAATAACCGCCGAAGCGATTTGGTTCTCTATTTTTCCGCGAAAATATGACTTTATTTATTATACGCAAGTATAATCCCAAATAATTTCTTTACCGTTATTATTTATGCATTCTTTTCGTGCCAGAACGAAGAAATAATCCGATAAACGGTTCATAAATATCAATACAGGCTCCTCAACGGGGCAATTCTCGGCCAAGCGATAGATTTGTCGCTCGGCACGACGGCAAACGGTGCGGCAAACATGTGCGAGGGCGGCCGAGCGGCATCCTCCCGGTAGGATGAACGCATGCATTTTCGGCAGCTCGTTATCCAGACGGTCTATCTCCCGCTCGATACGCTCGATGCTCTCGGGCGTTACCTTGCTCTCGATTTTCAATTCCGTGGTCGCTTGATCCGTGGCTAGGTAAGAACCGATCGTGAATAGCTTATGCTGGATGAATGATAAGAAATCAGTATCTTTCTCATCATTCAAGGCCGTGATTAATAATCCGATAAAGGAGTTCAGCTCATCTACGGTGCCATAGCTCTCGATCCGATCGTGCGCTTTCGACACGCGTTGTCCACCTACCAGTGAAGTGGTTCCTTTATCGCCTGTTCTGGTATAGATAATACTCTTCTTCATATCTGACTTGTTTTGAATCCTAAAAATAAACAATATAATCTCGTTTGTGCAATTTCTTGTTGAATAAGACAATCCCTAGCGAGTAAAGATCTAAGGTGACCGTCACTTCCGGACATGCGCAGATCTCTTCCCAAAGTTCACGCATCTTACGGCTCGCCTTGATTCCCTCAAAAACGAATACCGTATCGTTGTGCGCGTATTTCATACATTCATTAAACAGCCAGAGGTTGTTATGTTGTTCATATAAAGTGTTGAAAAAAACAAAATCTAAGCTATTTATGTCATTTAAGGCTTGGGGAAGCAAGTCCTTATAATTACCGATACGCAAATCGACGGGATTACGTCCCTCTTTAGCGAATGCTTGACGGGCAATCGTGGCGAATTCCGGTACATTTTCCAAGGCGATACATTTCAATCCCGTGGCATAGGAGGTTAGATATAAGGTAGACAGCCCCATCGTGGTTCCTATCTGGAGGATATTCTTGGACTTGAAATAGTTTGTTAAACGGAATAATAAGGCGCCATGCTTGGGCCGGATGGATTCCCGTTTTACGATCTCGCTGATGGAACGGGTCTTTCGTTTCCCTTTGTTCTGCCGGTCTGGATAGGTGATCTCTCCTTCCCTGAATAATAACTGCTTACGTAAAAGCTCTATATCATAGAAACTATAATAAGAGCATTTTTCCTCGATGACCTTCGTGATGAGGTTAAAAACGAAAGGCGAATGTACTCCGAATCCTTTACGGTAACGGATGCTGCGGTACAAGAGCGATCCTTTTCGTAATGTATTAACCTTTGGTAGTATTTGCATTTCTTTTTGTCATTGGGCAATGAGACCTTGCCATTTACCGCGAACTTACATAAAAAAACGCAATTAGCATAAGCCTCTAGTCATTAAACGGGGTTATAATGACTTGTGCCATGCGGATGGCACAGCCGTGCCATAACGGTGGCACCAGCGTGCCATCGCAGTGGCACAGTCATGCCATCAGCGTGGCACTGGCTTTATCTTAGAAACTGGCTTTCTCCGGTTCTGGGCGGATATAGGTTAATATCTGCCCGCTTAATTGAAGCAGCGAGATCTCACAGATCTTGGTGGAGTATTCCGCCACGGAAAGACGCTCCTCAGCTTCTAGCAGACTGTTTTGTGCCTCACGCAATTCGATACCAGACAACTCGCCGAGTTTATAGCGGTCGATGGCGATCCGGTAGTTCTCTTGGGCGGCTACGAGGTTCTCTTTCTCTAGGCTCCATAGGTCGAGGTTGTTTTTATAGGCCATCCAGAAGTTGCTCATGTCCGCACGCAGGGCAAGTTCCAGTTCTTGGATGCGCAATTGCTGGTTCTCGATTTGGATGCGGGCGTTGCGTTGCTCACGTTTCCGGTTGAAACCATCGAAGAGGCTCATACCGATGGTCACGCCGTAATTAAGCCCCAGCCGTTGTTGGAGGTCGTAATTGCCCACTTCCGTCCAGTTTGCCGTGTAGCCGTAGCCTGCGTTTAGCTTGACATAGGGATAATAGCGGCTTTTTACCTTTTTATAATCAAGCTGAGACAACGTCTGGTTCTTTTGGGCGATCAGGAGCGAGGCGTTGGCTTCGAGGGTATTCTTCCATAGATCTACCTCGTCGAGGAACGGGTTCGGGTAGATCAAGGAGTCCTTGATCTGGATTTCCTCCTCCACATTATTTAATGCCATTAACTCGTTCAGGCGGATACGGGAGGTATGCACGACCTCCAATTGGTTTAATACCTTGGAGCTATCCGAGTTGAAGTCCACTTGAGCCTGTTGCAAGTCCAGACGGGACATGGAACCGATATAATACCGTTCTTCCACGATCCGTAAACGCTCTTTGGAAAGATCCAAGGTGGAACGGAGGTTACGCAAACGGATTTTCTGCCGGATCAGGTTGTAGTACTCGCTGGAAAGGTTGGCTACGAAATCCTCGATGGTCATGCGGGTGTTCAATTCTCCCATTCGCTGTAATTCTTTCAAGCGAGAGTATTCGGCTTGGATACCGAAACCGTCGAAAACCGTCCAGTTAACGTTTAGTCCGACGTTACCCGTCTCGCTGTTTATACCATTCGCCTTCTCGATCGATCCGTCTTGCAGGCTGTTACGGTTGTTATTGATATTTCCGCTGAATCCGCCGCTCATATCTACGGTAGGCAGATAACCGGCGTTTCCCGGGGTGGCGTTATTGTCGCTGATCTGTTGCTCGTTACGAATGATACGGATGGAGTAGTTCTGCTCTAATCCGGTTTCGATACACCGTTTCAGATCGAATAGTTGCTGCGCCTCCGCCATAAAGAGGGAAGAGAAGGCCAATAGTAATGTATATAGGTACTTATTCATGTGTTTATTTATTATTCAGTAATGTTCTTTTTTCGGTTGGTGGATATAAACGAATACATGGCCGGTACGATAAACAGGGTCAAGAAGGTCGATACCAACATTCCGCCTACTACCGCTACACCCATGGCGATACGCCCTTGGGCACCCTCGCCCGTAGCGTATACCAATGGCACCAAACCGAGGATGGTGGATACGCTAGTCATCAAGATCGGGCGCAGACGCTGGGTCGCGGACGATCGGATCGCTTCCGGCAAACTAAGTCCCGACTCTTGCCGTTGATTGGCGAACTCTACGATCAAGATACCGTTCTTCGCCACCAAACCAATCAACATAATGATACCGATCTGGCTGAATATATTCATCGTGATACCCGAATAACTCATGAACATTAGCGCGCCGGCGATAGCCAAAGGTACGGTGAACATCACTACCAACGGGTCCTTGAAACTCTCGAACTGGGCGGCCAACACCAAATAAATCATCAACAAGGCCAAGATCATGGCGAACATCAAACTGGAAGAACTCTCGCGGAACTCTTTCGACTCGCCGGAAAGAGCGGTGCGGAAGCTACCATCCAGCACCTCCGAGGCGATACGATCCATCTCGTCCAGACCATCGCCGATCGTGTATCCTTTATTCAATCCACTGGAAACCGTCGCTGATACGAAACGGTTATAGCGATACAATTGGGGCGGCGCCACATTTTCCGTAACCTTAACCAAGTTATCCAGCTGGATCATTTCCCCATTGTTACTACGTACATAGATCGATTTTAAATCGACAGGGGTATTTCGTTGCTGGCGGTTGATCTCGCCCAATATCTGGTATTGCTTACCATTCATATAGAAGTAGCCCATACGCTGTCCGCTCAACGCATATTGCAAGGTCTGGGCGATGTTGCGGGTGCTGACGCCCAATAAGGAAGCCTTATCCCGGTCGATCTCGATACGAGCCTCCGGCTTGGTGAAGCGCAAGTTCACGTCCGCCATCTGGAAGACCGGGCTCTCGTTCACCTTTTGCATAAACGAGGGCAGGAACTCTTGCAGTTTATCCAAGGTCGGGGCCTGCAATACGTATTGGATAGGCATACCGCCCCGGCGTCCGCCGAAGGTGGATTGCTGTTGTACGAAGGCGCGGGCCAAGGTCTCTTTGCGAACCTCTTTCGACAAGGTCTCGGCGATCTCCATTTGCGAGCGTTCCCGTTCCTTGATATCACTTAATATGAGGTTTAGCGAACCTCCTCCTTCCCACGAGCGGGTCATGATGGATTGCTTCTCGGGAGCGATGGAGTCGGCTATTTGCTCGATACGGTCCGCGTAGTCGCGGATAAACTCGAAGGTAGCCCCTTCCGGCCCGCGCATATTCACGGAGATCATGGAACGGTCCTCCAAAGGCGATAACTCGGAACGAATGTTCTTCCAGAAGTACCCGATCGATCCGAAAAGAAGGATAACGATAGGGATCGACCATATCTTATGGTTCAAGAACGCGTTCAACGACTTGGCGTAGATCGTGTTCAATCCCTCGAAGAACGGCTCGGTCTTCCGATAGAACCAGTTTTTCTTCTCTCTCCTCTTCAATAGCTTGGTAGCCAACATCGGTGTAAACGTAAGGGCCACGAACGAGGAGATAGCGACCGAACCGGCGATCACGATACTGAACTCCTTGAATAAGCGCCCCGTCATACCTTCCATAAACACGATCGGCAAGAATACGGAGATCAGGGTGATCGTGGTAGATACCACGGCGAAGAAGATCTCTTTCGATCCTTCGATACCCGCCTCTTTCGGGGACATGCCTTGCTCGATACGTACATATATATTCTCCGCCACCACGATTGCGTCGTCTACCACCAGACCGACCGAGAGCACGACCGCCAACATCGTCAATACGTTGATGGAGAATCCGGAGATATACATCACGAAGAAAGCTCCTACCAACGATACGGGGATAACGACGACAGGAACCAGCGTGACCCGCCAGTCACGGAGGAACAAGAAGATAATCAATACGACCAAGAGGAAAGCCTCGTAAATCGTCTGTTGTACTTCACTGATAGAGGCCCGGATAAAGCGAGTGTTGTCATACATCATCTCGATCGTGACATCTTCCGGCAGGTCTTTTTGTAATTGCTCGATACGCTTGTAGGCTTCGTCGGCGATCTCGATATGGTTGGCTCCCGGTTGGGGGATGATAACGGTCATAACCATTGGCTCGCCGTTCTTCTTCAGTAAGCTCCGCAAGTCCTCGGGAGCTACCTCCGCACGTCCGATATCGCTGAAGCGCACGATGTTGTTGTTGTCTTCCTTGATGATTAAATCGTTGAACTCCTTGGCGGTATGCATCAATCCTAAGGTACGGATGGATAAGGAGATCGTATTTCCCTCGATGCTACCGGAGGGAAGCTCCACGTTCTCGTTATCGACGGCGTTTTTCACGTCCATCGGGGTCACTCCGTAACCCGCCATCTTGATTGGGTCCAGCCATAGACGCATGGAATACCGTTTTTGTCCCCAGATATCCACGCCACTCACGTTCTCGATGGTCTGCAAACGCTCTTTTACCGTTAGCTCGGCGATCTCGCTCAACTCCATCAACGAGCGTTTGTTGCTTCGGATGGCGATCTGCATGATCGGGGAGGCATCGGCATCCGCTTTCGATACCGTAGGCGGGTCGCAGTCACGGGGAAGGTAGCGTTGGGCACGAGATACCTTATCACGTACATCGTTCGCCGCCGTCTCCATATCCACGGACAACTCGAACTCTACCGTGATGCGGCTGCTGCCTTGGCTACTCACGCTACTCAATGAACGGATACCCGGGATACCGTTGATATTCTGCTCCAACGGCTCGGTGATCTGATTCATGATCACGTCGGCGTTCGCTCCGGGATAAGATACGTTGACCGAGATAATCGGCTGGTCTACGCTCGGGAACTCCCGGACGCCAAGGAACCGGTAACCGATAAAGCCGAACAGGAGGATGACCAGCATCATCACTGTCGAGAGTACGGGCCGGTTTATACTGGTTTCTGAAATATTTGCCATCGTTCTTCTCCTTATTCAGTCAAGTTATCAATAGAAACTTTCATGCCGGTACGTAACTGCATCACGCCGGACGTGATCAGCGTATCGCCCACATTCAACCCTTGCAATACCTGTACACGGCTCTCGGTTCGTATACCGATCGTGATCTCTTGAGGCTCGGCCACGCCGTTCTTATATAAGTAAACGATGTCTTTTCCCATCTCGGGGATAACGGCCTCGCTGGGGATGGCTAAAGCGTCCTTGATCTCCCGCTTGCTGATCTCGACGGAGGTATAACGGCCGGGTAAGATATTCTCGCCCGGATTCGGGTAAGTGGCACGTACTTTCAAGGTACGGGTCGCCATGTCGACCTTGCTTTCCACAGCGTAAACGGTCGCCTTATAGTTCTGCATCATACCGTTTTTCTCCATGCGGAACAGGATCGGGGTTCCGTCTTGTACCTCGGCCGCGTAGCTCTCGGGAATGGAGAACTCGATTTTCAACGGGGATATCTTGGTCAACTTCGCGATTACGGAAGAGGAGGAAGTAACGTATGCGCCCTCACTCACGGAGCGAAGTCCGATGATCCCGTCGAAAGGAGCCCGAAGCTCTGTCTGGGCGATATTCGCTTTGACTAGCTCGATATCCGCCATTAGCTTCTCATATTCGGTGGCTACTTGCTCGTAGGCTTCTTGGCTGACGGCGTCTTTCTCCAGCAAGGTGCGTTGGCGATAGACACGATCCTTGGCTAAAGGAACTTGGGCTTCCAGCTTCTTTAGCTGGGCTTGCAGCGGCTTGTCATTGATTTTAGCCAACAGATCGCCCGCCTTTACGTGGCTACCTTCCGTGAAATAGATGGCTACCACCTTACCGGAAGACTCGAAAGCCAAATCCACCTCTTCGTCCGGAAGGGTACTTCCGGTACTCATGATCTTATCGGTTAATGATTGGTATTTCAATACCTCGGCGTTGATGTTAAGTGTCTGGTTTCGCAGGCTCGTGCCCGATGTGGGTACGACGGAAGCGGCATCTTGGGATGCCTTGAACTTGTTTTTCAATTGAGGGTAAGCGATCATTCCCGCTATCATTAATAAGATAGCCGCCGTAACTCCCCATTTCGCTCTCTTTGTCATCATGTTCTCGTATGGTATTTACTGATAATTTACACTCGTTACTCCAAAATATATAACTAAACGCAAGTTTAGACTCTCCTTTCGTAAAAAGGTTTAATCAAAGATATTATTTTTTTGAGAGATGAATCCCCGATTGGGAAGAACGGGAAAAATAAGGGAATTAAAACGAATCTAGGGAGGAAGTCTGATCGGTTTGTGGTAGAAGAAATGAGTGTCTCCTGTCGTATAGATCTTTTCACATAGGTGAAAAGAACGTTTCACAGCCGTGATCCGATCGTTTCACATGGGTGAAAAGATCAGATCACACTTGTGAAACGATCTGTTATAGCTTATGTATAACTTTCATTAACTGCTCGCCCAAGCCAATCGTATAGCCTTGAGAGACAAATACGACACGGTTGAACGTATCGGCGATCAAGAAGATCGGCAAGGTATTGGCGTTTTGCAATTTCATCGCTGTAGCCATCTCCTTTTGGATCGCCCCGTCGATATCCAGACCGTATGTGATCGTGCCCGGTAAATCGCCGAACTCTTTCGGATCGAAGTTCTTATAGCCCTTCTCGTCAGGGAAGAGAAGCACGATGCCTCGTCCCCAATCTTCTAGTTCCTTCTTCACGGCGGCGATATCACGCATCGCATGGTTTGTCGGTTCTTGGCGGGAGCCTAGAAGCGCTACGATATAGTAGCCACGTCCGGTAGTAGCTAGCAGGCTGGTCTCCTCACCGTTGTCCGCACGTTTGAACTTATTCTCGGAGTTGAAATTACCGATCACCTGTATCTCGTCCTTGCTTTCACGCATTTCCAATTGGATCGGGGTGGTCTTGTCCGCCTCCACATTGAAAAACTCGATCTCGGCCAATACGCTACCGTTTGCCATACGAGTACCGGTCACTAACATATAATTACCTTCATCCATGGATAACGGTTTCTTCAGTAATCCGCTCCAAGTATCTCCCAAGCCCATATCCACATTACCGCCTCTCTCGAAATTCAAGGTCTGTAAAGTACCGTTCGGCAAAACCTTGGCGATCGTGAAGTGACTGTAATATTTCGGGTCTTGCAGCGCCTTGATTGGTTGGTAAGAAGCGATTACCTTGCCTTGTTTAGCGGTCGTCTGTACGGCAGCCTCGAAATCGACGTCTACCCAAGCGTTGTCCTTGAAGTACTGGATCTTGCGGGCTACCGGCTCGATACGTGCCGGAATACCTAAGCTACGAGCCACGGCCACGAAGAAGATATTACGGGAGCCCTTATCAGCGATACGGGATTTCCATACACCCATCGGCATGATCGGAATACGTTGTGCGTTTAGCGCGTCGTTAATGGAGACGTTATTCTTCACCCAATCCACCAATGCCTGTGGATTCTCTACGGCTTGTTTCGCAAGGGAAGGCTCAATGTTTGCAGCGAAGAAACTCTTATATGGAGTCAGGAACTCATTGGCCACACGAGGATTCATGATATATTCATTGAACCATTCGCTTTGAACGGCCGGCGTATTGTTTAAATGGTCCGCAAAGACAGACGCAGGTGTATCACGTAGATCCTTAGCGGATACGACATCCAATAAAGCCATTGCTTGCACACGCTTCTCGGCGGGAGTCTCCCGTAAGAACTTCTCGATCTCCATCCAGTTACCACGGCTACCGATCATGAAATCCTCTGTCTTCATCGGGTCGATACCCAATTCTTTCGCTAAAGCCTCTGCTTTCTCTTCCGTATAGAAAGTAGCTACATATTTATTACGGATAGCGTCTTCTTCCAATAAACGTTTGGCGTTCGCCTCCTTTTGCTCCGGTGTAACTTCTGCGGGGATAGAGCCGTCTACCGGTGGTACGATATCTAGGGCGATCGTCTCCACATCTCCCGGTTTCTTATTCAAGGCGATCGTAACCTCTCCGTCCTTGCCGAAAGAGACCTTGCTGTAGCCGAACTTGCCATCTTTGCTGGCCCATACCAGCATATCCCCTTTTCCGGCGGATAATGAGCATTTGCCATCTGCGTCCGTCTTCTTGCGGGCTACACTGTTAAACTCGGCATAGTTATAAATCTTGAATTCTACCAAAGCGTCCTTTACCGGCTTGCCATTGGCATCCATAACCGTGATAACAGCTTTAGCCGAAGGTGCGTAATTATCGATCACGTTGATCTCGGTATACCCATCGGTACGTTCCATGACATCCTCCGGGCCATTGTATTTACCGAATACTTTCGTATGCATCAACATACCCCGGTAAGCAGGGCCGTTGAACCAACCCAGATTCAATACCGGTTCGGGCTCGCAAGCGCCGAAGAAATACCATTTACCATTCACCCAAGCTTCTACCCATGCGTGGTTATCATCCGTATGCGCCCAGCGAGGTGTATATACCTGACGTGCGGGGATACCCACGGAACGTAAAGCGGCTACCGTGAAGGTAGACTCCTCGCCGCAACGACCGTAGGCGGTCTTCACGGATGCCAAAGGGGAACTTGTGCGCCCATCGGAAGGAGTATAGATAACCTTCTCATGACACCAGTGATTCACTTCCAGTACGGCGTCGTACAACGAGAGACCCTTCACCCGGTCTTTCAACTCATCAAAGAAAACCATGCGGCTTTCATCCAGATTCTCATTGTTGATTCGTACCGGCAATACGAAATGGCGGAAGATATCCTCTGGGATGCTATCGCCCCAAGGCATCTCATTCCGTGCTTGGAAAGAGGAACGGATGTTTTTCAAATAGAAATCGCCACTATAGTCCGTGATGTCTCCAATCGGCATATAGGCGTACATGAAGGTTAACGCCTCCCTCTCTTCGGGAGTCATTTGATCGTTAAATACTGCGAAAAGGTTTCCGTTAGGCAGAGCGGCCTGTTTCGCTTGGAAATCGTTCTCAACCTCAGCTCGGTAAGCGGCGTCGGTAATAAAATGTTGTTGGTTGTTACAGCTCGTCCATACGAGTAATGTGAACAACAGCGCAAATAGATGTTTTTTGTTCATAAAGCGGATATGTATGTTTGCCAAAAGTAATGATTCTATGCGAGATAGAAAAATTCTCGAACAATTTGTAAGAAAGATTTGTTTTTCTATAGAAAGAATAAATCTGGTCTTCCTGTAAATTTGGGACCGGATTTCTTCTTTTTGTGTGATTATAATTGCAAAAAGTTTACGAACTTTGTGACAAAGTATCAAATCACTAATCATAAAACCCGTTTTGCGTATGTTTCAAAATCCTGAGCAAGTGCTATTAATAGCCTCGGTGATCCTGTTTTTTAGTATATTCGCAGGTAAGGCCGGTTATCGTTTCGGCTTACCCGCTTTGTTGTTGTTCCTTGGTGTGGGAATGTTGTTTGGCAGCGATGGTCTGGGCATCCAGTTCAGCGATCCGAATGTAGCCCAGTTTATCGGCATGTTGGCGTTGAGTATCATCTTGTTCTCGGGTGGTATGGACACGAAAGTTGCGGAGGTCAAACCTATCGCCTCGCAAGGTGTGGTATTGGCTACGCTCGGGGTGTTGGCTACGACCTTTATCACGGGCGGGTTTATCTATTGGTTATTTGGTTTATTTGGCAAATATGTTACGTTGACTTTCCCGGAATCTTTATTGCTGGCGGCGGTCATGTCCTCTACGGACTCAGCCTCGGTTTTCTCCATCTTGCGCAGTAAAGGGGTTTATTTGAAAGAGCGTCTGCGTCCTACCTTGGAGCTGGAGAGTGGTAGTAATGACCCGATGGCTTATATGCTTACCTTGCTTCTGATCGCTTACATACAAAGCGGAGGTATGAATATTTGGGAGGCCGGGCTATCCTTGGTCATTCAATTATCGGTGGGAGCTATCGCCGGTTTCTTATTGGGGAGACTGGCTGTGTTGATTATCAATAAGATCGATATAGATAACGAGTCTTTGTATCCGATCCTTTTATTGGCTACGGCTTTCTTCACCTTCGCCGCTACGACCTTATGTAAGGGTAATGGCTATTTAGCGGTTTATATCGCTGGTTTGGTGGTTGGTAACGCTAAGATTGTTCACAAGAAAAGTATGGGGACGTTCTTTGACGGTTTCGCTTGGTTGTGGCAGATCGTGATGTTCCTTACGTTAGGCTTGCTAGTGAACCCGCATGAGTTATTACCGGTGACGGGTGTAGGTGTTATGGTGGGAGTCTTTATGATCTTGATCGCCCGTCCGATTAGCGTGTTCCTTTGCTTGATACCTTATAAGAATTTCTCCTTCAAAGGTAAACTGTATATCTCATGGGTGGGATTACGCGGGGCGGTTCCTATTATTTTCGCTACTTACCCGATGATCGCCGGGATCGAGCATGCCGGTATGTTCTTTAATATCGTATTTTTTATCACGATTCTTTCTTTGCTGATTCAAGGAACCACGGTTACCCAAGCCGCTAAATGGCTGGATATGGTGGATGAGCCGGAACGAAAGGATGAGTTTGGCATCGAGCTTCCCGAGGAGATCAAGAGCGCTATGAGCGAGATCGATATTACCCCGGCGGTATTATCCCATGGAAATAAATTGATGCAGCTGACTTTACCCGATCATACCTTGGCGGTAATGGTGAAACGGGAAGGCCGCTATTTCATCCCGAAAGGAAATACGGAATTAAAGGAGAACGACAAGTTGTTAATGATCTCCGATAATGACGAGGCGCTTTTGCAGGCGTATGATTCCTTGGGGGTGAAGGATTATACGATGAAGAAGAATTGAAATAATGTGCCAATGGGGGAATGTGCCAATATGCCAATGCAGATCTATTTGTGTAGAATAAGCATTGGCATATTGGTACATTATTTTTACCGTACCGGAAATTCAGTTATACGTAAAGTGGTACAGCCATAAGGGATTAACTCGATGCTTTCTTCGTCGCCCATATCATTGCCTTGCTGGGTAAAATACGAGATAGAACCAGAGGAACCTCTATATAAAGACCACCCATTAAGACGTTTGCCTTTCGCCTTGATTGTAATCGGGGCATTCTCTATGTTCCAAGGATAGTCGGTAGTCACTTTCGTTTTCTCTACGACAAAGTTGTCGTTGATTTGGTCTGGTTCCAAGGATTTATGTGTAAGCGCATAGTTCCAAGGAGAATCTGAAGTCACTTGATAATACCAGTTACCGTATTGAGCCGCCTTCTCTCCTTCAAATGTCTTCTTCTCCCATTTCTCGTTCATCTTCAAGGCATAAACCAATGGCCCCCGTTCGATTACCGCACTGCCTCCGTACCAACGGCTGGCCGCTACTTGCATTGGGAGTTCAACGGTTAGGACATCACCTTGTTTCCATTCCCGGTTGATACGGGCGATCTCCCCGGGATATGCATCCACGACGACATTCTCTCCGTTCAGTTTGATCACCGGCTGATTACACCATGCTGGGATGCGAATATGGAAAGGGAAGAAGGCTCTCTTTATTTTTTTATCCTCGAAAGCGAATTTAAAATGCAGAGTCTCGTCAAACGGATAAGCGGTCTCTTCCTCGATTTGCACGGTCACTCCGTTGGCTACCTTAGCTTTGACACTCGAAGGTGCGTATACAAGAGCGGCTATACCATTATCGGCCGTAGCGTACCAAAGGTTTTGAACTAATTTAGGCCAGCCTTGATGTAAGTTTGAGGTACAACAAGGATAACCCGTAAGTTCTCCGAATAAGATATCCGTATCATCGTGTGGCGTGGAGAAATTACGCCACTCACGAGTAACGGCTACTTGGTTGGTTTGCTGATAATATTGACGGGCAGAGTAATCATCTGTCACTTGAGTCGGCAATGCGTTGTAGGCCACTCGCTCCAGATAATCGGCCCATTGAACATCCCCTGTAATTTCCAGCATCTCTTCCAATGAGAACATCATCTCCACGGCGGTACATAATTCGGAACCGGTAGTCGGCTCACCGAAACGAAGTAGTTCGTCGCCACCCCAAAGCCCGGTCGGGAGACCGATCGTATTATGTATATCCTTTACCGCTTTCTTAACGGCGCATATCTGTTTCGGATCTTGATTCTGTTGATAATAAACAACCGGTTCCTTGAAGCCTTGCGCCAGATTGACACAGTGCAAACTGAGTTGGCGGGATAGATGATCTTGATTTAAGAAGATATCCGTCCAGTTAAACGTCTGTTTGTGAATCAACTCTCCTAAATCCAATAAGAACTTGTCGCCTGTGATATTATATAGCCAATAGACGACCATTAAATTATCACCCCCTCTTTGCTCTCCCCAAAAGGTCCATTTACCTAGTGGGTTTTGAGGCAACTCGGCTAATTGGTATTTAAAATATCGAGTAAAGAAATCAATGACCCGTGTATCGCCTGTGGCTGAGTAATATTGTTGCATTACTTTCATCATCACCATCTTAGGCCACCAATCCCGGGAATTGTCCCGTTGTAATCCCGGTTCGTAACTCCGGTCTGTATCCGGTCCGAAATAGCCGTTGGGCTTTTGGGAAGCCAAGGTCCATTCGACCCATGGCTTTACCTTATCGATAAGCGCTTGATCATTGAGTATATAGGCTAGTGGAAGAAGACCGTCTATCCAATAAGGGCCACGTTCCCATACGTCACCATCACCACCTAGCCAACCATTACGAGGGCCCATGACTTTCTCGTATACTTGATCCAAGTTTCCAGTCATGCCGTTCTTCATCCGTACTAATTGCTCCTGCATCCAGCCGGTAGGCCGGATAGAACCGATCGGTAATTCTATGTAAGGTTTCTGTAGCAACGGATAACGGTTGTTTTTGTAATTAACAGAGATAGCTGTTTTTTCATTAGCAAGCTGATTGGCCGCTACGGAAGTGGTAACGACCATAGCGAGCGATAATGCTAATATTTTAGGAAGAAGTTTCATAAGTTAGTAAATTAGTAGTTTATATCATTCGTTATAATCAATCCATACTTTCATTTTCCCCGCTTTCCGGTTATCCCATGTATAATAAGGGATCAAAGTGATTGCCAACTCATTCGTAGTGGCCTTTATGGTTGTAATCCCATTTAATAATTTCGGATTAAACTGGGCATTAAAAGAGGTGTTCGCCGCGATTTTTAGGTTATCAAAATCTTGAGGGTTATCTACCTCTTCCATGCAATATACGAGAGGCCCTCTTTGTATGGCACGCTTACCGATGTTTTGCTTAACTCTAGGGTCTGCGGTCATCAATTTGACTGGCATCTCCATTGATAAGGAGATTACGTCTCCTTGTTTCCACTCTTTATTTAATACGGCGTATCCTTTCTCTGTTGGAGCTTTTACTAGTTGCCCGTTTACCGATAAGGTATATTGTTCACACCAACTAGGGATACGTAAACGTATCTCTTTTTTCAACGGATTAGAAGGAGTTACAGTTAGTTTTACAGTTCCATCCCAAGGATAATTGGTCTCTTGTCTCAACGTGACATTTGTGTTGTCTGTGTTTATCTCAGTAGAATTACCTATGTACAGATTTACCCAGATCGCCTCATTGGAGGTTCCGTAAATATAATTACCGATAGATGGAAGGAAGCGAGATATTTGGCTTGGGCAACAAGCGCAACCATACCATGCTTGACGGTGATGGTCTCCTTTAGATTCCAAAGGATTAACATAGAAAAAACGATCCCCTTCCAGCGATATACCGGCTAAAGCTCCATTGTACATGGATCGTTCGAGGACATCAATATACTTGGAGTCACCAGTAAATTGATTCATTCGTTGATTCCACAATACCATTCCAACCGAAGCGCAGGTCTCACAATAAGCATCTAGGTTTGGCAGGTCATAGTCTTCTGTGAAACCTTCGTTATGGCGTGAGGAGCCGATCCCCCCGGTAATGTACATATTTCGGAGTACGACATCATCCCATAACCGATTCAAAGATTCGATATATCCAGAATCTTGCTTTAACGCTGCCACATCCGCCATACCACAATACAAGTACATGCAACGAACGGCATGACCAGCGATATCACTCATCTCACGTACAGGTTTGTCATCTTGGTAGTAGAATGGATCCCATTCACCTTCCCCACCTTTCGAGCCATGCCCGTGTCCTCGTTCCTCGATCAACCAATCAGCGAAATCTAGGTATTTTTGCTCTCCTGTGGTTTGATATAGTTTGACAAGGGCTAACTCAATTTCCTCATGTCCGGGAACCCAATCTCGTTTTCCCGGTCCAAAGATACTCATCATGTGATCGGTCATTCGTATACAAACATCTAGTAGTTTTCGTTTTCCGGTAGCTTTATAATAGGCCACTCCTGCCTCTATCATGTGTCCGGCACAATACATTTCATGCTTGTCCATATTAGTCCATCGTTTTTCCGGGGCGGTCAATGTGTAATACGTATTAATATATCCATCCGGTAGTTGGGCGGCGGCGAATTTATCGATCCATTCATCCGCTTTTTTCTCCAACTCTGGATTTGGATTGTTGATCAAACTGTATGCCATGCCTTCCAACGCTTTGTATACATCAGAATCATCAAAGAAAATACCGGAATGTTCCCCTTCCCTTTTTGCCGCATTCTCAAAATTGCGGATGCGCCCTGTCTGGTTCTCGATCTGATCAATACAAACAGGCAAAGTGGTCGATATATGTTTCTTTAACCTGGGAGACCAGAAATTATCTTGTATATGAACTTGTGAGAAGTCCACTTGGTCAATCATTTTGAAAGGAGCTTCTTTATGGGGAGCTTGTTTACATCCCCATAATGTTAGACATGTCAAAGATAATAATACGAACTGTTTCATTTTTTTGAGATTTAAAGTTATAATCTAATCAATGCTTTTATAAATCAGACCTATTGATGTTAGTAGGTCTGATTTATAATAAAAAGTTTAAAGTTTACAAACCATTTTTGTCAAAGCATCTGCTGATGCTACTCTTTTTCCGTCGACGAAGATAAAGAATCCTTTCCCGTTACTATATTTTTTTCCTGTTTTATCATATAGAATACATATTTTTTTATGATGATACATTATATGATCTAGGCAAAAATAGTCCCATTTATCTTCTGGTATCAAAGGATTGACGATAAGAACGTCTTCGCTTTGCGGACGAATTCCTACCAGCCCACTTATGACTAAATCACAAAAAGAGGAGTGGTTGTAGTTTCTGCCTCTCTCTTTAGGTTGGTGATTTTTCAACATGGTTCTGGATATCCAATCTCCCGTAAAAGGATTTAGGTTCTCGTCGATCCAAGGAATGACATTACCATTATCGAGTGTGAGATGTTGGCTTTTTGTATATATTTTCAGTAATGTCCAAAAATCGTCTTTGGATATATAGTTTTGTTCTTGATCGTTCAGTAAATTCGCTAACCCTGTCAATGTCATGGCTGTGGCGAAAGGCCAAGACGGACCATTCCATTGGCATTCGTGCCCTTCATAGACAACTTTGAATTTGGGATGACATTGTTCTGCGGTTGTAGGACCATATGGAGCAAAAAAATGGTTTTTGTCCATTAGAAATTTCCATGCGATAGCATAAGAATGATTTGCTAGATCAAAACTCCAAGGCGTGTAACCATGCAATTCCCTGACATCGCGTAATATTGCTTTGCTATCCATAGGCAGTACTTTTATAAAAGAAGCCTGTTCGTCCCATAGTAAATCAAACATTTTGTTACGGATAGCCTCTGCTTTCTCGTGAAAATAGGAACCTTGAGGATCATTCTTTTTCTGAGCGACCCAAGAAAGAGTATTTGCTTCTGCTGCCATATATGAGTTAATGGTAGCCCTATAGCCATTTCCTCCGATAGAAATTTCCATGCCGTCACGGTTGTCTGTTTGCCAGAAAAGGCCGGTTTCGGAATTAAATTTCTCTTTTTCCCATCCGTTGAAGTTAGAGACCAGCTCAGGATATGACTCTTTTAATATAGAGTCGTTCCCTGTGACTAAAAAATATTGGTAGATTGCATTCGCTATAGGAAAACTATAGGATCGAACATCACCTCCACCCCTTAACCAGTAATAGGCGTAATCATTCAAGTAACGCTGTTCATGTAGCCATCTCCCTTCCCTGAAATGAAACCAAGCTGGACAACAAATTCCGTTATATTTCCCAGCCCAAGAGACATCAGGCAGAAATTCTGTTATTATAAATCCCTCTGGTGTTTCTTTTATATGTTTTCTATAAGTCCACCATCGGAAATAATAAATCTCTTCGATATCTTTATCGGGACATTCGAAAAAAGGAATGTTTTCGGCGAGAAAATCTTTAGCTTGTTTGTTCGATATGGACTGTATGTATATTTCCTTATCTTGCTGGTTGAATTTATCCGCATATAAATCAGATAAATGACGATCTAAAATCTGCCCTTGAATATTTACAGAAAAACAAAGTCCAATAAGTAAATAGAAAATGTGTGTATGACTCCTGCTCATATAATGGTTTTATTGTAGGTGTCCTTCTAAAAGAAGGGCACCTAGGTTGGACATTATGTTTGTTTATAAATAATTAGGATTCTGCTCTAGGTTTGGATTTGAGGTCAATACTGTTTCCGGAATAGGGAATACTGAACGATAATCCCCCTCAGGCTTGTGAGATAACCAGCTCTTTGTCGTATATATACCAAAACGAATGGCATCTCTGCGGCGATGCATTTCCCAAGCAAATTCCCAACCCAGCTCATCATACATCCTTCCGAATTGGATTGGATCAGTGTTTCCTCTATCTACGATTTTATAATCTTCCACATAACCATATTGATAGCAAGTATTTCCCGCTAATTGGGAGTCTGTTACTGTCGCTAATTCAGGATTATCTTTAAACGCCCTTTGGCGCACTTGAGTAACCAAAGTACCAGCCCCGGATTTTCCTGTACGTAACAAGCATTCGGCTTTCATCATCATAATTTCCGCATATCTGAATACAGGAATGTCTGTGTTTGAACTGGAATATGAATTTTCAGCGACCTCAAATTTATTCATTCTGTAGCCTTCCAACTCACTGGTATAATTTCCGCTAGGAATATCCTTCGTGTAGATCAGGGGTTCTCCCATTTTATCATAAGTTCCGTATAAAGGAGTACCATCAGCGGCCAATTGTTGCCCCATAAGCCAAGTATCGGCTAAACGTGAATCTTTTTCATTGTAAGTGTCTATGAATTGAGTAACTCCCATGGCAGATCCACATCCCCAAGGTGTATCAATCGTATTGTATTTCTTTTTTAGTTCACCGTGCCAAGAAAACATAAATATACTGTTTCCCGTAGCGAAATTCTCGTCGTAAGGGATTGTAAAAATGATTTCTTTACAGCTTTCGACACCCAGGGCCCTAAAAAGATCTTTGTAATTTTCAGCTAAAGTGAATTTCCCGCTGTTTATAATATCATCACATTGGGTTATACAGTCATTCCAGCGTGCTTCGTTTATGTAAACTTGTGCGTTTAGATATAAGTTGGCTAATAGAGCTTTGGCTGCCCATTTCGTCATTCGCCCGTAATAATTGCCTCCTACTTCTTCGCTTAAATTAGGTATTACCTCTATAAGTTCGTTTTCTACAAAGTCGAAAATTTCTCTGCGTGTATTTTTGGCAGGTAAATCCATCGCAGTTGTTGTTACAAGAGGAGCGTCCCCGAAATTGTCACATATTTGCCAATAGTAGTAAGCTCGCATAGCCCGAAGCTCTGCTAATCCTTGTGTTTTTTCTGTGTCGGAGGGTGTGGGTATTACCCCTGTTTTAATTTGTTCGATAATTTTGTTACATAGTAAAGCCCCTTGATAGAACCATGACCATATATTTTTCACATGGTCTTGCTCTGAATTCCAGGTTTGATAATGCATACGGCGGTATGCGCCACCATCATCCCAACCAGAGGCATTAGGTGGCATAACGATTGCGTCTGCGCTTACTTCTTGTGCGCAAAAGTATCCCCAATGATCTGATTGGCTACGTAAATAACTATATACACTCGCTATAGAAGGAGTGAAATCATCTACTGTATAATTGTATGTTTGTTCTGTTACTTTCGAATATACGGTCTCATCCAGATTGTTGCTGCAAGAAAGTATGCTAAAAGAGCAGCAAGTGCCTAATAGAATTTTTATATAAGTATTCATGATTTATTGCGATTTAAAATTTAATAGAAACACCAAATGTGTAAGTTCGGGTAGACGGGTAACGGTTTTTGTTATCTACGCCAGGAGTCAAACCACTTAAACTGACCTCAGGATCGATTCCTGAATATCCAGTGATGGTGGCTAAGTTAGAGACTGTCCCATATATCCTTAACCGTTTAATCCATGTATTGAAATTGAATGTATAACCGAGGGTTATATTATCTATTTTCCAGTAGTTGCCTTTTTCGATGTAGTAGCTTACATATTGAAGTTCCTGATCTATCGCCAAAGGAGAGTTGCCAAATTTTGTGTCGAATGCCTCGTTTAGTACATTACCTCTTGCTAGCATGACAGGAGCCCCATATTGTAAGCGTGGCATATTCAAGATATCAAATCCGAAAGCTCCACGCATAGTTACTGAAAAATCGAAACCTTTCCAACTGATAGAATTGTTCCAATTAAGGTAGTGCTTAGGTAAGCCGTTTCCGATGACCTGTTTATCTGTTGGTTGTTGCTCGGAGATTGGTTTAGGGTTACCATCTGCTCCCTCTATGATCCAATGTCCATTATCGTCAATATCAATTGTTTTGTATCCCCAAAAATTACCTATTGGTTCACCTTCTTGAATGCGATGTGTAGTGGTTTGTAATGGTTCTCCGGTGGAACCTTTATCTGAGTAACCACTAGATATAAACTGATCATTAGATAGTGATAATAGCTTGTTTTTATTTGTTGAGTAGTTGGTCGAGGTTGTCCATTGAAAATCTTTGGTTTGTATGGGTATTGCGGTTATACCAACCTCGATACCTGAATTTCTCATAGAACCTGCGTTCGCCACCATACTAGAATAGAGATAAGGTGGAGATGGTACGGTATAATCCCATAGCAGATCCTCTGTTTTACGATTATAATAGTCAATATTACCGCTGATACGATCATCCAGAAATCCGAAATCTATACCAATGTTAACCTCTTTCTTTTTCTCCCATCTTAAATCTGGATTAGCGTTAGAATCTGGGCGGATGGTTTTTATATATAACCCATTGTAATATACATATGTGCCGAAATCCAATGTGTTTAAGGACATATAGGGATCATCGGGAACTGTACCGGTTATACCGAAACCTGCACGTAATTTTAAGGTGGATAGTTCTTCTATATCTTTTAGGAAATTCTCGCCTTTAATATTCCATGCACCGGATACGGAGGGGAAATTTCCCCATTTATGATCTGCGCCAAATTTGGTGGATCCTTCGTGACGAATACTGGCAGCTAGCATGTATTTACCCTTGTAACTGTAGTTTAAACGGCCGAAATAACCAATCAGCCTACTTTCGTTTGCTTCTGAGAATTCCGTGGCTTTGCCATCTTTTAAGGCTTGTCCGGTTTCCATATTATTGTATGTGTAATCGTCAGATGGAAAATCATAGTTTTGCATATAATAATTTTGATATGTATCCTTTTGCCAACTATAACCGGCCAATAGCGTGAATGAATGGTCTTCTAGTAGTGTTTTCCTCCATTGAACTGTTAGCTCTGATAGATCTTGCGCTTTTCGTGTTGTTCCGCGAGATGCGTAACCATTTTTCCCATCTCTCCATGTAGATTTATGGTTTTGCGTCTCGTAATAACCTCGTGTTTGATTATAAGTGTTGGAAGAAACGAGATATTTAATGTCCAAGCCTTCTATTGGAGTGTAAGTGATATTTCCAAACATCCTCAAATTTGTAGCTTGATTTTCTCCTTCAACCTCATTTAGCATAGCGACAGGATTGTAATATTCGTTTTTGGTACTTTCCGAATATTTTCCCTCTGCATTATAGACAGGTGTTGTTGGATTGTATATCAGAGCATTCCTGTAAACCTCGCTGTTATAACTTCCTCCATCCGAGCCAGAGAAATAACTTTGCTTATATCCGCTTAAACTAGCGTTTAATTTTAATTTATTGTTGAACATACGATGTGTAATTTCAATACGGGGATAATACATCTGGTTGTTGGTTCGCTTGATTAATCCATTTAACCCCCTATATTCAAAACTAGCTACATAATTTGTTGTACGACTACCACCTCGTAAGCTGATGTTGTAAATTTGAGTAAATGGGGTACGGGTTACTTGGTCTAGCCAGTCGGTTGTAGCACCATCGTCTTGAGCCCCGGCTACTCCTTCTTTAACTCGTTGACGGTATTCGTCCGCATTCATAAAAGGCAGTCTTTTTATTATTTGTTGTGTGGATATATATGCGTTCACGTCCACCTCTGTTGGCATTTCTCCTAAGGTGTTTTTAGTCGTGATCAGAATTACGCCATTTGTTCCACGTGTTCCGTAGATCGCTGCGGCAGAGCCGTCTTTTAATACGTCTATTTGTTGAATGTCATCAGGTGAAACTGAATTTAAGTCTCCTGGAATACCATCAATCAAAACGAGTGGGCTTGCGCTGGCTTTTAGGGTTGTGATTCCCCTAAGAGAAATTTCGGATGTAGATGTTGGATTTGCGTCTGGTGTGATGATGCTTAAACCCGGTACTTGTCCTTTAATAAGTTGGGCTGGGTCGGTAGACGGTGTTTTGATGAAATTTTCGGATTTGATAGAAGAGATTGCACTTGCGACTTCTCCTTTTTTTTGAGTACCATAGCCAACAACGACTACTTCATCTAAACTTTGTGTATCTTCCGCTAAACGAACAGTTATTTCTTTCTTGCCGTTTACATTGATATCTTGACTCAAATACCCGATGTATGAAATTTGGATAATAGCGTTTTCTGGAACTTCCAGTGTATATTTTCCATTAAAGTCTGTAATGGTTCCGATAGAGGTCCCTTTTATGAGAACGTTGGCTCCTATGATAGGTTCTCCATTTTTATCAATTACAGTTCCTGTAATTCCTTTTTTACTTTGTTGGGGAGATGAATCTCTATTTACCTCTTTTCTCATCAGAAAGATGTTCTTCCCTTCTATCTTATAGATCGTGTCTGTATTCTTGAAGATATTGGACAAAATCTCCGTTACAGTTTGGTTGGAGGCTGTAATTGAGATTCTTCGTTCAAGATCCACTTCTTCAACGTTGTAAATGAAAAGATAGTCTGTCTGTTTTTCAATCTCCTCCAGAATATTGTACGTTTTAGCGTTATTTAGTATAAAGTCTATACGCATATTTTGTGAGCGAACAGAAGCTAATAATCCGGTAGTAAAAATAAATAGTGTTGTTAAGGCTAACTTCATGACTCGAAATATTTTATTTTCCATACATTTGTGATGTTTTAATGTTAGTACTAAATAATTTAAGGATAATTCGGTGCTGACTTCTGCCGGGAGATGCTGCAACATTTCCCGGTTTTTCATACCGATTGAATTTATCGACTTTTCTGTTTCATAGGCATATTGATTTAAGTAGTGAATAAATGTGTTTATTTTATTATAATCAAATTCTCTTCCTCATTCTTCGTATAAGTAAACTTATGTTTTAATTGAAGTACTTTTAGCACATGTTCGACTCCATCCTTAATCCTAAACTTACCGGAGTAACGATACTGGAGTAGGGATGGGCGTTGTACGTCTATCTGGATATCGTAATAAAGTTGTAACTTGTCTATTAGATCTTGGATCGATTCATTTTCAAAACAAAATAGGCCCTCTTTCCACTTGAAATAGTTGTAATCCGAGATGTGAGATGTTTCTAGTCTTCCATTGTTGGCTACGGCGATCTCATCAGGTTTTAGACGAAGACTTTGAGATAACTCCGGTGAAGTTATTTCTACACTTCCTTTTATAAGGGCAGTTTCAAACAATGGGCTGTTGTGATAGGCTTTTACATTAAATTCAGTCCCCAATACTTGGATTGTATACTTTGGAGTTTGCACGGTAAATGGACTTTTTTCATTGTGCTGGACGGAGAAGTAGCCTTCGCCGTCTAATTCCACGTTGCGAGTGTTTGCGCTGAATTGTTCAGAAAATTTTAGGGTTGAGCGAGAGTTTAGCCATACATGTGTACCATCGGCCAAGATGACCTCTGCCCGTTGTCCGGCTGGTACATGAATAGTTTGCATTTGTGCCTTGTCTGGTTGTTGTGTCAATAGTTGTTTACTACCCCAAAAACCAACCAAAAAGATGGCTGCGATCTTTAAGAGCTCGATAGTTATTTTTTGTATTGAGAAATGTCTCTTTCTAACGGAATATTTCTCGTTTGTATCACTTTGCCAAAGTGAGAGATCATATAATTTGCGCAAAGCTAGAAATTCACGCATATTCTCCGGGCTTTCGTCCAACCATGACGCTACTTTCAGTCTCTCTTCTTCGGAAACCTCACCTCTTATATATCGTTGTAGTAATTGCTCCATGAATATCTATTAATTTCGCTTTGTATTATAAAAACGATACAATGAGGTAGATCCCTAGTGGAAAAGCGAAAAAAATTAAGAAAAAAGAAAATAAAATAAGGGCAGGTAATCTTTTAGGTTGATACGTAATACCTTTAATGCCTTAGTTATATGATATTCTACTCCTTTTGCAGTAATGTTGGTCTCTTCCGCTATTTCTTTCACGGTTTTATTCTCGAAACGACTCATCTCGAATATCCGGCGGGTTTGCTCGGGCAATGATTGTAGTGTATTGTGTATGATGGTTTGTATTTCGTGAGAGAATATTTCTTCTGGATCACATGCTTCAAGTGTCGATATACGAATATTGAGTTCACGATCATTAAGTTCCATGATGTTTTCAATGGCGGATTCGTGGATTACTTTATGTCGTAAATAATCTAAGGCTTTGTTTTTTAATATGGTTAGCAGAAGAGTTTCTGAGGTCTCTGCCTCTTGTGATAGGGATAATCTCCAATATTTCACGAGAGATTCTGCCACGATATCTTCTGCCGCCATATCGTCGTGTACATATGATTTTGTAAACAGAAATGACCGTCGGTAATTTCGTTCATAGATACTATTGAAATCATCTCCTTTCATTTTCAATGTAGATTGGATGACAAATGTAGAAATTTTTGGATAGAAAAACAGTATTGGGCTAAAAAAGATGTTAAGAACAGATTGAGCGGTGAAAAATGGATATCTTTGTGAAAAGCATTAAATCATTAGGTCTTATGGATATAGGAATGCGGAACTACGATCTTCGGACTTTAATTGATGATGTGGAGGCGGAAGCCTCGTCTTTCTTATATCGGGAAGTTTGTTCGGGAATTGAGATCTGGAGATGTGGATGCCTTCCTCACTCGTTTAAAAGCCTTTTTCGCTGATTTCCCTTATGAGTTAAAGGCTAAAACGGAGTGTCATTATCAAGTAGTGTTTTATCTGGTGTTTAAATTGATGGGACAATTCTGTGATGCGAAGGTGCGCGGTGCGAAGGGACGTGCGGATGCGGTAGTAAAGACGAAAGATTATATTTATGTTTTTGAGTTCAAGCTGGACGGTTCCGTGAAAGATGCCTTGAGGCAGATTGACGAGAAAGGTTATCTGCTGCCTTATGAGGCTGATGGGCGTGAACTGGTGAAAATAGGTGTTTCCTTTAGTAAAGAGGATCGGAATCTGGGTTGTTGGGAGATTGTTTAGACCTGCGCTAAACCACTAGAATAAAGTTTCCCAAGTGAATAACTTATCACTTCCTAACTCGTAAGCTTGTGGCTTGACAAGCCGTAAGTTATTCACTTAACACTTCGATAATTAACAATAAGTCTTATTTGAAACTGCTTGTTTAATTCGTTGATAAATAGCTTTTTATAAACATGTGCATGTTTTACTCCAAACACGTACGTGTTTTGATGAAAAGTAAAAGTTTTTTGAACCAGTCTCTCTGCCATTCCCAGAATGGTGAGATATTGGCTTCTTAATATGTTAAAAATCATCCTATATACGAAACATCTCTATAATCCGTTGTTATATGAAGGATTATCGATATTTTTGTAAATAAACTAGGTAAGCATATGGCAGCGAAGAAAGACAGAGTACTTTGGGCGGATGACGAGATTGATTTGTTGAAACCGCATATCTTGTTCTTGCAGGACAAAGGGTATGAGGTCGTTCCGGTGGTGAGCGGGCAAGACGCTATTGACTGCTGTAAGGAACAATCGTTTGATATTATTTTTCTCGATGAGAATATGCCTGGCTTGACTGGGTTGGAGACGCTGTCGCATATCAAGGAGATCGCTCCGAATGTGCCGGTCGTGATGGTGACTAAAAGTGAGGAGGAAAGTATCATGAATCAGGCGATCGGAAATAAGATCGCGGATTATTTGATCAAACCGGTAAATCCCAACCAATTGCTTCTCTCTATCAAGAAGAATGTCCATAAGAACGTGATTATCTCCGAGACGACCACGGTGGGTTATCAGCAGGAATTCGGTCGTATTGGTATGCAAATCAATGATTCCTTGACCACAGACGACTGGATGGAGGTCTATAAGAAACTGGTGTACTGGGAACTGGAACTGGAAAGCAGCCAAGTGGCAATGACAGATATGCTCCGTATGCAGAAGGAAGAGGCCAATAACGCTTTTGCCAAATTCGTGAAGAAGAATTATGTGGACTGGATACAGAATCCGGCCGATCGCCCGTTGATGAGCCCCGACCTGTTTAAGAAGAAAGTCTTCCCAATGTTGGATAATGACGAGAAGGTTTTCTTTATATTGATCGATAATTTCCGGCTGGATCAATGGCGGGTGGTAAAAGAATTGCTTACTGAGTATTTTACGTTTGACGAGAGCTTGTATTATAGCATACTGCCAACCGCCACGCAATATGCCCGCAACTCCATATTCTCGGGCTTGATGCCTTCGCAAATAGAGCAGATGTTTCCGGATTTGTGGGTGGATGAGGAGAGCGAGGAAGGTAAGAATTTGAATGAGGCTCCATTGATTCAAACCCAGATCGATCGGTTCCGTAAGAAATATACCTTCTCATATAATAAAGTACACGATTCCCAATATGGAGAGAAATTGTTGGCTACGATCCCTTCTCTTACTCGTAATCAACTGAATGTGATTGTGCTGAACTTCGTGGATATGCTTTCGCATGCTCGTACGGAGAGTAAGATGATCCGTGAGTTGGCGCAAAGCGAGGCAGCCTATCGCAGCTTGACTAAATCATGGTTCCAGCACTCTTCTACGCTCGAGTTATTCAAACGAATCGCCGAGCGGGGAGGAAAAGTAATCGTTACGACCGATCATGGAACGATCCGGGTAACGAATCCGATCAAGGTGATAGGTGATAAGAATACGAATACCAATCTACGCTATAAAGTAGGCAAGAACTTGAATTATAACCCGAAAGAGGTATTCGAGATCCGGGATCCGGAAAAAGTAGGACTTCCCTCCCCGAATCTAAGCAGTAAGTATATTTTCGCCTACGGAGAGAATTTCTTCGCTTATCCGAATAATTATAACTATTACGTATCCTATTATAAAAATACATTCCAGCACGGAGGAATCTCGATGGAGGAGATGTTGGTGCCGTTTATTACGATGGAACCGAAATGATAATATGCCGAAAAGTTGCGTATATCATAAATATCACGAACTTTGCAGTCCATATAAACTGTAAACACGAATGCTATGAGCATACTGAAAATAGAAAGTTTGGATAAGATCCATGAGGCGGCTAAGGAGTTTATCGCCGGGATGGATGATCGTACGGTCTTTGCCTTCTATGGTCCGATGGGGGCCGGTAAGACTACCTTTATCAAGGCGATCTGTGAGGAATTGGGTGTGGAGGATGTGATCAACAGTCCCACATTCGCTATTATCAATGAGTACCGTAGCGATACGACGGGAGAATTGATTTATCATTTTGATTTTTACCGGATCAATAAATTGAGTGAGGCGGAGGATATCGGAACAGAGGATTATTTCTATAGCGGAGCTTTATGTTTTATCGAATGGCCGGAGAAAATAGATGAGTTGTTGCCCGGAGATGTGGTAGATGTAACGATCTCGGAGAATCCGGACGGTTCACGTACTGTAGAGGTTAAGTAAGTCTATGGATCCTTCCGAATACTTTATCTTATCCTTGTTTATCGCTTTGGGATTGTTCTCAATCGTAGCGGCGATCTGTAATTTTGATTGGTACTTTAAAACCAGCGGGGCGATGACTTTCGTGAACTGGTTCGGTCGTGGCGGCGCACGTATCTTCTATGCGTTGTTGGGAATCGGGCTGATCGCTTGTGGGGCGCTGGGACTTATGTATTGGTGATAAAAAGTAAATTACACTTACTTGTCCTAGTAAGTATAATCAAAATGCCTAAGTAAGTATAACTTCGTTGTCTGATGAAGTTATACTTACTTTGAGAAAGGCCCTATTCCGCTAATTGGAAATCAAGTTGTTTACGTTCCAAATTCGCTTGCGCTACTTTGATAGTGATAGGGTCTCCCAAACGATATTGACGTTTCTTGCGACGGCCCAATAAACAATAATTCTTCTCATCAAACTCATAGTAATCATCATCCAGATCACGGATTGGTACAAGCCCCTCGCATTTATTCTCGTTCAGTTCTACGTAAAGTCCCCATTCGGTGACACCGGAGATAACGCCGTCGAATGCCATGCCGAGCTTATCCTGCATGAATTCTACTTGCTTATATTTGATGGATGCACGCTCTGCGTTGGCGGCGACTTGCTCCATGCTGGAACAATGATCGCATAAATCCTCATACTTCTTTTGTATAACGCTACGGCCACCAGCTAGATAACGTTCCAGCAATCGGTGTACCATCATATCCGGATAACGGCGGATAGGAGAGGTGAAATGTGTATAGTATTCGAAAGCCAAGCCATAGTGGCCGATATTCTCCGTGGAGTAACGGGCCTTTTGCATGGCACGGATCGCCACTGTCTCGATCAAGTTCTCTTCCGGCTTTCCTTGTACATTGTCCAATAAGGAGTTGATTCCTTTGGAGACATCCGTCTTCGTGCCGTCTGTTTTCAACTTATAGCCGAAGCGACGGATAAAAGAGGCGAAATTCTCCATTTTATCTGGGTCCGGAAGCTCATGGATACGATAAACAAATGTCTTCTTAGTCTTTCCTTTAGGAGGACGGCCCACGAACTCGGCTACGGTACGGTTTGCCAATAGCATGAACTCCTCGATTAACTTATTAGCGTCTTTTGAGACCTTGAAATAAACACGGACTGGTTTCCCTTGTTCGTCGATCTCGAATTTAACCTCATAACGGTCGAAGTTGATAGCGCCACTCTTGAAACGGCGTTCCCGCAATTTCTTGGCAAGGTCGTTCAAGGCTAGAATCTCCTCTTTATAATCTCCCTCGCCGGTTTCGATCACCTCTTGTGCTTCCTCATAGGTAAAGCGGCGGTCGCTCTTGATGATCGTGCGGCAGATCCGGGAGTTTTGTACCACGGCATCGCTATTTAGTTCGAAGACAGCGGAGAAGCATAATTTTTCCTCGTCAGGACGTAAAGAGCATATTTGGTTACAAAGTCGCTCAGGAAGCATCGGTATCGTACGGTCTACCAGATAAACGGAAGTCGCACGGCTTTGCGCCTCTTTATCGATGACACCGTCCGTTTTCACATAATGTGTTACGTCGGCGATATGTACGCCAACCTCCCAGTTCCCGTTATCCAAACGGCGTGCGGAAAGGGCGTCGTCGAAGTCTTTCGCGTCCTTCGGGTCGATCGTGAAGGTTGTTATCCCCCGGAAATCCTCCCGGTTCTCAATTTCCTCCGGAGAGATCGCTTCCGGGATCTTATCCGCCGCTTTTTCTACCGAGGAAGGATATTTGTAAGGCAATCCGAATTCGGCAAGGATCGCGTGCATCTCGGCGGTATTCTGTCCGGCGATACCTAATATATCGATGACCTCACCCAGTGGATTCTTGGCTTCATCCGGCCATTCCACGATACGTACGATCGCTTTGTCGCCGTTCTTGCCCCCTTTCAGTTTATCCTTAGGGATGAAAATATCGTTAGCCAACGTCTTGTTTTCCGTAATCAAGAAGGCAAAGCCTTTAGCTACTTGAAGTTTACCTACGAAAGTACGCTCCTTGCTCTCAAGGATTTCCACGACCTCACCTTCCGGCTCGGCACCTTTACGTTTGGCGAAAAGCTGTACTTTCACTTTGTCTCCATCCATGGCATGCCCGGAATTACGTTCAGCGATAAATACCGGCGTACCTCCGTCTTCAGGGATGAAAGAATTCTTTCCATTGCTGCGGCGTGCGAAAGTTCCTACGGCTAGGGTTCCCAATCCGTTGAGACGGTAACGGCCACGGTCGATCTCGGTGATGATATCTTCGGCGGACAAATCATACAGGATGTCTACCACCTGCAATTTCTGCACTTGGTTCTCGACTCCGATGATCTTGCTGATTTGTTTATAGTTGAAAGGTTCCTTGGGAGAGGATTGGAAAACGGAAATGATGGCTTGGATCATCGCTTCTTTTTTCATACGTTTACCAACACCCTTTTCCTTTTTTCCTTTTTTCTCCTTGTTGTTATCTTTTTTTGCTGGTCTATTCTTTGCCATTCTGTATAATTATTTGCATTTGTTTTTGTGGAGACGGGGCACGCCTCGTCTTTTGCACGCCATGTCTACAAAGGAAACAATTTAAATTGATATTTGGTTGACAATTGTGTTAATTAGATTTATTAAGCTCGCGGATTCTTAATGGAAACAATTCGCCGGCACCCCTTTCGCTCCGGGCTTGCAACAGAATACGCTACCGCTTAGTGGATATTCCTCAAGCTGTTCCTCACTCAATCCAGCACGGGCGGTCGTTATATAAAGCGTGTCGAGCTTATCCCCTCCAAAAGCGCATGACGCTACGTGGGGGGCCGGTACGACAATTTTTGTCAACAGGTCGCCGGTATAGGGATTGTAACAATAAACACCGCCACCTCCCCATTGAGCCACCCAAAGGTTGTCGTTGCAATCTATCGTCATTCCATCCGGGGAGCCGGTGCCCTCGGGTATATTTACGGCTACGCCATCGTACAATATGTCACCGGAGCTATCGTCATACCGGAAACGTATGATCTTACGGGTAGGTGTGTCGTTGTAATACATGTATTTCTTGTTGGCGGACCATACGATCCCATTGGAGATCGTGACTTTTGTCAACTTTGTTTCGACGGTTCCGTCTGCCCATACACAATAAAGGCTGGCAGCCCCTTTAGGCGCTCCAAATCCCATGGTGCCGATCCATAAGCGTCCGGACGGGTCGCATTTCCCATCGTTGCAACGAATCTTCCCGTTATTGTCCGGGATTGGGGCGATAGATGTCGTGTTCCCATCCGTTAGGTTTACACGTATGATCTCGTTTTGTAAAGCGACGACTACCGTACTGTCCGTTTCCGGTACTACGGTAGAGACCATGCGGTCGAACTGCCATGAACGGCAATTTTGCAAGTCCGGTATATACTCATATAACGTCTTTCCTTCAATATCTACCCAGAAAAGTGTATTGCGATCGGGATGCCAAATCGATCCCTCCCCTGTAGTAGCTTCCGCCCGAAACGCCAGATCGGGGCTGATTATAATAGGATCGTTTATACAAGAGGTTCCTTCAAACATGATAAATGCCAATATTAATTTAATAACTATTTTTTTCATGGTATGCTATGAATCTGAGTTTACAAAGGTATAAATTTGTTTTATAATGCCATGATAAAAGATTATTTATGTAACTTTGCCGCTTAAATAAAATTACCGATGAGCGTAGAGATAAGAGAAGTTACCAGTAAGAAGGAGCTTAAGAAGTTTGTCAAGTTCAATATCGAATTATACAAGGGTAATCCCTATCACGTACCGGGTTTAATAGAGGAAGAGATGATGACGCTGGATAAGAAGAAAAATCCGGCGTTCGAGGTGTGCGACGCTATTTACTTCCTTGCCTATAAGGACGGGAAGGTGGTAGGCCGTATCGCCGGTATGGTGAATCGCCCGAGTAACGAGGCTTGGGGACAGAAACGTGCCCGCTTTGGTTTCGTTGATTTTATTGATGATGACGAGGTGGTTGATGCCCTTTTTGGCGCTGTCGAGAAATGGGCCCGCGAACAAGGCATGGAGGAGATCCACGGTCCGATGGGCTTTACCGATATGGATCACGAGGGTATGTTGATCGAGGGTTTCGATCAGATCGGTACGATGGCTACAATTTATAATTATCCCTATTACCCCAAGCAAGTGGAGCGTATCGGATACGGAAAGGATCAAGATTGGCATGAATTTAAGATCTATATACCGGATGGCGTTCCTGAGAAGCACTTGCGTATCGGTGAGATCGTGAAGAAGAAATACGGATTGAAGGTGCTGAAGTTCAAGAACGCTAAGGAGATTATGCCTTACGCCCGTCCGGTATTCCATACATTGAATGCGGCTTTCGCTCCCTTGTATGGTTTCGCGCAATTGACCGAGAAGCAGATCGATTATTATATCAATATGTATATCCCTATGCTGCGTTATGATTTGGTAACGCTGATCGTAAGGGAAGAGGATAATGCGGTGGTTGGCTTTGGCATCTCCCTGCCCAACCTATCGAGAGCCTTACAAAAGGCTCGTGGGCATATGTTACCCTTCGGGTGGATTCATTTGCTGAAAGCGTTGAAGAGCAAACCGAAAGTAATCGACCTGTATTTGACAGGAGTTTTGCCGGAATATCAAAGTAAAGGCGTGAACGCTTTATTATTTAATGACTTGATTCCGGTCTATAAGCGTATCGGTGCCGTTTACGCCGAGAGTAACCCGGAGCTGGAGACGAATAGCGCCGTACAAGCGCAATGGGATTATTTCAAGCGAGAGCATCATAAATCAAGAAGAGCGTATATTAAAAAGTTATAAGAGATATGGATGAGCTGAATTCAACGATACAACAACCTACGGAATATAACGATGATGACATCAAGACACTGGACTGGATGGAGCATATCCGCCGGCGTCCCGGTATGTATATCGGAAAACTGGGGGACGGTAGCTATGCCGATGATGGTATCTATGTGTTGTTGAAGGAGGTGCTGGATAACTCTATCGACGAGTACATGATGGGGTATGGCAAAAGTATCGAGGTGACTATCGAGGAAGGTACGGTAGCCGTGCGGGATTATGGCCGTGGTGTCCCTCTGGGTAAGGTCGTGGATGTGTCTAGCAAGATGAATACCGGCGCTAAATACGATAGCAAGGCGTTTAAGAAATCCGTGGGTTTGAATGGTGTGGGTATCAAGGCGGTGAATGCCTTGAGTAGTTATTTCTTGATAACCAGCTACCGTGACGGAGAGTGTAAGCGGGTGGAATATAGTAAGGCGATCGTCACGGAGGAATCGGATATCCAACCGACCGGGGAGGCGAACGGTACGCAGGTGTTTTTTGTCCCGGATCGGGAGATCTTTAAGGATTATCATTATAAGGACGAGTTTATCGAGGGGCTATTAAAGAACTATGTCTTCTTGAACTCGGGACTTTCCATTATTTACAACGGCAAGCGTTTCTATTCCCGCAACGGTCTGGTGGATTTGTTGAACGAGAATATGACCACCGAGCCTCTTTACCCGATCATCCACCTGAAAGGGGAGGATATAGAGGTGGTTATCACGCATAGCAACCAATATGGAGAGGAATATTATTCGTTCGTGAACGGCCAGCATACCACCCAAGGCGGTACGCACCTTTCTGCTTTCAAGGAGTCTATAGGCCGTGTCATCAAGGAATATTACAATAAGAATTTCGAGTATTCGGATATTCGTGCGGGTATCGTGGCCGCTATCAGCATAAAAGTGGAGGAGCCTGTATTCGAGAGCCAGACAAAGACCAAGCTCGGTTCGAAAGATATAGGACCGGACGGCCCTACGGTAGCGAAGTTTATCGGTGATTTCATCAAGAATGACCTGGATAACTATTTGCATAAGAATATGGAGACTTCGGAGCTTTTGCTGAAGAAGATCTTGGAGTCCGAGAAAGAGCGCAAGGCGATCGCCGGTGTTACGAAGCTGGCCCGCGAGCGTGCGAAGAAAGCGAATTTACATAATAAGAAACTAAGGGATTGCCGGATTCACCTGACCGACTCGAAAGGGGATTTGCTAGAGGAAAGCAGTATCTTTATCACGGAGGGTGACTCGGCTAGCGGTTCTATCACGAAGAGCCGTAACCCGAATTACCAAGCTGTATTTAGTTTGAGGGGTAAGCCTTTGAATAGTTATGGCTTGACAAAGAAGATCGTTTACGAGAACGAGGAGTTTAACTTGCTTCAAGCGGCCTTGAATATTGAGGATGGCTTGGAAGGTTTGCGGTATAATAAGGTGATTATCGCGACAGATGCCGATGTGGACGGGATGCATATCCGTTTATTGTTGATTACCTTCTTCTTGCAATTCTTCCCCGATTTGATTAAGCGTAATCATGTTTATATCTTGCAAACCCCGTTATTCCGGGTACGTAACCGGCAGAAGACGTGGTATTGTTATTCAGAGGAGGAACGCTTGGCTGCCATAGCCGCTGCCGGGAAGAATCCGGAGATCACCCGATTCAAAGGTCTGGGAGAGATCTCTCCCGATGAGTTCAAGCATTTTATCGGCAAGGATATACGCCTTGATCCGGTGACAATGAAGAAAGAGGACCTCGTGAAAGATATGCTCGAGTTCTATATGGGGAAGAATACCATGGAGCGACAGAACTTTATTATCGATAACTTAGTGGTTGAAGAAGATGTCATCAATTGAAAATAAACGTATTGCGCTTTTTCCCGGTACCTTCGATCCTTTTACGATCGGGCATCAATCCTTGGTAAGGCGTGGGTTGGAACTGGTGGACGAGATCGTGATCTCGATCGGTATCAACGATAAGAAGCTTACCTATTTCTCCTTGGAGAAGCGGATGGAAGCGATCTGGAATCTATACAAGGATAATCCAAGGGTGAAAGTCATGTCATATAATCAATTGACGGTGGATTTCGCTAAAGAGGTTGGAGCCGGCTTTATCTTAAGAGGAATCCGTACGGTCAATGATTTCGAATATGAGAAGACGATCGCGGACGTGAATCGTAAGTTGACGGGTATCGAGACTTTTATCTTGTTTACGGAACCGGAGCATACGCATATTAGCTCAAGTATTGTCCGTGAGTTGTTACGCTACGGCAAAGACATTTCCCAATTCGTCCCTAAAGAGACGAGATTGTATTGAAAATTATGAAACGAATATATCTGATGAAAAGAATCGTCTTATCCCTGCTGATCGTTCTAGGTGTGTTTACCGGAGCGACAGCGCAAAAAGCGAATATGGATGCCCGGAAGCTCCAATTGGCTTTATTCGCCATCTCTAATCTATATGTCGACTCTACTAGCGAGACGAAGTTGGTGGAAGACGCTATAGTCGGTATGTTGGATAAGCTAGACCCTCATTCCAATTATATGGATCCGGAGGAGACGAAAGAGATGACCGAGCCTTTACAAGGCAATTTCGATGGTATCGGCATACAGTTCAATATGTTGACGGATACGCTTTACGTGATTCAGGTAATCCCCGGAGGTCCCTCTGAGAAGGTGGGGTTGATGGCGGGCGACCGTATTATCCAAGTAGACGATACCTTGATCGCCGGCGTGAAGATGAAGACTACCGATATCATGAAGAAACTACGCGGACCGAAAGGTACCGAGGTGCGTGTGAAAGTAAAGCGAGGCAAGTCGCCGGAATTGATGGATTTCAAGATCGTTCGCGGTAAGATTCCCGTGTATAGTCTGGATGCCGCTTATATGGCGGATAAGAATACCGGTTATATTAAGTTGAACCGTTTCGCCGCTTCTTCCGCCGATGAATTCAGGGAGGCGTTGGAAAAGCTCCGGAAACAGGGCATGAAGAACTTGATTCTGGATTTGCAGGGAAATGGCGGGGGATATTTGAATATCGCCATAGAGCTGGCGGATGAGTTCTTGGATAAAAACCGGTTGATCGTTTATACGAAAGGGAGTAAGCAACCTCGTGAGGAGGCGAACTCTACCGCTCGCGGACAATTCCAAGAGGGACGTTTGGTCGTGCTGGTGGACGAGTCCTCGGCTTCGGCCAGCGAGATCGTCTCCGGCGCTATTCAAGATTGGGACCGGGGCGTGATCGTAGGTCGCCGTACCTTTGGTAAAGGTTTGGTACAGAAACCGATTCCCCTGCCGGATGGTTCCATGATTCGTTTGACGGTTTCCCGTTACTATACACCCACCGGACGTTGTATACAAAAGCCTTACGAGAACGGGAAGATCGAGGAGTACCACCATGATCTGATCGACCGTTATAACCGGGGGGAGTTGATGAGTGCCGATAGCATTCATTTCCCCGATTCAATGAAGTATAACACCTTGGTTACCGAGCGTACCGTATATGGAGGTGGAGGTATTATGCCGGACGTGTTCATCCCGGTAGATACGACTCGCTATACGGATTATCACCGGAAACTGGTAGCTTCCGGTTTAGTCAATCGGGTGTCCATGAATTATCTGGATCGTAATCGGAACCAGATGATGGCTAAATATCCGAAGTTCCAGCAATATAAGCAAGATTTCGTGGTCGGAGAGGATATCATGGAGGAGCTTCTGAAGATGGCCGGCGATGAGAAGATTGAGTTTGAGGAAGAAGAATATAATCGTTCGAAGCCGTTGATCATGCTTCAGATCAAGGCGCTTATCGCACGGGATCTCTATGATATGGCGCAGTACTTCCAGATTATCAATGATGATAATCCGAGTTACCAGAAAGCGCTTCAGATTATTAATAATAAAGAAACTTACAATAGGCTTTTAGGACGTTAGCCAACGTAAACTGATAAGGGTATGTATTGGACGCTTTTTCTGACATTCGTGAAAATCGGTATGTTTACCATCGGAGGTGGTTACGCCATGTTGCCGCTTATCCAGCGGGATGTGGTAGACCGGGGGTGGATGACGAAAGAGGACTTTATCGACGTTTTCTCCGTGGCCCAATCGTTGCCGGGTATTTTCGCCGTGAATATAGCGATCTTCGTGGGTTATAAACTGAAGAAGACATGGGGCGGTTTTGTTTGTGCCTTGGGCACGATTCTCCCTTCTTTTGTAATCATGCTCTTGATCGCGTTATTCTTTACGCAGGTAAAGGATAATGTATGGGTGGAGAAGGCGTTTATGGGATTGCGTCCGGCGGTGGTCGCCTTGATCGCCGTGCCTTGTCTGACAACCGCACGTTCTATCAAGTTGAGTTACGTGCAAATGATCATACCTGTCGGGGCGGCATTGCTGATCTGGATGGGTGGGGTGTCTCCCGCTTGGATTATCTTGGCGGCTATAGCCGGAGGTTTGGTGTATGGTTTAAATAAGAAGGGCTGATATGATTTGGTTACAATTATTATATGTATATCTGAAGATCGGTATATTGGGCTTTGGTGGTGGGTATGCGATGTTATCCTTGATACAAGCCGACGTGGTGGACCGCTATGGTTGGATTTCCTTGCAGGAGTTTACCGATATTGTCGCTATCTCTCAAATGACACCCGGACCGATCGGTATCAATAGCGCCACCTATATAGGGTATACGGCGGTGCATAATGCGGGGTATTCGGAGACGATGAGTATCCTAGGATCTTGCCTGACGACATTTGCGGTATGTCTGCCTTCTTTCTTATTGGTCCTTCTGATCTCTTATTTCTTCGCTAAGTTTCGGAATAATAAATATGTAGAGGCGGCTTTCCTTGGATTACGCCCGGCTACGGTGGGACTGATCGCTGCCGCTGCCTTGCTATTAATGAATAAAGAGAACTTCATCGACTACAAGAGCTTCTTGATCTTTGGTGCCGCTTTCATCCTAACATGGAAATTCAAGGTACATCCTATCTTGATGATCATCTTGGCGGGTATCGCGGGTATTATTTTATATTGGTAATCCCGATGTCGATGGAATTGCCCGTTTAATCGGTGAAAACAGCCCCTTTTTCTAGTCTGGTTGCCCATGTTTTTAAGGTAATATAGTTTTGCTTTCGTAAAAAGATAGAAAACGAAGGCAATATGAAACAATACGCTTTATTATTCGCATGTCTGTTCTTCCTCTGTGTAGGGAGTAAGGCACAAGAGCAACCTACCCGATGGACGTTGCGCACTTGCTTGGATTACGCTTTGGAGCATAATATCCAAGTAAAGAAAAGCAAGGTGTCGCATCTTTCCGGTATAGAGGATACGAAGCAGGCGAAAGCACAGCTTTTCCCTTCCCTTTCGGCTTCGGTTACCCAAGGATTCGTGAATTATCCTTCGAGCGACGCCGCTACGAATAATAGCTATAGCGGTAATTATGCGCTGAACGCTAAATGGACGCTTTTTGATGGAGGGCAACGTGTACAGACGATCAAGCAACAGGAAATACAAAATACCGTCGATGAGCTAGGTATCGAGCAAAACGAGGATGATATCCAAATCTCCTTGATACAGACCTATATGCAGGTACTATATGCGATGGAGTCCGTTCGTATCAACCAAAATACGGTCGAGGTATCTACGGCGCAGCGGGATCGTGCGGTGGAGTTGCTACGTGCCGGTTCGATTTCGAAAGTGGATTTGGCCCAGTTGGAAAGCCAGTTAAGCACCGATAAATATCAATTGGTCGTAGCCCAGACGAATCTAGACAATTATAAGTTGCAATTGAAGCAATTACTAGAACTGGATATAACCGAAGAGATCGAATTGGTGATGCCGGAGCTTACGGAGAAAGATATCTTAACCCCGCTTCCGAGCAAGCAAACGATTTACAATACCTCTCTGGCCGTGATGCCGCAAATAAAGAGCAGTGAGCTGGCCGTGGACATCGCTGAGCTGGAGAAGAAAAAGGCGAAAGGCGCTTTCCTCCCTTCGCTCTCCATGAACGCCGGGCTGGGTACCGGCCATCTCTCCGGAACGGATTACGCTTTCGGTAGCCAGATCTGGAATAGCTTCAACGAGAGTGTCGGATTGACGATCAGCATCCCTATCTTCAGTAACCGTCAGTATAAGACGGCCTATAACAAGGCGAAATACGCGATTACCACCAGCCAGTTGGAGTTGCTGAATACCCAAAAACAATTGCTGCAAACCGTGGAGGGGATCTATCTGGACGCTACCTCGTCGCAGACCCAATATACCTCGGCTACCGAACGCTTGAGTTACGTGAAGGAAAGCTATAACTTGATCGATGAGCAATTCAGCCTCGGTATGAAAAATACGCTTGAGCTATTGACGGAGAAGAACAATTATCTGACCGCCCAGCAAGAGCAGCTACAAGCGAAATACATGGCCTTGATGAGCGTCCAGTTGCTGAATGTTTATCAGAAGAAGCCGGTTGCGGAGAATTATTAACCCACTAATGGATATATATATATTTACTCCACTCTCTTTTTTCAAGGTTACCCTGCGACGGAAGTCGCGGGGGCCTTTTGAACAAGAACAGAACGTAAAACAGAAATAAAACGAATCAGAATATGGACAAGAAGAAACTAATCATGGGCGGTGTTGCCGTTATCCTCATCGCGGGGGGCGTGTTCCTTTTCACGGGCAAATCCTCGAAAGGCGGGATCAAGCTGGAGACCGCTAAGGTAGGGCGCAGCACGATCACGAATACGGTTACGGCCACCGGTACGGTAGAGCCCGTTACCGAGGTTGAGGTAGGTACGCAGGTATCCGGTATCATCGATAAGTTGTACGCTGATTATAACGACGTGGTGAAGGCCGGCCAACTGATCGCCGAGATGGATAAGATCAACCTCCAAGCCGAACTTCGTTCCGCCGAGGCGCAATTGGCGAGCAGCAAGACGGAGTTCGAGTATCAACAGAAGAACTACGCACGTAGCAAGGTGCTTCACGAGAAACAATTGATTAGCGATACGGATTATGAGACGGCTACCTATAATTATGAGAAGGCGAAGGCCGCTTACGACCAGAGTCAGGCCTCCATGGTGAAAGTAAACCGTAATCTGGAATATGCCACGATCACGAGCCCTATAGACGGAGTGGTTATCAACCGGGCCGTTGAGGAAGGGCAGACCGTTGCCGCCGGCTTCGAGACCCCGACTCTGTTTACCATTGCCGCCGACTTGACGAAGATGCAGGTGATAGCAGACGTGGATGAGGCGGATATAGGGAACGTGGAGGAAGGCCAACGGGTTAGCTTTACGGTGGATGCCTACCCGAACGATCAATTCGAGGGCGTGGTTCGCCAGATTCGCCTTGGGGATAGCGAAAGCACCTCCAGCGCTTCTTCCAGTACTTCTTCTTCTACGGTCGTTACCTACGAGGTAGTGATTACGGCAGATAATCCGGACTTGAAACTGAAACCTCGCTTGACGGCGAATATCACGATTTATACGTTGGAACGTGCGAATGTCCTGACCTTGCCGAACAAGGCACTTCGTTTTATCCCCGAGCCCGCCATCATGGAATCGTTGGGTATGACCGTGACAGATCCGAATGCGGAGGTACAACCCGGAAAACGCTTGGTTTGGTCCCGCCAAGGAAATACCTTGAGCCCGAGGCAGATTACGGTCGGAACCAGCAACAACAGCGTGACCGAAGTAACCGAGGGCTTGAGCGAGGGCGATGAGGTAGCCGTAGATTTAGCGAGCGCCGCTAACATGCCGGAAGTAGGTGCAGGAGCGGAGCGTAGCCCTTTCATGCCGGGCCCTCCGGGAAGCAACAAAAATAAGAGATAGTTTGCGTCATGAAAGAAATTATCAGATTAGACAATATAAAACGAGACTTCCACGTGGGCGACGAGATCGTCCATGCCCTGCGAGGCGTGTCGTTCACGATCCGCGAGGGGGAGTTCGTGACGATCATGGGAACCTCCGGCTCCGGAAAGAGTACGTTGCTGAACACGCTGGGTTGCCTTGATACTCCTACGAGCGGGGAGTATTACTTAGACGGGGTATCCGTGCGCACCATGAACAAGCGGCAACGGGCGACTCTCCGGAATCGTAAGATCGGCTTCGTCTTCCAGAGCTATAACCTGCTGGCGAAGACAACGGCGGTAGAGAATGTAGAGCTCCCTCTCATGTACAACCCCGCCTATAAAGCGGCTCAGCGTAGGGAAAAGGCGGTCAACGCCTTGATCGCCGTGGGCTTGGGAGACCGACTGATGCATAAAAGCAACCAGATGTCCGGTGGCCAGATGCAGCGTGTGGCGATCGCCCGTGCCTTGGTGAACGACCCGGCGGTGATCCTGGCGGACGAGGCTACCGGCAACTTGGATACCCGTACCTCTTTTGAGATCTTGGTGCTCTTCCAGCGTCTGCACGCCGAGGGACGTACGATTATTTTTGTCACCCACAACCCGGAGATCGCCCAATACAGCAGCCGGAATATCACGTTGCGCGACGGTCATGTAACCGCCGATACGGTGAATACGAATATCTTGAGCGCCGCCGAGGCTTTGGCCCGCCTGCCCAAGAATGATGATTAAGCGATAAACAGAAGTAACAATGAATACGACGAATTTACTAAAGATAGCCCTCCGGGCCTTGGCCAACAACAAGCTGCGGGGATTCCTCACGATGCTGGGTATCATCATCGGCGTGGCTTCCGTGATCACGATGCTGGCCATCGGTCAAGGTTCGAAGCGGAGTATACAGGCGCAGATCAGCGAGATGGGCTCGAACATGATCATGATCCAGCCGGGAGCCGACATGCGTGGTGGTGTCCGCCAAGACGCCTCTGCCATGGAGACGCTGAAGCTACAGGACTACGAGGATATCGTGAACGAGACTCGCTACGTCTCCGCCACCTCTCCCTCCGTGAACAGTAGCGGGCAGGCCATCTATGGCGCCAACAATGCCCCGACCACCGTCTACGGTATCAGCCCGGATTATATGGAGATACGCCGATACGAGGTGGAGGATGGCGATATGTTCAGCGATCAAGACGTACAGACCGCCGCCAAGGTATGCGTGATCGGGAAGACGGTGGTGGATAACCTTTTCCCCGGCGGAGAGAATCCCGTCGGACGGGTGATCCGTTTCCAGAAGCTACCGTTCCGGGTCGTGGGCGTACTGAAAAGCAAAGGATATAACAGCATGGGAATGGACCAAGACGACCTGATCTTAGCTCCATACACAACTATTCAAAAGAAGATCTTGGCCATTACCCATTTGCAAGGCATAACCTGCTCGGCGCTCAAGGAGGAGTACACCGATCAAGCCATAGACGAGATATCGGAGATACTGAGGCGTAACCATAGGCTGCGGGAAACCGATGATGATGATTTCACGATCCGGAGTATGCAGGAGTTGAGTACGATGTTGACAAGTACGACGGATATAATGACGACGTTGCTGGCCGCGGTGGCTGGTATCTCTCTTCTCGTTGGTGGTATCGGTATCATGAATATCATGTACGTGAGCGTGACGGAGCGTACGCGGGAGATCGGCCTCCGTATGAGTATCGGTGCGAAAGGCATGGATATCTTGGCTCAGTTCTTGATCGAGTCTATCCTTATCAGCGTGACCGGGGGATTGATCGGCGTGCTTTTCGGCGTGGGAGCCGCCTTGATCGTGAATGTCGTGGCGCATTTCCCGATCTATATCCAGCCATGGAGCGTACTGCTCTCTTTCGTGGTATGTACCGTCACCGGGGTGTTCTTCGGATGGTATCCCGCTAAGAAGGCGGCCCAGCTCGACCCGATAGAGGCCATACGCTATGAGTAGACGGATGAGGCATGGTCTCCTTACCTGTAAAGGGTATGCATCATACGTATGAGGAACGATGCATTAAACCTATGATGTATGACACCTCATAGCTATGAGGCGAAGGCTCACTAGATAAGGCTACATGGCTCATATAACGGTAGGAATGACTATATTTGCGTAGCACTAAAGAGGATAATAAGATGAATGACACACCACAATCCCCCCCTATCAAAGGTTTGGGAAAGTTGATACACATTGCGGGATGGGGTATCCTATTCTGTTCCCCCTTCTTCTTCACGGGGAGGGAGTCGCAAGTCACGTTCGAGGGGTATCTGCGGAGCATCATCGTGCCGCTCTCCTTCATGCTCGTCTTCTACTTGAATTACGGGTGGCTGGTGAGGCGGTATTTGTTCAACCGCCGGACAGGGCGTTTCCTGCTGATCAACCTATTGCTTATCGGGAGTACGATGCTGTTCGTGCATTTCTGCATGCGCTATTTCTACCCTCCGGAGATGCATCATCCGGCTCGTCCGCCCCGCCCGTTGAACGAGACGGTGGGGTTCTTTCTCGTCAACGCCGTTATCTACTCCTTGGTAGCCGGCCTTAGCGTGGCGATCAAGATGACGGACGGATGGTACCGGGTGGCGGCTATCCAGCGGGAACTGGAGAAGGAGCGTGCCGAGGCGGAATTGCAGAACTTGAAAAGCCAGCTTAACCCGCATTTCCTGTTTAATACGTTGAATAATATCTATAGCTTGATAGCGTTCAGCCCGGAGAAGGCGCAGGAGGCGGTGCACGATTTGAGCCGCTTGCTTCGCTATGTCTTGTATGAGAGTAGCCAGCCTTTTGTCCCTTTGGAGAAGGATTTCGACTTCCTTCGTAATTATGTGGAGTTGATGCGTATACGCCTGCCCAAACATGTGGAGCTGAAAACGAATATCGTCGCTTCCTCTCCGGGAACCTTGATCGCCCCCCTGTTGTTTATCTCCTTGGTTGAGAACGCATTTAAGCATGGGGTGAGCAATAATAAGCCGTCTTTCATCCATTTGGATATCCATCAGGAGGGGGCGGAGGTAGTTTGTACTATCGTGAATAGCTATTTCCCGAAAAGCCCGGATCAAGATAAAAGTGGTTCCGGTATCGGGCTGGTGAATCTGGAGAAACGCTTGGGGCTGCTCTATCCGGGGCATTTCTCGTTCCAATGCGGTCGGGAGGGGGATAACTATTCTTCTTATCTATCAATTACTATAAACGAGACTGAGATATGAGATTGACTTGCGCTATTATTGACGATGAACCTTTAGCGGTTAGCTTGCTGGAAAGCTACGTCTTGAAAACTCCGTTTCTGGATTTACAAGGGACTTATAATAGTGCCTTGGACGCTCTTTCCGACTTACGGGATCGGCCGGTGGATCTGCTTTTTCTGGATATCCAGATGCCGGAGTTGAGCGGATTGGAGTTCTCCCGTATCTTGAACGCCGATACCCGTGTCATTTTTACGACGGCTTTCGATCAATATGCCGTGGATAGTTACCGAGTAAACGCGCTGGATTATTTGTTGAAGCCAATTAGTTATCCGGACTTCCTTGCCTCGGCGAATAAGGCGTTGCGATGGTATGAGCTGCTCCGTAAGCCGGTGTCTTCGGAAGAGAAGGAAGGATCCGCGCCAATTGCGGAGAAGGGCGGGATGGAGAGTATTTTCGTCAAGAGTGAGTATAAGCTGTTGCAAATAGAGCTGCGCAAGATATTATATATTGAAGGATTAAAGGATTACGTGAAGATATTCGTGGAGGATGAGCCCCGTCCGGTCCTTTCGTTGATGAGCATGAAGAGTTTGGAGGATATGTTACCTTCGGATCGCTTTGTGCGTGTTCATCGCTCTTTTATCGTCCAGCCGGAGAAGATCAAGGTGATCGAGCGTAATCGGATTGTCTTTGGAAAGGAGTATATCCCGATCTCCGACAATTATAAACAGCATTTCCTAGAGATGATAGAGCGTAGATCGATCCTGCCGAAATAACCGCTGGTTAGTTGAACAACTGGAGCAATAATTTCTCTATCGCTACGGTCATAGGACGTCCGTCGCAGGAATAGTTGTTTACGAATAGGGCGATGGCGTATTGCTTATCGCCTTTGTTTATATATCCCGCATATCCTTTTACCCGGCTCATGCTTCCGCTTTTAAGATGAGCTTTTCCTTGGAGGGATGAGCCTTTTAAGAAGTTCCTCACCGAGCCTTCTACCCCCGCTACGGGCAATGATTCGTAGAAGGCTGTGTGTTGTTGTGAACGGGTTCTCATATAAATCAATAAATCAGCCACAAAAGCTGTTGATAACTTGTTGGTAACCGCAAGGCCACTACCGTCGTACATCCAGACGCACGAGAGGTCGAGTCCTTTCCCTTGCCAATAGTCCCGAAGCACCTGGATGCCCCGGTTAAAAGAAGATATGACCTCTCCCTTACGGGGCGTATAGCGTAGGCCGATTGTCTTGATCAAGGCATCGGCGAATAAATTATGGCTGACATGGTTGGTCACTTCCACGATTTCCCGAAGCGTAGGGGAGTAAGTGGTAACAATCTCGGTCCGTTTCCCGGGTTGCCACCTACCGGCCTCCCGCAAGATACGGAAACAAGACGGTGATTCGCCGACCGTGATCCCTTCATGTTCCAATTGCCTAGTGAGATAATCCGCTAGGAAAAGAGCCGGGTCCGGGATATCCCCTTTGAGCGGATACCATTCCCGGTTAGCGGGGACAATTCCGTATAAATAACGGTCCGTGGCGAATGGCGCCCCTACGATAAAAGAACTATCCGAAGATACTTGCTGAGCCGTTAAGTAATTATGGAAATGGATGCCGGATAATTCCGGTTCGGTTCCTTTCAACTTCGGGCGGCTTCCGGGAGCCCCGGTTTGCAGTCCTAATTTATAGAGATTGTCGAATACGCAAAGTCCATAGCTTCCGGCGCCATAATAGCTGCCCATATCTTCGCCAACCCATTTAAAGGAAGTGCCTTCCGTGTCGAATATACTTTCATCAGCGATTACGGCACCTTGTATTTTATGGATACCCACCTTTTTCAAGGCGGAGATCCATTCCTGTAGGAACCGCTTATGATACGGGGCGAAATGCGCTGAGCCAAGGCTGGGATCTCCGCTTCCCTTGATGTATAGATTCCCTTTTAGCAAGCCCTTCTCGATGGAGCCATCGTATGCCAATGTCGTGGGAAAGCGATAATCCTCGCCCAGTATCTCCAAGGCGGTAGCGGTCGTAACCGTCTTCATGACCGAGGCTGGGGTCAGCTGCCGGAGGGTATCGTAAGCGAATACCGTCTCGCCATTGTGAACGTCTTTCACGATCAAGGAAAATGAGGCTCCTTCCATATAAGGCTTACGCAGGAATTGCTTGATAGGTTGTGGAACCTGTGCCCCTACTGAAAGGTATAAGCAAGAAATGAGGAAGAAAAAGGATATTTTACGTATCATGATGTTTATATATTCTACTTTATTCTATCTTTGTCGCAAGCAAAGATATGAAAATAATATGAATCCACTGTTTGACAAGCCTTTTACGTTTGACCGTGTAATACGCATAGTGTTCGGTATACTGGTCATCTCAGGGATTATCTATTTGATAGCCTTATTACGGAACGCATTGTTACCTTTCCTGATCGCTTGGTTGCTGGCTTACATGATGCAACCGTTCGTAAAGTTCTTCCAATATAAATTATGCTTTAAGAGCCGTATCTTATCGATTATGGCGGTATTGGTGACTTTAGGGCTGTTGATAACGTTGCTGATAGTCATGGTCGTTCCTTCCATCGCGGCTGAGGCGGATAAAACGCTAGAACTGATCCGCACACATGATCCCGGTGAAGGTCATGTCCCTTTGATTCCGCATTCATGGATGGAATATCTGGAAAGTAATGTGAACTTCGCTCAGATTATGGAGTTATTGAGTAAGGAGAATTTGTTGAAAGCGGTGAAGCAGATAGCACCCCAGTTATGGTCTATCTTATCGAACACCTTCTCGATCCTTTTCAGTATCACGATCGTGTTCGTGATCTTGCTTTATTTTATCTTCATCCTTTTGGACTATGAGAAGATCGCGAATGGTTGGATCGATTTGATACCGGAGCGTTACCGTCCGTTCCTGCAAGGTTTGGCTGAGGATGTGGAATACAGCATGAACCGTTATTTCCGAGGACAATCGCTGATCGCTCTCTCCGTCGGGATTCTCCTCGCGATCGGTTTTAAGATCATTAATTTCCCGTTGGCGGTCACGCTGGGCTTGTTTATCGGCGTGCTGAACTTAATTCCCTATATGCAGGCGATCGGTATCATCCCGATGATTCTATTGAGCTTATTGCGTTCGGCCGAGACAGGCGAGAACTTCTGGTTGATCTTTGGTTTGGCTATTTTAGTCTTGGGTATCGTACAATGTATACAGGATTTATATCTTACCCCCCGCATAATGGGTAAGGCTATGGGATTGAATCCCGCCATCATTTTACTCTCATTATCCATCTGGGGAACGATCTTAGGCTTTATCGGCTTAATAATAGCCCTCCCATTAACAACCTTATGCTTATCTTATTATAAACGATTTATCTTGCATGAATATAATGAGTTAGATTCCAGAAGCCTTGCTCATCAACCTAAACAAGAGGAAATAAATTCAGATTTAATCGCAAAAAAATAGCCATATCTATTGCGTATTAAAAAAATATCCCTACCTTTGCACCCGCATTACAGAAGTAACGCATAGGATGATTCGCTAGCTCAGCTGGTAGAGCACAACACTTTTAATGTTGGGGTCCTGGGTTCGAGCCCCAGGCGGATCACCAAGAAAGGGTATTCAGCAATGAAGACCCTTTTTTTATATCTCGTAAACTGCCGCTTATAGATATTGGTGTATTCATGCTGTTAAGATAAAGCTCTTGGGGGGAGGAGGAATTTGCTGCGGTTGTCCTGGAATATTTCCCATATATGTTTTTAGGACAAGAGTACTTTTGTTTTATCCCAACATGGTTCTAAGTTAATATGTAAATTTGCGAGCACAAAATAATGAATAACATGTCTGAAATTGCACCTCTTATTTCCGACTTGGCGGTTATATTGATTGCGGCGGGAATAATTACATTGATTTTTAAATGCTTGAAACAACCTGTCGTTTTGGGGTATATTGTCGCTGGCATTCTTGCCGGGCCCGCCGTACCTTATATACCAACGGTATCCGATCCTACCAATATAAAAATATGGGCAGATATAGGCGTCATCTTTCTTTTGTTTGCTATGGGATTAGAATTCTCTTTCAAGAAGTTGATGACCGTAGGAGGTACAGCTGTTATCGCCTCTATAACCATAGTCTCCGGAATGATGTTTCTAGGCTATACTGCAGGAAACGCGCTTGGCTTCTCGCATCTAAGCAGTATATTTTTAGGCGGTATGCTTTCTATGTCATCCACCGCTATCGTATTCAAGGCGTTCGATGACATGGGACTCAGAGGGCAAAAATTTACAGGAGTAGTATTAGGCGTCTTGGTGGTCGAAGATTTAGTGGCCGTAGTTTTGATGGTCTTGCTTTCAACCTTAGCAGTCAGCAAGCAAGTCGAAGGAATGGAAATGCTGGAAAGTATTCTAAAGTTAGGAGCGTTTCTTATATTTTGGTCATTACTCGGAATCTATCTGATTCCAAGTTTTCTTAAAAAGATTAAGCCATTTCTTAACGACGAAACCTTATTAATCATAGCATTAGGCTTCTGTTTAGGTATGGTTATGATTGCGGCTAAAGCGGGATTCTCCTCTGCGTTAGGAGCTTTTGTTATGGGATCGTTATTGGCTGAAACCATTGAGGCCGAGAAGATAGAAAAATTGGTAAAACCGGTAAAAGACCTGTTTGCGGCCATATTTTTTGTTTCTGTAGGCATGATGATACAACCGGATTTATTGATTGAATACCTTGTCCCAATCTGCATCTTAACCATATTGGTTATCATTGGGCAAATCTTTTTTGGGAGTCTTGGTGTCCTCTTGTCCGGACAGCCATTAAAGATAGCTCTACAATCAGGATTCTCTCTGACCCAAATAGGTGAATTTGCGTTTATTATCGCTTCATTGGGAGTTAGCTTAAAGGTAACAGACGATTATCTGTATCCTGTTATTGTCGCTGTATCAGTCGTTACAACATTTCTTACTCCTTATATGATTCGCATGGCGACCCCGGTCTATCAATTGATTGACAATTATTTGCCTTCATCTATAAAACTAATGTTGAACCGTTATTCTTCCGGATCCAACACGGTCAAACATAAAAGTACATGGAATAAGCTGTTGAAATCTATGTTACTAGATGTAATACTATATACAGTATTGACAATATTCAGTATTATCATATTTTTCACTTATGTAAATCCAATTATTCGCGAGAACATATTAGGCTTCAAAGGGGCTCTATTGAGCTTATCTATTATTTTGGCCATTATATTACCTTTTCTTTGGGCTATCATTATGAAGAAGAATCATTCTCCTGAATTCCTGAAATTATGGAATGATAGTAAATTCAACCGGGGACCATTGGTTTCTTTGATAGCGATAAAGCTGCTCCTTTGCGCAAGTATTCTAATGCCAGTCATAGTCCATATATTTAATGTAGCATCTGGTGTTGGATTTATTATCACCCTGTTGATATTGCTAATGATTATTTTATCCAAAAAACTGAAAAAGCGTTCTCTCTCGATCGAGAAAAGATTTATTGACAACTTCAACGGGAAAACAACGGACTCAAACATTGGAAGTCCTTTGACTGATAATATCTTGAAATCTTTGCCTTTCAATGATTTGCACTTGATGGATTTCGTTGTTGGCCAAGAATCCTCCATTGTCGGCCGGAGTTTGAAAGAGATCAACTTCCGTCAAAAATATGGAATAAATATCGTTTCCATCATTCGAGGTGAACGACAAATCAATATACCTAGAGGAGAGGAACGCCTTTATCCTTTTGATAAGATTATAATTGTTGGTACGGATGAGGAATTGGATCTTTTCCAGGAGATAATACAAAAACAGGACAAAGAATATAGAGATCAGTTGGCGCAAAGCTTTAATAATAATATCAAAATAGAGCAATTTAATATTGAACCAGACTCTCCGTTGATCGGGCGATCTATTCAACAGTCTGACATTCGGGATAAGAACGCTTGTCTGATCTTGGGTATTGAACGAGACGGAAAGTCAATGATGAATCCTCCATCCCAAACCGTATTCAAGGAAAACGACAACGTATGGGTTGCTGGAGAATATCGTCAAATTGTTCAATTGAGCGAAGGTTTAAGTTATAATTAAGTGTTTCAGCCAAAGTGTAAAATATATTTTTCATTAGGGAAGCCATCTCTTAAATTCTACATTTAAGACTTAGGGGATTAGGATATTAGGATATATTTGATAGCTTTGCGAAGAAATGGGGGGCGTGCCCCTTTCTCGAATAAATGATAACAATAAAAGTAAATGATAATGAATGAAAAAATGAATGCTACATTGGGCAACGCTTTTCCCAAGGAACGGATTCGTTATGCGATGCTTTCTTTCTTTTTAGCGCAAGGTCTTTGTTTCTCTAGTTGGGCTAGCCGTATTCCGGACGTGAAGGATATTTTTGAGGTGAATTACGCTTTCTATTGGGGCTTGGTCTTGTTCCTGATCCCGGTAGGTAAGTTTGTGGCGATACCGTTAGCGGGTTATTTGGTGTCGAAGTTGGGGAGTCGTATTATGGCGCAGGTCAGTGTGTTGGGGTATGCCTTGGCCTTATTCGCGATAGGTACGGCACATAATATTTATCTGCTGGGTGTTTATTTGTTCTGTTTTGGGGTGTTCTGGAATCTTTGCGATATATCCTTGAATACGCAAGGAATTGGTATCGAGCGACTCTATGGGCGTACGATTATGGCCTCATTTCATGGAGGTTGGAGTCTGGCGGCTTGTTTAGGGGCTTTGATCGGGTTTATCATGATCGTATCCGGTGTTACTCCGTTCTGGCATTTTACGTTGATTGCATTATTGATTGGAGTGACTGTTTTGGTAAGCCGGAAGTATTTGCAGGAAGACGTGGCGGTTGAGTCACCGGAGGAAGAGAAGGAAGCGGAGAAGAAAGAAGCTCCGGCATTGTTGAGCTTTATCCGTAAGCCGGAAATGCTGTTGATCCAGTTAGGTATCGTCGGGCTGTTTGCCTTGGTGGTGGAAAGCGCGATGTTTGATTGGAGTGGACTTTACTTCGAATCGGTATTGCAGGTTCCTAAGTCCTTACAGATTGGTTTCTTGGTGTTCATGGTGATGATGACGGTAGGCCGTTTTCTTACGAACTCCGCCTATAGTGTTTTAGGAAAGCAGAAGGTGTTGCAATTAGCGGGTTTCTTTATTTTAGCAGGTTTTTTTATCTCAGCCATGTTGGGTGGAATGTTCGAATCGATGACGGTAAAGGTGATCGTGAATTCCTTAGGCTTTATGTTGGTAGGCTTGGGCATCTCGTGTATGGTGCCTACTATTTATAGCTTAGTGGGCGCTAAATCGAGAACTCCGGTGGGAATTGCCTTGACGATCCTTTCCAGTATCAGCTTTATCGGCTCGTTGATCGCACCTTTGTTGATCGGAGCGATCTCGCAGGCTTTCAATATGAAATACGCTTATATCGTGGTCGGCTTGTTAGGGCTTTGTATCTTGCTAATGACTACATTCTGCAAAGCATTCAAGAATAATTAAAGATAGAGAATTGAGAATTGAAAATTAGGAGAGAGCGAATAATTTTCAATTCTCAATTTTCAACTACTCAGGCATTCGTTGTTCCGCTGTCTCTAAGCATCGCAACACATCTTCCTTAGTGCCGTTGAATGGGCCTATTCCTTCGATTTTCAATGTTGTCATAGCTGCCGCGAAACGTCCGGCTTCTTCTATGCTTGCGCCTTTGGCACGTTTATAGAGATATCCTGTCATATAAGTATCACCCGCTCCGGTAGCGTTTACTACTTCTTTCGGTATGTAAGCGGGGATTTTATGGAAAGTGGAACCGTCGTAAATGATAGATCCCATGCTTCCGAAAGTCAGCAATACCTCTTTCACGCCCCAATCGTAGATAACTTTTCCTGCGTTCACGGCATCGGTATATCCGGTTAACACCTCCATCTCATGTTCGTTAGCCTTGAGGAAGTGCACGTATTTAAGTACTTCTTTTTTCTCTGGCCAATCCACGGCAAATACATCCTTGTCTCTTACTTCCCGTAGATACCCTTGCGAGTCAATCGATACTAAGCCTTTCCCCGCTAAATACTTTACCACTTCCAAAGAGAAATCATCGGCAAGCAAACTACCAAGGTGGAAGATTTTAGAGTTGATGTTCTCCAGATATTCCACGGTGAAAGGATCTGCTTTCGCCAATACACGTTGCGTACGGTTATCTTGGTTCTCTCCATAAATATTCTCGAAATAAACGGTGTGCTTACTTGGCATCACGGCAACGTCGATACCTTCAGCTCGTAGTTCCTCCACCGTTTTCATCTCAGATTCAGCCAAGGCTGTCACTAGAGTATAGTCGATATCATCGAAATGTTTTATCGCATGCGAGAAATAAAAGGAGGTTCCTCCCGGCATATGGACGGTGTTCTTAGGTGTTACTACCTTATCCAAGGTGATGTGTCCTACGCAGCAAAGTTCGTGTGTATTCATTTTTTACTCAGTTTATTATAAAGCGACAAATTTATGAAAAAAGCTTTCAAATACATAGATTACTCTCTTTTTTGACCAATAAAAGCATGAAAGAGGCGTTTTGCCCTTGTGACTTTAGTTGCATCGGCATCAAGCTATAGTTTTAAGCTTATGGAACTAAAGTTACTTCATAGGTGAACAAAAGTTTCATTATTATAAGACTTGAAGGAATAAGGAATATTTGTTGATTGCTTGATAATTATATTATATATGTACGCTCGTACATATATAATATATGATAAAAGGGTAAATTCTATTGAAAATATAGTATATGCTATTGATCGTATGAAGATAGGTTTATAAAACGACTAGTTTAAACGATCGATTTTTCTAGTCATTTGCAAAGGTACGCGTTTCTTCGACACTTGCAACCCTTCAAGGTTAAAAAAATCACCCCTTATCCGCTTTCTTATCAATCAAATAGGCTATCCATCACGAAACAACCGATTCCATAAACAAACCTTCTCCTTTATCCCTTGAAAAACGCAAGATTTAGACGATCGTTTAGACTAGTCGTTTTGTACCCATTTAGGTGGGATGCATATATAAAGAGCTTTTAATTAACACTAGTATTAATATTAATTTTAGAATTATGAACAAAAAGTTTTCTACTCTTGTAGCGGGTTTGGCTTTATGTACTGCCTTTACCGCTAATGCGAAGGTTGAAAATGGCAAAGTTTACCAATTGACCAATGAGGATGGTAAATATTTGTCTGTCACAGAGTCTTATACAAAGACTGATAGTTTGATCTTGGCTGATGCTCCTACTGCGGATATCAAGAACACTGATTATCAAAAATCCTTATGGAAAGTAACTTATCGTTTTGTCTCTTTGGCGAATACTTGGGCGTACACATTGACGAATAGCGCTACAGGTAGAGTGTTGACATTGGATAAGCAAGCTGAGTGGAACTTCAAAAATGGGAGTGCGTTTATCGCTCCGGAGAATGTGACTGCCGTTACTTTATCTGCTCAGTTGGATAATAAGACAGTTGTTTCTATCATCGCTAAAGATGATGTGGAAGCTGAAAGAACAGATATTGTTACTTTGGAAAAGGGAACGGCTGTATCTGCATCTGCGATTAACTTTACAGTAGCAGCTCCAGCAAAGATAAACATGACTGCTGACTTGTTAAATAACAAGTATGGTTCTCCTTTCGCTTTGACTTTCGACAAAAATCTGGATGGAAATCCTTTGGCAGGCAAAGAGTTGTTCGCTACAGACATTGACGGTTTAGATGGTTATGTTACTTTGCAGGATAGAACTACCGGTAAGTATTTAGTTGTGGACTCTACTTCTTGGTCTTCTAATTTGTCTTCTGAGAAATTCTGGAAACTTACTGTAGACGCACAACCTAAAGATGAGGCTGCTGCTGCTGATAAGGCTACCGGTGTAACAGATGGTACGATCCTAGAGAATGGTCGTGCGAAAGAGTTGTATGCTTTCAAGGTAGTTTTAGATCCTTCCGATAATAGCAAGATGATCCTTTATCCGTATGCTACTCCTGTATATAAAGGCGCAAATGATACGGAGAAGAAGTCAAAAATGTGTTATGACATGGAGGTTGCCGCTAATGGTGAGATGATCGCTTTTGGTAACTTCGCAGGTACAGAGAAATTGACAATCTGGACTAAGGATGCTGCTAAATGTACTTTCGCTGAGGTTAAGCTTCCGACTACATTGGATCCAGAGTATACTTACTTTGTTAAGGATATGAACAATGCGAAGTCTGATGAGGATCATTCCGCAAATAAGAACAAAGGAAAATACTATGTATTCTCTTTCTGTGAGAACGGTACAGTTCATGCTGGTGCTGTAACAGAAGTTCCTACTGCTTTATGGTATTTGACTGAGACTAATAATTTGGCTAATATGTGGAATACTAATAGTACTAGAGGTGGTGCTATTATCCGCGTAATAGATGATGCGAAGGCTATTTATTCTTTTGGAACAGATACAGTTCAATTGGTAAAAGGCCCGAAAGTGGAGGATGCTCAAGAGTTAGCTTATAAGAAAGTTTCTAAAGAAGATTTGGTTAATGGTGCATTGTCATTCCGTTTGAAATCTGATTTATTGGAGAACTTGTATGTAACTGTTAAAGATGGCAAATTGTATGTAGCTGCCGGTGAGTTGGCTTCTGCTTATAGATTTAAGGTAGAAGAGGTTGAATTAGATGAGGCAAATTCAACTGTAGCTGAGTCAAATGGAGTGAAAGTTTACAAGTATAATGTAACAGATCGTTTAGGTAAGGCTACTTTATGCTCTAAAAATGAAAATGGAACTGATTATTATTTAATGGGTGAGCCTGATGTAGAGAATAGTGTTTATCCTGTTACATTATCTTTCTTATCTACTGGTGTAGAGAATGAATATAAGTTGGTTTCTTATTCTGAATATACTGAAGAATATGGTTATTATGGTTTTGCAATCTCTGCTTTAGCTGGATCTGGAATGCTATATACAGCTAGCTGGTGCAACACTGAGAATACTACATTCGAGTTCGCAAAGAAGGATGCTCCTACATATGCTACTTTGAATATCGGTCACGTACAGATCACTTCTTATACAGAGGATGATAACAAGATGATCGCTAGCCAGAAAGATGGTTTCGCTGTATTGAAGGCAGAAGGACAGTCTATCTTGAAGAGCGATGTATATACGCATGATTCTTTGACTTTGTGGTTGGATACTGCTTGCTTGACTTTCGAAGAGACTATGCCTTTGTATTATCTTTCTACTAATGCATTTGCGGAAGAAGGTGTGAAAACTAGAAACTATTTGATGAATACATTGGATTCTGCAGAGGTTAAGGGTTATGCTTATGAGGCTGCTGGCGCTGAGGCTGTTCGTGCTGCATTTATCGCTGGTTCTGTATGCGGTATAGATTCTATCGCAATCAAGGGTGATACAATCAATGCGATGAACTTGAATCCGGCTGCTGTCGCATTTGAGGTCGCAGCTGAGTATAGCGATGAGGCTTACAAGATCCTTTCTGTTCAAGAATATTTGAATCCGGCTTATGATGAGGAAGCAGCTGAAGAGCAAGGTGAAGAGTATGATGTAGAGAAATATTTACCTCGTAATGCTTATTTGGCTCATTTGAACAATGTTGTTTATTGGACAACTGATCCTGAGCAAGCAGAAGTATTCAAGGTAATGACAACTAGCACTCCTACATCTAATGACAAGATCGCTGCTGAGTCTGCTATCTCTGTTATCGCTAACGATGGTACTGTAACAATCCAAGGTGCCGCTGGCAAGTCTGTTGTTATCTCTAACATCTTAGGTAAGGTGGTTGCTGAGACAGTTCTTTCATCTGATAACGCTACAATCGCTGTACCTGCCGGTATCGTAGCTGTAGCTGTAGAGGGTGAGGCTGCTGTTAAGGTGGTTGTTAAATAATTATTTTATTCGAAATGATACAGTAGAGGCGGGCACGTCCCGTCTCTATCTAAATATATTTAATTAAATAATTTCCACACAGCAAAGTATCCCGTGATGGGGGAACGTGTGGTTAATACTAAAGTAAAAAAGTTCTTCCGATAGTATTTCCGTGAGGAAGGAAACCGGATAAAAAATTGCTCCCGGCGATATTCGTATCGTCGGGACTTTTTTATGGTTCGGAAAGCTTTTATATAAATAAATGCGTATATTGCGGCAAGCTTATAATTTTAGAGTTTATGGAATATACCTTACTGATACTTCTATTACTGATCATGATTTGGATAAACTTGCGTAATAAGATATCCAAATCACAGGAGAAGACGGAGGAATTATCGAAAGAGATCGCTGCCTTGCGTAGACGTTTGGAGAATAGTTCGGAAGTTGCGGACGAGATAAAGGAACCGGAGCCTGAGACCTTGAAAGAGCCGGAAGTTTTCGTACAACCTGAACCTGTAAAGGCGATTGTCGAACCTGCGAGAAATCTTCAACCCCAGAAGGTGCGGAAGCCTGTCAATTATGAGAAATATATCGGTGAGAATTTATTCGGTAAAATCGGTATCCTGATACTCGTCTTGGGTATGGGTCTTTTCGTGAAGTATGCGATAGATAAGGAATGGATAAACGAGACCTTGCGTACGATCCTTGGCTTTGGGATGGGCGGATTACTTCTATTCGTGGCTTGGCGTTTGAAGGATTCCTATCGTACCTTTAGCTCTTTGCTGGCGGGAGGCGCTTTTGCGATCTTTTATGTAACGGTGGCGATCGCCTATCATTATTACGGGCTGTTCAGCCAAACGGTCGCTTTTATCTTGCTTGTATTGTTTACCGGGTTTATGTCGTCTTTATCTATACTCTATAATCGTAGGGAACTGGCGATTATCGCTTTGGTGGGTGGATTTATCGCTCCATTCTTAGTGGGCAGCGGGGATGGAAGTTATTGGGTGCTGTTTACTTATGTCATGATCTTGGACCTAGGGATGTTCGGGCTATCTATCTATAAGAAGTGGGGGGAATTGCCTGTAATTTGTTTTGCCTTGACTTGGATCGTCTTTGCGGGTTATACGTATGCTGCGGATCTGGATTTGATGGGAAGTGTCCAATTAACGCATTTACTTATTTTCTCTATCGCCTTCTATTTGATCTTCTTATTATCGGTCGCTTCCATCGTGCGAATCAATATCCGGGGGATCAATCAATATTTATTAGGAGTGATCGGATTGAACAATTTCGTATTCCTGTTCTTTGCCCTTTGTCTCCTGCAGAATATGGAGCTTGAGCAGAATTACAAAGGTCTGGTAACCCTTTTTGTTGCGGCTATTAACTTCGCTCTTTTCTTTTGGATCAAACGGAAAGGGGAACCTTTCACTTTCTTGATGCATACGTTATTGGGTATCGCTCTTACGTTCGTATCGGTGACGATCCCGATCCAACTGGAAGGGACCTTTATTACCTTGTTTTGGGCTTCAGAGGTAATGATTATTCTCTGGTTCTATAGTCGTTTCCGTCTGCGGGTTTACGAGATATTCGTTTGGGTACTTCCGGTCTTGACGCTGGGCTCTTACGGAATGGATGTCTTCCACGGATGTATGAAGGCTCGGTACGGAGATTCTTCCCTATTTATAAATGGCTTGTTCGCTACCGGTATTTTTACGGGGTTATCGTATTGGGTAGACGCTTGGTTGGTACGTCCGACAAGGATCTCGACGAAAGGGCCTCTCTTGACGGGATGTGTCGTATTATATATAGCCTTTGTTTTCGATTTCTATTCATATGTAGATCCTTCGATCGTGTCCTTTAGCTATATCGAGACATTTACGGTGGCGGTTTTATTTGCTGCGAATGTTTTATTAGGGAAAAGCTATTTGCCTGTGTCAAGAAATGCGGGGGGATATGGACTACTCTTGGGGCTATCTTTATCCCTGTTCGGAGGAATGTCTTTGTGGATCGGGTATGATGATCTCTTTATTCCCCGGTTCCTGCTATGGGTTTCCTTGCTTTTAATCGGGGGGCATATTTTTGTCTTGGGACGGTACTATTATAAGGCATTCGACGCAAGAGAAAAGCGTACGCATGGGATGACCTTATATATTTGTTTGCTGTCTACGATATTACTGGCCGTGGGAACGAATAATTTGTTGAATCAGTTGGGCTTGCCGGATGAATTAAGCGCAGGTTTCTCTATCTCGTTGAGTCTTGCCGGTTTTATGCAAATGGCGGTGGGAATGCGATTGCATCTGAAAGTTGTCCGGATGATTAGTTTGGCCACCTTCTCGATCGTATTGCTAAAGTTGGTGATGGTGGATCTGTGGCTCTTGCCTACGATCGGGAAGGTGGTCGTCTTTATAATCTTGGGAGTTATCTTATTGATTCTCTCCTTCTTGTACCAGAAGTTGAAAACCGTCTTGTTCGATGATAGCTTATAGGATATCCGCTAGTTTCTCCAGCCCCATGCTATGAGAGCCTTTGATCAAGATATGATAGCCCTTTAACGGCTGTTTCCGAAGCTCTTCCACCATTGCCTCCGTGGTAGCGAAGGGGGAGAACTCTTTGCCTACCTTGGAGAAATGCTCGCCGCAGAGGAACACCTTGTCGAACTGGCCTTTCTTGATCTGTGCGACAACCTCCGCGTGTAATTCGTCGCTAGTTGGTCCAAGCTCGCGCATATCTCCAAGGATGATAGCTTTAGGCTGTACGGGCATGGTGATGAAATTGTCCAGAGCTACTTTCATGCTACTCGGATTTGCGTTGTAAGCATCGATAATCAATTCGTTATTATCGGTTTTCTTGAACTGAGAACGGTTATTGGTAGGCTCGTAAGCGGCGATAGCACGGCTGATACGCTCTGCCGGGATCTTGAAGAAGCGGCCTACGGCGACGGCGGCCAATACATTATCTAGGTTATAACTACCGATTATATGTGTTTCGACGGTATGCAACTTTCCTTGTTGCTTCCAATTGAACACTAAGAAAGGATCGCAACTGACTACCTGTCCGGACGCGAAAGCATCATCCCCGTTTCCATATGTGATTTGTTCGATGCCTTTGGCGATAGACTGAAGGTACTCGTTCTCTTTCTTGATAAATATCTTGCCTTTGGAGCGACGGATATAATCATATAACTCCCCTTTTGTCCGGATCACACCCTCGAAAGAACCGAAGCCTTCCAGATGGGCACGGCCTACGTTCGTGATGATGCCATAGTTAGGATGGACGATATCCACTAATTCCTTGATGTCTCCCGGATGGCTGGCGCCCATCTCGATAACCGCCATCTCATGGTCATGAGTCAATCGGAGCAAGGTCAAGGGAACGCCAATATGGTTATTGAAATTCCCTTCGGTATATAGTAAATTGAATTTCGTTGAGAGCACGGCGGCCAATAACTCTTTGGTCGTGGTCTTGCCATTTGTTCCGGTAATCCCGATGATCGGCAATCCCAGTACCTTGCGGTGATGGTGCGCTAATTGTTGCAAGGTCTTCAGCACGTTATCAACAAGGATCGTGCGTTCGCCTATATAATAATCGGGATTGTCTATGACGGCATAGACACAGCCGGATGCCAAGGCTTTCCCGGCATATTGATTTCCGTCGAATTTATCACCTTTTAAGGCGAAGAAGATAGAACCCTTCGGACAGTTCCGGCTATCTGTCGTTATTTGAGGGTTATGTATAAATAAATCATAGAGGTCGATAATACTCATGACTGTATCGCGTTAAATATTTATTCCTGTCTAATTCGGCGCAAATGTAGCAATTAAATAAAGAATGAAGAATCTAGAAGGAGATTTTAAGAGAGAAACCTGTATCTTTGCTGGAAATAAGGAAAGATCATGTTAGATAAAATGCTCAATATTAGAGGGACACTTACTTCTTTAGCGACACCGTTGGTGATGGGAATCTTGAATATTACCCCTGATTCTTTTTATGCGGGCAGCCGCAAACAGACCGAGACCGCTATCGAGGACCGTATCCGGGAAATCTTATCGGAGGGAGGGGATTGGATCGATATCGGTGGTTATTCATCCCGTCCGGATGCCGCTGAGGTTACCCCGGAGGAAGAGATGCGCCGTTTGGAGTTTGCCTTACATATATTAAATAAGCATTACCCGGATATCCCGGTGTCCGTAGATACGTTTCGTGCGGGGATTGCCCGTCGTTGCGTAGAGGAATATGGAGTGGCTGTCATTAACGATATCTCCGGCGGTGAGTTGGATGCGGATATGTTCCAAACGGTAGCGGATTTGAAGGTGCCTTATATCATGATGCATATGCGTGGAACCCCTCAAACTATGCAGAGGCATACTGATTACCCGGATATGATGGAGGAGATCATGCTGTACTTTTCCCGGAAGGTACGCCAGCTTCGGCTTTTAGGGGTGAATGATATCATCCTCGATCCCGGCTTTGGCTTTAGTAAGACGTTGGAGCAGAATTACCAATTGATGAGCCATTTAAAGGAGTTCTCTATTTTTGAGTTGCCTTTATTAGTTGGAGTCTCCCGTAAAAGCATGATTTATAAATTACTGGGTGGAACCCCTGCGGATAGCTTGAACGGAACGACTGTATTGAATACGTACGCTCTCTTGAACGGCGCTAATATCCTTCGTGTACATGATGTGCGGGAAGCAGTGGAAGCCATTCGCGTCATAGGTCAAATGACCAACAAATAATTTTCAATTTTCAACTTTCAATTCTCAATTAACTATGTGGATGCATTTCGGTATAAAAGACTTGATTGACGTATTGCTGGTGGCTTTCTTCCTGTACCAGACCTATAAGTTGATGAAAAGCTCGGGCACATTGGCTATATTCAGTGGAGTCGTATCATTCATCGTCGTATGGATCTTGATCTCGCAGGTATTGGAGATGCGGTTGATGGGGGCCATCTTGGATAAGTTTATTAGCGTAGGTTTCGTGGTTTTGGTAATCCTCTTCCAAGACGAGATCCGCCGTTTCCTGTTGGCGTTAGGTTCGCACCGGGGCTGGAAATTCCTAGGGAAACTTTTTTCCAAGCGAGGAGGCGATCCGGAGAAAGAAGGGAAGTTTGTCGCCCCTGTTGTCTTGGCCTGTATGAATATGGCCCGGAAAAAGACGGGTGCCTTGATCGTGATCCAGCAAGATATGGACTTGACTATCTATGAGCATACGGGCGAGATGTTCAACGCCGATGTAAATGCCCGCTTGATCGAGAATATATTCTTTAAGAACAGCCCGTTGCATGATGGTGCCATGATCATAGCCGATAACCGGATCAAGGCGGCCGGTTGTATCTTGCCGGTCGCCCAGAACGCTACCCTTCCCAAGGATATGGGATTGCGCCATCGTTCCGGGTTGGGGATGTCATTGGAGACAGATGCGCTGGTTATTATTGTCTCGGAGGAGAGAGGAAAGATCTCCGTGGCCCATAAAGGTAAGTTAAGTGTGAATGTGACAGCGGAAGAACTGCAACAAATACTCTCCGGGGAGCGGGAAGTGACGAATTACTGTTAAAAGATCTGAAACTGGTATCTCTACCTGTAATTCTTTTGCCTATTTTGTAAACTCTATATTGCATTATGCCTAATTTTGTAGCCGGATTACGAGTACAATTATTAAATAATATAAAATATCTTCCGCTATGGATTTAATGCAAGACATTATTGCGCGCGCTAAAGCTGACAAGCAGCGTATTGTTCTTCCCGAAGGTACCGAGGAAAGAACTCTTAAAGCTGCCGACCAATTACTGGCCGACGGTGTAGCAGACATTATCTTAATTGGAAACCCCGCTGAGATCAAGGAGTTGGCGGCTGGTTTCGGACTGAACCACATCGGTGAGGCAACTCTTGTCGATCCGAAAAATCACGAGAAGAAAGCCGCGTATGCAGACTTGCTTTTCCAACTTCGCCAAAAGAAGGGTATGACTCCCGAGAAGGCTGCGGTTCTAGTTGAAGATCCTTTGTTCTTGGCTTGTTTGATGATCAAGGCGGGTGACGCTGACGGTGAGATCGCCGGTGCTGAGAATACGACGGGTAATGTATTGCGTCCTGCTTTGCAAATTATCAAGACGGCTCCGGGCATGAAGTGTGTTTCCGGTGCGTTCCTTATGTTCACGAAGACTCCTCAATATGGGGATGATGGTATTTTGGTATTTGCCGATTGTGCGGTTATGCCAAACCCGAACGCGGAAGAGTTGGCTAGCATCGCTGTCGCTACCGCCGCTACGGCTCGTAATATCGTAGGCGTTGAGCCTCGTGTGGCTATGTTGAGCTTCTCTACGAAGGGTAGCGCTTCTCACGAGATGGTAGATAAGGTAGTGGAGGCTACTCGTTTGGCTAAGGAGATGGCTCCGGATTTGAAGATCGACGGAGAGTTGCAGGCCGATGCGGCTTTGGTTGAGGCTGTAGGTAGCAAGAAAGCTCCGGGTAGCGAGATCGCCGGTAAAGCGAATGTTTTGGTATTCCCGACTTTGGAGGTGGGTAATATCGCTTATAAGCTGGTTCAACGTTTGGGTGGCGCTGAGGCTGTCGGTCCGATCCTTCAAGGTATGGCTGCTCCGGTGAACGACTTGTCTCGCGGTTGCTCCGTAGACGATATTTATAAGATGGTAGCGATCGCTTGTAATCAATCCATCGGTTTGAAATCCGCAAAATAATATAATAATCCTAACGACTTAATAATATGAAGATTCTAGTATTGAACTGCGGTAGTAGTTCTATCAAATATAAGTTATTCGATATGACCTCCGGTGAGGTTATGGCTCAAGGCGGTATCGAGAAAATCGGTTTGCCGGGCGCGTTCTTGAAATTGACGGACAAGGATGGCAAGAAGGTGGTTATCGAGAGAGAGATCCCCGGCCATCAAGAAGGCATCGAGTTTATCCTGAGCGTGTTGACCGACGCTACTTATGGCTGCATCAAGGACTATAAGGAGATTGATGCCGTGGGCCATCGCGTGGTACATGGTGGCGAGGAGTTCGCTTCCAGTGTATTGATCAATCAGGATGTAATCAATAAGGTAATCGAGTGCTCTGATTTGGCTCCGCTTCATAACCCGGCTAACTTGAAGGGTGTTCGGGCGATGGAGGCTTTGATCCCGGGTATTCCTCAAGTAGCGGTGTTTGATACGGCTTTCCATCAGACCATGCCGGATTATGCGTATATGTATGGTTTGCCTTACGAGATGTACAAGAAATATGGCGTACGTCGTTATGGCTTCCACGGAACCAGTCATCGATATGTATCCCGTCGTGCTTGCGAGATCTTAGGTGTTCCTTATGAGGATCAGAAGATTATCACGGCTCACGTAGGTAACGGTGGTTCTATCACCGCTATCAAGAATGGTAAGAGCGTGGATACTTCCATGGGCTTGACTCCGGTTGAGGGTCTGTTGATGGGTACTCGTTGCGGCGACGTGGATGCGGGTGCTTTGTCTTTCATCATGGATAAGGAAGGCATGGATGGTGCCGGCCTTTCCGACTTGATCAATAAGAGAAGTGGTGTTGCCGGTCTTTCCGGAATCTCTTCCGATATGCGTGAGATCGAGGCTGCCGTAGCTGCCGGAAATCCGCGTGCGATCATGACCTTGAACGTATATAACTACCGCATCAAGAAATATATAGGCGCTTATGCCGCCGCTATGGGTGGTTGTGATATCTTGGTTTGGACCGGTGGTGTCGGCGAGAACCAATGGGCGACCCGTCGTGCGGTTTGTGAGAACATGGAATACATGGGCATGAAGATCGATGTAGAGAAGAACGAGGGCATGCGTGGCGAGGAGATGGTAATCAGCACTCCGGACAGTAAGGTGACTATCATCGTCGTTCCTACGGATGAGGAATTCATGATCGCTGCCGATACCTTGGAGATCTTAGATAAAAAATAACCAGTAACGTTTCATATAATTTTAGCTAATCCTCGCAGCTTACAAAACACGGGGTTAGTGTTTAGATCGCCCCGACACCGGTTGGGGCGATCTTTTTTATGCGAATATCGGATTATTCGTTACTTTTGCGGAATTACATATTAAATATATACAAAACATGGCTCAATACAAACGTATCTTATTAAAATTAAGCGGGGAGTCGCTGATGGGTGGTAAACAATATGGGATCGATGAGGTCCGCTTGAATGAATATGCGGCACAGATCAAGGAGATCGCCGAGATGGGCGTACAGATCGGTATCGTGATTGGTGGCGGTAATATTTTCCGTGGATTGAGTGGCGCTTCCAAAGGTTTCGATCGGGTAAAAGGAGACCAAATGGGTATGCTGGCGACGGTAATCAATAGCTTGGCGCTTAGCTCCGCATTGGTCGCTCAAGGCGTGAATGCGAAGGTTTTGACCGCTATCCGTATGGAACCGATCGGCGAGTTCTATAATAAATGGCGTGCGATCGAGTTGCTGGAACAAGGTAACGTGGTCATCATGTCCGGCGGTACGGGTAATCCGTTCTTTACTACGGATACCGGATCTTCCTTGAGAGGTATCGAGATCGAGGCGGATGTCATGCTGAAAGGTACCCGTGTGGACGGTATTTACACCGCTGATCCGGAGAAAGATCCTACGGCTACCAAGTTCTCCGATATTACGTATGATGAGATCTATACCCGGGGCCTGAAGGTAATGGACTTGACCGCTACCACGATGTGTAAAGAGAACAACCTCCCGATCATCGTATTCGATATGGATACCAACGGCAACTTGAAGAAAGTGATGAGCGGAGAGAATATCGGGACACTGGTGCATAATTAGTGCCATTAACCGATGACACGGCAGTGCCATGCTGGTGGTACTGTCGTGCCACAGGCATGGCAAGGTTGTGCCAGCCCTGTGGCAAATACGTTAGACCTTTATTCTTGTATATGAAGCATCCCTTTTTACTAGTATGGTTAACCTTGATCGTCTTGTGTGGCTGCACAAGCTCGGGGAAACAGAAGAAGCACGTTATCGGCCTCTCCCAATGTATGCTGGACGATGCTTGGCGGCAAGCCATGATTAACGATATGCGTATCGAAGCCTCCAACTATGATGACGTGGAAATTATTATAAAGGACGCGCAAAACAATAACGAGACACAAATACAACAAATACGAGACTTGATCCGCCAAAAGGTGGATGTCTTGATCATCTCCCCTTACCAATCCGAGCCGATCACGGCAGTTGCCGAGGAAGCGTACCGTGCCGGAATCCCGACGATCATTACAGATCGCAAGGTAAATACCGATCAATACACCTCTTTTGTCGGGGCGAACAATTATGAGATCGGACTAGCGGCAGGCAATTACGCCGCCAATTATCTTCCCCCGAACGCTATTATCTTAGAGATATGGGGACTCACGCAAACCTCCCCGGCGCAAGAGCGACATAAAGGTTTTGTCGATGCCTTGCGAGAAAGGGAGGATCTTTCTTTCCGTAAGATAGAAGGACAATGGCTGGTCGATACCGCCCGGATGGAGCTTCGGAAGTTAGAGCATCCCGAGCAGATAGATTTCGTTTACGCCCATAACGACATGATGGCCATAGCCGCCCGGGAATACTTTATGGCATGGGATTCCATCCGAGGACGGGAGTTGCGGATTATCGGCGTTGATGCCGTGGCGGGTGCCGGTCTGGAAGCCGTGGAAGATGGACGGATCAATGCCTCTTTCCTCTATCCGACAGGAGGGGAGCAAGTGATTCGCACGGCTATGCGTATCATTCAAGGGGAGCCGGTGGATAAGTTTATCCCTCTTCGTACGGCTCCGGTAGATCATCAGTCTGCCCGCACCTTATTGTTGCAAGCGGACCAACTCCAGAAATATAGGCAACGTATCGAGGCGCAGCGTTCCCGCATCGACGGTTTGTCCGACCGGTTTTATTTCCTGCGAAACTCTTTAGGGGTGATCTCCTTATTGATGATCGGTTTTATCGCCCTTTCCATTTACGCCTTTTACATAAACCGGAAGATGAGGCAGGCGAATCGTAAGCTAATCTCCTTGAACGCGGAGATGAAAGAGGTGACGGCGCAGAAACTCCAATTCTTTACGAATGTCTCTCACGAAGTACGTACGCCCTTGACCTTGATTCTCGCTCCTTTGGATCGCCTGATAATCTCCTTGCGGGAATCTCCTTACGCCTCGGATCTCGGGTTGATCCAGAAGAACGCCAACCGTTTGTTGCGTGTGATCAATCAGATCTTGGACTTCCGGAAGGTGGAAGGCAAGCAAGAGAAACTAGCGGTACGGGAAATCGATTTGGTCCCTTTCGTTGGCGAGATCAAATCTTATTTTGACAGTATGGCCTCGGTACGTGCGATCGCCTATACGTTCACTTCTTCGATAAAACAATGTACGCTATGGATCGATCCGGACCTGTTGGAGAAGGTATTTGTCAATCTTCTCTCGAACGCCTTTAAGTTTACGCCGGAGGGAGGTAGCGTGCGGATAGAGCTGACAGAAGAGGAGGATCGGGTTTTTATACAGGTTATCGATACGGGAAGTGGTATCCAACCCGGTAACCTTCCGCATTTGTTTGACCGTTTCTATACGGAGGATCGGTCGATGGGAACTGGGATCGGATTACATTTGGTAAAGGAATATATACATATGCACGGAGGGGAGATCCGTGTGGAGAGCGAGCCGGGACAAAGGACTACCTTTACGGTTTGTCTGCGGAAAGGAAAGGCGCATTTCGAGGATAGCGACCTGATGGAAACGTCCGTATCCCATCAAGCCTACGAAGCCTCCCGGTTGGACGATTCGGAAACCCATAAGATGCTTTCCAAAACCTATCCTTATACGATACTTATCACCGAGGATGACGATGAGGTTCGCTGCTTTTTGGAACGTGAGCTTAGCCCTCATTTCAAGACCCGGACGGCCGCGAACGGGAAAGATGCCTTGCGGGTATTGGAAGAGGAGGAGATATCATTGGTAGTAAGCGATGTGATGATGCCGGAGATGAATGGTTTCGAACTTTGCCGGATGATCAAGTCGCAACTTCCCTTTAGCCATATCCCGGTGATCTTATTGACCGCCTTGACCGATGAGCGCCAACGGATTTTCGGGATTACCGGCGGAGCGGACGATTATATACAGAAGCCTTTCCATACGGATTACGTGAAGATCAAGATTATCCACCTATTGCAAGAGCGCCAGAAGTTACGGGAACGTTTGTTGGAGAAGTTGCGGGATAATAAGCTCCTTCTGTCCGAGCCGGAGAAGGTGGAGAGCATCGATGACGCCTTTCTGCGTAAGTTCGCGGAACAGATCGAGGCCGTTTACGCGGACCCCGAATATAATGTGGAGAAACTAAGCGAGACCTTGGGATTATCCCGGGGGCACCTTCACCGGAAGATCAAGGAGCTTACCGGAACCGCACCCGTCGAGTTCTTGCGTACCTATCGCTTGAATAAGGCGACCCAGTTGTTGAGGCAGAACGCGTACACGGTGAGCGAGGTCGCTTACCGAACCGGTTTCTCCTCACCCGCTTACTTCTCCAAATGCTTCAAGGCGGTCTACGGGGTTACGCCTACCGAGTATCAATAACATTTGTACGATCTTTATCACAAATGTCATATCTCCTCACCTTTAAGGGATAAGTGTTTTTCTATCCGGAAGAATCCTATTAATTTTGGCGGAGAATCAAACAATATTATCCTTTAATCCGTTCGTTTATGAAACAACAAACAAAGAGACTTCTGAAGAGTTTATGTATGGCTGTCGGTATCATTTTATTGAGCGCGGTCGATCCGTTGGCCGGATATGCGGCAGAACGTACTATAGATATAAAGCATCTGGGCGAAGGGCAAAGCATTGTCCGTGTGGATGCGCGAGCCAAATATTTGTTGCTTCCGGTCGAGGAGTCCTCGCCGGAATCCAAGTTGTATATGATTGTCGATAATGACGTGGTACGGACTTTCAATGTTCGTTTGGCGGTGAATAAGGTGGATTATTTCGTTCCGGTAGATCTCTCGGGGTATGCGGATAAGCATATCTCCTTCAACTTCCAGCTTGCCCCGGAATCGGCTCTTTGCTGGAAAGAGATGAAGCTATCCGATCAGTTTGATTCGTCTAACCGGGAGAAATTCCGTCCGGCCTATCATTTCTCGCCGGCTTGGGGATGGATGAATGATCCGAACGGCATGGTGTACAAGGATGGTGAGTATCATTTGTTCTATCAATACAATCCGTATGGCTCGATGTGGGGGAATATGCACTGGGGGCATGCGATCAGCAAGGACTTGATTCATTGGGAGCATCAACCGGTGGCGATCGCCCCGGATGCCTTGGGTACGATCTTCAGCGGTAGCTGTGTGGTGGATAAGGATAATACCGCGGGGTTTGGCGCTGGCGCTATCGTGGCTTTCTATACCTCGGCCAGCGACCGGCAAGTGCAGAGTATGGCCTATAGCTTGGACAACGGCCGAACGTTCAAGAAATATGACCGGAATCCGATCCTTACTTCTACGCAACGTGATTTCCGTGACCCGAAAGTCTTCTGGCATAAGGAATCCAATAAATGGATCATGGTACTCGCCGTAGGGCAGGAGATGCAACTCTATTCTTCTCCCAATTTGAAGGACTGGACGTATGAGAGCAGTTTCGGGGAAGGACAAGGAGCGCATGCGGGCGTTTGGGAATGCCCGGACTTGATCGAGCTTCCGGTGAAGGGCACGGAATTGAAGAAGTGGGTCTTGATCTGTAATATCAACCCCGGTGGTCCGTTTGGCGGCTCCGCTACCCAATATTTCGTAGGTGCGTTCGATGGGAAACAGTTCGTGAATGAATCCCCGGCCTTGACCAAATGGATGGATTACGGCAAGGATCATTACGCTACGGTAACTTGGAGTAACGCCCCGGAGGACCGGAAGATCGCCTTGGCTTGGATGAGCAATTGGGAATACGCGAATAACGTGCCGACCTTGCAATACCGGAGTGCGAATTCGGTTCCTCGCGACTTGGTTCTTTATACGAAAAACGGGCAGACGTACTTGAGCAGCACCCCGTCTCCCGAGGTGTTGAAGTTGAGAGGGAAAGCCCAGAAGAAAGGTTCCTTCAAGGTGGACCGCTCCCATGAGGTCAATCCGGTACTTCCCGATCCGACGGGAACCTATGAGATCGAGATCAAGTTTAAGAACAACGGGGCCGATATCATGAGCTTCCAGCTGTTTAACTCGAAAGGCGAGGAGGTGGAGATGCGTTATAATCTTCTGGATAATACGTTCACGATGGATCGCCGTAACAGCGGGATCACGGATTTCAGCAAGACATTCGCCACGGCTACCTCGGCCCCGATCTCCGCCGCTAAGGAATATACCTTGCGTTTGCTGGTAGATAAATCCAGCATAGAGGCTTTCGACGGGAATGGGGAGTTTGTCATGACCAACCTAGTCTTCCCGGAAGAACCGTATAATCGCATTAGCTTTCATGCCAAGGGAGGAGCGTTCACGGTTACGTCATTAACCATTTATCCCTTCAAATAATTAAAAACAAAATATATCATGGAAAAGAGTAAACCTGTAGTAGTAGGCATTGGTGAATTATTGTGGGATGTCTTCCCGGACGTGAAGAAAGCCGGTGGAGCGCCGATCAATTTTGTGTATCACGCTACCCAATTAGGAGCGGAAGGTTATGCGATCAGTGCCGTGGGCAACGACGTGTTCGGAACCGAGATTATTCAGGAATTGGATAAGAACGGTATCGATAGTAATTATATCAGTACGGTGGAATATCCGACCGGAAGCGTGATGGTAGAGCTAAAGAACGGCATCCCTTCCTATACGATCATCGAAGGTGTGGCATGGGATCATATCCCGCTTACCCAAGCGTCTATCGACCTGATGAAACGTGCGGACGCCGTATGCTTCGGAACATTGGCGCAACGTGCTGCGGAATCTCGTGAGACGCTTCGTACCTTACTTTCTTATATGCCTAGTCATGCCTTGCGCTTCTTCGATATCAATATCCGCCAGCATTTCTACTCGAAGGAATTGATCGAATCGTTGCTCGAATTGGCGAACGTATTCAAGATCAATGATGAGGAATTGGAAATGCTTCGCCCGATGTTTGGTCTGGAAGGCACGATAGAGGATATGTGTCGCTGGTTCATGAAGAAATATGGTTTGCGCTATTTGGTACTTACGGCCGGGGCGGAGTATAGTACGATCTTTTCCGAGGAGGAGGTCTCTACGATTCCTACCCCGAAGGTACAGGTGGTAGATACGGTAGGCGCCGGCGATTCTTTCTCCGGGGCGTTTATTTCATCGATCTTAACCGGAAAACCTTTACGTGAGGCACATGAGAAAGCGGTAAAAGTAGCCGCTTATGTTTGTACGCAGAGTGGCGCATGGCCTGCTTACCCTAAAGATTTATAAGCCATGAGCGAGAAGACTTCATCCTTGAAATTGATTCCCGTGATGTTGGCGTTCTTCGCCATGGGATTCGTGGACTTAGTGGGAATCGCCTCTAATTACCTGAAAGCGGATTTAGGCTTGAGTGATTCGGAGGCGAATATCTTCCCGTCGCTCGTGTTCTTCTGGTTCTTGATCTTCTCCGTCCCGACGGGGATGTTGATGAACCGTATCGGGCGGAAGAAGACCGTGTTATTGAGCTTGATCGTAACGTTTCTTTCGCTAATGATCCCGATCTTCGACGACGCATATATGGTCATGTTGATATCCTTCTCCCTGTTGGGTATCGGCAACGCTTTGATGCAGACTTCCTTGAACCCGTTATTATCGAATATCGTAAGCGGGGATAAACTAGCTAGTTCTTTGACATTCGGTCAGTTCGTGAAGGCGATCGCCTCCTTCTTGGCGCCTTATATCGCTATGTGGGGAGCTACCCAAGCGATACCGTCGATGGGACTCGGTTGGCGTGTCTTGTTTCCGGTCTATATGGTGATCGCCGTGATCGCTATCCTGCTATTGGGAGCTACCACTATCCATGAGACCAAAGAGGAGGGGCGGCCCTCCACCTTTGGCGAATGTCTGGCTTTGCTGGGCAAGCCTTTTATCCTGCTTTGCTTTATCGGTATCATGTGCCATGTGGGGATCGATGTAGGGACGAATACGACCGCCCCGAAGATCTTGATGGAACGTCTAGGCATGACATTGGCCGACGCAGGCTTCGCCACGAGCCTGTATTTCATCTTCCGTACGGCGGGATGCTTCTCCGGGGCTTTTATCTTGCGAAAAGTCTCTCCGAAAGGATTCTTTGCCTTTAGTGTTTTCTTGATGTTATTGGCGATGATCGGTTTGCTGCTATTTCATTCGAAAGAGATCATCTATGCTTGTATCGCCTTGATCGGCTTTGGAAACTCGAACGTCTTCTCCATTATTTTTGCCCAAGCCCTGCTTTCTATGCCGAATAAGCAGAATGAGGTGTCCGGTTTGATGATTATGGGACTGTTTGGCGGCACGATCTTCCCGATCTTTATGGGCGTGGCATCCGATATGTTGGCTTCTCAAGTAGGAGCGGTGCTGGTGTTGTGCGTGGGTGTAGCCTACTTACTATTCTTTACGTCTAAGTTAAGTAAACAGTGAAGGTGATAAGCTTTTATACGGTACTATAAATCTTTTGTTAGGGAGTATTTTAATTATATGTTTGCGAAGTTGGAAATCTTTATTACTTTTGTTAATTAAAAGATTCGCAAACAAAAAACGTATATTTATGATAGATACGAAACAATTGATCAAAGCAGGGGAAGAGAAGATGACGTTCGCCATTGAGTATCTGGACGAGCAATTGTCTCACATTCGGGCTGGTAAGGCTAATCCGAAAATCCTCGATTGTGTGAAGGTAATGTATTATGGGGCGCCTGTTCCTCTTACTAACGTGGCTACGGTGACGGTTCCAGACGCACGGACTATCATGATCACTCCGTGGGAGAAGAAGATCATCCGCGATATTGAGAAAGGTATTCTGGATTCTGAGTTAGGTATCACGCCGGAGAATAACGGTGAGGTGATCCGCTTAGGTATTCCTCCGTTGACTGAGGAGCGTCGCCGTCAATTGGTGAAACAATGTAAGCAGGAGGCGGAGAATGCGAAGATCAGCGTTCGTAACGCTCGTCGTGACGCTATTGAGGCTTTGAAGAAAAGCATCAAGTCTGATGGGGTTCCCGAGGACGTAGAGAAAGACGCCGAGGCAGAGGTTCAGAAAATCCATGATAAGTTTATCAAAAAGATCGATGAGCTTTACGCCGCTAAAGAAAAAGAAGTAATGACCGTTTAAATAATTGAAAGTTGAAACTTGAGAATTGAGAATTAAGGAACCCCATTGAGTCCTTATTCCAATTCTCAATTTTCAATTCTCAATTTTCAATTCTCATGAGGGGACTGGTAATAAAAAACACAGGTAGTTGGTATACGGTCCGTACGGAAGACGGGCGAGATATAGAGAGTAAGATCAAGGGTAACTTTCGTCTGAAAGACATAAAGAGTACCAATCCGGTCGCGGTAGGAGACCGTGTCGTAATCGATATTAATAAAGAAGGAACCGCTTTTATTACAGAGATCGAGGAGCGTAAGAATTATATCATCCGTCGTGCCTCTAACTTATCGAAGCAATCGCATATTATCGCCGCGAATTTGGATCAGGCGATGCTGATCGTTACAGTGAATTATCCTATAACAACAACGATATTTATCGATCGCTTCTTGGCGACAGCCGAGGCTTATCGTGTCCCCGTTAAATTAGTTTTCAATAAGATTGATCGTTATAATAATGAGGATCAAAGGGCGTTGGAGTGTTTAATCGAGTTGTATACCTCGATTGGCTATCCCTGTTCGACGCTATGTGCCCGGACCGAGGAAGGTTTGGATGCCTTGAAAGCGGATCTAAAAGATAAGATTACGCTTTTGTCCGGCCATTCGGGTGTCGGAAAATCCACGATTATCAATAAACTGGTGCCGGGGGTGAATCTCCGTACCGGTGATATCTCCGAATATCATAACAAAGGTATGCATACGACCACCTTTTCCGAGATGATTCCTCTTCCCGGGGGAGGCTATTTGATCGATACTCCGGGTATCAAAGGATTTGGAACGATCGAGATGGCGGACGCTGAGATCTCCCATTATTTCCGGGAGTTGTTTAAATACTCGGAAGAATGCCGTTTCAATAACTGCACGCACCGTCATGAACCGGGCTGCGCCGTCATTCAGGCCGTTAACGATGGGCTAATCAGCGAGTCCCGCTATAAAAGCTATCTAAGTATCTTGGATGATCGCATGGAAAGCAAGTACCGGGAAGAATTCTAACACATTATTATAACATCAAACGGCCGGCAGGCTCATACCGGTGATTTTACGGTATAGATCGAGCGCATATACATCGGTCATGCCGGAGATATAATCGAGTACGCATTGTATCTTGCCATATGTAGTAGGAGCGTTTGTGTCGTATTGCTCCGGTATCCGTTGTAAGAGCAGTTTGCTGTAAGCATGCTCTTGGTTCATCACGGCCTCGGTCAAGCTGTCGATCAGATGGCTGAAAATATGATAACCGGCTAATTCAATGTCGAGCACTTCTTTTGCCTTATATATTTTCTTGTATGCTGTAGCCGAGCAATTAGCGTAAGCCTGTTTGGCTTGATCGCATATGTTACTGATTAACGGAGTGCTGTAGGTACCATTGAGGATGCTTTCCTCGTTCTCTAAAAAGACACGGGAACATTCATCCACTAATAGCCCGATAATACAAGAACGCAGATAGGCGATTTGCTCATTGGTATCGTCTACCATATGCATGACCTTGCGGATATGCTCCAACCGCTCTCCTTCGAAAAATCCCAATAATAGCTGTATGGCCTCTTCGGTGGTCAGGATATGCAGTTTGCAAGCATCTTCTATATCCATTATTTGATAGCAGATATCGTCTGCCGCCTCTACTAAATAAACTAACGGGTAACGAAGAAATTTGTCTGGGGCTTCCGGGCTATGTCCGATCCCTAGCTCTTGGGCGATTTGCAGATAACTTCCCTCCTCCGATTGGAAAAAGCCGAATTTCCCTTTCTTTCCTGAATAGATGGATGCGTAAGGATATTTGATGATAGAGGCTAATGTGCTATATGTTAAGGCAAATCCCCCTTTTCTGCGTCCAATGAACTGATGGGTCAACAACCGCATGGCGTTTGCGTTACCTTCAAAATGGACGAAGTCTTCCCAGCGTCCCCGTTCCTTCCGTACTTTCTCTTCTAGTTTTCGCCCATTCCCTTCGGAGAAGTAAGCGGAGATCGCTCTCTCTCCGGAATGCCCGAATGGAGGGTTTCCCATATCATGGGCAAGGCAAGCGGCTGATACGATGGAACCTATCTCTGGGAAGTTGATACTGCCGTCCGGATATTTTTGGATAAGCCCTTTCGCTACGTTATTACCCAATGAACGTCCTACGCAGGATACTTCCAGACTATGTGTAAGTCGGTTATGCACAAAGATACTTCCCGGCAGGGGGAATACCTGTGTCTTGTTTTGTAGTCTTCGGAAAGGGGATGAGAAAATTAAACGGTCATAATCTCGTTGGAAATCAGTTCTCTCATGTTTCCGCTCGTGATACTCTTCCATCCCAAAACGCTTGCCGGATAATAGCTGGGTCCAGTTCATAGTCAATACATTAATATATATATATCGCAAATGTAGAGATAATCTGTGCAAATCATTGAATATTTGTGGAAGAAATTAGAGTTAATGGTTAATTTCCTGATTGAGTTGTTTTCGAAGCTTGTAAATAGAGCTGTAATTTTATTCCAAGATGATAGTCAGATAGTGATTGGATGTTATAGGAGGAAGAAGATAATGAAGGAAAATTATGTTAATTGAAATTTGTTGTTAGTTTCATTAGAACTAAATCAAATTAACATATTTAATTTATTGAGGCATGATGAAAATTTGACTATGTGTTATCGCAAACACCTGAAAAAGTGAGGAACATACTGATTTTTGTTACGTTTTAACTTGTATGTATAGTTATTATATATATATTTGTCTGTCAAAACATGAAAACGACTTAGTTCTAATGATACTACGTTGTTATTATTATTTAAAATATAACCGTTTGATTTTAAATAGAAAGAGATTTTTGTATGAATATAATAATAACTTTAAACAAAAAAGAGTAAATGCCTATGCACTAAAAAAGAAAGAAAAGAGAGCCCGATCTCTCTAAAAAGAGTATGAAAATTAAAAAAGCACAAATGTAGAATCACTTAAATCAAAAACGATTTTTCATGAGAAAGTCATTTATCTTATTATTGGCGTTTTTTCTGTGTGTTACAGGATATGCACAGAAACTAACGATTAGTGGTGTCGTCATTGACAAGGATCTAAATGAACCACTAACAGGAGTGAACGTGTTAGTAAAAGGTACTACAACCGGTACCATTACTGATTTTGATGGAAAATATACCTTAGAGGCTGACGCAAACTCTATTTTGGTATTCTCTTATTTGAGTATGAAAACGATTGAGGAGCCAGTGAATGGCCGTACGAAAATCGATGTTACGATGGTTTCAGACGCAGAGGCTTTGGATGAGGTTGTCGTAACAGCGATGGGTATCAAACGTGAATCAAAGACTTTGACTTATTCCGCACAAACGGTAGGCGGTAAGGACTTGAACGAGATTAAGAATGTGAATATGATCAACTCTTTACAAGGAAAGAGCGCTGGTTTGCAGATTACCCCGAACTCTACGGGTGCGGGTGGTTCTTCTAAGATCTTATTCCGTGGTAATAAGTCTATTAGCGGTAGTAACCAACCGTTGATTGTTGTGGATGGTGTCCCTATGATGATGAGCGTATCTGATTCGCAGGTGAAGATGGCCTATGGCGGCGAACGTGATGGTGGTGACGCTATGTCTACTATCAATCCGGATGATATCGCGCAGATTACATTGTTGAAAGGTGCTTCCGCCGCTGCTTTGTATGGTGCGGTAGCGGCCAATGGTGCTATCATGATTACGACAAAATCCGCACAAGCCGGTAAGGTCGCTATTAATGTATCTAGTAATACGACGGTCGAATCAGCCATGTCTTTGCCGAAATTCCAAAATAATTATGGTATGAGTGACGAGGGCACATTTAGCTGGGGAAGTAAATTAGGAGCTACATCTCCGAATTACGCACGTAAATTCTATCAACCGGGTTATACAACGAATAACTCTATCTCTTTATCTGGTGGAACGGAGAATATTTCTTCTTATTTCTCTTACGCGAATGTCTCATCGAATGGTATTATGCCGGAGAATGATTATTTAAGTCATAATTTAATGGCTAAGGTTGGCTTTAACTTGTGGAAGAAAGTACATGTGGATGTAAGTGCCCGCTACAACAAGCAGCATATCGAGAATCAGCCTTCTGCCGGTTATTTGAATAACCCGATTACAGGTGCCTACCTGTTCCCGAGAGGTGAGGATTGGGATTACTACAAGAGTAACTATGAAGTATATGACGGGGTTCGTAACGTGAATGTTCATAACTGGACGAATACGAAACAAGAGCAATTCTCCAATCCTTACTGGATGTTGAATCGTCAGACTCCTATCACGGACCGTAACCGTTATGAATTTGGTGGTAGTGTTAAATATGATATCATGGAAGGTCTTTCTGTTACGGGGCGTTTGCGTTATGAACGTGGTGATGAAAAATGGATCTTGAACGAATATGCGTCTAGTACCGCGGGACGAAATTTATTGGGTACCATGAAAGATACCCGGACTTTCAGTGAGCAAACATATGCCGATGCGTTAGCAAGTTATAATAAAACTTGGGATGAGACTTATTCATTGTCCGTTACTGCTGGTGGTAGCTTTACGAAGACAAGCGCATCTAGCATCGAATTGATCGGTTGGGGTGATAAGGAGTTTAAAGTAAATAACGGTGTGATAACCCCGGGTGCTTATTATCCGAACATCTTCTCCCCGAAGAACTATTATACGATGCAAACCACAGAGACTCTGAAAGAAAAACGCTTGAACTCTGTGTTCGCTACTGCTCAGTTTGGATATAAGGAAGGTTTGTTCTTGGATGTCAGCGCT